>JAMPIC010000001.1:74339-94130 GCA_023663025.1 Prevotella sp.
AATTTTGTCTCGTTGAAAACAGTCCACCGGACTGTTTTCAAGGGATATTTTGTTTCAAGCATAACAAAGGGGGAGCGGTCGTGTCCGCTCCCCCTCGAAATGCTGTCGCATTTCTCACCCTCTTCCCCGTTTCGGGGCGAATTGCGCCCTGCGGGCGCGGGGGATTTCGCCCTCTGCGGAGGGCGACCAGGGGCTCTGCCCCGTGGACCTCGCAGCCTTGAAAGGCTGGCGAACTTTTTAGTCGCGGCTTCGCCGCGCGGGGCGCTGTCGTTTTGTTTTGCGCTAAATTACAATTTACCGTTTATTTGGATTTCCCCAGAAAAGTCGGTCTGAACCACTTTCTGTAACAGTCAATTACCAGTGTGAGCGCATACTCATACAAAAGAAACACCAGATTTCCCGCTATAAGCAGCGCCGGAACAAGCCATTTGTTATAAAATCCAAACTCCTCAAATAAATCAAGAGTTCCCAAAAGATTTGCGGTCACATAATAAATTATCACTATGGACGCGTTGAACACCGCAAGCTTGCACAGCCAGCACAGCGCCTTGACCTTTATCTTCTCAAAAAACGATTTCGCCACGGGATAGTACCCGAACAAAAACGTGAAAAACAGCCATGCGTCCTTGTCGGGCGTGACGAAAAACGACAGCACCGACACCGCCGCGTAGGTAACAAACGCCCACGAGCTGCTTATCTCTATTGCCACAACAAATATCAGCATTCCCGCAAAAAGCGGCAGGGTCATGCTCAGCGGAGGTATGACCGCTGTCATGAACATCATCAGCAGGCACAGCGCTGACACCACCCCGCCCAAAGCGACCTTATAGCTTACTTTTTTCATAAAACGTCCTTTCGCCGGTATCAGCAGCAGGGTATGCAGTCTCCGCCCATGCATTCGCAGCAGCAGTCCGCACAGATCAAGCCGTTGCATACGTCGCACGCGCTGCACCCGAACGCCCTGCCGTTTCCGCTGAAAGGATCTCCGTTGGGATCGCCCTGCATACGCCCGTTTTTGCTTTCTGACATATGTCTCAGCGCGGAATTGTATTCGGGATTGTAAGGCTCCATTCTGCAAGCCTGCGAAAAATTCGAGTAAGCTTCGTTGAGCCAGCCGCGGGCGTAGCACACGCTTCCCTTGAGAAAGTACCACTCGGCGGACTTGTCGTCAATGCCGTCGAGCATACTGTCCGCGTCGTTGTAGTTGCCGTTTTGAAGCTGACGTCGCACCTCGGAAAAACCTTCCGTCGTCTGCTGTCCCGCTCCTCCGCGGCGCATATTCATAATGCTGTCGAAAGCCTCCGTGATCTCCGCAAGCTTTCCGTCGTCCCCCTCGTAACGGCGCATAAGGCTTCTGTATGCGTCTCTTATTTCCTCGTCCGAGGAGGTGGGCATTACTCCAAGTATTCTGTAAGGATCGTACATATATCGCCGCTCTCCTTTAGCAGTCTTTTTAAGGACGTATCTCAGCCGTCCTCAATATTTTCATTTTCCTCTTTTTTCCTGATCAGGTCGTAGAACACGTTTTTCAGTCCAAGGTAGACTATATTGTCGGTTATCGGCTTGAAACGCTTTATTTCAAGCTGAACGTACGAATCCGCCAGCGCACCCAAGGTGAAGTTAATGCTGTCGCCCGTCCGCTTTTGTATTTCGGGAAGATCCAGGTCGTTGATCGTGGGATTGCCGATAACAAGCGGATTGAAGCCGCCCGTACGGAAGTCTTTTTCCACGTCGTCGAAAGCGTCGGCGATGTAGACGTAACGTCCCAGAAGATAGCCGAAACGCCGCAGTATACGCCGCTGCTCCTCGTTTTCGGAAAGTCCCGCCGCTATCTCGGCGAGTATATTCGAGGACGGCTCGGAGGCGCGGTCTATGGATTTGCAGTTGTCCTTTTCCAGCTTTGCCTGTCGAACCATCTGCTCGGCGGTGTAGGCGGCAAGCTCGGGGTAAAATCCCGCCGCTTTGCGGTAGGGTCTTTTCAGCAGCTTCAGAAGCAGCCAAGGGAAAAGCTTTGCAAAAAAACGCCTGTCGTCGAGGTCGTCCTTGACCTTGTTGTATATGAGTATCTCCGCGGCGGCAGCGGTGTAGGCAAGTCCCTCGGGAGATTTCAGGCATGGAGTTTTGCGCCATGGGTGAGCGGCGCACCGCTGAGGCTCTATCACGGCGGGACTGTCGTTCAGAGCCAGAGCCATAAGTCCGAGGAACGCAAAGTCGTAGCTGAGCGTCATTCTCGAGACAAAGCCGTACTCCCTGCCGAGGACTTTGCACAGCCCGCAGTAAACCGCTTTATAGGTATCGTATTCACATATCCGCATATGCGGTTTGAACGGTTTAACGTATCCGAACATACCTGTCTCCTTGCCATAAAAAGTATATACAAATAGTATAGCACACTTTGTCGGAATTGTCAAAATTTTTAAGAAATTTTTATTTTTTTCACGGAAAATTTTAAGAACTTGTTTTCATGCTAATTTGCTGTTCAGGCGGATATGAGAACAAGTTCCTACAAAAATCGGCGTTAAATTAAAACGCCGATTTTTATATTTTGCAGCGGTAAAAAAATCAGTCAAGATGTTTTTTAACTACGCGTTTTCCGATTATTGCGCCGATAAACGCCGAAATGATCACAACAGCAAGAAGTATGACCGCTCCCCGGTCTGTCAGCATTTCCGCCGCCGGGAAGGAAACCGCGAAAAAATATATGAGCGACATACTGTTTTGACGGATTGGCTTGTGGGAATAGGCGTTGATGGAGTTGCCGTCGAGGAGGACGCTTGCGTCTTGAGCATAATTTCAGTGCGGAATCATTTGAAAAATCATATCAATATTTTTCATAATAAAAACGTGAATACGGCAAAATAAAATTTGACATTTTTGCACATTTAATATTTGATAATATTTTTTGATGAATTTTTGTTAAAAATGTCGAATTTATTTTCAAGTATTGACAACGGCAAAATTATCTGTTAAAATAAATTACAGCATAACGCTGTTATGCTGCGGAGGTGATGTCTTGGAATCCGGAAAAGAAACAAAAGAAAAGCTTCTGGAAAGCGCAAGAGCGGAGTTTTCCGAAAATGGTTATATGAAAGCCTCGCTGCGGAAAATATGTGCCGGTGCCGGCGTTACGACGGGTGCGCTGTATTTCTTTTTCAAGGATAAGGATGACCTGTTTACCGCTGTTGTCCGACAGCCCCTTGCGGAGATGAAAGAGCTTTTGGTCACGCATTTCCGCCGGCATGACAGTATGCTGCTGATGAATGAAATCTACAATCACGTTGACGGCGATCACGACGATTTTTCCTCTGCGCTTATTCATCATATTTACGAAAATTACGACGCGTTTCTTTTGCTGCTGACAGGCTCGCAGGGTTCACGGTTTGATAGCGCCGTTGACGAAATTGTTGAAATTATTGAAAAATCCTACCGGGAAATGGCTGAAAATATTGTGCGGCAAATGCCCGGCAAGCAGGTAAATTCATATATGCTGCATTGGCTTTCGCATATGGCGGCGGACGCTTTCATTCACCTCATAACTCACGAAAAAAGAGAAAAAAAGGCTCTTGCGAATATGCAAAAAATTATGAATTTTCTTGTGAGCAGCTGGACGAATTTAATTCTCGAAGATAAGAAAAAATAATATATGCCGTACCGATTGTACGGCATATATTACGGGAACAACATAACAATGTTATGTTGATGTTATGTAAAATGAGCCGCATTTGCGGTTTAAAAAATATATCATTATTAGCTAAAGCTAACTCAGGAGGTTTTACAATGTATCTTGAAGTGAAGGATCTGAAAAAAAGCTACGGAAAGGACAGCAGCTACATTCAGGTGCTGAAAGGGATTTCCACGGGTGTGGAGAGGGGTCAGATGTGCGTAATTCAAGGCACGAGCGGCAGCGGAAAGTCCACGCTTCTGAACTGCATAGGCGGACTGGACGAAATGGATTCCGGCTCGGTAAAGGTGGACGGCAAGGAGATTTTCGGCTTGAAGCCGGGTGCGCTTTCCGACTACCGCCGCGACAATCTGGGATTTATTTTTCAGTTTTACAACCTCGTCCCCAATTTGACGGTACGGGAAAATATCCAGGTCTGCGAATATCTTGCCGAAAAGCCGCTGGATATGAACGAACTGCTGGAAACTCTCGGTCTGACGGAGCATCAAAATAAATTCCCGTCGCAGCTTTCGGGCGGACAACAGCAGCGGTGCGCAATTGCCCGTGCGCTTATAAAAAATCCCAAGCTGCTTTTGTGCGACGAACCCACGGGTGCGCTGGATTCTAAAACCTCGCGGGATATTCTCGTGCTTTTGGAGCAGATCAATCAAAAATACGGCACGACAATGCTAATTGTCACGCACAATAATTCCATAAAAAATATGGTACACAAGGTGATAATCGTCAAGGACGGTCTTATCAAAAAAGACTATCTGAACGAGGTCCGCGTGCCGGCGGCGGAACTGGAGGATTTGTAATGAACAGGGTGCTTAATAAAAGAATACCGAGGGATTTAAAAGAAAATTTTCCCCGTTATCTCGCGCTTTTTTTGCTGATAGTTTTGGGAATGTACATAATCATAGCGATGATCGCGTCTTCGGAAACGATAATTCAAGGCACGGATAAAAATGCGGAAAAAAATCATTTGGAGGACGGTCAGTTCGCTGTTTTTACCCCGCTTACGGAACGGCAGGAAAATGAAATTTCCGATATGGGAATTACCCTTGAAAAAATGTTTTCGTTTGACGTTGATATGGCGGACGGATCTGTTCTGCGCATTTTCAAAAACCGTGAAAATATTGATATTGTCGAGGCCGAGCGAGGCGTTCCCGCAAAAAATACGGGTGAAATTTGTCTTGAAAAGCGTTACTGCGAAGAGAATGATATTTCCGTCGGGGACGTAATTGAAATCTACGGAAACGAGTTTACCGTAACGGGAATAGGCAGTGCGCTTGACTATGACGCTCCCACAAAAAATTTTTCGGACGCGTCAATTCAGAGCAAGCTTTTCGGGATCGGATTTGTATCGGACGGGCAGTATGATTTGCTGAAAAAAAGCGGCAAAACCGAGGATCTGCGGTACGCTTACCTGCTTAACGGAAAGGCGTCCCACGATGATTTAAAGGAAAAAATAAGAAGCTTTGAATTTGATATTGAGGATATTTCGGACGAATTTTTATTGGAAATGCTGAACGAAAATTTACAGAAAAAAGACGATTTAAAAAGCGGTATTTCCGAATTAAAGGACGGCTCGGAAGAGCTTGCGGAGGGTCTTTCCGAGCTTGATAAAAACGGGGGTGCGGTTTCCCAAATCGCGCCCGAATACACCGCCGGAGTTTCAGCTGCGTACGACGGTTCAAAAAAGCTTGCCGACGGAATTTCCGAATTGCAGAAGGAAACCGATGAGCTTCTTGATGAAATTTTCGAGATAGATATTGATAATCTCACCGAATTTGTCAAGGCTGACGAAAACCCGAGAATAAAAGGCTGCGCGGGAGACGTGGTAATGAATAAAAACGTGGGAATGCTGGTGGGAATTATTCTTATCGCGCTTCTGGCTTATGTTGTTTCGGTGTTTGTAATTCACCAGATCCAGCGGGAATCAAGCGTTATCGGCGCACTTTACGCTTTGGGCGCGACTAAGAAAAATCTTATATCGCATTACATTTTTCTGCCGACGCTGATAAGCTTTTTGGGGGGAATTGCCGGCACCGCGATAGGCTTCACCGACTTTGCCATGTACAGCATTACCGGCGATTCTTACGGCTATTATTCGCTGCCGGTTTTCGAGACGGTTTACCCGGTCTATCTGCTGATTTACGGAATTTTAATGCCGCCGGTAATTTCGGCTATTGTGAACGTCCTCGTTATAAACAAACGGCTTTCACGCACCGCTCTTTCGCTTATAAAAAACGAGCAGAACACTCATCACGGCAAAGATATAAACCTTGGGAAAATGGGATTTATGAGACGTTTCCAGATCCGCCAGCTTACCCGCGAAATGAGAACGAGCATCACGGTAATTGCGGGAATGCTGTTTTCCCTGCTTATTGTAATGCTTGGAATTGACTGTTATGTGATGTGCAATAATTTTAAAAATAACAGTGCGGCGGACACAAAATACGAGTATATGTACACATTAAAATATCCCGAAAAAACCGTCCCCGAAAACGCCGAAGCCTGCTATGTCGAGTCTCTTTCAAAGACAGAGTGGGGCTATACTTTGGACGTGAATATTATCGGTATCGACGGCGATAATAAGTATTATGAAGCAGTTCCCGAAAAGGGAAAAAACAAGGCTGTGGCAAGCACTGCGGCGGCCGAAAAATACGGTCTGAAAAAGGGCGATAAGCTTATTCTTACCGACAGCGCCAACGACGTGGACTATGCGTTCACAATTACCGACACGGCGGAATACGCGGTGAATTTGGCGGTATTTATGGACATTGACAGTATGCGGGAATTATTCGGTCAAGATAAAGATCATTACAACGTCCTGCTTTCGGACGAGGCACTCGATATAGACGAGGGACGGATTTATTCGGTGACTTCAAAATCCGACATAGAGCGTTCCACATCGGTTTTTGTAAACCTGATGATGTCAATGGTAATTATGATGACGTCTGTTGCGGCGATAATTTTCTGCGTGGTAATTTTTCTGATGATGAACGTTATGATAGACCGCGCCGCTTTCGGAATTTCTCTTGTGAAAATTTTCGGTTTCCGCACAAATGAAATCCGCAAGCTCTATCTTAACGGAAACACCGCCGTTGTTGCGGTTGGCGCGGTTGTCTGCATACCGCTTGCAAAGTTTCTTATGGACAGCGCGTATCCGTATTTTGTGTCAAACGTCGCCTGCGGGCTGGACTTGAAATTCCCTTGGTATTTATACGCGGGGCTGTTCTGCGCGGTAATGGCGGTGTACTTTATCGTGAACGCCGTGCTGGTAAACAAGCTGAAAAAGATTTCGCCCGCAGAGGCTTTGAAAAACAGGGAATAATTTTTATACGCCCGGAAAATTGTCACGGGAAAACAGATTGTATCCGCATTCGGAATTTACACGCCTATATATCCGGTTAATTTATGTTCCTTCTTTTTTATATCGAAAGTTTCAATATACGGAACGTCGTCTTTATATATCCAGCGTTCAATATACATTGGCTCAACGGCAAATAATCTTTCATTCTTTAATGATGAATAAGCGTCAAAAGAACCTTTGAAACATTCTTGAAATGAATCGCAAAAAGGTGCGGACTGCAAAGGGTGTCCGATTTCTTTACATATTCCCTCTATTTGAATATTGTCTATGCATAATGCCGCATTAGGATTACTTATGATCTGATGATATTTATTAAACATTATGTCTGTTTGAAAATAAAACGTTCCATTAATCTGAACGACGCTCATCATTCGCGAAGAAACTCTGTTGTTTTCGGATGTTGAAAGAACCATTTTTCGTCCTTTTCCAAATTCCGAAAGAAATGCTTCGTACCTTTGGGAAAATGTATTCATTTATACCTCCGCAAATCTCGATTTATTTCCTTAACATTTCAAAATAATACAGACAGAGGATAGAAAATCGGTTCTATCCCTGTTTTGTCGAAAAGCACGGTTTTTGTGCCGCTTGTGCCAACGTCAATTCCAATTACATAACGCATAAAAATTGCTCCTTTCAGATTATAAAATTATATGTAAATTTTACTTTACTCTCGAATTGTCACCTCCGTTCTTTTACCGAAATAAATCAGAATTTATAGTACTGATACATCAAAGAAATTTGTTTATATACGAACAAATACATAAAGATTGGGTTTCATACCGCCATAAATATAGTTGCCCATTTTCCACTCCATAAATAGATATTCTGTGCCATTTATAATACGTATTTCATAAGCAGACACCGTTGTACGATGTAAGTTGATAACAGAGCCTTTCGTCCATTTGTCATACCATATCTCATCCATATAAGTCTGTTCAAGTTTGCCATCAGGGAAAAAATTTATTTCTTTCAGATAAAGACCATAACTCTCATTATCAGGAGAAAAACTTTCTATTGTATCAACAAAACTAACAGACTTCCATTTTCCATGCACTCGCTCATCGTAAACGAATGGGAGGTCAATATTATCGTGCCTTCCCAGAGTTTCTTTTGTGTAGTGTTTACAATTGACCTTGACGAAAATTTCAGTCTTATTTTCAAGTCGGAAAAACAAATATTCCTTGTTATCAATTTTATGAATATCGTATTTATAAGTAATGATTGGCTCATCGCCTCCATAATGTATCAGAAGAATTCCCTTTGTCCAACCTTCAAATATCCAGTAAGGTTCACCATTTGGTAGAAAATATAGTGTATCATATTCACCGCTTTTTCCGTTTATATCATCAAGTGAAGTGCAGTGTGTATTTCCAATCCAACCGATATTACTCCATTTTCCAATAACAGCTTCATCATTTATAAATTCCATTCCATTTGCAATTTTCATTTTATTCCTCCTATAGCTTCACAAATGATAGCATTTAATAAATTCCGATTTATCTTCTCAACATTTCAAATAATACAGACAGAGGATAGAAATTTTGCTTTCTATCCTCTAATCTCTAACTTCTATCCTCTAAATCAAAGATTAAACATAATGTTGTTGAGAATAGACTCCAGCATTTCCTGTCTGCCGCTTGTGAGGGAATTTGTAACCTCGCCCTTGTCAAGCGCGTATTTTTCAAGGTCGGCGAGAGTTGCCTTGCCGCTGATGATGTCCGCGCCGATACCTGTTTTCCAGGAGGCGTAGCGGTCGTCCACAAACTTGTCAAGTCTGCCGTCGGTGATGATTTTGTCGGCGATTTTAAGTCCCAGCGCAAAGGTGTCCATACCCGCGATGTAGCTGTGGAAAATATCCTCGGGGGTGTAAGAGCCGCGCCGCGCTTTGGAGTCGAAGTTAAGTCCGCCGTTGGTAAAGCCGCCCGCTTTCAGTACCTCGTACATACAGAGAGCCGCGTCGTAAACGTTGGTGGGGAACTGGTCTGTGTCCCAGCCGAGGAGCATATCGCCTTGGTTTGCGTCGATAGAACCGAACACGCCGTTGTCGCGGGCAACTCTAAGCTCGTGCTGGAAAGTGTGCTGAGCGAGAGTGGCGTGGTTAGCCTCGATATTCATTTTGAAATCCTTTTCAAGACCGTACTTGCGGAGGAAACCGAGAACCGTGGCGGTGTCGAAGTCGTACTGGTGCTTTGTGGGTTCCTTGGGCTTAGGCTCAATGTAGAAATCGCCCTTGTAGCCGATTGAACGGGCATAGTCCACGGTCATTCTCATAAGGCGAGCCATATTGTCAAGCTCCAGACCCATATTTGTGTTCAGCAGGGTCTCGTAGCCCTCGCGTCCGCCCCAGAATACATAGCCGTTTCCGCCCAGCTTTACGGTAGCCTCGACAGCCTTTTTGATCTGAGCCGCCGCGTATGCGAAAACGTCCGCCGAGGGGGAAGTTCCCGCGCCGTGCATATAGCGGGGGTGGTCGAAGCACTTAGCCGTACCCCAAAGCAGCTTGATTTTCGGGTTGGACTTCATTTTCTCTTGGATATAATCGGTGATCTCGTCAAGCTTGGCGTTGGTTTCCGCAAGCGTGCCGTACTCGGGGGAAAGATCCCGGTCGTGGAAGCAGAAATAGCCAATGGAAAGTTTTTCCATAATTTCAAAAGCCGCGTCAACTTTTGCCTTAGCTCTCGCAACGGAGTCGGACTCGCCCCAAGTCTTGTCCGCAGTGCCGCAGCCGAACATATCCGTGCCGTCGCCGCCCATGGTGTGCCACCAGGAAAGGGCGAACTTAAGCTGTTCGCGCATAGTTTTGCCCGCCACGACCTCGTCGGGGTTGTAGTACTTAAATGCCAGCGGGTTTGTGCTGCCCTTGCCCTCGAAAGGTATCTTGCCGATGTTCTTGAAAAATTCGCTCATTTGAATTTCCTCCTTGTATGAATTTACGCCGCACAGTCCGTGACGGCTTGATATACTTGCCGGTCATATATCTATATTTTACATTGTAAACGATTTACTGTCAAGGGTTTTTTGTAAAAATCATATAAAGATTTTGCCTTTTTAAGACAGCCGAAAAGCTTTCGGTACGGTCAAAAAATGCCGCGGCTCTTGATTTTCCCTCCAAATCGGTATATTTTTTGCTTTGTCCGAAAGGCGGTCGAGAAAAATATTGCGGAATTGTAACAAATTTCAAAATGTATTGACAAGCATATTATATGTGGTATAATATACAACGTAGGTGTTATTTGACAATACTGACAAAATTTGGAGGGATTTTGTGGAACCAATTCCATTTATTGAATACAGCCTTTATGAAATGTTTCATATGTTCATTTTTTGGTCGTTTATAGGCTGGGGGATAGAGGTGTGCTGGATGACCCTTGAAACGGGCGAGTACCAGAACAGGGGCTTCCTGAATATGCCGATCTGCCCGATATACGGCTTCGGAGTTATTATGGTGACAGTGCTTTTCCGTCCCGTGTCGCATACGGTCATACCGCTTTTTATCGTGACAAGCATTCTCTGCACGTCGTTTGAGCTTTTTGTGGGTCTCGGCATGGAGAAGCTTTTCGGCGCACGGTGGTGGGATTACTCCCACGAAAGGTACAACTATAAGGGGTACATTTGCCTGAAAATTTCCATTTTGTGGGGAATGGGCTGCGTTATCGTGATACGTCTCATCCAGCCGATGGTGGAAAAATTCATAGATCTTATGCCTGTCAGATTGGGACTTGTACTGATAGTAATTTGGTCGGTGCTTATCGTTATTGACCTTATCTCGTCCATATGCGCGGTAAACAAGCTGAACAACCGCTTGAAACAACTCGACGAGATATCCAAGATCATGCTCATGGGAGCTGTCAAGATAGGCGAGAACCTTTCTCAGGAAACCCTTGACGTAAAAGAAAAATACGACAGGTTTATCGAGGCGAAGGACGCCAAAACTCTTGCTTTAAAGCAGCGGTATGAGAAGATCGTCGGCGCGGCGGACTTCAAGGTCAGCGAGTGGAAAGACAAATACGAGGGTATTGTGAACGTCCGCGACCGTTCGGTGGAGCGTCTGCTGAAAGCGTTCCCGCATATGCGGTCGATATCCTATTCGGAGTCTATGGACACGCTCAGGAAACGTCTGAACAACCGGATCTCCGTGAGCGGCGCGAAGCAAAGCCATAAAAGCGGAGACGGTAAAAATGACAGCACCTGATTACGGCTTCCGGCAAAAATCTGCGGCAGCGCCGAATGTCCGTCCAAACACGGGCAGCGGTACTGCCGCTTTTTTCCTGTCTTAAGCAGCACACCCATGACATAACCGGACAGAATAAATCAAGACCTTCGCGAAAATTTATGATATGATAAATAAAGACAAGGAGGTCGGGCAATGGACTGGGTAAAGAGCTTTCAGCGAGCCGTCGACTACATCGAGGAGCATATCGCCGAGCCTGCGGACTGCGAGCGCATAGCCCGCGAAATGAACGTGTCGGGCTTTTATTTTCAGAAGATTTTCTCCATTCTCTGCGGCTTTACCGTGGGGGAATATATCCGCAGCCGCAGGCTTACGCTTGCCGGCAGCGAGCTTGTTTCAACGGAGGAGAAGATCATCGACATTGCACTGAAATACGGATATGACACGCCCGAGGGCTTCACAAGAGCCTTTACGAAATTTCACGGCGTATCTCCGAGCGAGGCGAGAAAAAACGGCGCACCGCTCAGGTCGTTCGCAAGGCTTTCCGTGTCAATTCAAGTGAAAGGCGGCAGTTCTATGGACTACAAAATCATGAAAAAAGAGGCTTTTAAAATTATCGCAAAGGAGGAACGCTTCGGCAAGATCGAGGACGTTCGGGGCAGGAGCGACATTCCCGCTTTCTGGACAAAATGCCATGGCGACGGCACCGTTAAATATCTCGCCGAAAATTGCCGAAAGGACGGCGTTCTCGGCGGCAGCGTCGTGGGAATGTGTATGGAGGATTCCACAGTGGTAAAGGATTTCCCCTATCTTGTCGGCGCGGAGTACGGCGGCGGAGACGTCCCGGACGGCTATAAGCTCGTTGACGTTCCCGCCGCAGATTGGGCGGTATTTGAAATCGACAGTCTGAGCGAGGAGCATATGCCAAGCGCCATACAGCAGGCTTGGCACAGAATATTTTCGGAATTTTTCCCCTCGTCGAATTACAAGCCCGCAGGGAATTTCGATTTGGAGGTATATCCCACAGACAGCTATAACGGCGAGATATGGATCTCCGTATGCACTAAATAAGCGAAGCAGCAGTCCCCCGAAAACAAAAGGTACGCAGATATTGCTCTGCGTACCTTTTTCATATAAATATACTTTCCGTAAAATCAGCCGAAGTATCTCTTGAGCAGACCCTCAAACGCGCAGCCGTGACGCGCTTCGTCCTTGGCCATTTCGTGAACGGTATCGTGGATAGCGTCGAGGTTCATCTGCTTAGCCTTTGCAGCCAGCTTCAGCTTGCCCTCGCAGGCGCCGTTTTCAGCCATAACGCGCATTTCAAGGTTCTTCTTTGTGGACGGCGTAACAACGTCTCCCAAAAGCTCCGCGAACTTGGCGGCGTGCTCTGCTTCCTCATAAGCGGCTTTCTCGTAGTACTGACCTACCTCGGGATAGCCCTCGCGGAAAGCAACTCTTGCCATGGCAAGATACATGCCTACCTCGGTGCACTCGCCCATAAAATTCTGATTGAGACCCTCGATGATCTCATCGTCAGCGCCCTCCTTGCCTATGCCCACAACGTGCTGGCAAGCCCAGTTAAGCTTGTCCGCGGCGGCTTCGTTAAACTTTGAAGCGGGAGCCTTGCACTGGGGACATTTAAAATCCTCGGGAAGGCTTTCCCCCTCGTAAACATAGCCGCAGACCGAACATACAAATTTCTTCATGACAGTAGTCCTCCTTAAAAAAATCTGATACTTTAATTATAGCATTGGAAAAAATTTTGTCAAGTATTTTCCATGCGATTAAAGTATACCATACAGGTATACTTTTGTCAATAGCTTTTGAGGACTTTTCAAAATCACTGCATCTGCGAGACTTTCACATAAATTTTCCCGTCCTCCGCCATGACTGTGGCTTTGTCGCCCCGCTTGACCGTACCGTCCAGAATGTTTTTGGACAGAACGCTTTCCACCTCGGAGGTTATCTTCCTGCGCAGCTTTCTCGCGCCCGTCCTGTCAAGACCGTCCGAGACCAGCGCGTCTATGGCTTCGCCGCTGAATTCCAGAGATATCTCCATGGCTTCGGCGCGGCGGCAAAGTCCAGTCAGCATTTTTCCCGCGATCTTTCTCAGGTCGGCTTTTTCAAGCTTTTTAAAGACGATTATTTCGTCCAGCCTGCCTATAAGCTCGGGACGGAATTTCTCCCGCAAGGCTTTAAGCACGTCCGCTTTTGCCGCGCCGCTGTCCGCTTCCCCGTCAAGAAAACCCACGGATTTTTTGTCCCCCATAAGCTCCGCCCCCACGTTTGAGGTGAGAATGATAACCGCGCTGCGGAAGCTGACCCGTCTGCCCTTGCTGTCGGTGAGAATGCCGTCCTCCATTATCTGGAGCAGGATATTGCTTATATCGCCGTGAGCCTTTTCTATCTCGTCGAAAAGTATTACGCTGTACGGTTTTTTCCGCACCTTTTCGGTGAGCTGACCGCCGTCCTCGCAGCCCATATAGCCGGGAGGCGCGCCTATCAGCTTGCTTACGCTGTGTTTCTCCATATATTCGGACATATCAAATCTTATCATGGAATTTTCCGTGCCGAAAAGACATTCCGCCAAAGCCTTGGAAAGCTCGGTCTTGCCCGCCCCCGACGGTCCGGTAAAGAGAAAGCACCCCATGGGGCGGGAGGGGTCTTTCAGTCCCGCCCTGCTTCGGCGGATAGCGTCCGCGACGGCGGCGACGGCTTCGTCCTGACCTATCACACGCTTTTTAAGCTCGTTCTCCAGTTCCAGCAGACGCTTGCTTTCGTCGGCGGTAAGCTTTGTTACGGGTATGCCCGTCGCCAGCGACACCACCTCCGCAATGCTTTCCTCGGTGACTTCCACGGACGGCGCTTCGCTGTCGCTGTACCAGCTTGTACCGCCCCGCCTTTTGCAGTCGCTGCCGCTGCCGGTGCTGCTGAGTCCCGTACAGCTTTCGGTCTGCTTTTCAAGCATTCTTCTGAGATTTTCCGCAAGCTCGCTGAGGGTTCTCGGGGTCTCGGCGTACTTCATTCTCGCCCGCGACGAAGCCTCGTCGATAAGGTCGATCGCCTTGTCGGGTAGAAACCTGTCCGGAAGATATCTGACCGACATGGACACCGCCGCCCTGACCGCGCCGTCAGTAATGGAAACGCTGTGGAAATCCTCATAGCAGCGTTTCAGTCCGCCGATAATGCTGACCGCCTCTTCCTCGGTAGGCTCTTTTATAAGCACCTGCTGGAAACGGCGTTCCAGCGCGCTGTCTTTTTCGATAAATCTGCGGTACTCCTCCAAGGTTGTCGCGCCGATTATCTGGAGTTCCCCCCGGGCAAGCTGCGGCTTGAGAATGTTCGCCGCGTCAATGGCTCCCTCGGCAGCTCCCGCGCCCACCACGGTGTGAAGCTCGTCTATGAAAAGGATTATCCGTCCATTTGCGGCGACCTCGTCAAGGCACTGTTTTATGCGCTCCTCGAAATCTCCCCGGTACTTCGCGCCCGCAAGCATGGAGGTAAGGCTCAGTGAAAAAAGCTGTTTCCCGCGTATGGCTTCGGGGACGCGTCCCTCGGCGAGCATGACGGCGATCCCCTCGGCTACGGCGGTCTTGCCCACGCCCGCTTCGCCCACAAGGCAGGGATTGTTTTTCGTCCTGCGGGAAAGCACCTGAATGACCCGTTCTATCTCCTTGTCGCGGCAGAACACGGGGTCGAACTTTTTCTCGCGGGCGGCTTTGGTGAGGTCTTTGCCGTACTTCAGAAGCGTGGGAGTTTTGGGAACGCTTCCCGAAACGTCGCTTGCAGCCGAAGCGGAGCAGGCTTTGGTAAGTCCCGAAAGACTGCCGCCTATTTCCTCGATAATGCTGACGGCGGTGCACTGTTCCTCGCGGAGCAGAGACAGCAGGATATGCTCCGTACCCGTCAGCCGTGCGCCGCTTTCCGAAGCCAGAATAAAGGCTCTTTCGATTATTCTTTTCACGGAGGGCGTAGCCGCGTCCCGATCAACGGCGCAGGGTTCGCCCCTGCCCACGAGAGCGGTCACTCTGCCGAGGATCATTTCCTCCTTTATCCCGCACATTCTGAAAATACCCGAAGCCGTGCAGTTGGGTTCGCCCGCAAGCGCGAGGAGGAGATGTTCGCTGCCCATGTAGATATGCCCCAGACGTCCCGCCTGAATGTAAGCCTTGTTGATGACGATGTTCGCTTTTTTCGTAAAGCTTTCAAGATTATACATAAGCTTTATCTGCCCTTTCAGAGATTAGAAATTAGAGGTTAGAGGATAGAGGGCGGGAATGTTCGGAATGCGGGGAATCGGTAAATTGTAATTTAGCGTATAATTTTTCGGCAGCTGTAGGGCGGGGGCTTGCTCCCGCCTGTTTCTGCAACGATGTTCGTAGGGGCGGGGTCTCCCCGCCCGCAGGTCACATAACCAGCGGGACGGGAAACCCGTCCCCTACAGAATTTTACCGCAAACCTATTTAGGCGGGAGCAAGCCCCCGCCCTACGGTCGGTGTCAAAACGTTTCGCCGCTAAACAACAATTTACGCTTTTCCCGGTCCGTTAAGCCACAGACCGCTCTGTCCTATATTATTGCACGTCTCTTCAAAAATATTTGTCATAAATCGGAAAAATAATTAACCGCCAATTTCTGTAACCAAAATCGCGCCCCGGCATAGAATGAACTATGAAAAGCCGCAAGGTACGGCAAATCGCCGCGCCGGGCTTTCAGAATACATTATTTAAGGAGCGTATCTTTATGAACTGTGGAATCTTTGGAAATGGCAATAGCTGCTGCTGGATCATCATTATCCTCCTCGTTCTCTGGTTCTGCTGCGGCAATCAGAACAACGGCAGCGAGTGCGGCTGCAACAATAACAACAACTGCAGCATGTGCTGAACAAACGCGCTTGCGGCAAACAAGTCCGAATAGGGACATATCTTACGGACTGAAATGGAAAAGCCGGTTTTTCGGAAACCGGCTTAATTCCGTTTATGAGGCAAAATAAAACCGCTTCGGCGCACGTTATGCGGCGAAGCGGCAAGCTTCATTTTCCACACCCCCTCGGACAAACCTTGATGTCCCCCGATTTATTTTGCGGATTTTTTTCCGCCCTCCTTCACGGTCTCTTTCCGCCCCGAACCTGCGGGACAGGCTGTTCCGAATATGGAAGTTTTGTCGTATTTCTTTTTAAGAGTCTGCAAGGCTTTTTTCTCTATCCTTGACACATAGGAACGGGATATCCCCAGCTTGTCGGCGACCTCCCTCTGGGTGCGCGGAATGCAGCCGTAAAGCCCGTAGCGGTGCTTTATGACGGTTATCTCCCGCTCGTCCAGGCATTCTCCTATAAAACGGTAAAGCTGCTCGGACTTTATGTTCAGGTCGATCTTATCCAGTATGCCGTCGTCCTCGGCGATAATGTCTATCAAGGTGAGCTGGTTGCCCTCCTTGTCGGTGTCTATCGGCTCGTCGAAGTAAACGTCCCCCGCAGATTTTTTCAGGGAGCGGAAGTGCATCAGTATCTCATTTTCAATACATCTCGAAGCATAAGTGGCAAACCGCGTCTTTTTTGAGTAATCAAAAGTGGAGACCGCCTTGATAAGTCCGATAGTGCCTATGGAGATCAAGTCCTCCTGATCGGTGGTGACGTTGTAGTATTTTTTTATAATGTGCGCCACAAGCCGCAGATTGTGTTCTATCAGCTTGTTTTTCGCACTGCGGTCGCCTTCGTGCATTTTGCGGAAGCACTCCTCCTCCTCGGCTGCGGAAAGCGGTTTGGGGAACACTCCTCCCGATTCCAGATGAAGCGCGAAATACAACAGATTTTCAAGCGCAAGATTTATCAGTTCGGTAAACATTTTCTCCCACTCCATTAAGCTTTTCTTTAGTAAAGCTTATGTCTTTGCGGGAATGTCCTATGCCAAAATAACGCCGCGCGGTCCGCCCGTCCGGACTGCCGAATGAAATAGGGAGTATATGGCTGTTTCGCGGGTATCGTCTCTCGGTATGATATATAAAGACGAAAAGCAATTGTTTTTTATAGCAAATCTGCAAAATAACGCATTTTGTAGGGGCAGATTCCATATCCGCCCGTTGTACATTTCCGTACATTTTAATCGGGCGCATATAGAATGCGCCTTACAAATGTGGTATTATTTTGTAGGATTGCTATAAATTCTAAGCGGATGACAAAAACGCAAACCGCCGTTCGGGTTCATTCCCGAGCGGCGGTGTTTTTTACAGGCAGATCGTCATGTAGGGCGGTATGCAGATGATGTCCTCTTTGAAGCTGAGGCTGCGCGGGTGGATCACATAGCACTCGCCGATGCGAGCCTTGTATTTTTCCTTGAAGCGTTTCAGCGACTCGATTGAATACTTCTTCCCCGACTTGACCTCAATGGGGTACACCTTGTATTTCAGCTTGCTGTTATTGGAGATCAGGAAGTCGATCTCGATATCGCTGCGGTGCTTCTCAGCATTGTAATGCGTATAGAAATACAGCTTGTGACCGTTTGCCGTTAGCATTTGGGCGATGGCATTCTCATAGAGCATACCCTCGTTCATGTTCAGCTTGTCACCGAGTATCTGCTTGTAGACCTCATCTTCCAGTAGCTCGTTCTCATCAAAGGCGTGACTTAAGAGCAGCCCCGTGTCCCCGAGATAGCACTTCACATATGCCCTGTTCTCGTTGACAGAAAGTCCCACATTCGGGTCGCTGCACAGGAAGCACTCGTTTGATATCATCGAGTCCGACAGCCAAAAAAAGGTCTCCTCATATTGGTCGGCTTTGCTGCCTGCCGAAACATCATTGAAGACTACCCGCTTTTCGTGTCGGGACAGCAGACCGGGTATCTGATCGAATATGGTGAGGACTTTACTCCTGTACTTACTGTCTATCTTCATGATATCGCTGCGGTACAGCGAGAGGATGTCACGCTTTTCAATGTCAGCCTTATCAAAGTCTTTCCTGTTTTCCCGAAACGCGATCACGCTCTGTGGCATACCGCCCACAAGCATATACTGCTTGAAAAGGAGCATTGCCTTATAATGAAGCTCATTCTCAAGCGGCATCCTGTCCGCAAAGCACTTACGGATATAGCCGCATATCTGCTCCTCACCCAGAGCGTTGCAGAATTCCTCGAAATCAAGAGGATACATACTGAGATGACGCTCCTCAGAGGGAATGACAATATCCTTGACATTCTCCTTGATCGAGATGAGCGAGCCTGTTTCGATATAGTCGTATCTGCCATCGGCAACGAGGTACTTGACACACTCTCTCGCCTTTGGGTACATCTGCACTTCGTCAAAAATGATAAGCGACTCACGCTCGTACAGTTTTACCCCGTAGTATGCGGATAACAGCATGAAGAACGTATCAAGGTCGTTCATGTGCTTCACGAAATAATCTTTGACCTTGTCAGGACATTTGGCAAAGTCTATGAGAATATAGCTTTTGTACTCATTCCTGCCGAACTCCTCACATATCGTGGACTTCCCGATACGCCTTGCGCCCTCAATAAGAAAGGCTTTTTTGCCGTTCAGCTCTTTTTTTAAGCCGAGCAGCTTGTCATACATTTTTCGTTTCAGTATCATAATAACGCCTCGTTCCATAATACGCTGGTTTACTAATACTTTTAAATTCCTGAATGCGCAGGTTTAGATTTGCTTTGTAACACTATAATGCGCAGGTTTATCATTATTATACTGCATGATAACGGAAAAGTCAAGTGAATCGTCTTTGCACCGAGTAAATATGACACTTTGTCCGTTTCACAGGGAAGGTCATCCGTCATGCAAAAGTCATACCTATAGAAGTAAAGTCCAAAAACGGCGCAACGCTGTCTCTGAATAATTTTATAAAGAATTACGATCCGCCTTTTGCGTATAAGCTTATTTCGGGGAATATCGACGTTTCGGATACTAAAATCACGCTTCCGCTTTATATGACGATGTTTATTTAACGAAAAAAATAAAGGGAGACGGTTTTGATACCGTCTCCCTTTATTTGTGAATTTTGCCGGAATATTATTATCCCGCTTTTTGCAATTCCCTGTTTACGTCCGAAGCATTAACAAGCTCCATAAATTTCTCACCAAATTTACGGGCATTTTCAGCCTCTTCCGCGCTTAAAGTTTCAACCGCTTCAAAGTTGTAAATCGCATAAGGCTGACCCGATTTATTCGTGGTTTTCTCCAAAGTAATTTTGGTGACAACTCCCGAAACGGGTATCATTTTGCCGATAAGCCGCGTCATATATCTTTGGAATAACATTTTGCTCGAAACGGGAACACGAACCAAAATCGGCATAATGTTATCGGGTCTGAGCAGAAATAAAACCACGCTTTCTTTGCAGGCTTTGGCGTTGGTTTCACCGTCCTTTGAACCGAAATCGTTAAAGGGGCAAGCCGCGCAAACCTTGCCGTCGTGGGAAACAAGACTGTCGGAACTAAAGCACACGGGCGGCGTACCCTCAACAGGGTCTGGGGTGTCCCAATAGGCGCGGGGTGTGGTGTAGTCGAGAATAATTCCCGTGATTGACTTCTCCATAATTTCGCCCGAAAGCGTTGGAATTGTGAAGGTTGTCGAACCGC
>JAMPIC010000001.1:94230-140130 GCA_023663025.1 Prevotella sp.
CGGGCGAAACTTTTAGTCGCGGCTTCGCCGCGTGATGCGCTGTCGTTTTGTTTTTCGCTAAATTACAATTTATTATTTTTCATTTTTTGCCATCCGATTGTCATACAAGCCTTTCGTTCGGAATATAAATATTTTAGCAGTGAAGCTTGGCAAGGGTCATCCGCGTATTATCTTGCCTCTTGCTTCTGTTTTCTGATTATCTTATAGGAGGAATACGCATGGACTTTAAAGTAAACAGAGAAGAAATTACTTCGGCGGAGGTCATATTCGACGATACCCAGGAGCAGTCCGTGGAGCTTGATTATGTTCTGCCCGACTATTATCCCGAAATATTCCGCATTCTCAAATGTGTGACCACACCCGGGATTATGTCCTACAGCGTCAACGGAGACAGACTGACCTATGAAATGTATGTATGCGTCCGCGTACTCTATTGCAGCGAAAACAGCAACGCCGTTCAGTCCGTTACCCAAAAGCTTACCTACACAAAAAACGTTGACCTGGGAAGAACTTGCTCCGACCCAAGGGTATGCATTGCTCCGCGGGTAGACTATATGAACTGCCGCGCGGTAAATCAGCGCAGGCTGGATATCAGGGGCGCGGTCTCGATCAGGATCAAGGTTTCCGACCTCGACAAGAGGGACATTATCTGCGACGCTTTCGGCGGCAATATCCAGCTCAAAAAGATACCCGTTACTTACCCCTCAAACAAGCTCTACACCACAAAGCGGGTCACGGTCTCGGAGGAGTTCGATCTGGGGCTGTCCAAGCCGCCAATTGTGAATATCCTACGCTGCGACGCGGTGGTGACTTCGGGGGACAAAAAGGTCATCGCCAACAAGCTTATCGCCAAAGGCGAGGTCTGCATAAATATGCTCTACAGCTGCGTAAAGGACGGCGAGGACAGCGCGGAGGCAATGCAGTTCACCATGCCGTTTTCTCAGATAATCGACCTTGACGGTATCGACGAACGCTATAACTGCACGGTCAAGGCGGAGGTGGTTTCCTGCGAGATAGAGCCCCGCTCCGACGGCGACGGAAATTCCAAGATCGCCGAGTGTACGCTGTCCGTTCTTATCACCTGTTCGGCGTACCGCACCGCAAACGCCGACCTTGCCGTTGACGAATACTCCACCGCCTACAAAACCGACAGCGCAAAATCGGACGTAAGGATAGAGCTTCCGTCGCAGCCTGTAAACGCGTCCGCCGTCGTCAAGGGAACTATCGACTACGGCGACGGCGGCATAGACTGCATTTACGACGTGTGGTGCTCGTTAAGCGGCGTGACCGCCCGTCCCGACGCGGAAAACGGTCAGATAGTCATAAACGGAAACGCCGACTACACCGTAATGGCGAGAAACTCCGACGGCGTGCCTATCGTCCTTGAAAAGGAAGAACCCTTTACAGCGGCCGTTCCCGCCGAGAATATTACCGAAATGTCCGTCGCCGACGTGAAGCTTTCGCCTGTTTCCTGCTCCTATAACCTTGCCTCCGACAGCAGCGTTGAAGCCAAGGTGGAAATAAGGATCACCGGCGAGATCGAAAACAGCATGAACATAAAGGGTATTACCGACATTTCCGTGGACGAAAACGAGCCCGTGAACCGAAACTGCAATTACGCTCTCAAGCTTTACTTCACCGACGAAAACGAGGATCTCTGGGAGATCGCCAAAAAGTACGGCACCTCCGTGGCGGCGATCATGGAGGAAAACGACATCGAGGACGATATGGTCGCGGGCAAGGGCATGATACTTATTCCCATAGTTTAAATCGTGTAAAAAATTCAATGGAGGTATACTTTAATGAGCAATAACGATATTTACTGCGATATAGCCAAACGTACCGACGGCGATATTTACATCGGCGTCGTGGGTC
Organism: Prevotella sp.; assembly: GCA_023663025.1. GTDB lineage: Bacteria > Bacillota > Clostridia > Oscillospirales > Ruminococcaceae > RGIG8773. Next base: position 96,106 of record JAMPIC010000001.1, read on the forward strand.
CCGTAAGGACGGGAAAGTCCACGTTTATCAAGAAGTTTATGGAAAGCCTTGTTATACCCAACATCGCCAGCGAGTACCGCCGCGAGCGGGCAGTCGACGAGCTTCCCCAGTCGGCGGCGGGAAAAACCATTATGACCACCGAACCGAAGTTTATTCCCGAGGAAGCCGTAGAGGTAACTGTCGGCGACAAGGCGCGGTTCAACGCCCGTATGATCGACTGCGTGGGATACATAGTCCCCAGCGCAATAGGCTACATCGAGAACGAAGCTCCCCGCATGGTGATAACCCCTTGGTTCGAGGACGAAGTTCCCTTCGCCATGGCTGCGGAGGTGGGAACGCGCAAGGTCATTCAGGATCATTCCACTATCGGGCTTGTGATAACCACAGACGGAAGCATTTCCGACATTCCCCGCGAGGAGTACGAGGAAGCCGAGCAGAGGGTCATAAGCGAGCTTAATTCCATAAACAAGCCCTTTGTGGTGCTGCTCAACTGCGTTTATCCGGGATCGAAGGAGTCTGCGCAGCTTGCGGCGGAGCTTTCCGAAAAGTATGGAACTCCCGTTATTCCCGTGAACTGCGTCGATCTGGAGGAGGACGACATACACAATATCCTTAAACAGGTGCTGTACGCGTTCCCCATAAAGGAAATAAACATCTGTATGCCCAAATGGATAACGGGTCTGGCAAAGGGACACTGGCTCAAAAACGACGTTTTCGACACGATACGCTCGGCGGCGGAGAACGTAAAATTCGTCCGCGACATAAACAGCGTTGCGGACAGCATCGGCGGAAACGAAAACATAAGCCGAGCCGCCGTTACCGAAATAGACCTCGGCAAGGGCAGCGCGGAGATATACGCCGAGCTGAAAAGCAACCTTTTCTTCAAGGTGCTGGGCGAGGAAACGGGCATAGAGATAAACGGCGAGAGCGACCTTATGCCGCTGCTGAAAGAGCTTACCGCGGTCAAGGCGAAGTATGAAAAGATCGAGAACGCCCTTTCGGAGGTGGACGCGACGGGCTACGGCATAGTTATGCCGACCATCGACGAGCTGTCACTGGAAGAGCCGGAGATAGTCAAGCAGGGCGGCAAGTACGGCGTGCGCCTGAAAGCCTCCGCGCCGTCCATACATATGATGAAAGCGGATATCGTGACGGAGGTCAGTCCAATAGTGGGTTCGGAAAAGCAGTCGGAGGAGCTGGTGATGTATCTGCTGAAAGAGTTTGAGGAAAGTCCCCGTAAGATATGGGAGTCCAACATTTTCGGCAAATCGCTGCACGAGCTTGTGAACGAGGGTCTGCACAACAAGCTTTACCGTATGCCCGTAGACGCGCGGCTGAAGCTTCAGGAAACGCTGGAGCGCATTATAAACGAGGGCTGCGGAGGACTTATCTGCTTTATACTTTAGCCGCGTGCGGTCTGTTCTTCATAGAGCATATCAAGTCTTTCCAGAAATTTACCTTTCCGCTCGTCCGACAGCGAGCGGAATTTATTTATTATGTCGGTCTCAACGTCGGGCAGCTCCGAGCGGTTGAGACCTTTTTTATTGTTTGTGCGCCCCGCGATGTAGTCCAGCGACACGCGGTAGAAGTCCGCAAGCTTTATCGCGCAGTGAAAGGGTATCTCGCGCTTGCCGCTTTCGTAGAGCTGATACTGCTGCGCCTTGCAGTCGATAACCCCGCATACCTGCTTTTGGAGCAGGTCTTCGTCCTCGCGTAAATCTCTTAATCTTTGGTAATAGTACACAAAAAACACTCCTTGTTATTGTTATTTATCTGAATTTTATCACACATTCAAATAAATGTGTTGACAACCGTTTAATTGTGTGATATTATAGTTTTAGACAATCGTTTGGTTGTTTGCAATAGATAAAAATAAGGGAGTGTATGAAAATGAGCGGTAATAACAACGGCGGCGGTCTTTCATTTTGGGGTGTTGTTGGGGCAATAATTGTTGCGGTTCTTATTCTTGCGGTTGTAGGATGAAAAGGTACATAAAGCAAATTGTAACTTTTTCAATTGGTATATCTTTGTGTTTATTAAATAAGCGGTATGGTTACCTAATTACAGAAAAACATTTTCATTGGTTTATCAGTTGTTATTTTAATGATATTGTCGGAGCGGTATCGTTTTCGGCGTACTGTGATGCTGTATTTTCTTTCTTCGGTAAATCATTAAATAAATTATTTAAACTGGAAATGATATTGTTTGTCAGTGGATTGTTTTGGGAATATATTACCCCGCTTTTCAGAAATGATACAGTAGGAGATTTTTTCGATATTGTTGCATATATGTTAGGCGGAATAATATATTGGAAACTCAAAACAGCAGAGTAAAGAACGCATAAATTATGTGGTACAATATACATCAAATTAGTTGTTCTATATCGCAAATCAAAACAATCGTTTGGTTGTATATACAAATAATAATTAATGAATGGAGAGTATAAAATATGACTATGAAAGAGCTTAATAAAGCTATTGATGAGAGTAATGATATACTTAGAAATAGTTATGTAAAGGATTTAAGAAAAGCGGAAGAATCGGGTGATACAAAGGCTATAGAAAGATGTAAAAAGAAATTAGACGACCATGACAAAAAAGTAAAAGAAAGCAAGCGTAAATATCTTATTTTAAAAATTGCTGGTATAATTATATTAATTGAGTTTATTATTTTAAGTATTATCCCAAATACTCCAACAAATTCGGGTGGTTCAGGAAACTCAATAACGTGCGGTTCTTGCGGCAGGTCGTTTAGTAGTACATCTTCAAATGGCAAAAGCATAAAATCAACAGGTATGTGCAGTAACTGCTATGGTAATTTCAAATATGCTTCACCTAATGCAGCACTGCATATTAGTCCTGCATCTATCAACGAAATTTACCGCTTTTTACATAACGATTGTGACTATGAAGTTTGGTTTGATGATATTAAAACCAAAGTGAGTTTAAACAGAATAATGATAACGGGGAGTGACAATACATGAAATATATTTTGAACGTCAAAACAGGCACTTTACATATTGCAGGATATTGTCATTATCTTTGCACAGATAATATGTCATTTAATACCGAGGACGAAGCAAGAGCGTACGGCAGATTAAATATCAAAAACTGCAAAACTTGTTTTAACAATCGTGAAAAAGAACTAAACAGAATATCTAAATCAAAATAATATCAGCAAACAAAAAAGGTTACGCACCCCAAATGCGTAACCTTTTTACTATACCCAAAACTAAAGCTGTTTGGTCTCCTCTTTAAGTATCCGTCCCTCTTTCAGAAGCTCCCGCAGACGGTCGCTGTCGCCGTTCTGCATAGCGTCGCGGTACTCGGTAAGACGGGCGATGATGTAGTCTATCTCAAAGCACAGCGGCTCTTTGTTCAGCATGAAAAGCGGCGTCCACATGACCTCGTTCAGCTTTGCCACGCGGGTCAAGTCCTGAAAGCTGCCCGCGCTGAAACCGAGCTGCTTCTGGTGTGTGGGGCTTTTTATATAGGCGTTCGATACCACATGCGCAAGCTGGCTGGTGAACGCGATGATTTGGTCGTGCTCCTCGGGAGAGGCAAAAACCACCTTTTTGAAATGTATGGAGTAAGCGAAGTCCTCCAGCAGATTAAGCTTAGCCTGCGGAACGGAGTCCGTCGGCGTGATGATAAAGCTCGCCTCGTCGAACAGGTTGTCGAGGGAATATTCAAAGCCCGAAAATTCGCGTCCCGCCATGGGGTGAGCGCCTATAAAGGTAACGCCATGCTCCTCAAGGACGGGCGTAACACTGTCGGTAACGGCTTTTTTGATACCGCAGGTATCGATGACAATGCTGCCCTTTTTGAATTTATGCGCATTGGACGTTATATAGTCGATGGCGTCTGTGGGATAAAGCGACACTATTGTAATGTCGGCGAGGGAAAGATCGTCCGTTTCCCTGTCGACGGCGTTCTGGGAGAGAGCCATTGCGACGGTTTCCCTGTTTGTGTCCACGCCGTAAACGGTGTGATTGGTGTGCTTTTTTATGGCTTTGCACATCGAGCCTCCGATAAGTCCGAGACCTACTGCTGTAATTATCATAGCGGTTTCATTCCTTTTTTATTTTTTCGTTTGTGATCTGCATTTGACGTTTTTATTCGGAAACGTATGAAAGTCCCTCCGAAAAGAAAAACGATACGCTGTCCGCTTCAAAACCGTCTGCGTTAAGATACAGAAAAGAAAGTACCCTGTTTTCCGACCCCGGCTCGCTGAGACCGATATGAACTTTGCCTTCCGCTTCGGATACATCGCACAGAGTGATACCGTACTCTTCCGCCGCGTCATAAAGAACGCCGTATATTTCATACAGTTTCTCTGTCGGACCGACATATGTAATATCCGTTTCCGCCGAATTTACGCCGCTTTCACCGATGAGCCAGTTTTCTATCGCCGCAAGCTCACGGTCGGTAAGACTTTTTTCCGTATCGGCGATCATGGTGATAACGTCTCCGTTTCCGTCCGACATAATTCCTACGCGGCACTTTTTCAGATAAGAAAAAGTTATCTCGGCTTTTTTCGGCAGAGCCTTCACAATAGCATCCAATGAGTTTTCCGACTCATATTCTTTAATGCTTTCGCTCATACGGGACATTTCCTCCGCCTGCTCGTCGATCTGCTTTCTCAGGTCGGAAATGGTGTTTTCCTGCAAAATAATTGTAACCTTGTCGCTGTCGTCCGTTTCGGTAACGACGTTCTGTGTGACGTGCAGGTCGTATTCCTCCAGACCGTAGTCAGAAAGCTGGCTTTTCAGCAGATCAATAACGTCCCCCGAGATAGTCTCCCCCACCAGAGAGACGGATATGATCTTTTTCTGCTTGTTGGTTTCCGATTTGACGATCTGGGTGTTGTCGAAGCGGAATTCGTCGTTCAGATAGCTTGCGATATTTGTGTCCACCACCGAGTCGTAGACGGTATAGGCGCCTACGAAAACGCTGGGTATCACCGTACATACCGCAATCAGCACAATGGCAAGATTAACTTTTTTCTGAGACCTTTTGCTTACGCTTTTATGGTACGGTATTTTCAGCACAAGGGCGATAAGCGCTGTGGAGATCGCTATAAACAGCGTATTGATAATGAAAAGGTAAAAAGCGCCGATAAAAAACCGGAACTGTCCGGAAGCAATTCCGTAGCCTGCCGTGCAAAGCGGAGGCATGAGCGCGGTGGCTATGGCTACCCCCGGAATAACATTGGAATGTTTGGTACGGGTGTGACCTATCATGCCCGCAAGTCCGCCGAAAAGAGCGATAAGAACGTCCCATGCCGTGGGAGAGGTTCGGGCGATCATTTCCTCGGAAGGAACTGTCAGCGGAGATATCTTGAAATATATCGTCGAAGTGATAAGACATATTGCCACCTGTGTGGCAAATCTTACCAGAGCTTTCAGCAGAAGCCGTATATCCCTGACGGCAATGGAATACCCCATAGTCATGATACCGCTCATCAGCGGGGAAATAAGCATTGCTCCTATAATAACCGCAGTAGAGTTCACGTTCAGACCGATTGAAGCAATAAGGATAGCCAGCATGAGTATCCACATATTTGCGCCGTGTATCTCGGCTTGTTCCCTCATCATATCGTCTATTTCGTCGTAGGACAGCATATTTCCGCGCATATCCAAAAGGTTGTGAAAATAATGCCACAAACTTCCGTGACGGACTGTCCCGACTGATTTTTCTTCGTCCACAAAAATCACCTTCAATAATTGATTTAACAATTATAGCATATTTTGACGGGAAAATCAATACATAAAAAATTAACGGAATGCGGTTAAGGAACAAACCGTGAATATTGCTGTCCTGCCGTCCCAATCTGAAACTAAGGTCGGTTGCTCACGCAAGATATGAATAAATAGTTAATTTTCCCAAACCTCTTGACTTTTGGGAAGCGTTGTTGTATTATATAGCTGTAATCGTTTACAATGCGGCGCGGTTACTGTGAAAAAAGGTATATTTTTTGTAAAGGAGTTTTCATATATGAAATTTTCGGACGGTTTTTGGCTTAACAAAAGAGGCTATGATGTAAGCTACGCTTCGCAGGCTTACGAAATCAAGACGGGGGACAATTTTATAAACGTCCTCGCCCCTTGCAGCTACATTCAGAACAGGGGTATGACCCTGGGCGGTCCCGTGCTGGACGTGACATTTTCCTCAACTCAAAAGGACGTTATCAAGGTATCCATCGACCACTACAAGGGTGGACTTGACAATATGCCCAAATTCGAGCTTAACGAGGATCAGGGCTGCATCCCCGAGGTCAAAGAGTACGGCGAATACTGGGAGCTGACAAGCGGCTGCACAAAAGTGCGTGTGGGCAAATTCAACTGGAATATTCAGTATTTCTATAAGGACAAAAAGCTGACCGGCGGCTCGTGGCGCGCAACTACCGTTATCGGCGAAAATCAGTTCAGGCTTTCCTCGCGTCTTGCCTATACCCAAGACGACACCTTCTGGGACTACCCCCAAGACCCCCGAAATTCCTACATAAGAGAACAGCTTACCCTTTCCGTGGGCGAGAATATTTACGGCTTCGGCGAGAAGTTCACCACCTTTGTGAAAAACGGTCAGAACGTTGAAACATGGAATTCCGACGGAGGAACCTGCTCTGAGCAGTCCTACAAGTGCATACCTTTCTATATCTCCTCACGGGGCTACGGAATTTTCGTAAACAGCTCGGACAAGGTTTCCTATGAGGTTGCTTCGGACACGGTTTCAAAGGTTTCATTTACCGTCCCCGGGGAGAAAATGGAATATTTTGTTATCGGCGGTGAGAACCTCCACGAAGTCCTCGCGAACTACACAACGCTGACGGGCAAACCCGCTCTGCCCCCTGCTTACACGTTCGGACTTTGGCTCACAACCTCCTTTACCACAAAGTACGACGAGGAAACCGTTACCTCCTTTATCGACGGTATGGCGGAGCGGGATATTCCTTTACAGGTATTCCACTTTGACAGCTTCTGGATGAAAGAATACGAATGGTGCAATTTTGATTGGGACACACGCCAGTTCCCCGACCCGCCCGCAATGCTGAAACGTCTCAAGGAAAGAGGGCTTGAGATATGCGTGTGGATCAACCCCTACATCGCACAGCGTTCCAAGCTTTTCGACGAAGGCATGAAAAACGGCTACCTGATCAAGAACCTTGACGGCAGCGTTTTCCAGTGCGATATGTGGCAGCCCGGTCTGGCAATTGTGGACTTCACCAATCCCGCCGCCTGCGATTGGTACGCCTCAAAGCTCCGCAAGCTCTGCGAAATGGGCGTTGACTGCTTCAAAACCGACTTCGGCGAGAGAATACCCACCAAAGTGCAGTATTTCGACGGCTCTAACCCTATCGCAATGCACAACTACTACACATATTTATATAACAAGACCGTTTTCGATGTGCTGAAAGAATATTACGGCGAGAACAAGGCTTGCCTGTTCGCCCGTTCCGCAACGGTTGGCGGACAGAAGTTCCCCGTACACTGGGGCGGCGACTGCTCGGCGGAGTACACCTCTATGGCGGAAACTCTTCGCGGCGGACTTTCCCTTTGCGCTTCGGGCTTCGGATATTTCAGCCACGATATGAGCGGCTTTGAAGCGACTGCAACTCCCGATATTTACAAACGCTGGGCGGCTTTCGGACTGTTCTCCACACACTCCCGTCTCCACGGAAACAACTCCTACCGCGTGCCTTGGCTCTTTGACGAAGAGTCGGTGGACGTGCTCCGTTTCTTTACAAAGCTGAAAGGAAAGCTTATGCCCTACATCTGGGCGCAGGCGATAAAGACCTCAACCGTGGGCGTGCCTATGATGAGAGCAATGGTTATCGACTTTGAGAACGACCCCGTTTGCCTTAACCTTGACCGCCAGTATATGTTCGGCGACAATATTCTTGTCGCGCCTATTTTCAACGACGAGGGCACTGCCGAGTTTTATGTACCCGCCGGCGTTTGGACGGACATTATTTCCGGCAAACGGTATGAGGGCGGCAAGTTCTACAATGAGAAATTCGATTACTTCTCCCTCCCCTGCCTTGCTAAGCCTAACAGTATTGTGGCTTACGGAAATTTTGAAAAGAATTTCGAGTACGACTACCTGAACGGCACAGAATTCGTCATCTATGAACCCGAAGAGGGCAAGGCTGCCGAGTGCAGTATTTACGACACCGAGGCTAAGAAAATCTTCACCCTTACCGCCGAGAGAAAGGGTAATACAGTTGAGGTTTCCTACAGCGATACTTCCGCAAGCTTTACCGTTAAGGTATTCGGCAAAGACGTTGTTAAGGCGGACGGTTCGGGGAAGATCGTTATTAATCTGTAATAAAAAAAGTCCCGTTCATTTTTGGGCGGGACTTTACTAAGAACGGAGGCATATTATGAAATGCAAGGTAGAAAACGGCAGGCTGATTATTGAGGAAAACGGCAATACATACTCCTTTGAGGCTCACGCCGAAGGACCGCGTCCCTCGCTGCTGGGCGCGGGATTGAGCGCGGGCGGCAGACATTGGTCTGACAGAGACGAAAACATCAAGCTTGAAAAGCACACGAGTATTCAGGATATTGCTTTAAATGACAAATACGCGGCTTGGTACATACAGGAATTTGTTCCCGACAAGGAGGGGGTGGATTACAGGCTTACCAAAAAAGCCCAAATTTACCTCGGCGTACTGCAAAGCGGTGAAACTAAGGAAATTTACAAGGGCGAATGTTACGGCGATTTGATTTTTGACGGTGATAATTTGCTTTTTAATATGGGAAACAAGGTGGCGGTCATTGCTCTTGACAGCGGTGAAATGACGGTTCTGTTCAAGCACTCGGGCATCAAGAAAAACCGCATAAGCCTTAACATTACCCCAAAGCGTATCTTTTTCAACCACTGGACTCATGACAGTAATCATTTTATGTGGTACGACAGGGAGAGCGGCGAGGTGATAAATCCTCACATTGATACGGTTTTTTACGGCATTTTGGACGAGGATACCATTATTTACCACGGCTTGGACTACGCTTGGAAACTGGATTTGAACACGCTGAAAAAGAAACGGTTTTTCACATCAAAGCAGCTTGAAAAAATAAGGCTGGAATTTTGCAGCTTTTTTGATGCGTCCGAAGAATATTTCAGAGAATATTTTACAGCAGAATTTCGTGAAATAAAAAACGGCAGACTGCGTTTCAAATGCTATGTGGGAGCTCGCAGCGACAGTTTGGACTACAATGAATTAAAGCAAAAGCTTTACGCGGAGGGTAAACCATCTCACCTAACAGCGGAAATGACCTGCGGCATTGACGGCAAGGACATAGAGTTTCCCGTAAAAAATATCAAAAAGGAAACATTGAGCAGTGAGTACATAAAAAGCCCGTGGTGGGCATGGTCTGCTTTGAGCGAGGATATGAAGTAGTGTCAAGACCGCTCCCGGCGTCATATACTATAGGGAGGAATTTCCTCAATAAAATCAGGAGGAAAATATATGGCGTCTTTTTACAATCAAGCGACCCTTTCCTATAACGGAAATCTTATAAATTCCAACGTCACGGCGGGCGAGATCGTCGACACCCTTACCATGACAAAAACCGCCGTTACGTCCACCTACGGCGACAGGGAGAATATGACCTATGTTGTAAACATCGTCAACTCGGGCACAACCCCCTTTACGGGACTTACCCTTACCGACGACTTGGGCGCGTACGCTCTCGGCTCGGCAAGCGTTGTGCCTCTGACCTACCGCGACGGCTCGGTGCGCTATTTCTCAAACGGCGCATTGCAGGCAACTCCCACCGTCAGCGCAGCTAACCCTCTGACGGTAACGGGAATAACCGTCCCCGCAGGCGGCAACGCCACAATCGTCTATGAGGCGGACGTAAACAGCTACGCACCTCTTGCGGCGGACTCCACAATCCGCAACACCGCAACCGTAACAGGCGCGGGGCTTACCGCTCCCCTCACCGACGACGAGCTTATCACAGCCGCGGCAAGACCCAACCTTTCAATCGTAAAGGCTCTCTCGCCCACGACCGTAAACGAAAACGGCACGGTAACTTACACCATTACCGTACAGAACACGGGCAACACCGCTACCGACGCGTCCGACAATATTTTTATCACGGACACGTTTACGCCCGTCCTTTCCGATATTGCCGTAACGCTTAACGGCACGGCGCTTCCCAGCACAAGCTACACCTACAACGACACTACAGGCGTGTTCACCACAGCCGCAGGTGTTGTAAGCGTCCCCGCCGCCACGTTCACCCAGAACCCCACAACCGGCGTTTGGACAGTGAACCCCGGCACTGCCGTTCTTACCGTAACAGGCAGAATTTAACAGACTGCTTTTCGCCGAAGCGCCGGCTGAAAAATCCCCCGATGAAAAAAAACGGAGCAAGCCTTTTAAAGGTTTGCTCCGTTTTTCGTTCAGTCCACCCAGACGGTTTCCGCCTCGTGGCGTTTGGGTCTGCCCATAAGATTGTTCACCGCCGCTTTCGCGCTAAGTCCCTCAAAGAGTACTCTGTAGCACTGCTCCGTTATCGGCATGGATATCCCCACCTTTTGTGCAAGGTTATAGGCGGCTCTGGTACATATATAGCCTTCAACCGTACCGACCTGCCGGACAGCCTGCTCGGGGGTAACTCCCTGTCCGATAAGTATTCCCGCCCGACGGTTGCGGCTGTGCATACTTGTGCAGGTAACGATAAGGTCGCCGATACCCGTAAGCCCCGCAAAAGTCTCGGTCTTTCCGCCGAGAGCGACGCCGAGACGGGCAATTTCGGTAATTCCGCGGGTCATAAGAGCGGCTTTGGTGTTGTCGCCGAAGCTCATTCCGTCGCATATTCCCGCGCAGAGCGCTATGACGTTTTTCAGCGAACCGCCCAGCTCGCAGCCGACAAGGTCGTTATTGATGTAAATTCTGAACGTGTTATTGGACATAACGCTCTGGATATAGTCGGAATGCTTGCTGTCCTTTGAAGCGGCGACAACCGTGGTCGGCATTCCGAGAGCGACCTCCTCGGCATGGGAGGGACCGCTGAGCACAACTATCGGCTGACCGCTCGGAAGCTCCTCCTCCAGCACCTCGCTCATACGCTTTAAAGTGCCGTCCTCCAGTCCCTTGCCCGTGTTTACAACCACGGTTCCGGACTTCAGACAGGGCGCGGCTTTTTTAGCAACCTCCCGGAGTTTCCTTGTGGGTATACCGAAAATCACGATCTCCGCGTCCCCGGCGCTGCTTATATCGTCCGTGAGAACTATCTCGCTGCTTACCTTTACCCCCGGGAGTTTCTGCCTGTTTTCGCCGTCCCGCTTGATGTCCTCTATTTCCTGTTCAAATGCGGACCACACCGTTACCTCGTGCCCGAAATTGTTAAGCATTACCGCAAGGCTCAGACCGAACCCGCCCATTCCCAAAATTGTAAACTTAGCCATTTTTTTCCTCCTTATCAGCCGTTTTCTTTTTGATGAATTTATTTTCCGTACCGTTTTTCAGCCTTTGAATATTCGTCCTGTGCATATAGATGAGCAGTATGCTTGTCACCGCCACAAGCGCCGTGTGTACTATACAAGTCCCGAGAGGTTCGCTTTCGGCAAAATAGTGCAGCAAAAATGTCAGAACGGGATAAAACACCGCCGAAGCTATTGAAGCAACCGAAACGTACTTCGATATAAGCAGCACAACCGCGAAAAACGGAATTATTATCACAAAGGTAAGCGGGTCGATAACAATAAGTATCGAGCAGGAAACCAATACGCCCTTTCCGCCTCGAAAACCGTAGTATACCGGGAAAATGTGTCCGAGAATGGCAAATATTCCCGATATGTACCCCACGGTCTGACGGTCGAAGTTCCCCTCGCCCGCCATTATGCGGAATACAAGTATGCTCAAAAGCACCGATACTATTCCCTTTCCCAGGTCTCCCAGAAGAGTGAGCAGAGCGGGAATTTTCCCGTAACACCTGAGTGTATTGGTAAGTCCCGCGTTTTTGCTGCCCTTTTCGCGGATATCTTCGTGCTTGAGAAGCCTTACCACGATTATAGAGGAATTGCAGCTTCCCAAAAGATATGAGACAACGACGGAAATAATTCCCGCAACAATAATTTTAACCATAACGGTCTCTCCTATTTAATATCTTCTCTGCCCCGCTCGCGGGTGATAAATCTCACGGGCGTGCCCGTCAAGCCGAAGGTCTGCCGTATCTGATTTTCCAGATACCTTTGGTAGGAAAAATGGAAAAGATCGGCTCTGTTCACGAACACCACAAACGTCGGCGGCTTAGTGGACGGCTGGGTCATATAGTATATCTTCAGCCGTCTGCCCTTGTCCGAGGGCGGCTGAACCCGTGTGGTGGCGTAAGCCAAAACATCGTTCAGCATACCCGTGGAAACGCGCATACTGTTCTGAGCGTTCACGTCGTTTATCATGCCGAAAAGCTTTTCCACCCGCTGACCGGTTTTCGCCGATATAAATATGAACGGCACATATGACATAAAGCTGAAATCCTCTTTCAGCTTATTGGTATAGTCCTCCATTGTACCGGAGGTCTTGTCCACCGCGTCCCACTTGTTTACCGCGACAATGCAGGCTTTCCCCTGCTCGTGAGCGTATCCCGCCACCTTGGAGTCCTGCTCGGTAAATCCGACGGTCGCGTCTATCAGGATAACGCACACGTCCGAACGGTCAACCGCCATATATGCCCGCAGAACGCTGTAGTGCTCGATTTTTTCCAGCACCTTTGACTTTTTCCGTATACCCGCCGTGTCGATAAATACGTACTTTCCGTACTCGTTTTCAACTATTGTATCGGTGGCGTCCCGGGTAGTTCCCGCAATGTCGGAAACTATCACCCTTTCCTCCCCCGCGATACGGTTTATCAGGGAAGATTTTCCAACGTTAGGCTTGCCGATAACAGCAACCTTGACGTACTCCTCGTTGTAAACCTCGTCTGTATTTTCGGGGAAATACTTGAAAATCTCGTCCAGCATATCCCCCGAGCCGTGACCGTGAGCCGCCGAAATAGGTATGGGGTCGCCCAGCGCAAGGCTGTAAAACTCGTAAAACTCGGGAGGCAGCTCTCCTATGGAATCGCACTTGTTCACGCAGAGAATGATAGGCTTGCCGCTTTTACGAAGCATTGCCGCCACCTCATAGTCGCTTGCGGTAACTCCCGCCCGCAGATCCGTGAGAAACAGTATCACGTCCGCACGCTGTATGGCAAGCTCCGCCTGACGGCGCATCTGCGACAGAATAACGTCCTCGCTGTCCGGCTCTATGCCTCCCGTGTCAACTACCATAAATTTCCTGTTACGCCATTCGCACTCCGAGTAGATCCTGTCGCGGGTAACCCCCGGGGTATCCTCAACGATAGACAGTCTTTTACCCACAAGCTTGTTGAAAAGCGTGGATTTTCCCACGTTCGGTCTGCCTACCACCGCAACTATCGGCAAAGCCATTATATCATCTCCGTTCCTTTAAATTCCGCATATCGCGTCGAAAAGCTCGAAGCCGTCGTTTTCAACAATTCTTACCGAAACGCCCAGCTCCCGTTCAACGTCGGCGACCGTCACGTCGTCCAGAAAAACCGTACCGTCCTTGCGTATCATGCCTGCCGACAGCAAAAGCTTGTCACCGAGAGGCTTGCCCTTTAGCTGCGCGATCAGGTCGCGCCCGGTGATAAGTCCCGTGACGGTGATGGTCTCTCCGAAAAAGTCGTTTCTTATTTTATAGACGCTGCAATCTATAGTATGCCATTTTTTCCGGACTTTTTCAACAAGTCCGCAAATATATTTGTAAGCAAGCTCCCCCGTTGCGATCGAGGTTCTGCACGGCTTTACTTCATCGTCCTCAGCCATTTCGCAGGCGCGGTCAAACTCGTCTATGAGGGAACGCACCATGCCCACGCCGTTTTCGTACTGGGGATAGTCCTCGTAAGCCTTTCCCGGCGGCAGCGGACGTTCCGCTGTGATGTAAAATTCGTCCGCGGGGAAAATCAGTCTCGTACCGTATTTTTTCAAAAAATCCCGCTGGAACTTTTCAATAAGGTCGATAACCCTGCCCGCGCTTTCCCTGTCGAAAAGCTTAAGCGGATAAAGTCCCTCGCGGAATTTGGTAAGCCCCACGGGGACTGCCGCCACGCTTTGGATATTGGGCATAAGCTTTCCCAAATCGGTCAGCGTGCGTTCAAGCTCCGCGCCGTCGTTTATATCGGGGCACAACACTATCTGGCAGTTCATGGAAATTCCCGCCCGGGCAAACTGCCGCAGGTAGTCCAGCTTCTCCCCCGCAAAGCGGTTGTTCATCATTTTGCACCGAAGCTCGGGATTGGTCGTATGCACCGAAATATTGATACTCAGCTTCATTTGGATAATTCTGTCAATATCCTTTTGGCTGAGATTTGTCAGCGTAACGTAGTTTCCCTGCAAAAAGGAAAGCCGCGCGTCGTCGTCCTTGAAATAGAGGGTGTCCCGCATATTGGGGGGCATCTGGTCGATGAAGCAGAAAATGCACTTGTTGCAGCAGCTTTGCTTCTTGTCCATGAGGAAAGTGTCGAACTCTAAGCCGAGGTCGTCGTACTCGCTTTTAGTGAGCGAAACGGTATGACGTTCCCCGCCGCGTTCGATAAGCAGCTCCGTGTTTATCTCGGCGGAATAGTACATATAGTCCAGCACGTCGGCGATATCGTGACCGTTCACAGATACTAATATGTCCCCCGCCCCGACGTCCAGACCGCTTACGGGCGAGCCGTTCAGCACTGATTTTATTTCAACCGCCATACGCAAGCCCCTTTCCACGAGAAAAACCGAAGGAAGGCTTCCCCTCCTCCGGTTCTTTTGACACAAGATTAAGCTTCCTTATTGATAACTTCAACGCCCTTATAATATCCGCAATTCTTGCAAACCTTGTGGGGAGCAGTCAGCGCTCCGCAGTGTGAGCATCTCGAGAACGCAGGTGCGTCCAGCTTCCATACAGCCGAACGTCTTTTATCACGTCTGGCTTTCGATACTTTTCTCTTTGGTACTGCCATTGTTCAGCACCTCCTTATCCAATCGCATTCGCCGCTTCGCAGCAGTCACATTTGTTTTCATTCAGATCTGTTCCGCAAACGGGACACAAACCCTTGCAGTCCTCTTTGCAGAGCATTTTCGACGGTAATTGCAGCAGACAGTCCGTCAGCGCGAGTTCGTCCATATCAAGCTTATCCGACTCCGTCACAACATAGTCGTCGTACTCGCTGCCGTTTCCGTTAAGCGAACGGACAAGGACGTGAGAAAATTCAAAGCCGAAACCGCGTTCAAACTCAATAAGACATCTGTCGCAGCAAACGTGCAGAGCAAAATCCGCCTTATAGTCAAGCAAGACCATACCCGCACGGTTCACAACCGCGCCTTTGACAGT
This sequence comes from Prevotella sp., assembly GCA_023663025.1. Lineage (GTDB taxonomy): Bacteria > Bacillota > Clostridia > Oscillospirales > Ruminococcaceae > RGIG8773. Next base: position 111,493 of record JAMPIC010000001.1, read on the forward strand.
TATGGGTTCTGAAAAGCTATAACCCTTTACGGAAGCCAGCGTTTCCCTATCGACGGTACAATCAAGCTCAAGCTTTTCACCAACGACGTTATAGAGCTGTTTCAAGTCAACGATCATAGCGCACCTCAAACATAACAAAGGTAATTATAACATATTTATCCTGATATGTCAATAGTTTTCCTCAAAATTATTTTACGGAATATTTTGACACGCTTTCGGGGAGATCCTCCTTGTTGGCGGAAACCGTGAACACCACCTCAACGTCGTCGCCCGTGAGCTTCTCGATCTTGTTGAGCATTGCTCCGAGAGCCTCGAAATCAGCGCCGCCCACTTTAAGGATAGAGTCGATGAAAATTTCATTGATATCGTAGTTGCCCGCAACAAGTCCCGCAACAAGACCGTAGAAAGCCTCGAAAGAGTAGATGTTGTTCGCGTCGGTATCAACGATTCTTACGGAATGGGGAATGTCGTACCTGAGCTTCTCGCTCTTGTCGATGCAAACCACATAGCCGTTCGTGGACTTAGCCGCGCTGTTGATCATATCAATTAAGACCTTTGTTTTACCCGTACCCTTGGTTCCGGTGATAATTTTTACCATAAAAACACTCCGTTCTGCCTTTTGACGGCATAATTTATTAACGTAACGCCCGTCCTCGGACGGACGATAACATACTCAGTCCGACAGCTTCTCTTCAAGAGCCGCTTTCCGATCCTCATAGCCCGGCTTTCCGAGGAGAGCGAACATATTGCTTTTGTAGCTCTCAACGCCCGGCTGATTGAACGGGTTTACGCCCAGCATATAGCCGCTGACGGCGCAAGCCATTTCAAAGAAGTAAACCATATAGCCGAAAGTTTTTTCGGAAGTATCCTCAAGCTCGAGAACGATATTGGGAACTCCGCCCTCTGTGTGAGCCAGAACCGTACCCTGAAAAGCCTTTCTGTTTACGACGGACATATTCTGATTTGTCAGGAAATTCAGTCCGTCAAGGTTTTCGCTGTCGTTTTCGAGGAAGAAATCCTTTTTGGGTTTCTTGATATCCACAACCGTCTCGAACATAATGCGGGAGCCGTCCTGAATGAACTGACCCATTGAATGGAGGTCTGTGGAGAAGATCGCGGAGGACGGGAAAATTCCCCTGCAGTCCTTGCCCTCGCTTTCGCCGAAGAGCTGTTTCCACCACTCCGCCATCATCGCGAAGCTCGGGTCGTAGGAAACCAGCATTTCAACGGATTTATTCTTTTTGTAGAGAATGTTTCTGATAGCCGCGTACTTCAAGCAGCCGTTATTGTCAAAGTCCGCGGAAAGCTCGTCCCTCGCCCGGGCGGCGCCCGCCATGATAGCGTCGATATCGCAGCCCGCAACGGCGATCGGGAGCAGTCCCACCGCTGTGAGAACCGAATATCTTCCTCCCACATCGTCGGCGATGACAAAGGTCTCATAGCCCTCCGCGTCCGCAAGCTGCTTCAGAGTGCCTCTCGCCTTGTCGGTGGTGCAGAATATCCTTTCCTTTGCGCCGTCCTTGCCGTACTTCTTTTCAGCCATTTCGCGGAACACTCTGAACGCCAGCGCAGGCTCCGTGGTCGTTCCCGACTTGGAGATAACGTTTACCGAAAAGTCCCTGCCCTCGCATAGAGAAATGATCTCGTTAAGATATGTGGGACTGATATTGTTGCCCGCGTAATATATCTCGGGCGTATCCTTTTTAAGATTGTTGTAGAACGGCGATTTCAGGAACTCTATAGCCGCTCTCGCGCCCAAATAAGAGCCTCCGATGCCTATAACAACAAGAACGTCGGACTGCTTTTGTATCTTTGCGGCGGCAGCCTTTATCCTTGCGAACTCTTCTTTATCGTAATCAACGGGAAGGTCTGCCCAGCCGAGGAAATCGTTTCCCGCTCCCGAACGTTCAGCTACGGTTCTGGCGGCAAGCTCGGCGGAAGCCTTAACCGCTTCAAGCTCATGGGGCGCAATGAAATTTTGTAAATATTTGGTGTTTAATGAGACTGACATATGCTTTTCCTCCAAAAATATTTATAAATCTATATTACTATAAAATTGAAGATTTTGCAATAATTTTTCTCAATCTTGAGGCTTTCGGAAAAAGTTTTGGTCAATCGGTCTAAAAAGTTAAAAGTTTTTTGAGTATTATGCCCAATGCTTTTTTAACATTCATTTTCTCAACCGTGTCTGTTGTATAGACGTCCACCGCGAAAATCATCCTGTCATTCCGCAGGAACTGTATCTCCCCCGCTTTTTTGCCCTTTTCGACGGGAGCGTACAGATAATCCGTCATCACTATCCTCGACGTGAGCGAATCCGCCGCGCCATTGGGCAGGACTACGCTCCGTATCGTTCCGCACTCGACGGGAACTGTCTTTGCCGTTCCTCCCCTGACCGCTATCTCCGACGGTACGTCCTTGGGACGTTCGGGGGTAAATACCGTATATTGGGAAAATCCCATAGTCAGCAGCGCTTTTGCGTCCGAAAGACTTTCGTCCTTGTCGGCGCAGCCGAGAACGACAGCTATATATGAGACCCCGTCCCGTTCCGCTCCGAGGGCGGCGCAGTATCCCGAGTTTTCGGTATATCCCGCCTTGAAGCCGATAAGGCCCTTAAAGTCCTTGACAGCCTCGTTTGAGTTGACAAGCTCCGTTTCGCCGCCGCGGACAAAATCTCTCCAGCAGGTGAAGTACCCGCGCAGGAAACCGTATTTTGACAGCTCGGCGCAAAGCCTTGCGGTATCGTGAGCGGTGGATATCTGCCTGTCGTCGTCATAGTATCCGTTACAGTTGGTATAGTAAGTATTTTCCATGCCGAGCTCTTTGGCGCGGACGTTCATAAGCGCGGCAAATTTTTCCTCCGAACCCGAGATTTTTTCAGCAAGAACGACAGCCGCGTCATTGGCGTTGCCAACAATGACCGCTTTCAGCAGCTCGTCGACGGTTATCTCCTCGCCCGGCATGAGCCATATCTGCGCTCCCTGCATACTGTTGGCGTGCTCCGAGGTTTTCAGCTTGCTGTCAAGGGAAAGCTCTCCCGCCTCGATCCGCTCCGCCGCGAGCAGGACTGTCATAAGCTTTGCCATTGTCCCCACGGGAACGGAAGTTTCCGCGTTTTGCTCCGAAATAACAACGCCTCCGGACGTTTCCGTCATTACCTTGCAGAGCTTATGCTCCTTCTCGTCGGCGGAAACTGCCGCAGACGGCGTTACAGTAATTATTGCCAAAATAATGCAAAAAATCCGCCTGAAAAAATTTTTACGCATAAGTATCCCTCCCGATAAATCTTATGCGGACAAGAACAATTATAGTATAAATGAGTTTCTATACGTCATATGTAAAAATAATTTCGTCCGAAATCAAGCTTTGCGAAAATAAAAAGTTGAAAATAATAAATAAGTATGTTATAATTGTATACAGCATTACAGTCAAACACGGTAATTTATAATATTAAGGAGCTTAACCAGTATGCTGAAAAAAATTTTTTCGTCATTTTTATGCTTGACCGTTATTTTGCTTTTTGCCGCAGAACCGGTTTCCGCAGACAGTTCCGGAAGCGCCGGAACGGCAAAGGTCTACAGTACCCCATACTATTATTATCAGCTTACGGACAATGCAAAGGAAATATATAAAATGCTGAAAAAGGCGGTCATGGACTGCAGCAGCGTTGTCAAAACAAGAACAGACATTGAACGCAAGGATTTTGAACAGCTTGCGGAGCTGCTGATATTTCACGACCCCATGACGTTTAATCTGGAAAATATAGAACTGTTCACCGTGGGAAATCTGACGGTCTTCAAGCTGTCCTACCGGTATGACAAGGAAGAATATGACGAAATGACTTCCGCTTACAAAAAAGAAGCCGATAAGATACTCGATAAACTGACGGACGATATGTCGGAATACAAAAAAATCAGAACGATACACGACAGTATTATAAACAGCGCGGCATACGATCTGGAAAGCGAAGCCAATGACACGGTTTACGGAACACTTGTCAACAATAAGGGAAAGTGCGACGGATATTCAAAAAGCTTTTCCTATATATGCGGACTGGCGGGAATAAGGACAGTCACTGTTATAGGCGACGACAAAATAAACGGCAGCGGAATGATGCATATGTGGAACAAGGTTTATTACAACAAAAATTGGTACAATGTGGATGTTACCTGGGACGACCCCGTGGGAAATCTTAAAGACAATTTGCAGTACGATTTCTTTATGGTAAGCGACAGTTCACTGAAAAATACCCACAAGGAAAATAATTTCAGCTTTGAAGTTCCCGAAGCCGATGACGATTCCAAAAATTATTTTGCCGTAAACAAAAAGTACGCCGAAGACTTCGGCTCCGCAAAGACGATACTGAATAACGGACTTGTATCCGCGTCCAAAAAGCAGAAAAACCGCGTTGTACTTAAATGCGCCTCAAACGACGTATACGAGAAAATGAAAAATTATATTCTTGACAAGAACAAAATATCGGTCGTTATTAAAAATGCCGGCAAAAAAACACACAGCAAGCTTATATCCGACATTTATTCATATAAATTCAACGACGATCAGAAAATAATCTGCCTTTTCGTTTTTTACGAGGACACCGACATTTACGATTACTTTACAAGCACTGACAAGCTGGACAGCGACGCTTTGGAGATTTTATCCAAATACGGTGTCAGCAGCAAATAATTTTAACAAAATATTAAATAAAAGTGAAAATATTGCAAAATATGAAATTTCCCTTGACAACCGAACAGCATTGTGATATAATAATTTATGTTGTTCGGGGTGTGGCGCAGATTGGTAGCGCGCTACCTTGGGGTGGTAGAGGCCGTGGGTTCAAGTCCCGTCACTCCGACCATACAGTTAAATCCCACGCTTTTAAGAGCGTGGGATTTTTTCTATACCATATTAAGAAAGAAGTGCTTTTATGAAATACGTTGTTTTACTGTGCGACGGCATGGCTGACTACCCCCTTGAGGAGCTGGGCGGAGAAACTCCCATGAGCAAGTCTGTCACTCCGAATATGGATATGCTGGCTAAGGATTCCGTTATCGGATTGGTCAAAACTGTCGCCGACGGAATGAAGCCCGGCTCGGACGTTGCAAACCTGTCCGTTCTCGGGTACGATCCCGCGGTATGCTATACGGGACGCTCCCCTCTTGAAGCGGGTTCTATCGGCATAGATATGCTTCCCGACGACGTTTCGTTCAGATGCAACCTTGTAACTGTTTCCGACGAGGCAAATTTTGAGGACAGAACTCTCGTCGACTACTGCGCCGACGATATTTCCACCGAAGAAGCAAGGGAGCTTGTCACATTCCTCGCTTCGCATTTCGACAATGAGGAATTCAAGCTTTACAGCGGCGTAAGCTACCGTCACTGCCTGATTTGGCACGGCGGCACGCTTGATGTGGGAACGCTCACACCTCCCCACGACATCACGGGACGTAAGGTCACTGACTATATTCCGTCGCACAAAAACGCTGAAAAGCTGTTCGCCATGATGAAAAAAAGCTATGAGCTGCTGAAGGATCACCCTGTCAACAAAGCAAGGGAAGCTCGCGGACTTCGTCCCGCAAACTGCATTTGGCTTTGGGGCGAGGGCGTAAGGGCAAATTTGGAGAATTTCTTTGAATGCTACGGTCTGAAAGGCTCTATGATATCTGCAGTCGATCTTCTTAAAGGCATCGGCAAATTTGCGGGCATGAACGTCGTAAACGTTGACGGTGCGACCGGTTACATCGACACCAATTTCAAAGGAAAAGCCGAAGCCGCCCTCAAAGAGCTTGCGGACGGTCAGGACTTTGTTTATATCCATGTTGAAGCTCCCGACGAGTGCGGTCACAGGCATGAGATCGAAAACAAGGTCAAGGCGATTGAAATTATCGACAGGGAAATTCTCGGAACAATTCTTCCGGAACTTAACAAATACGACGATTTCAAAATAATGATCCTGCCCGACCACCCCACTCCCCTTGCTCTTAAAACACATACTAACGACGCCGTTCCGTTCATGATCTACACCAAAAGCGTAAAGGCTGACGGCAAACCCGTGTTCACGGAAAAAACCGCTGCCGAAACGGGATTGTATATTGAAAAAGGACCGTCCATTATGAAGTACTTTATTGATCTGCACAAGTAAATAATCAAAACGGGAGTATCTGCCTCAAAAGCAGATACTCCCGTTTGCTTAGGACTAATATCAAGAATCCGAACAGCCGCAGCTATTGCTGTCGCCGCTGTTGCTGCTGTTATTGCTGCTGCCGGTATTATTTCCGCAGCTGCAATTGTAGGGGTTACTTCCGCTCGGCTGAGGGAAAAACTGCTCCGTGGGGAAGTCGATCCTGTCGAATACATCGCAGGGAGCTTCAGACGAAGCGACCTGTCCCGAGCAGTCCTTGCAGGGTATGCAGTAATCGTACGCGGGCACGATAAGCGAAACGGGACGCGAAAGCTGTACGATGGAGAAAAGACCGAGAGACACAGCCAGTATCCTGTCAAACTGCTTGCTGTCGCAGGGCGGGCAGCAGCCAGGTCCCGGAGGAGGGGGAGGAGGCGGAGGGCAGGGGCACTTGCTTCCGCAGGGAACGCAAATGAATTTCGCGTCCAGCGCTACGGGGTCGACCACATGAATCGTAGCTTTGGGCATACCCGCGTTGCTGACGCTTCCGCAGAAACCGTCGCAGGGGTCTGCGGGCAGAGCCGTTACAAAATCGTCCTCGCTGGTGAATACCTTGGAATTTCCCTCGCCGCCGTAGAGGATAACCCTCTTGTTCCACATAGCCGTACCGCAAAGGATAGTTCCCGACTGAGGCTGACAGAACGTTTTGCTGAAAGCCTCGGCAGTGATCTTAAATCTGTAAGTAATGTCTACCGAGTAATAACCCGACTTGAAAGGTACTGTATCGACCGATATGCAGGTCGCTTCGACCTCTACGCAGCGAGTTCTTACTATGTTCATTTCGTCCGTGATCTCCGGAGAGTCTTCGGTCAGCGTGACAGGCAGCTCGTAAATGCAGTCTCTGTCCGAGCAGCTGTCGAAAACGCGCTGAACATCAATGCAAACCGCTTCCTTGAAGCAGTTGTTTTTATCGCTCATATAAATCCTCCTATGAAAAAATTAAAGTATTAAAACTTCAATATATACTATTCACAGGGAGGTAAAAAAGTTACAAAGTCAAGTGTTTTTGTCGGTCTGATGGAACTCCTTAAGGTTGCCTATCTTCTCGTTCCGCTCGTCCAGGACTTTTTCCACGTCCGTCCATTCAAGCCCCCTGTCGGCGGCAAGTACCATAACATGGTACAAAAGGTCGTTTATTTCGTTCATAAGCTCGTCGTTGTCGCCGTTTTTGGCGGCAATTATCGTTTCGGCAGCCTCCTCGCCCACTTTTTTGCAGATTTTGTCGACGCCCTTTTCAAAAAGATAGCAGGTGTAGGATTTTTCGGGAGCCTCCCCCCTGTCGAAAGCCGCCTTGCGTGCTTTGATTACCTCGAAAATTTCATGATAGACCGTCATTTTTCATTCTCCTTTTTCATTTAAATTAATTAATTTCATAGTACCCATATCCAGCTCGCGGTAGTAGCAGTTATTGGGTACGCCGTTAAAGCTTGTATGGCAAATATTCCCCTTGTCGGGCGTGACCTGATACACCAAGGAATTTTGCTCGCAGTTCACGAAAATACGCTCCACCGAAAAGGTATTCCCCGACTCCCCGCCCTTGAACCACAGCTTGTTTCGGGAGGTGCTCCACAGCACCAGCTTTTTCCTGCGGACGGTTTCCAAAAAAGCCTCCTCGTTGGTGTATGCGATTAAAATTACCTCCTTTGTTATAATATTCTGCACGGCGACGGGGATTACCTTGTTTCCCCTATCCATACCGCTGATTTTGTTCCAATCAAGCATTAGCTTGTCGGTTTCCTCAATCATTCCCATTTTAATTCTCCTTTCCGTTTTTTACACGATACATAATTTTCAGCCTCTGCGCCTCGTTTGCCGAAAAACCGAATTTTTCATAAAAAGGAATTTTATCGGGCATAGCGCACAATTCAACAAAAATCTCCGTACCCTGCACGCCGTTTGCGTTTATGTATTTCAAAAGCTCGTCAATAAGCGTTCGTCCTATTCCCCTGCCCTGATATTCGGGGCGGACAACAACGTCCTTGATATAGTAATCAAGCCCCTTGTCGCCTATCATTCTCGCCATTGCCACAATTTTATCCCCGTCAAAAACCGACGCCCTGAACAGCGTGTTTTCCATGGCAAGCCGAGTCTGCTCAAGTGACGGCGCACCGTCCCAAACGGTATTCCACAAAAGAATAAATTCCTCCGCGCTGAGTTCGTTGTGTTTAATTGTAAGGTTCATTTACAAAACTCCTTTCCGCAAATTCAACGCCTGATTTATCAAATCAATTTTTTGACTGTCGTTTTTATTTTTGACATTTTTTCTGTACCCGTCCTTTAAGGAAGCCGTGTACACCTTTAAATAGTCCTCCAGTTCAAGCAGCTTGTAACACGTCCCGCCCTCGCCGATAACCGGGATTTTTTCCAAATTCACCCCCGCAAACGGCACTAAACTTTCTATCGCCGCGAACGCAATGCTCAATCCGTTTTTTTCAAAAGCGTGCTCGTGAATATCATAAAGCCGCCAGCCGTTTTCCGACATTATTTTGACAACGCCGTCCCAATTTTCGTTTAAAAAAATTTCGGGAATAAGCACGTCAATATCGTCCGCGTTAAGGTTTGTACCGAGCCGCTGTTCCAGCCCCAGCGAGCCGAACAGCAGCGGCTCAATGCCGAGCTTTTCGTTAAACTTTTTCGCGATTTCCGTAAATTTATTTTTCATTTTTACTCCTTTATTTTTTGCCGCTGACACAGCAATTTTATTCCCAAACCGAAAGAAAATCCGCCTATAACAATAAACATACCCCAAAGCATATTCCAATAAAACGCGGATATGTCGAACATTTTCAGTATAATTTCGCGCCGGAATTTCAAACCCGTTATAATTGCAAAAAGGTCAAACAGCAGATAACCGCCGCAGAAAATATATATCCACCGCCACCAAAAATTATTATGCAAATTTTTCAGAAACGTAATTATTCCGCATATGCAGAGTATCGCCAAAAATACCGTAAGAACGTAATAGAACGTACCCTTGCTTTCCATAATTTCAAGCCAAAAATCCGCATATGATTTTCTGTCTGTCAGTCCCCAAATCCTATGCAAATGAAATACGCCGAAAAATATAAATATCCAAGGTTCAAACGCTTTTATTTTTTTCATTTTTACCTCACAATATAAAATTCACTGCCCCGTAAATAAAATGACAAACCGTAAACGCCGCAATAAAAATTACCGCAATATAATTTTTTCTGTCCAAAGCAAAAAACAGGAACGCCAGACAGGGCGGCAGAGTAAGACAAATTATCACGGCAGGCGCGGTAATTCCCGCGTAATAAAATCCCCAGCCCGCAAAATAAATAAGCACGCAGAAAGCTGCGGCAATTATTTTCGGCGTAACGCGGATTTTTTCGCAGTTTTTATTTTTGATAAAACAAATCGCCGCCGCAAACAACGCCTGACACACCGAGCCTATCCCGTCGATAACCGCCGTTTTTGTTTCCACCCGCAGAATATCGTTGGGCGCAGGAACGGCAAACCAAATAAAATTAGGTATCATTATCAGCAGAAAAACGGCAAGTCCCCAAACGTCGAAAGAAAATTTATAATTTTTCATTTTAAATAATTTCCTTTAATTCGGATATGATTTCTTCGGTATCGTCCTTTAAAATTTCCGTGTGTGAAAACATATCTTCAAATAATTTATTTAAATTTTCCTCAAAATTTTTCGGCAGAATTGAACACTGTTTTTTGCACAATTCTATAAGACGTTTTTCTCCCGGGTGCGTTAATTCGTTCAAAGCAAAAATAATGTCAAAATAAGATTCCAAAAACGCCGCCGTTCTGTGAAGTACGCTTACCCTGTCGCCCCGTCCGCAGGCCTTTTCTATCTGCTTTGAATACGCGGGCATGGAATTGCAGAGCAAATTATAATTTCTCTCGATTATATTCCGTTTCAGATTTTCGGGGTACGGCACGGAAAAACGCTTTTTCGCCGCGGCAAGCCTGCCTTTTTTATCGTAAATTATTTTGCAGTTCAGAAGATTGTGCCACATACAAGTTGTGTACCCGTTATGCGCTTGAAAATTTTCAACAACGTCCGACAAATCATTGCAAAAATCGTCAAGATTTCGGTAAATAATATCAATATCCGCGCCGCTTTTCAGCACGCAGTTATCCTCGTATTCCCAATAATGATTTCCTATTTCCGTACAGCCGCAGTATTTTTTCAAGACGGACTTTCTAATTTCCTCGCTTATAGACGAAGCGGAATAAACGTACACATCATAATCGGATTTTTCATCATAATTTTCACCCGTCCGCGAGCCGCCGAGGGCGATTGCTTCCACCTGTTCAATTTCGGATAATTCTTTAAAAAGATTATTTATCATAAATTTACCTCCTAACGGGAATTCCCCTTTTTCGGCAGTCCTCCTTGACCTGTCCCACCGTTAATTCTTTAAAGTGGAACAGCGACGCCGCAAGAGCCGCCGAGCAGTCGGTTTTCTCAAAAGCGTCCGCGAAATCGGAAAGCTTTCCCGCGCCGCCGCTGGCGATAACGGGAATTTTCACCGCCCCGCAAACCGCATTCAGCATAGGAATGTCAAATCCCTCACGAACGCCATCGGTGTCAATCGAATTAAGGCAGATTTCCCCCGCGCCAAGCTGCTCGATTTTTTTCACCCAGTCGATAAGGTCAAGCCGCATATCAATTCTGCCGCCGTTGATGTAGACAGTCCACCTGCCGTCGGAAACCTTTTTAGCGTCGATACCAACGCAAATGCATTGGCTGCCGAAAATGTCCGCGCCGTCCTTTATAAGCTGAGGGTTCTGCACCGCCTGAGAGTTTACGGAAACCTTGTCTGCTCCCGCCCGCAGGGTGTCCCGAATGTCGTCGACGGTTTTAATTCCGCCGCCCACGGTGAGGGGCACGAACACCTTTTTCGCCGTTTCCCGTACAACGTCCAGCATAACTCCCCTGCCCTCGTGGGACGCGGTTATATCGTAAAAAACGATTTCGTCCGCCCCCTGCAAATTGTACTCACAGGCGCACTCAACGGGGTCGCCCACCTCTTTTATTCCCTCAAAATTCACGCCTTTGACCACCTTTCCGTCACGAACGTCAAGGCAAGGTATAATTCTTTTCGCAAGCATATTTTTTTCTCCTTTCGGTTTGTTATTTTTATAATTCCAACAAATATAAATAAGAATTTCTGTCGGGATATTCATATTCAAAAGGCAGCGCGCTTTTATCAATTTTTTTGAAACCCGCCCGCTCGTAAAATTTATGTGAATCCTTAGCCACTGAGGGCGTGTCCAACACAATCGTATGTATTTTATTTTCCCGCGCAAACCGCTCCAACGCCGTATAAAGCGCGTATCCAACTTTTTTGCCGCGATAATTTTTATCCACAAAAAATTTTTTCAGAACGCCGTTTCCGCCTCCGTAATTCATCAAAGCGACAGTGCCGATAACCCTGCCGTCCTCAACCGCAGTCCAAAACTCGCCGCCGTTTTTTTGATAGCAATTCGGTATATCCAAAAGGTCGGGCTGTTCCTCAATCGGCAAATTTATTTTCGCCTCGCCGTTCTGAATATTCAGTATCAAATCAATTATCTGCCGCTTATATTTTTCTTGATATGCTGTAATTTCCATTTTAACGCACGTCCTTTTTTATAATTGAACACTCCGAATAAAATCGGAATATTTTTCGCAATTTATCTTTTGCATATTTACTCCTTAAATTGTAAAATAAATTTAATTTAAATTTTTAAGAAACCGCGCCTGCAATTTTTCGTTGTCATATCTAATTACTCTAATTTTCCAATCTAAAATTCCCTAAAACATGAACAAAATGAATTATTAAGAATGGAACCGCCGTAACCGTCAATAAAATATTTTTTCTCCAAAATCCTATAAAAAGATAGTACAACGGCGGCATAATTACTATAAAAAACATCATTGCAAAAACGCTTTGACGTCCGCAAAAATAAATGCCCCAGCCAATAAAATTCAACAGCAAAACTATAACCGACAAAATAAAAAATATTCTTTCTTTATCCTCTGCGGGAAAAAATAAATTTGAATTTTTATTCACAATAAAAAGCATAAAGGCTATACACAGCGAGCCGAGAATTTTTTCAAATACATCGAGAACCGGCGATGATTCCGTCATATTCATAATCGGATTTATCCGTAATTTGAACAGCGGCATAACCATATAGGGAATTTCCTGCACGGCAAATAGCAACAAGCCAAATGTCCAAAATCCAAAATACTGATTACCGAAAATTTTAAAAAATTTAAATATTTTTATCAAATCCTTTCTACAGCAAAACCGACGCCCAAACGGTTATTAACGCGTCGTATATTCCGTGAGCAATTACCAAAGACAAAAGCGTACAGCCTTTTATTTTTATCCTGCATACGCAGAAAAACGCGCCTATAAACGCTGTCACTGTCATCTGAACAGCGTTCCCGCCGAAAATATGAAACAATCCGAAAAGTACGGAAGAACCTATCACGGCGGCAATTTCCGCACCGCATATATTTTTTATTTTGTTGTAAATAAACCCGCGGAATACCAACTCCTCGGAAAGTCCAACCGCCAATATGCAGTAGAAAAATTCATACACAAACTGCCATAAATACGCGTACCGTTTCCCGCCGTCAACATATTCTCCGAACCCCGCAATGTGCGGTACCAACGTCAGTACAAGGGACATCGCCGCGCCGATTGCAACGCCGGTAATTATCTGTTTAAATATTTTTTCGGTACTGAAATAATCCGAAAATTTTTCCTTGCCGACGACCATCATTATCACGGAAACCAACGCAGTCAGCCAGTATGTAACAATCATCGCCGCCATTCTCAGCCCCGGCGGCAGGGACATCAGCACATAGCGGTTGAATAAAATCACGCCGTACAATCCGAGAAAAGCTCCCGCTGTTCCTATTACCAAAAAAAGTATTTCTTTTTTCTTTTCCGACATCTTGCCACCCCCACAAAATTTTTCAGAATTATCAGACCCGTTTCCCCGCTTTTTTCGGGGTGGAACTGCGCGCCGAAAACCGTTCCGCCGTCCGAAACAAACGCGGGAACTTCCCCGCCGTATTCGCAGTAAGCGTACAAATTTTTATCGCCGCAAAACGCCTTGTAGGAATGTACAAAATAAACGTACTCGTCGTCGGAAAGTTCCTCAAAAAGCGGACAGTCCTGCCGAACCTCCAGCTTGTTCCAGCCCATATGTGGGATAACAAGCCCCGCGTCGGGAATTTTATCCACATAACCGCCGATAAGCCCCAAACCCTCGCACTCCTCAAACTCATAGCTTTTTTCAAAAAGCAGCTGCATACCGAGACAAATTCCCAAAAACGGCTTCTTTTTCGCTTCCTCTTTTATAGTATCCACAAGCCCGCTTTCGTTCAGCATTTTCATCGCGTGTGGGAACGCCCCCACCCCCGGCAGAATTATCCCGTCGGCGTTTTTTATGTCCTCAGCCGAATTTGTCAGCTTATTTTCGCAGCCGAGAAAATCCAGCGCGTTTTTTACGCTGAAAATATTTCCCGCGCCGTAATCAATTACCGCAATCATCAAAGTGCTCCTTTCGTGGACAAAATTTCATTTCCCGAAACTATTTTCGCCGCCTTTACCGCGTGAGCCGCCGCCTTGAAAAGAGCCTCGGCAATGTGGTGACCGTTTTTGCCGTACTCGCATTTAAGGTGCAGGGTAACTTCCGCATTCACCGCGAAAGCGCGGAAAAATTCCTCCGTAAGACAGGTGTCAAACTCCCCTATTCTGTCGTCGGAAAATTCCGCGTCAAACACCAAAAACGGTCTGCCGCTTATGTCAATGCTTGCGAAGCCGAGAGCCTCGTCCATGGGAATAAAAGCCGTCCCGTAACGGGCAACGCCTTTCATATCGCCTATCGCCTCTTTGAACGCTTTTCCCAGGACGATACCCACGTCCTCAACCGTGTGATGACCGTCAACGTGCAGGTCGCCCTCGGCTTTTACGGTCAGACCCATTCCCCCGTGTACCGCAAACGCCGTCAGCATATGGTCAAAAAAGCCTATTCCCGTGGAAATATCGGCGTTTCCCCCGTCAAGGTCAAGCTTTACGGAAATATCCGTCTCTTTGGTTTTTCTTGTAATTTCAGCAGTTCTCATAATTATTCCTCCTTTTCCATTTCTCCGAGAATTTCATCTATCGCCGACGTTACCGCCGCGTTTTCCTCGGGACTTCCCGCCGTTATGCGAATGTAGCTCCCCATATAGCGTATCGCTATCGAACGCTCAAGAAGCTTTTCATATATTTCCTTTGACAGCGACGTTTTTATAAAAACAAAATTTGTCACCGAATCGTACACCTTTTCAAGCCGTACATATTTTTTTGAAAGAGCGAGAATTTCCTCGTAAAGCGACTTTCTGCTTTCAACGATCTCGTCGCGGAATTTTTGCAAAAGCTCCTTTTCGCCCAAAACGGTTTTGCATATAACCTGCGAAACCGTGTCCGTGTTGTAGGGGGACTTAACGCTCCTCAAAGCGGTTGTGATTGTTTCCCCCGCAACGGCAAAGCCTACCCGTATTCCCGCCAGACCCATTGCCTTTGAACAGGTTTTAAGTATGATAAGATTATCGAAATTACCTATCTCGTCAAGCACGCTTTGGTCCCAGAAGTCCATATAAGCCTCGTCGACGATAACAAGGCAGAAAACGTTTTTCACCAGCTTAATTATGTCCTGCTTTGAAACGCCGAGAGAGGTGGGATTGCAGGGGTTGGAGAAAATCACCGCCTTGATTTTGTTGTTGTTGCAGTAGGAAATCACTTTCGGTATGCTTATCTGCAAAGAAGCTTCTTTCGGCAGGGACTCAACGTTCAGCTCGTACAAACTGCCGTAAAAGGCGTACATTGAAAAATCGGGAGACAGCGTTAAAATCTTGTCCCCCTTTTCAAGAAAACAGCTTGTGATAATGCTTATAAGCTCGTCCGAGCCGTTTGCCGCCGTGACGTATTTTTCGGGCACGCCGTAGTAGTCCGAAAACGCCTTTAACGCGGGGGTCGCCAGCGGGTCGGGGTAGCGGTTCATATCCACCTTTTTTATTTCCCCGGCAATTTTGTCCCCCAGCGTTTCGTTGATGTTGAAGCAGGACTCGTTCGCGTCCAGCCTTATTCTGTAGCGTCCCTCCACGGGGTCGTAGGGTTCCACCTTTTTTAATTTTGAATTTAATTCGTACATTTTTTATTTCCTTTCCTTTGAATATTTTGATTAATCAACGATAACCAAACGTTCCGTTTGAAAACCGACTTCATGTATTTTATATATAACGTCGCTGTCGTTTGCGCGTACAGCAATTCTAAACCAACAGTCCTCGTCGCTGTACAGATAAAATGTAAAACTATCGCTGCTGTAAACTTCATCGACAACAGGTTCGCCGTATTTATCACTGCACTTGTTTACACTTCCGCCTGCGGATAAATCGGTAAAGCTTAATTCGCCCTTGTCAAATCCCGCGAAAAATCCGACAACATTTGCCGTATCGCAGTCAAATCCGTTGGGCTCGGCTATTGCTTTGATAAAACCTCCCGTCCCCTCTCCTTTGAAATATAATTCAACGGGTATCTGTTCACCTGTAAAATATTTTGTACTTTCCGTTGCCACACCGTAAAAATGACCCCTTACCATATCCTCATCAATGCTGTAATCTTCGCCTAAAGCGTCAAGCAGTTCATTTACCGTGCAGGGAATTGAAACGGGAATACCGTCAATTTGAAGATCATTTTTAAGTGTATCCTCAATGCTGTAATCCCGCTCCTCGCCCTCGGCTAAAGTTTCAATGCCGATTTCCGCGTTTTGCGGCGCAGAGGTGGTTTCCGAAACGGTTTCGCTTTCCGTTTCCTCCTCTTTCACCTTTGGAAGAATTGTACCAACAGTAGTGGTTGTTTCCTCCTGCCCCGTTGAAACATCATTTTGCGTACAGCCCGTCACGCAAAAAAGCATACAAAACGCCGCTGCCGCCGCGAAAAATTTTTTTAAAATCATAAAAAAATTCCTCCTGTTCCAAATACGGCGGGACGGGAAATCCGCCCCGCAAAACCTGCACAATATTACTTTTCAAACCGCACCTTTACCGCGTTTGCGTGAGCGGTAAGCCCCTCTTTTTCCGCAATGCAGACAATGTCGTCCCGCGCGTCAAGCAGAGCCTGCTCGGTGTAGTAGATAAAGCTGGAACGCTTTGTAAAGCTGTTTACCGAAAGGGGCGAGAAAAACCTTGCCGTGCCGCTTGTGGGCAGAACGTGGTTAGGTCCCGCGAAATAGTCCCCCAAAGGCTCGGGAGCGTACTTGCCCAAAAATACCGAACCCGCGTTGTCAATTTGCCCGATGTACTGCAAGGGGTTCTCCACCTGCATTTCAAGGTGCTCGGGAGCAAGCCCGTTGGCAAGCTCAATGGCGCAGTCAAGGCAGTCCGTCACAATAACCGCCCCGTAGTCGGACAGAGATTTTTCTATTATCTCACGCCGCGAAAGGTCTTTCACTTGTCTGTCAATTTCTGAAATAGTTTCGTCCGCGATTTTCTCGCTTGTGGTAATAAGTATCGCCGAGGCAAGCTTGTCGTGTTCCGCCTGGGACATAAGGTCAGCCGCAAGATATTTCGGGTCGGCAGTTTCGTCCGCAACCACCAAAATCTCGCTGGGTCCCGCAATCATATCAATGTCAACTTTGCCGTACAAAAGCTTTTTCGCCGTGGCGACGAAAATATTTCCCGGTCCCACGATTTTATCCACCTTGGGAATTGTCTCCGTACCGTACGCAAGAGCCGCAACCGCCTGCGCTCCCCCCGCAAGGAAAACCCTGTCAACGCCGCAAACCGACGCCGCAACCAAAATATCCTTGTTTGGAGTACCGTCCTTTAAAGGCGGCGTGACCATAATAATTTCCTTAACCCCCGCTATTTTTGCGGGAATGGAGTTCATCAGCACCGACGAGGGGTAAGCCGCCGTTCCCCCGGGAACGTAAAGTCCAACCCTTTCAAGACCCCGCACCCGCTGACCGAGAATTACACCGTTGCCGTGGGGGTCGATAAAGCCCTGCTCCTTCTGCCTGTGGTGGAAAGCCGCGATATTCTCCATTGCGTCAAGGAGGGCGTTTACAAAGTCCTCGTCCGCCTCGTCAAGGGCGTCGTGAATAACGTCCAGCGGGACTTCATAATATTCGGGCAGCTTGCCGTCAAACTGTAAAGTATAATCCTTTACAGCCTTGTCACCGTTTTCCTTAACGTTTTCGATTATCTCGGACACAATTTCCGTAACCTTTTTGTCCGTCTCGCCGTTGCGCTTTTCAACCTCTTTGAGGAAATCAAGCTCGCTTTTGCCGTCGGCAATAATTTTCCTTATCATCTTTCGGAACACCCTTTCACAAATTTTCTTCGATCAGCTTTATAAGGGACTCTATCTCTCGCTGTCTGAGCTTCAGGCTGACCGTATTCACAATAAGTCTTGCGGAAATGGGAGCAATGTCCTCGAAAACCTCAAGACCGTTTTCTTTCAAAGTAGTGCCTGTCTCCACGATATCCACGATAGCGTCCGACAGGTTCAGCAGCGGAGCAAGCTCCACGCTGCCCTCGATCTTTACTATGTCAACGTCCATACCCTTTTTCTCAAAAAAAGAACGGGAAACATTGGGGTACTTCGTTGCTATTGTCTTAACCCCGTAGCCCTGATAAAAGTCTGCGCCCTTTTTGCCCGCAAGAGCGAATTTGCACCTGCCGAAGCCGAGGTCGGCAAGCTCAAAGAACTTGCCGCTCATTTCCATAATGGTATCCTTGCCCACAACACCCATGTCGCAAACGCCGTGTTCAACATATGTAATAACGTCCGCCGCCTTTGCCAGTACAACCTCGATACTGTCCCCCACCGGCAGGATAAGCTTTCTTCCCTTTTCGCGGACAGCCGTACAGTCATAGCCGATTTTCTCCAGCAGTCCCACAGTGTCTTTTTCCAATCTGCCCTTTGTCAGAGCAATTCTCAGAGGTCTTTTTTCATTATTCATTTGAACGTCCTCCGTCAATAATTTCTTCCGTAACGGTCTCACATACATGAACCGCCTTGGCTATGCCTTTTTTCGCGGCGTAAGCTTTCGTTCCGTCATAGGAATCGAAAACCGAATTTTCCACGGACAAGCCTTTTCCGCGAAGCTCGTTCGCGTACTTTATCGCTTCCATGACAAAACCGTCCGCGCCGTAAACTATCGCGTCAGGCACCGGCGCGGAATATGTATGGGACTGCTTCATAACCTTTGCCGCCGCGTCCACGTTCACAGCAAATCCCGTTGCGGGAACGTCGTATCCGAACTCGGCAAGAAGCTTGTTGTACCGTCCCCCCGACAGAACCGCGTCGCCGTAGCCTCTCAGGTAGCCTTTCATAACCACGCCCGTGTAGTAGTCAAGCTTGTTGACTATTCCCAGATCGACGGTTATTTTGCCGCCGTAGCCAAGCTCTATAAGACTGTTGTACAGTTTTTTCAGCCCCGCGATAACGCTTCTTATCTTCTCATCGTCGTAAAGCTCCGCCGCCTTGTCAAAGACCTCCTCGCCGCCGAAAAGCCGCGGGAGCTGCTTCAGAGCCTTTGTGATACCGCTGTCCCCGATACTGTCCAGCAGATCGTTCAGAGCGGGATAATTCTTCACCTCGATAAGACTGCGTATCTCTTCCTTAACGGCGGTATCCGCTTCAAGCTTGCTTACCAGCTCGCGGAAAAATCCGATGTCCCCCAGTTCAAAGCGGAAGTCCTCGTTCTCAAAGGAAGCCAGCACCTCTATCGCGCTTGAAATGACTTCAAGGTCGGCTCTTTCGGAATCCGAGCCGATAAGCTCAATGCCCATCTGGTGTATCTCGTCACTTCTGCCCCGCATTACCGGCTTGTTGCGGTAAACGTTCTGACGGTAAAAAAGTCTCAGCGGAAGCTCCGCGTCCCTGAGCCTTGTCGCCGCCACCCTCGCGATAGGCATGGTGGAGTCGGGACGCACCACAAGCAGCCGTCCCTTGTTGTCGGAAAGCTTGTACATACTTTCCTGCGGGAAGTACCTTGAATTAAGGTTGAACACGTCGAAAAATTCCAATCCCGGCGTCACTATCTCGCAGTAGCCCTTTGATTTGAATATTCCCGAAAGCTTTTCCTCAAGGCTGCGGCGCATTGCGCAGTCCTCAAAAAGCAGATCGCTTGTACCCTCGGGAGTTATAAGGTCGTATCTGTTCATTGGCTAACTCCTTTAATTTAGTAATGTGATATCATAATACCTTGATATTATGATATCACATTATCTTAACATTGTCAATAGTATTTTTTATTATTTTACAGCAATCCTGCAAAATAATAACAATGTTCGTAGGGGCGGGGTTGCCCCGCCCGCCGGACGGGAAACCCGTCCCCTGCAAAATCTGCGCGTTTATCCAAAGGATTTCCGTAAAATTTTTACGGAAATCAGAACAGGGATATCTGATCCGTCTTTGGCAGAGCGTTCAGCGCGCCTATGCTTTCAAGGGTTTCTATGACGGATTTGGTCGCGCCGCTGCGTTCCTGCAATTCTTCTATCGACAGCAGATCGCCCTCCTGAACGGCGTCGTAGATAGCCTTTGCCGCGTTTACGCCAACGCCCTTTGCCGAGCAGAACGGCAGCCGCAGCTTTCCGTCCTCGATCTTGTATCTTGCCGCGTCCGACTTATAAACGTCTATCGGCAGGAATTCAAATCCCCGCGCCATCATTTCGTTTACGATCATCAGCATATCGTATGTGGCTGATTCCTTAGCGGTGCGCTCGTTGCCCTTGTTCCGCAGCTCGGATATTTTAAATTTTACCGCTTCCCTGCCCTGAACGGCAGTCTCCGCGTCGAAGTCCTCGCCGCGCACCGTGAATATCGTGGCGTAGAACGCCAGCGGCTCATAGACCTTGTACCACCCCAGCTTCATAGCCGCCGTAACATACGCCGCAGCGTGGGCCTTCGGGAACATATACTTGATCTTCAGACAGCTGTCAATGTACCACTGAGGAACGTCGTGAGCAAGCATATCCTGCTTCATTTCGTCCGTCAGGAGCTTGGGAGCGTTGCCCTTACGGGTTATCTCCATAATTTTAAAGGACAGCTTAGGGTCAAGCCCGTGATAGATAAGGTAGGTCATGATACTGTCACGGGTACCGATAACGTCGGAAATAGTGCAGATATTTTCCTTGATAAGCTCCTGAGCGTTGCCGAGCCAAACGTCCGTACCGTGGGAAAGTCCCGAAATCTGCAAAAGGTCGGAGAAATTTTTCGGCTTAGCTTCGATAAGCATTCCGCGGACAAACGGCGTTCCCATTTCGGGGATAGCCAGCGTTCCGGTTTCGCAGTCGATATCCTCCGGTCTTACCCCC
This sequence comes from Prevotella sp., assembly GCA_023663025.1. GTDB lineage: Bacteria > Bacillota > Clostridia > Oscillospirales > Ruminococcaceae > RGIG8773. The sequence continues at coordinate 132,024 of JAMPIC010000001.1, forward strand.
AGCGCTTCCGTGGAAGTGCAAAGGCTGATGACCTTTTCGTCTCCCGGGAAAATATCCCCCGTTTTTATGCCCGTCATGTCCTCTAAATGTTTATAGAGCGTGGGAACGTCGTGTCCCAGCTCGTCAAGCTTCAAAATGGTATCGTGAAGCGAATGGAAGTCAAAGTGCGTGGTCGTAAAAATAGAATTGGGGTCTTCGGCAGGGTGCTGCACCGGGGTAAAGTCGTAGACGTCAAACTTCGAGGGGACGACAACCATTCCTCCCGGGTGCTGACCCGTGGTGCGCTTAACGCCGGTGCAGCCGATAGTCAGACGGTTTACCTCCGCTTTGGAAACGGTCTCGCCCTTTTCGTCAAGATAGTGCTTCACATAGCCGTAAGCGGTTTTGTCAGCGACCGTACCGATAGTTCCCGCCTTGAAAACGTTGTCCTTTCCGAAAAGCTCTTCGGTGTACTTGTGGGCGAAGGTCTGATATTCGCCGGAAAAGTTAAGGTCGATATCGGGGGCTTTGTCTCCGTCGAAGCCGAGGAACGTCTCAAAGGGAATGTCGTGTCCGTCGCGGTTGTACGGAGTACCGCACTTCTCGCAGTTTTTCGGGGGAAGATCGTAACCCGAACCGACCGAACCGTCATTGATAAAGATACTGTGCTTGCAGTTGGGGCAGACATAGTGGGGCGGAAGCGGATTTACCTCGGAAATTCCCGCCATAGAAGCCACAAACGACGATCCCACCGAACCTCTCGAGCCTACCTGATAGCCGTGCTCATTAGAGTTTGCCACAAGCTTCTGGGCGATCATGTACAAAACAGCGAAACCGTGCTTGATAATGGAGGTAAGCTCCCTGTCGAGACGCTTTGCCACAAGCTCGGGAACCGGGTCGCCGTATATGGCTTTGCACCGCTCCCAGGAGATACGTTCCAGATCCTCTTCCGCTCCGGGAATTTCGGGTGTGAACGTTCCCGGCGGAATGGGAACAACGTCGGGATTTACCATGTCCGCAATCTTGTTGGTGTTTGTCACCACCACCTCGTAAGCCTTTTCCTCGCCCAGATAGGAAAATTCCTCCAGCATTTCGTCTGTGGTGCGGAAGTACAGCGGGGCTTGATTTTCCGCGTCCTTGAACTTTTGGTATGTAAGTATCTTCCTGAAAATGCCGTCGGACTTGTCCATAAAGTGAACGTCGCAGGTCGCCACAACTGGAATGCCCAGCTCCTCGCCGAGCCTGACGATTTTTCTGTTAAGTTCCCGCAAGTCCTCCTCCGAGGTGATGTTGGGATACTCCTCGTCGCGGATAAGAAAGGCGTTGTTGGCGATAGGCTGTATCTCCAGATAATCGTAAAACCTTGCTGTTTCCTTAACGCTTTCCCAGGAATGACCGTCCTTAACGGCGGAGAAAACCTCTCCCGCTTCGCAGGCGCTGCCCACGATAAGTCCGTCGCGGTGAGCCATCAGCTCGGAAATAGGTATGCGCGGGTTCCGCTTGAAGTACTTGATATTGCTGTAAGAGATAAGCTTATAGAGATTTTTCAGACCGACCGCGTTCTTTACGAGAATTATCTGGTGATACGACCTGAGCGAACGGGGGTCTACGTTAAGCACGCACTTGTTTATCTCGCTGATATTGGTAATTTTATTCTCGTCGATAAGCCTGCCGATAAGGATAATGTAAATTCTTGCCAGCATTTTGGCGTCGTCGTCTCCGCGGTGGTGGTGAAAATCGCCCAGACCCAGCTCCTTTGCAACATAGTCGAGCTTGTGCTTTTTCAGGTGCGGAAGCATACTTCTGCTCATCTTGACGGTATCTATTGTGGAAAAGCTGAAATCTATCCCGTACCGTTCGCAGCCCGCGTTTATAAAGGAACAGTCAAAGCTTGCGTTGTGTGCGACCAGCACGGGAGCCTGTCCGCAGAATTCTATGAATTTTTTTAACGCTTCTTCCTGTGACGGAGCGCCTTTGACCATATCGTCGTCAATGCTTGTAAGCTCGGTTATGCGTTCGGGAATTTTTCTTTCCGGATCCACAAAGGTCTGAAAGGTTTCCTCGATCTCAAGATTTTTTACCCTTACCGCGCCTATTTCGATTATCCTGTCCGCCTGCGCGCTGAAGCCCGTTGTCTCAAGGTCGAAAACGATTACCTCGCCTTTCAGGGAGATGTCCTTGAACACGTCAACGGCATTGGTTCTGTCGTTTACCGAGTAAGCCTCGCAGCCGTAGATGATCTTGAAATCCCCGCCGTTCTTGCGTATCTTTGCCGCTGCCGAAGCCGCTTCGGGGAAAGCCTGCGCAACGCCGTGATCTGTGATCGCCATGGCTGTGTGCCCCCATGAGTACGCCCTCTCGACAAGCTTCGAGGCGGGAGTTACCGCGTCCATAGCGGACATATTCGTGTGCAGATGAAGCTCCACCCGCTTTTCTTCGGCGGTATCTTTGCGTTCGGTCTTGCCAACCTGCATAATGTCGTTCGCCTTTATCACAAATTCGTTGTCGAACGTGTCAAAGTCCGCTTTTCCCTTTAAAAGAACCGTACCGCCCTTTTTAAACGCCGCAAGGACGTTTTCGTCCTCCTTGTTCTCAAAGCTTTTTACGGATATGGAGCTTGTATAGTCTGTGATGCTCACGGACACAACCCGCTTCTCGCCGTTTTTGGTGCGGATCTCCTTTTCGGAGTAATCGAACACGTCTCCCCAGACGGTGATGTTGCTCATCTTGCTTGTTATGTCGGCAATGTTTATAACGGGCGAATCGATAGTCCTGCCCTTCAGAAGCTTCGCGCCCTCTTTAAGAATGGGCAAGTCCTTGAAATCTATCGTTATAACGGGTTCTTTAGGAGCGGTCTCGGCGTTCATGCCGCCGGGATACCCCTCCTCGGGAGGAGCTTCCTGCGGAGCGGGCATTTCCGCCATTATCCGAGCCATTCTTTCGGCGCAGCTGTCCTCCGCCGGCGTAAAGCTTCCCTCTGCGAGTTCAACCTTAACGTTTACGGAAAAAACCTCCCGTATCTGCTTTTCCAAAGCCGCTTCGACCCCCGCTTTTTTCAGTGTGCCGTAACCCGCGCCGTTTACGTTCACGGTGACAACGCCGTTGCCGAAGCTGTAGTCCGCATTGTCCAGATGACCGTTAATGACATAAAGCCTGCGTTTGAGCATTGACACCATGTCGGGCATACAGCTTTCATTGAAAACCGCCGGACTGTAACGGCAGTTCAAAGTAAATCCGCCTATGCCCAGATTATTTTTCATGACCTTTTCAAAATCCACAACATAGTCGTACTTCTGAACCTGTTCATAGGAAGCGAATACAGCCAAAGCGCGGTTTTTTTCGTTATGCACCAGCTTCAGGACTTCTCCCCTGCCTATCAAGTTTGGTATGTCGGCAATAAAGTCCGAAAAAAGTTCTTTTACAAGCATTATTTCACCGTTCCTAAATTTTATCAATTTCCTCCAGCAAAGCCGTCAGTATCTCGTTTTCGGGGACTTTCCGCAGTACCTCCCCCTTGCGGAACAAAACCGCGCAGCCGTCTCCCCCCGCAATGCCAACGTCCGCCTCGCGGGCTTCCCCGGGACCGTTCACCACGCAGCCCATTACCGCCACGGTAATGTCCTTGTCAATGTCTTTGACCGCCGCTTCCACCTTTTCCGCAAGGGAAATAAGGTCTATCTTCGTCCTGCCGCAAGTGGGGCAAGCCACAAGCTTTACACCCCCGCCCCTGCCAACGGCGGAAAGAATATCCCGCGCGGCGTAAATTTCCTCCTCGGGGTCTGCGGTCAAGGAAACCCGTATAGTCTCCCCGATACCCTCCGCAAGGAGAGAGCCAATCCCCACGGCGGACTTTATTATGCCCATACGTTTCGTTCCCGCCTCGGTAACGCCTAAATGCAGGGGGTAATCGGTTTCCTCCGCAAGAAGCCGATAGCCCTTTATCATAGTAGGCACGTCCGAGGACTTTATGGAAATAACAATATCGTGAAAATCGCACCGCTCCAGAAGCTCCGCGTGGCGAAGCGCGCTTTCGCAGAGAGCCTCCGCCGTTGGCGAACCGTACTTCGCCAAAATGTCCTTTTCCAGCGAACCCGAATTTACCCCAATTCTTATGGGAATATTTTTCGAGCGGCAAGCGTCCGCAACAGCCTTTACCCTGTCGAAATCGCCGATATTCCCGGGGTTAATGCGTATCTTGTCAATCCCCGCCGAAACGCTTTCCAGCGCAAGTTTGTAGTCGAAATGAATGTCCGCCACAAGGGGTATCGCCACCGCGCTTTTTATCGCGGGAATAAGCCGCACAGCCGCCATATCGGGAATTGCCGCCCGAATTATCTCGCAGCCCGCTTTTTCAAGCCGAACCGCCTGACGAACGCTCCCCTCAATATCGCCCGACGGAACGTTAAGCATTGACTGTATGTAAATTTTTTCGCCGTTAAGTGTACAGTTGCCAACCTTTACAGTGTGTACGGAACGCATATTATACTTCCTTTCATTTTTTCTTTTTAACCTTTACAATTGAAACGATAACAAGCAAAACACCCGCCGTTGCGGGAAATATCCACACATTGCCCGACAAAATTCCCGCGGTGAAAACTGCCGTCGGACCGTCCTCCCCGCCGATTATTCCCAAAGAAGATTTATTAAAAAACAACAAAATTCCGACAATAATCAATACCGCTCCGAAAATGCGCAAAATTTTTTTCATACCGAAAACCTTTCTGTTTCCCAAAAATATTTTTAAACGCCCCGATTAAACGCTATCTTCATATTATGATATTTTGAAACCGTATCCTCAAACCCAAGGGACTTATACAAGCCATACCCCTCCTCCGTGGCTTTCAGCTCAACGAAATCAAGTTCCATTTTTTCCGCGTCCGCAAGCAGCGTTTTCATCAGCTTTCCCGCAAGACCCTTTCGCCTGTATTCCGGCTTTGTGTAAACGTTCATTACCGTCCCCACAATACCGTTCATAAAGCCGAGATTAGGCGGCTTTTCCGAAACCACCAAAATGCAGCAGCTTACCGTCTCGCCCCCGTATTTAGCGGTGTACGCAAAACAATCCCCGTTCAAATGCTCACGGAAATAATCGGGCAGTTTTTCGGATATTATGGACAATTTTTCCCGAGGTACAGCCCAATTATCCTCGAGAATATACGCCGTTCTCAGCTTTACAAGCGTGTCCAAATCTTCAATTCCCGCTTTTTCAAAAATAAAATCGGACATTTTTACTCCTTTATAGCTTGTTTTGCTTAGCTTCGAGAATTTCCAGCATTTTCTCGGTGTTCCGCTCCTGATTTGGCAGCTTTGAACCCGCAACCTTCGGCGCAAGCTGGAACTTTACCGTCCGCTTTTTGCCGTCCTCAAAAACCACGGTAACGATTTTCTGCCCCAAAATCATCGGCTTGATTTTTATCTGCACAATATCTTCCATATTATATGCGGCGTTTTCATCGCCTATAAGCCCGTATTTGCAGCACAAAAGCCGCCCCGTATCGGTTATTCCCGCATAGCCCGTAATAATGTTTCTGTTGCTCGCGAAAAATCCCGTATCCTTAAAAAGGCAGTACACTGCCGTTTCAAGACTTTCGCTGCCGATAAGAAGTTTGCCGAGAGCCGTATTCATTTCCTCGTCAGTATATTTTTTGGTAAAGCTGCTCATTTTTCTTCCCCCATTATTTCACAAATATGTTTTTGATATCGTTAAACGTGACAAATATCATCAGCAGCATTAACGCCGCAAATCCCACAAAGTGTATCATACCCTCGGTTTCCGCTTTCAAAGCCTTGCGGCGGACTGCCTCGACAAGCAGAAAGACGAACCGTCCCCCGTCCAGCGCGGGAAGCGGAAGCAGGTTGAAAATGCCGATATTTATTGTCACAAGCGTGGCAATATCCAAAATGAAGCTGATATCGAATCCGCTTTGCTCGGTAACGTCTCCAATGACCGTCACTATCCCCACCGGACCCTGCAAATCGTTTATCCCGTACTTGCCGCCGATTATGTCCCTCAAAGACATAAGCACGATCCTGCCGTAATACACCGCGTTTTTGAACGCGTAGGGAATGATATTTGCGGGAGTGACTTTCTCTCTCTGCACCTTGAAATCGTATATCAAAGTATTTTTTCCCGTTTCCTCATCGGTTTCCATAGCAAACTTAACGCCGTTCACGGACACCTTTTCGCCGCCGCGCTCGACGACGAAGTCCACAACGCCGTCCTCGTCGTTGCTGAGCTGATAGGTTATGTCCTTTACGGAAAATATCCGCGTACCGTTTATTTTCACGATCTTGTCCTCAAGCTGCAAACCGTACTGCTTGCTTGAAGCGTCGTCGGCAAACCATACGATTTTGGAGGACACAGACCCGCCGTCCACCAAAATAAGGACTATGGAAAGAATAAATCCCAAAATAAGGTTCATCACCGCGCCCGCTACGATGGTAGCCATTCTTGCCCATATCGGCTTACGGCGGAAAGCGTCGGGGGACTCCCTGTCCTCGTCCTCGCCCATTGAGCAGAAGCCGCCTATGGGCAGCAGTCTGACGGTGTAAAGGGTCTCGCCTTTCTGCTTTTTGAATATGACGGGACCCATTCCGACGGCAAATTCGTCAACTCTTATGCCGCAAAGCTTTGCTACGGTAAAATGTCCCAGTTCGTGGATAACAATTATCAGGCAGAAAAAAACTGCGGCAATCAAAATAGAAAGAAGTGTGTTCATAGTACCTCGCTTAAAAATTTATTTCGTTAAAGACAAAGTTTCTCGCAGTCATTTCGGCTCTTTTGATGTCCTCGTAAGTTTCGGACGGCATATCCGGCAGACTGTCAAGGGATTTCCTTACCAGCTCCCCTATCCGCAGGAACGGTATCTCTCTGTTCAGGAACAGCGCGACGGCTTCCTCGTTAACGGCGTTCACAACGCAGGGATAAGCTCCGCCGCGGTTTACGGCTTCAATGCAGCCGCTTAGACAGTCGAAAGTTTCAAAGTCCGGCTTGAAGAAAGTCAGCGTTCCGTAATCTGTAAAGGACAGCGGATTTACATCGCATTCCTCCCGCTGAGGGTACAGAAGCGCATACTGTATCGGTATCTTCATATCGGGAACGCCCAATTGCGCAATGACCGAGCGATCCTTGAACTCCACCGCCGAGTGGAGAACGCTTTCACGGTTCACCACAATTTCAATGTTTCGCGGACTTACCCCGAAAAGCCACTTTGCCTCGATAAATTCCAGACCCTTGTTCATAAGCGTAGCCGAGTCCACAGTTATCTTGTTCCCCATAGACCAGTTTGGGTGCGCGAGAGCCTGTTCGACGGTAACGTCCGCAAGCTCGGACTTTTTCATACCGAAAAAAGGTCCTCCCGAAGCGGTGAGAATTATTTTGTTAAGCTGCTTCGGGTCGTTTCCTTGCAGACACTGGAATATCGCCGAATGCTCACTGTCTATGGGGTAAAGCTTTACGCCTTTACGCTCCGCGTTTGCCGTAACAAGCTGTCCTCCCGCCACAAGGGTCTCCTTGTTGGCGAGAGCAACGTCCACGCCGTTTTCAATAGCAGTGAGCGTGGGGAGAAGTCCCACCATTCCCACCACGGCGTTTACGAACAGGTCGGCGTTCTTGTCCGACGCGATCTCGCACAGACCGTCCATGCCGCACAAGACTTTTATCCCCGTGTCGGCAAGCCGTTCCCGCATTTCGATATAAAGGTCGTCGCTGTAAACGCAAACCTTTTCGGGGGAAAATTCTCTTGCCTGACTTTCCAGCAAAGCCGTGTTTCTGTTCGCCGACAAAGCCTTTACAGTAATATTATGCTTGCGGCAAACGTCTAATGTCTGCGTGCCTATAGAACCCGTAGAGCCGATCAGAGTAATAGTTTTCACCGTAAAAATTCCTTTCAAAAAACACATATTGAACGTAAAATATTTTGTCAAACTTGTTGAAAAAGCAATAATGTAAATTGTAATTTAGCGCAAAACAGGTAACGAGTATTCGGCGGCGAAGCCGCGACTAAAAGTTTCGCCCGCCTTTTCAAAGGCGGCAGGTTTCCAAAGGGCGGCGCCCTTTGGTCGCGCTCCGCAGAGCGCGAAATCCTTTTCGTTCGGAACGGTGAAAGGGGTGAGGAATGGCGACAGC
>JAMPIC010000001.1:140230-248978 GCA_023663025.1 Prevotella sp.
GCTGGCGAACTTTTTAGTCGCGGCTTCGCCGCGCGGGGCGCTGTCGTTTTGTTTTTGTGCTAAATTACAATTTACCGCCTATTTTTTCTTGAAATTGCTGCGTATCTTCCTGTACTTGATTTTGTCACGGATAAAGCGGAAAAAATCCCCGCCGAAAAACAGCAGAAAATTCAGCATTGAAAACAAAATTATTATCCGCGTGCTCATAAACGGCGTAAAAATAAAATTGTAGATTATGAACGCCGCGTCCACCCAAGCAAGCCACTTCATCTTCACGGGAATGAAAAAGAACAGCAGGAGCTGCATATTCGGGTTGATCACAGCCATCGCCAAAAACAGCGTAAGATTAAGATAATGCGCCGTGGCGCCTCCGGTGATAAATCCGCCTATAACAGCGAAAAGCACGCCGCTGAAATAGTACGCGTTGAAACGGAAGCCGCCCCAGTAGTCCTCCAGGCTTGAGCCGATAAGCCAGTACAGGTACAGCCAAAACACCATGCTTATGGGATTTCCGCTTTCGGGAATGAATATAAAGGAGATCACCCGCCATATCTGTCCGCGCATTATCGCACCGCGGCTGAAAGACAGAAACGAAAACAGCGGGATATCCGTCGCCAGATACTGGAACGCGAACACTATTCCCGTGCCTATAACGATGTACAGCATTAAATTGCTTATATAGAACCGTCCGAATTTCCGTTCAAGCTTATTGAGTAAATTCAATTCAGATACCTCTTTTCATAAATTTGGAAGGTACTGAAATTATACCACATATCCCTAAAAAAATCAACAGGCTATTGCAAATATTAAAAAAATAGGTTATAATACTGTTACAGTATATTTTGGAGGAATGTCAAAATGAAGATCACAAAAGATATGATAATCGGCGATATTCTCGACCTTGACGCGGACACCGCCCCGTTCTTTCTTGAGATGGGTATGCACTGCCTGGGCTGTCCCTCGTCGAGGGGCGAAAGCCTTGCCGACGCCTGCGCGGTTCACGGAGTAAGTCCCGACGACCTTGTCGCCAAGCTCAACAGGCACTTCGAGAATAAGTAAACACCGAGGGCGTAAGGTTTTGGCTTTACGCCCTTAATGCGCTTCCGTAAATATTTGGGACATCATATGTTCATGATATATATGTTTATTTATTGGACAAAACCAACTATAATACATATGAACAATATTTCATATAAATAAAAGGAAACTATGCTTGATATGCTTGATAAAAGACTGCAGCTCTGCGCCGAGTTCGTCAGAGGGGAAAGGGTCTGCGACGTGGGTACGGATCACGCCTATTTGGTTGCCGAACTGCTCTCGTCGGGGAAATGCGTTACCGCCGCCGCTTCGGACATAAACGAAAAGCCTCTCGCCGCGGCAAGGGAAACTCTCGCCAAAGCGGGGGTCTCGGACAGGGCGGATATAATTCTTTCGGACGGACTTAAAAACGTCCCCGAAAGCGGGATAACCGATATCGTTATCGCGGGAATGGGCGGCGAGCTTATCGCGGAAATACTGTCGGACTGCGGTTGGCTGGAGGGGAAAAACCTGATCTTGCAGCCAATGAGCCGCGCCGACGTTCTGATAAGACGGCTCTGCGAAGGCGGCTTCGAGATACTTGCGCAGCGGGCGGTCTCGGACGGAAAATTCCGCTACACCGTCATAAACGCGGTGAAGAACGGTTCGCTCCCGTTCAGTCCCGAGCCGATATTCGAGCAGCTGGGAAAGCTGGAGCTTTCCGACCCCGAAGCGAAGCTTTACGCCGAACGGCAGGCGGAACGGCTTTTCCGCGAGGGACGGGCTTCGGGACGGACGGATAAAATATCTCTCGCCGCGGAAATTTCCGCAAGGATCGGAGGAAAAAATATGTACACGGTAAAAGACCTGATGATACTTATGGACAGGATCGCCCCGCTGAAAAATATCCACAAGGGGGACAATTCGGGGCTGCTCGCGGGGGACGAAAACACCCCCGTCACAAAGGTTCTGTTCGCGCTGGACATCACCTGCGAGGTTGTACGCGAAGCCGTTAAAATCGGCGCGGAGGCAATCGTGGCGCACCACCCTGTCATATTCCACCCGCTTTACCGGCTGGACGAAAGCAACCCCGCCTGTCTCGCCCTGAAACACGGCATAGCCTGCATTTGCTTCCATTCGCCCCTGGATATGGCGGACGACGGCGTAAACGACATTATTTTCGATATGCTTAGTCCCGATTTGGGACTGAAAAAGCTGTCCGTATTGGAGTCCGTCCACCCCGACGGACGGGGCTACGGCTGGGTATGCTCGGTAAAGAATGAGCTTCTCCCAAGCGAACTGGGAAAGCTTTTAAAGGACGTTTTCGGCTGCACGGTCGTCCGCTACACGAACAGCGGCAAACTCGTCAAAAAGCTTGCTTTCTGCTCGGGAGGAGCGGGGGGAAATCTCCCTCTCGCCATAGAGCAGGGCGCGGACGCCTACGTCACGGGGGACGTGAAGCACGACCAGTGGATAACCGCCCGCAACAGCGGCGCAGCTCTCTACGACTGCGGACATTTCCACACGGAGGATATCGTTATCCCCTATCTGATAAAGCGTTTCCGCGAGGAATACCCGCAGCTTGAAGCGGTGCGCGCCGAAGCGGACAGAGACCCCGTTGACTACATTCTGTAAGGAGACCGTTACGCTTATCTGTCCGAAATGCGGCGGGAAGCCTGCGCGGGAGGGGAAGTCCCGTAAACCTGTTCGCCGTATGACGTCAAACCAAAGGAGGTCAATATGCTGAAAGATTTTTTCAAAGGCTTCGGGAAAAAGGATGCGTCCGGCGAAACCGCCGAGGAAACGCCTTTTATCGAACCCTACGACTTTTTTATCGAAGCGGACGAGCGGTTCAGCGGCGAAAAGATCATCGAAACGGAAAATATCCGCGGCTTGGATATCCTCGCCGCGCTGGAGGAAATGGATCTCGCCTTTGACTTGGTGAACCATTTCGGCATACGCCGAAAGCTGAAAAAAATGTTTGACGGTCTGGCGTTTGAAATAGGCGAGTACATTTCCTACGAGGGCGGCAGGGAAACGGAAAATTTTTTCCTTGAGGAAATAGACGACAGGAATTTTGAAGTATCCGTGAAAATTTCCCGCAGTTCCGACCGTGACCCGTTCAAACTCGTTTTAAAAATAAATCCCGAGGAAGAACAATTCTAACTTCTATACTCTAACCCTCTGACTTCTAAAAGAAAAGGAGCATCGGCTATGGCTTTGGACGGCGCGTTTCTGCACTTAGTCAAAAAAGAACTCGAACCCCTTATCGGCGGCAGGGTGGACAAAATCAGCCAGCCCTCCCGTGAGGAGATCGTGATGACCTTCCGCACGCGCGGGGGAAACGAAAAGCTGCTGCTGTCCGCTTCGGCGGGCTCGGCGCGGGCGCATATAACAAAAAAATCCATCGAGAACCCGAAAGTCCCGCCAATGTTCTGTATGCTGCTGCGGAAGCATTTCGGAAACGGCAGGCTGCTTGCCATACGGCAGGACGGTCTGGAACGCATTCTGTACTTCGATTTCGAGGCTATGAACGAACTGGGGGATATGGTAAAAGTCACCCTGGCGGCGGAAATTATGGGGCGGTGCTCAAACATCGTCATAATAAACGCCGAGGGTAAAATCATCGACAGCATAAAACGGGTCGACCCCGAAATGTCCCGCGAAAGACCCGTCCTGCCGGGTATGACCTACACTTATCCGCCCCGAAGCGACCGTCTCGATTTCAGGACCTGCTCGGCGGCGGACATTGCGGCGGCTCTCGAGACTCTGCCCGAATGCGGCGCAGCAAAGGCGCTGGTAAAAATTTTCGAGGGGATTTCCCCCATTGCCGCCCGCGAATGGATATACTGTGCGGCTCGGGGCGAGGATATACCCAAAAGCGATATCCGCGGCGAGGTTCTGGAGCGGCTTGCCTTTGCGGTGGAGCAGACCGCCGGCGAATGCCGCGGGGGAAAATGCTGCTTTACCGTGGTAAAGGACGGGGACGGCGCGCTGAAAGATTTCTCTTTTATGCCGCTGTATCAGTACGGCGGACTTATGACGTCAAAGGAGCTGCCCTCGGCGTGCGGGCTGCTGGATTATTTTTACAGCGAGCGGGACGGCGTTTCCCGTATGAAGCAGCGGTCGCAGGATCTCCACAGGCTTTTGCAGAACACCTCGGAGCGGATCTCCCGCCGCCTTGCGGTACAGCGCGAGGAGCTGAAAAAGTCCGCCGACAGGGATAAGCTCAAGCTGATGGGCGACCTGATATCCGCAAACCTGTACCGAATTGAAAAAGGTATGACCTGCGTTAAAGCCGAGAATTTTTACGAGGACGGCTGTCCCCCCATCGAGATAAAGCTCGACCCGAGGCTCACGCCCTCAAAGAATATGCAGAAATACTACGCCGAGTACCGCAAAGCCGACACCGCCGAGAAGATACTCACCGAGCAGATAGCGCGGGGCGAGGAAGAGCTGCTGTACATCGACAGCGTTTTCGACGCGCTGACCCGCACCAAAAGCGAGGACGAGGTGAACGAGCTGAGACTGGAGCTTTCCGAGCAGGGCTATATACGCTCCTCAAAGCTGAAAGGAAAGCCGCCGAAAAGTCGTCCCCCGCTGGAGTTCAGGTCTCCCGACGGCTTCACGGTGCTGGTGGGCAGGAACAACAAGCAGAACGACGCGCTTACGACGAAGCTTGCGGACAAAACCGATATCTGGCTCCACACAAAGGATATAACCGGCTCGCACGTTATAATCCGCGCGGAGGGACGGGAAGTCCCCGACGGCACGGTAATGTGGGCGGCGAGGGTGGCGGCTTTCCACAGCAAGGCGAAAAATTCCTCCCAAGTGCCCGTGGACTACGTTCCGGTGCGGTTCGTGAAAAAGCCGTCGGGAGCGAAGCCGGGAATGGTCATCTTTACCAACAACCGCACCCTTTACGTTAAGCCGCTTGACCCCGACGACCCCGACGGGGACTAAGGGGACTGCGGCAGTCCGCGCCCGTAGGGACGGGGTTTTCCACGCCCGGGATATGCGGCAAGGGGACGGAAAACCCGTCCCCCGTAAAATTCCGCGCGGCGTACTATAAAGCGTTTCGGTAATTTTCGAGCACCTCCGCCATTGTCACCGACTTCAGGCTGTCCGACAAAGCCTCCGCTATTTTGGCGTAGGACTGCCCCAGAACCGCGCCGATATTCCTGCCCACGGGACAGACCCGTGACGGAGAGGAATGTATCCCGAAAAGCTTTTCGAGAAAATCCGGCTCTACGGCGCGGCATATGCGGTACAGGGATATTTCCTCCGCGGGACAGACCATCTCCGCGCCGCCCGTTCCCGGTCTTACGGAAATAATGCCGTCCTTTTTGAGAGCGCTCATTATTCCCCGCACCGTGACGGCGTTCACCCCCGAGGACTTGGACAGCACGTCGCTTGTTACCCTGCTGTCCTTTCCGAACTCGCTTATCAGTATCAGACAATGCACCGCTATCGAGCATTTATTGCTTATATGCACAAATCCGCCTCCCGAACCTTGATATATTCTTATTATATCACAAAGAAATATTGATGTAAAGCTTGACATTACAGCTTCGGCGGAGTATAATATAGATGTAATTTTAAATTTTACACCAAATCCGGGACGCAGCCGCAGCGGCGCAAACGTCCCGCGCAAATACCGCAAAGGAGGACTTTCATGAAAAAAACCTATAAAATTTCGGGCATGACCTGCGCCGCCTGCGCGGCAAGGATAGAACGCTTCGTCAAAAAGCTTGACGGGGTAAACGACGCAAGCGTTAATTTCGCCGCCGAATGCCTTACCGTGGATTCGGAAAAGGTCGGCGCAAAAGAGGTGGAAGCCGCCGTTGTAAAGGCAGGCTACGCTTTCGCGGACAAGAACGCAAAGCCGAAAATGTCCCGCGACAAGGTAATGCTCATAAGGCTGATACTGTCGCTGCTGTTCGCCGTTCCGCTGCTGACGGTCAGCATGGGACACATGGTCGGAATGCCCCTGCCCGCCGCCATAGAGCCGCACAGCAATCCCATGAATTTCGCGCTGGCGCAGCTCCTGCTGACCGTCCCGGTAATAATCATCGGCTGGAAATTTTTTTGGGACGGTTTCCGCAACCTTTTCAGGCTGTCCCCCAATATGGACAGTCTCATCGCCCTCGGTTCCACAGCTGCGCTTGTGTACGGTTTCTATGCCATGTATAAGATAGGACGGGGCGAGACGGACTACGCCATGCACCTTTATTTCGAGTCCTGCGCAACGATACTCACGCTCATCACGCTGGGCAAGTATCTTGAAGCCCGCTCAAAGGGCAAGACGGACGAATCCGTCAAAAAGCTGATGAACCTCGCTCCCAAAACAGCTTTTGTAATGCGGGGCGAAAAGGAGCTTGAAGTCGCCCTGAGTCAGGTCAAGGTGGGAGACATTGTCGTGTCCCGTTCGGGCGAGAGCATTGCCGTGGACGGCGAGATAACCGAGGGCAGCGCGGTGGTGGACGAATCCATGCTGACGGGAGAAAGCGTCCCCGTGGAGAAAAAGGCCGGCGACAAGGTAGTGGGCGCGACACTTAACAAAAACGGATTTTTCAAGTACCGTTCCGAAAAAGTGGGCGAGGACACGGCGCTGTCCCGCATAATAAAATTCGTGGAGGAAGCGCAGGGGTCGAAAGCTCCCATAGCGCGGCTTGCGGACGTCATTTCGGCGTACTTTGTCCCCACGGTGCTGGCTCTCGCGGTGGTAGCCTCCCTCGGCTGGCTTATCGCGGGTGAAAGCGGGGAATTCTGCGTGACCATTCTGATAAGCGTTCTTGTAATAGCCTGTCCCTGCGCTCTGGGACTTGCCACTCCCACAGCGATAATGGTAGGCACCGGCAAGGGAGCGGAAAACGGCATACTGATAAAAGGCGGTCAGCCTCTTGAACAGGCGTGCAAAATAACCACAGTCGTTTTCGACAAAACTGGAACTCTCACGGAGGGCAAGCCGTCGCTGACCGATACAGTTCCCAATGGCATAGGTGAGGACGAGCTTGTACGCCTTGCCGCTTCGGGAGAAGCCGCTTCGGGGCACCCTCTCAGCGAGGCGGTGGTGCAGTACGCAAAGGATCGGGAACTTGAGCTTTTCCCCGCCGAAAACTACACCGACCTTGACGGCAGGGGAATTTCCGCCGAGGTGGACGGGAAACGGCTTCTTATCGGCAACCGCAGGCTCATGGACGAGGAAAAAATAACCGTTCCCGAGGAATTTGCCGAAAAAGCGGAACGTCTTGCCGATTTGGGCAGGACCCCCATGTACGCCGCTTACGGCGGAGCTTTTATAGGACTTATCGCCGCCGCCGATACCATAAAAAAAGAAAGTCTCGAAGCGGTCGCCGAGCTGCACAAAATGGGCGTAAAGACCCTTATGCTGACGGGCGACAACACCCGCACAGCGCGCGCCGTTGCGGGAGAGCTTAATATCGACAGCTTTATCGCCGAGGTTCTTCCCGAAGAAAAGGCGGAGCACATCAAAAAGCTCCAGCAGGAGGGCGAAGCCGTGGCAATGGCGGGCGACGGAATAAACGACGCTGTCGCTCTCACGCAGGCGGACGTTGGCATCGCCGTGGGGCAGGGTACGGACGTCGCCATTGAGTGCGCGGATATAGTCCTCATCAAGGACGACCTGCGGGACGTGTGCAAAGCGATACGTCTTTCAAAAGCGACCATACGCAACATCAAGCAGAACCTGTTCTGGGCTTTCGGCTACAATTCGCTGGGAATACCCGTGGCAATGGGAGTTCTGCACATTTTCGGCGGACCGCTCCTCAACCCGATGATAGCCGCCGCAGCTATGAGCTTAAGCTCGGTATCGGTGGTGTCCAATGCGCTTCGCCTTAAAACGGTCAAACTGTAATAAGGTTTGCGGGGGACGTTTACCCCGTCCCCAAAAGATAACACGGCAAGTATAGGGTATAGATATCTATCCTCTATTCTCTGAATTTCTAATTTCTAACAGGAGGTTTTTGCTATGAAAAAGAAGATCACAATTGAGGGCATGATGTGCGAGCACTGCGTCGCTCACGTTAAGGAGGCTCTGGAAGGATTGGGCGCGGCAAATGTTGAGGTCTCGCTGGAGGGCGGTTACGCGGTATGCGAGACGGACCGACCCGACGGGGACATCAAGTCCGCTGTTGAGGACGAGGGTTACGATGTAAAAGGTATTGAATAAAATGAACCGCCCCCAAAAGCCGTACAAACTTTTTGGGGGCGGTTCGGATTTTTTCTGTCAGTCAAGCTTTGCGAGACGGTCGTTTATCTCGTCAATCCGTGAGTATCCCAATGCCCGGGCTTTTTCCAGAGCCTCGGCGGACTTTTCCGGCTCCAGAGCCAATTTGTAGGCAATGGCAAGATACGCGTAAATGTCCGCGCTCTCGGGGTAGTACTCCTGCGCCTTTTCCAGATATTCCGCCGCGGAGATGGGTTTGTTTGTTTCTATGAAAAGCGCACCCAGACTGATATAAAGATTGGCGGAATCCGCGTTCTGCGGATCGTATTCGAGCGCCGTTTGATAGCACTCCATAGCCTTGTCGCGCTCGCCCGTCTTTTTGTACGCAACGCCCAGGCTTACCCACGCGCTGAAATATTCCGGGTCGATATCGAGGCATTTCCGCTGGTACTCGATGCACGTTCCGTAGTTTTCAAGGCGGTAGAAGCAGTTGCCCATACAGTGGTAAAGCTCCGCCTCCCTGAAATTTTTCAGCCCCTTTTCCTCGGCGGCGGAGAATTGCTCCAAAGCTTCCTCATAGCTGCCGCTTGAGTAGAGTTTTTTCCCCTCTGCGGCGGTTTTGTCCCCCGACATTCCGCAGGAAGAAAACGCCGCCGCCGAAACGGTCAGCGCGGTCAGTACCGCAGCGGCGCGGGGTATTCCGAATTTCATACCGGTCAGTCCTTTCCAATCAAAAGCTTTTATCGGATTTCAGATATCCCCGCTGAGCCGAACCTGCGATCTTTCGGTCTCAAAGCCGTCGGGATATCTTTTTTTCAGCTTGTCTATGTTTATCCGCAAAACGTCCTCGAGGGGGACGTCCAGCGCGGCGGCGGTTTCGGCGAGATACCAAGCCACATCGCCCAGCTCCTTGACAAGGTGCTCCTTGTCAAGCCCGTGACCCTGAGCAAGCCATTTTTTGACGATATCAATGGCTTCCCCCGCCTCTCCGCAGAGACCCATAACACCGTTTATCAGCGCGTCCTTTTTGGTGCTTACCGACGGACTCAGCGTGGTCATTGCAAGCTTTTGGTATTCGTTTGCGGTCATTTTAAATTCCTCCGATACAGTTTATGATCACCCGCGAAAGCGCGGGAATTTCCCGTTTTCACGGAACGCTCGCCCTCCGTATAATTTTTTTAATATACAGATTAATTATAAATCAAATATGTCCCGAATACAATACGCCGCCGCGATAGTTTACCGAAAATTAACAATCCGCGCCGTTTCCCGTCTCCTCAAAAAAGGTTTTGTACCCTGCAAGTAATCAAACTGTAAACGAAATGTAATTGATTTCATACCGGAAAGATGATATAATTATTAAGGAATAAAAAGATAACTGCGGGAATTTATCCCGTTCCGGAAAGGCAGCATCTGTAATGAAAGGGGTGTAAGACCATATTGAGACTTAAATTCCGCGCCGCAGCTCTCCTGCTTGCGGTATCTGTAACCCCGCTTTGCTTCGCTTCCTGCGGCGTTTGGGACGGAAACGCTTCTCAGTCAGACGGCGTCATGGAAGAACCCGCCGCCGAAACCACGGAGCAGCTCGTAAAGAACGCGCCCTCGGCTTACGCTCTTGCCAACGGCTTTGACGCTTCCGTGAACGACGAACCCTTTTCAGCATACACATACGATTTTTCGGTATACGGAAACAACTATATGATAACGGCGGCTCCCGATGAAAAAGGTACGGGACTTACCCTTACGGTCGAGAATAATCGGTTCGGATTTTCAAAATTCAGCGTTGCGCCTCCCGACGGCTATATGGTAAATCTGCCCTATTCGCAGCAGTACGCAAATCAGGTCTGCACAGTGATAAAAAGCTCCTCGGAGGAGGACGTCGGTATTCCCGACTTGCTTAAAATAGATTTCTTTCTTATCGATTTCAGCGACGAGTCCCTGCCGTACAGCGTAAGCAGACTGTACTCCATACTGGACGACCGCCTTGTGGAGGTGGAAGTCTACAACACCGAGACGGACATTTTCCGCGCCGAAGATACGGACAGCGCCGGGGAAACGCGGATCATGGGCAGAAGCGCGGCGGATGCGGCGGACGTTCTCGACCCGATGGACTATATCCCCGAAAGCGATCTGTACCGCACTGAGGAACTCAAGTTCATGCCCGAGCCTGCCGTCACAGTGAACGAGGACGGAAGCCTCTCAACGGAGATAATAACCTATACCCTTAATCCCAATGATATGACCATGCGCCGCGCCCGCGAAACATGGACGGATTTTTCCGACAATCCCCTTTATTACGGCTACGCGGCTCATGCCGTTGCGGGAAATCTGTATCAGTACTTCACTGCGACAAGCCTTAACGTCAGCGATTACGAAAACTACATCGAGGTAGCCGCCGCTGACGACAGCGACAGCAGATATTTTTTCAAGGTGGACGATCCCCGCTTCTCGACCCTTTCCGAGCTGAGAAGCTATGTGCTCGGGTACTTCGACGAAAAGCTTGTGAATGAAATGTTCCTGAAAGCTCCCCAGCAGTACCGCGATATAGGCGGCGAGCTGTACACGATACTGGGCGACGGCGGCATAAACGAGGAACTGGGCAAGCTTACCATAACCGATTGGGAGACGGACGGCAATACGGTCGTTTATCACACCAAGCAGGAAAAATTCAGCAGCGATCATGTGCTTGACGGCTATGTGGACGGAGGAGATTTCGTCATAGAGATAAACGGCGGGAACGGCTTTATTGTGAAGCAGTACCGTTATCCCAACAGCTGATATAATTTGAAAGGCTGAGAATGACCAAGCGTTCTCAGCCTTTGGTCTGTCTGCGGGAACCGCCCCGAATTCCCCATATGATACAATACTGTAAAACGCGGTGAAAATCCAATAAATAATATTCGTTTATGATACTGCTGCAGCACCGCAAAATGTTTGAGATTAATGGACTTCACAGCCTTGAAACCCGTTCCGAAATATGGTATAATGTAACTGCGGATTGGATTTGCCTAAAAACAAGCTTACAGTTCGCCGTGGAAATGCCGGGATCAAGGCGTGAACAATAAAAGGCGCAAAGCCTTGAAAGCTCTGCGCCGGTTAATTTTTACATTGCGCTGACCAATTCCTTCGCGCTGCTGCCGTCAGTTTGACTGATGTTGGGAATTTTGTCAAGCAATTTAGGGTCAGACGTTTCTATGTACTCGATAAATGTAACGATCTGACTGTCGTTTGCACCTAATTTTTTCAGACCCCGAATAATATTAAATGCCTCTTTGTTTGTCGTGTCTTCGTTCACCATACTTGACACCTCCTTGTATAAAGGCTGCATTTTTATTATACAGGGACAATAAAAATTTGTCAAGATAAAAATATTTTACGGAGGGAAAAATTATGCTTGAAAAATTAAAACAGGAAGTCCTCGAAGCGAACCTTATGCTGCCGAAATACGGTCTGGTAACGTTCACATGGGGGAACGTCTCCGCCGTCGACAGGGAAAGCGGCATGGTGGTCATCAAGCCGTCGGGAGTTGACTATGACAAAATGACCGCCGACGATATGTCGGTAGTGGAGCTTTCCACGGGCAAGGTCGCCGAGGGAAAACTGAACCCTTCCAGCGACACACCCACTCATCTGGAGCTTTACCGCGCCTTTGAGGGACTGGGCGGGATTGTCCACACCCACAGCCGCTGGGCGACTTCCTTTGCGCAGGCGGGCAAAGGGATAATCCCCATGGGAACGACCCACGCAGACTATTTCTACGGCGAGATCCCCTGCACCCGCGCCATGACCCCCGCAGAGATAGGCGGCGAATACGAAAAGGAAACCGGAACGGTCATTATCGAAACGTTTGAGGGTACCGACCCGCTGACCGTTCCCGCCGTACTGGTGAAAAGCCACGGTCCGTTCACCTGGGGAAAAACCGCCGCCGAAGCCGTACACAACGCGGTAGTCCTCGAAGAAGCCGCGTTCATGAACTATCACGCTCTGGGGCTTAACCCACAAACCGGACGTATGCAGCAGGAGCTTCTTGACAAGCACTATCTCAGAAAACACGGCGCAAACGCGTATTACGGTCAGCGGTGAACCGCCGCCCTGCAAAAGGCTTTATTTTACAGGTTTGCCATAAACGGAAAGGAAAATATTTATGCAGTACAAAAACCCGATAGTCAAAGGCTTTTACCCCGACCCAAGTCTATGCGCCGCAAACGGCAAATACTACATGGTGTGCAGCTCGTTTCAGTATTTCCCGGGAGTGCCTCTTTTCGAGAGCGCGGACCTTGTGAACTGGAAGCAGATAGGTCATGTGCTGACGAGAAAGTCGCAGGTTGCCCTTGAAAAAATAAACAGCTCGGGAGGAGTTTTCGCTCCCACAATTCGGTACAATAACGGCAGGTTTTACATGGTCACCACCAACGACACCACCCACAAGAATTTTTACGTTTGGACGGACGACATATACGGCGAGTGGTCGGAACCCGCAGAGGTCGACCGTGACGGCATTGACCCCTCCCTGCTTTTCGACGGGGACAAGGTATACTTCCTCAGCAACGGCACAGACGATTACGGCGAGGGCGGCGTCGTTCAGTGCGAAATAAATATTGAGACGGGCGAAAAGCTTTCCCCCGCGAAATGTATCTGGAAAGGCAGCGGCGGGCGTTTCCTCGAAAGTCCCCATATGTATAAGATCGGCAATTACTACTATCTTATGGCTGCGGAGGGCGGCACAGAGTACGGTCACATGATCACATACGCGCGGTCGGATTCGCCCTGGGGGACGTTTGAAAATTACCCCGCAAACCCTGTTCTCACCAACAGGAACAAAGCTCCCTGCATTATTCAGGGAATAGGTCACGGCGATTTAATCCAAAGCGCGGACGGCGGTTGGTACATAGTTTCCCTCGGTTTCCGTCAGATGCATTTGTGGATGCCCTACCACCATCTGGGCAGAGAGGTTTTCCTCACCCCCGTAAAGTTCGGCGGGGACGGCTGGTTCACCGCCGGCAGGGACGGCACGACCGACGCAGCCTACGAGATCACGGGAGATTTCGTGCAGTCGGAGAAAAAAACGTACACCTTTGAAAATACCGATTGGTCTGTGGATTGGTGCTTTCTGCGCCACCCGCATGAGGAGAACTATGAGCTGACCGAGGACAGGGCTGTCCTGCGGGGTACGGATATTACTTTGGACGACGTTGACTCCCCCTCGTTTGTGGGTATCCGTCAGCGGGATTTTTGCTTCGGGCTGACGGCGGATACCGTACTGAGCGGCGAAAACGGCGAGGGCGGCGTAACCGTCTATATGTGCGAGAACGAGCATTACGACATAGCGGTCCGGAAAAACGGCGGGGACTTTGAAGCCGTCCTAAAGCTGAATATCGGCGGCATAAAGCATGAGCAGACCGTTGTTCCGCTTTCGTCGGGAAAAGCGAAAATACTTATTCGGGCGAACAGTATGCTCTACAATTTCTACGTTTCCGAAGCGGACGGAAAGGAAACGCACCTCGGCGGCGGCAGCGCGAAGTATCTTTCCAGCGAGGTGTCGGGAGGCTTTACGGGAGTTGTCCTCGGACTTTACGCGGCGGGGAATGTTTCCGCCGAATTTACGGGCTTTGAGATAAACTACACAGAGGAATAATCAACGGCAATTATACGGAAAGGAACGATTTTATGAATTTGTCAAAAGCGCCCATGGGGTGGAACAGCTGGGACTGCTACGGCGCGTCCGTGAACGAGGAGACCGTGAAAAAGAACGCCGACTTTATGGCGAAGCATCTGAAACGGTACGGCTGGGAATATATCGTTGTGGATATTCAGTGGAGCGCGCCCAATGCGGCGAGCCATGAGTACGAACCGTTCGCCGACCTGTGCATGGACGAATTTTCACGGCTTGTCCCCGCGGAAAAGCGTTTCCCCTCGGCGGCGGGAGGAAAAGGCTTCGCCCCCCTTGCGGAGTACGTTCACTCATTGGGACTGAAATTCGGCATACATATTATGAGGGGTATTCCCAGACAGGCGGTGCATAAAAACTGTCCCATAAAAGGCACTGACAGGACGGCGCGGCAAATTGCCAAAACCGACAGCATCTGCCGTTGGAACACGGATATGTACGGCGTCGATCCCGCCAAAGAGGGCGCGAGGGAGTACTATGACAGCCTGTTCGAGCTTTACGCCTCATGGGGCGTTGACTTTATCAAGGTGGACGATATATGCCGCGAATTGCCTCACGAGGAGACGGAGCTTGTCATGTTAAGCGAGGCGCTGAAAGGCTGCGGACGGGAAATGGTTCTCAGCCTTTCGCCGGGACCCGCGCTTCTCGAAAAGGCGGAGCTTTACAAGCAGACAGCCAATATGTGGCGTATAACCGACGATTTTTGGGACAAGTGGGAGCTTCTCTGCGCCATGTTCGAGCGGGCGGAAAAGTGGTGTACCCACACCGGCGCGGGAAGTTTCCCCGACGCGGATATGCTGCCCATAGGACCTATTTTGCAGGACTATGACAAGTCCAACCGCACAAAATTTACCGAAAACGAGCAGATAACCATGATGACCCTGTGGAGCATTTTCCGTTCGCCCCTTATGATAGGCGGGGAGATGACGGGCTTCGACGGTTTCACAATGAGCCTGATAACCAACGAAGCCGTGCTGAAAATGCACAGTAACGCAAGGAATTCCCACCAAGTGTGGAGGAGAAATATCGGCGGCTCGGAGTATATTCTGTGGACGGCTTCAAGCTGCGAGGGGGGACAGTATGCCGCTGTGTTCAACGCGGGTGAAGCGGACGGGGAGATCGAGATACCGCTTTCCGATCTGGAGCTGTACGGCGGCGTTAATGTCCGCGAGCTGTGGAGCGGGGACAGCTTTTCCGCGGACAAGGCTGTTTCCGTGAAAATCGGGAAACACGGGGCGAAAGCGTTTGAGATCGTGAAAAGTTGATAAAAAGTTGAAATTTTTCGGGTACTATAATAAATATAGCAATCCAACAAAATAACGCCTTTTGTAGGGGCGGGGTTTCCCCGCCCGCAGGGTTAACCACAGCGTACCGTTCGGCGGGACGGGAAACCCGTCCCCTACGAAAAATGTACAAATATTCAGAGGATTGCTATAATAAAAACAGAAAAAGGAGCTTTGCAATGTACCGCATTTTGGTCGCGGACGATGAACCCGACATCGCCGCCATGCTCAGGGACTATTTTGAAATGAACGGCTGCGAAGTGATCACCGCCCTCAACGGCAGCGAGGCGATCGAAAAATCAGCCCAAAACCCCGACATTATCCTGCTGGACGTCAATATGCCCGGCGCGGACGGTCTGACGGTTTGCAGAACGGTTCGCGAATATGTGTCCTGTCCCATAATTTTCCTCACTGCCCGGGTCGAGGACAGCGACAAGATCGCGGGCTTTGCCGCAGGCGGGGACGATTATGTGGTCAAGCCCTTTTCCATAGACGAGCTGGGGGCGCGGACGGCGGCTCACATCAGGCGGGACAGGCGCGCCGCTTCGGGTGCGGATAACGTAAACGTCAGATTTTTCGGCAGTCTGGCGGTGGACTATTCCGCGAAAACCGTCACGGCGGCGGGTCGGGCTCTGGAGTTCCCCAAAAAGGAATTTGAGATAATCGAGCTGCTGTCCGTGAACGCGGGTCAGGTGTTCGACAAGGAACGTATTTACGAGCGGATCTGGGGCTACGACGCGGAGGGGGACAGCTCCGTGGTCGCCGAGCATATCAGGCGCATACGGGCAAAGCTGTCCGCGGCAGGCGAGTCCCGCATAGAGACCGTATGGGGAATGGGGTACAAATGGGTAAAGTAAAAATGCGGAAGTCCCTGAAATGGAGCTTTTTCCTGTATCTGCCCATATGCGCGGCGCTGTCCTTCGCGGGGGCGTTCGGGATAGGCGTGGGCACGAACCATGTTCAGGATTGGTACAGGGGAAAATACGCCAATGCTGAAACCGGAAGCTCTTCCTATCCGAACGTAAAAATATATGTTGACGAGGACGGAAATGTCTGTACGATGTACAATACGGAAAGGACGGTTTTCGACCGGGCGCATAAAAATGTGTATTTCATTATCAGCAACGCGCAGGTAATTCTCATACCGCTGTGGGTTATTTTCTGCGTGGGACTGTCGGGGGCGGTCTTTTACGAGCGGGAGCTGAAAAAGCCTTTTGCCGTTCTGATGAACGCCTCGAAGCGCATTTCGGAGAACGATCTCGATTTTGAGATACGGTACGAAAAACGCAACGAGCTGGGTCAGCTCTGTTCCGCCTTTGAGGAAATGCGCTCCGCTTTGTACGAAAACAACCGTGAAATGTGGCGTTCGCTGGAGGAGCGGAAACGTCTCAACTCGGCTTTTTCCCACGACCTGAGAACGCCGCTGACGGTGCTTAAGGGCTACGCGGAATATCTGGAAAAATACGTCCCCGAGGGGAAGATAGACCGGGAGAAAACGCTGTCGGTCGTTTCAAGCATGAGGAAACAGATAACCCGTCTCGAACGCTACACCGCAGGCATGAGCGGCGCGCAGAAGCTGGAGGACATTTCTCCCGAGCCGTGTCATATCCCCGCGGAGGAGCTGAAGGAAAGCCTTGAAGCGGCGGGAAAAACTATCTGCGAAAGCTGCGGGAACAAGGAGTTCTCCTTTGATTTCAGATGCGAAAGTCAGACAGTTTTCGCCGACGGGGGACTGATAGTCCGCGTGTGGGAGAACCTTGTTTCCAATGCGGCGCGGTACGCGGAAAGCAGGGTGCGGGCGGTGTGCGCCGTCTGTGACGATATGCTGAGCGTTACCGTGGGCGACGACGGGAAAGGCTTTTCCCCCGAAGCTCTGAGACAGGCAGCCAAACCGTTTTTCCGCGAAGAAATTTTTCCGCAGGAAATTTTTCCGAAGGAAAAGGACAGCTCCGAGCATTTCGGTCTGGGGCTGTACATCTGCAATGTCATATGCGGGAAGTGCGGCGGAAAGCTTACGCTGTTCAATACAGACGGCGGAAACGTCACGGCGGAATTTCCTTTGAAAAATAGATAAAAAGTTGAAAAATCGGTTTTATAATGATGCTGTAAGGCTTTAGACAGGTAGCGGTACAGAAGTAACGTTACCCGTGGGAGCATTTTACTCTTATTGGTAAAGTTGTCCAATAAGGGTAAAGGCTCAGCCTTTTACGGCGTCATTGTTTTTTGAAAGGAAGATTGATATGGACGTTATCGAGATCAAAAACGTAAACAAGTTTTACGGGAAAAAGCAGGCTCTGAAAAACGTCAGCCTGACAATAAACCGGGGAATGTTCGGCCTGCTGGGAAGAAACGGCGCGGGCAAGACCACTCTTATGAAAACCCTTGCGGCTCTGCTCAGAAAGCGGGACGGCACGATCACCGTGTGCGGAATACCGATCGAAAACGCCAAGGAGATACGCGCCGTAACGGGATATCTTCCGCAGGATTTCTCCATGTACGGCGGCATGACCGTTTACGAGGCTATGGACTATCTGGGCGCACTTTCGGGAATGCCGAAGTCCCTGCGGAAAGAACGCATTGATATGCTGCTGAAACGTGTCAATCTGAGCGAGCACAGCCGCGTCAAGGTAAAGGCTCTGTCGGGAGGAATGAACCGCCGCATGGGAATAGCGCAGGCTCTTCTGCACGACCCCAAGGTGCTTATCGTGGACGAACCCACGGCGGGGCTTGACCCCGAGGAAAGAATACGTTTCCGCAACCTTTTGTGCGAGGTCGCCGAGAAAAGGACGGTTATCCTCTCCACCCACATCGTGGGGGATATCGAAGCCGCCTGCGAGGACGTCGCGGTCATGAACGGGGGCGCGATACTGTGGAAGGGCACAGTCTCCGAGCTGCTGCGGAACGCGGAGGGGAAAGTTTTTTCCGCGCGGGTGCGGAGGGAATTCCTGCCGCGGATAAAGAGCGGGCATATCGTTACGGGAATGCTCACGCAGGGGGACTATACCGCGGTGCGTATCGTTTCCGATACCGTTCCCGATATAGAGAACGTTTTTCCCGCCGAGCCGAACTGCGAGGACGCTTATATTTGGTGTCTGTATTCCCGCGGCTGCGAGGTTTACGGCTCGGAGGAAATTTCGGGAGGCGAGGTCTGATGTTTTTCAAGGAATGCAAAAAAACCGTTTTTTCGGCGACGTTTCTGCTGTATGTGTTCGTGGTTTTCGTTATGTACTTTTCCCAGTTCGACGGCGATTTGTCCGAACCGGAACGCGCTCCGTCGGTTTCGTCCGGGGATTACGGCTATACCGAAAAGCCGATCCCCGAAACGCTTATCCCCAATGCGGCGGAGGGACTTGTGGGCGAATATCTGTCGGGGGAGTTTACGGCGTACCCCATGGGATTTTACAAAAAGGTGAAGCTTACCGAAAAAAAGAAAACCGCTCTCGCGGCGGTGATAACCGAGCTTACGGGACTTACCGCCGAGGAGCTTGACGGCTTTGAGGGATACAGTCCCGGGGGCTTAGCTTACGGTACGGACGAAAACGGGGACGTTACAATTACTCACGCCGAAAGCTCCGCGCCGGAGATAAACGTCCCCGAAAGCCTTACATACGAACGCTTTCGGGAGCTTATGGACGAGGCGGACAAAATAATCGGCGGCGGGTCTTACTACGGCGAAAAGTATATTTCGCGGTATTATTCGAGAGTGCCCAAAACCTATGAGGAGGCTCTTGCGGAGTATAATCATCTGGTTTACGATGAAAAGGTCACGGGAGCATACGCGCGGCTTTTCTGCGACTACGCGGGGATAGACCTTGCGGTAATGCCCGTTTTCGTCGCCGCCGCTCTGGCGAGCCTTGACAGGAAGTCCCGTATGAGCGGCCTTATCTATTCGCGGAAAATTTCCTCGGCAAGACTGATTTTCACCCGCTTCGCCGCTCTTGTGACGGTAATGCTCATACCCGCAGCCGTAACGGTAATACTTGCGAATATTTCCGTGTCCTCGCTTTATCCCGAATTTGACGCGGATATGTTTGCCATACCCAAGCTTGCGGCAGTATGGCTGGTTCCCAATGTGCTGCTTGCGGCGGCGGTCGGAATGCTTGTGACGGAACTTTCCTCGCCCGTACTCGCCGTTTTCGTCCAGGGCGCTTGGTGGCTGTCAAGCCTTATGTCCGCGAACGGTCTGACGGGGGAGATCGCGCCGTTCACCCTTGTCTGCCGCCACAATAACCTGTACAAATACGAAGCGTTTGAGAATACTCTGCCGCAGTTTATTTTCAACAGGACGTTCTACACGGTGCTGTCCCTTGTTTTGACCGGACTGACCGCCGCCGTTTACGAGCTGAAAAGGAGGGGGATTTGGATTGGACTTTTCCGTCATGGGAAAGATATTCGCCGTAAATCTGCGGCATAATTTTCTTCCTCATTTTATATTGGCATGCGCCGTCGCTCTCGCTGTGCCGGCGGCGTTCACCGTAAGCTCCCTGACGGCGCGGGAAGCGGCTCAGCCGCTCGAGCTTCTGCTGTCCTTTGCGGGGACGTTCCTGCTCACGCCCGTATTTTATCCCGAGCAGAACGAAAACGTCCGCGATCTTATACGGTCGAAACGGACGGGTTATCTGTCCGTATGTCTTGCGCGGGTGATATGCGCTTCAGCCGCCCTTGCCGCGATAACGGGAGCCGTGGTTTTCGTTATGTATCTGAACGAAAGCGCGGTAACATGGCGGCACTTCGCGGGAGGGTACGCCTCCGCGCTGCTTCTGGGAAGCGTGGGATTTTTCGCTTCGGCTGCCGGCGGGAACGTTACGGCGGGCTATATGGCTTCGGTAATATATTATCTGGCAAGCTATGCCATGAAAGAAAAGCTTGGCGCGGCGTGCGTTTTCTCGATGACGATGGGATTGGATTTTTCCCGAAAGGCGGGAAGTTTTGCAATATCGGCGGCGCTTCTTGCCGCAGGATTTGCGGCGGCGCACATAAAAATCAACCGCTGACGGCGAAATTCAATAACCCTGTCCGGCGTCTCTCAAACGCCGGACAGGGTTAACTCTGCCGTTCATGTATTTTTCGCTTTTGCGGGAACAGTAAATTATCGGATTTTCCTCCGTAACAGCGTACTTTTTAAAAATATTTATGTGCAGTTAAAAAGCTTATAATTCCGCAAGTTTGGCAAATTTTTCCTTGACTGCGGGATAAACCTCATCGTAAAGCCTGAAATATTTCTCGTAAACGGGAACGTTCTCCGCAACGGGCTGCTGAACCTTGTCAACTCCCACGATTTTCTCGCAGGCTTCGGGGACGGTCTTGTAAACGCCCGCTCCCACAAGGGCAAGTATTGCCACGCCCAGCGCGGGACCTTCCTTCGAGGAAGCCGTTTTCACGGGGCAGCCGTACAAATCCGCAAGCATCTGCCGCCACAGGGGAGACGTTCCCCCGCCGCCGCAAGCCATCATATCCGAGACGTTTATATCCATTTCGCGGCAAATCTCAACGCAGTCCCGAAGCGAATAGGCAACCCCCTCCATTACCGCACGGAGCATATCCTTTTTGGTGTGTATTGCGGAAAGTCCGAAAAACATACCCCGCGCGTTTGGGTCAAGGTGAGGGGTGCGCTCGCCCATAAGGTAGGGCAGGTACAGCAGCCTGTTCGCGCCTATGGGGACGGTTTCCGCCTCTTTATCCATAAGGTAGTATTCGTCAACGCACATAAGCTTGGCGGTGTCCTTTTCGGCTTGGCAGAAATTGTCTCTGAACCATTTTAGGGACAGCCCCGCGCCTTGGGTTACTCCCATAATATGCCAGCAGTTCGGCACGGCGGCGCAGCAGGTATGCACCCGTCCCTTGGGGTCTATGGAAACCTTTGAGGTGTGGGCGAAAACAACCCCGGAAGTGCCTATGGTGGTGAACGCCTTTCCGTCCGCCACAACCCCCGTACCAACGGCGGCGGCGGCGTTGTCTCCCGCACCGCCAACAACGATTGTACCCTCGGCAAGTCCCGTAAGCTCGGCGGCGGACTTTGTCACCTTGCCCGTGACCTCGCAGGACTCGTAAACCTTTGCAAGCAGGGACATATCAATTCCCAGCGTATCGCAGACTTCCTTGCTCCAACAGCGGTTGGGGACGTCCAGAAGCTGCATACCCGAGGCGTCGGAAACCTCGGTGGCGAACTCGCCCGTGAGCTTGTACCGAATGTAGTCCTTGGGCAGGAGAATATGGCGGCATTTGGCGTAATTTTCGGGCTCGTTGTTCCGCACCCACAAAATTTTCGCGGCGGTCCAGCCGGTGAGGGCGGGGTTGGCGGTGATTTCGATAAGTTTTTCCCGACCCAGTTTTCGGTTCATTTCGTCGACCTCTTTGGCGGTACGCTGGTCGCACCAAATTATGGAGCGGCGTATAACCCCGCCGTTTTCGTCAAGCATAACAAGACCGTGCATCTGTCCCGAAAGACCGATACCCACGATGTCGGCGTTGCTCACGCCGCTTTTGCCGATGACCGTCTTGATTGTGGACACGGCGGCGTTGTACCAGTCCTCGGGGTCTTGCTCGGCGTAGCCGTTTTGGGGCTGATACATAGGGTACTCCACCGTCGCCGAGGCGATAACCTTGCCGACCTCGTCGAAAAGCACGGTTTTCGTGCCGCTTGTGCCCACGTCGATTCCGATTACATAACGCATAAAAATTTCTCCTTTACAAATTTTCTATAAATTCCGTAAACTCTTTAACAAGCGTTTCGCCGTTTGCCTCAATATTTTGCTTTGCGATTTCGTCATAATATTCCAATTCGTGTATAATTATGGGAAGTTCTCTGCCGAATTTTGCGGTAAGAATTTTTTCCTCGTGAATTTCCCGCACTATGCCGACAAGCACCGCAACGAAAGCCTGCGTTATTTTTTCCGTTTTTTCCATTAATTCATCATACAAAATCGGTTCGCTGTCATCGAGCCAAATAGGGTCGTTTTCTTCATAAAACGGGAAATTATTTTCGGCAATCCAGTTACGCACCGCCCCCGCCGTATCGCCCAAACCGAAACAAAAGAAATCGTTTTGAAGCCAAAAGGCGTAATTCCACCGCGCCTCCTCCTCGTCATAAGCATTGGGAGTTTCTTTTTTGACTTGACCTTCCGTGTTATATCCAAGCGTTACGGTAGGCTCGCAGGGGTTGTCGCGGTAGTCGTACACATAAAGAGATATTGCGTAAATATCGTTATCAGACCAAGTGCTTATGCTTGAAATTATCATATTTTTCAGCTGATTTTTCATACTGCGCTCCTTTATAATTTATCCGAGATAAAATTATTACTCTTTCGGTTCATTCAGAACCCACGGAAAATGATGAAAGAATATTTCCGTTTGTATTGTTGGATTTGGAAAATTACAGCCGTTCTCTTTTTTTAATTATACTGTCTTTGCATGAAAAAGTCAAGAGCGTTGAAATGTTTAGAAAAATGCCGAATATAAAGAATATGCCGCGCGGCGGCTTCGGAGGAGCTTTCGGGTCAGGCTTCTGTGCTGAAAGACCTTATCGGCACGTTCAAAATAGACGACAGCGCAAACTTGATGTAGTTTACCCGGGGGAGAACAATTGATGTTCTCCCCGTCTTGTATGCAAAAAAATATTAAAAAAATTATTTTTTTCTATTGACAAACCGCCTTTTTTGTGGTAAACTATATTAGTCGCAGGTTCTGCATACTGCGGCGCGGCGTCAGAGTCCGGTCAGGAGAGGTGTCCGAGTGGTTTAAGGAGCCGGTCTTGAAAACCGGTGATCCCGCGAGGGACCGTGGGTTCGAATCCCACCCTCTCCGCCAATAATAATATAAAAATGTTACCATTCGCAGAAGTACTCAAGTGGTGACGAGGCGCCCCTGCTAAGGGCGTAGGTCGGGTAACCGGCGCGAGGGTTCAAATCCCTCCTTCTGCGCCACCGCGGTGTCCGCGGAGCCTTATAAGCTCTTGTAGAAATACGGGAGCTTTTTTCTTTGTCATTTTCCGAAAAATCTTTTTTCCTATACAAAGACAAGTGAAGCTCGGAGACATATATTCTCCTGCGAAATGTTCAGTC
Organism: Prevotella sp.; assembly: GCA_023663025.1. GTDB lineage: Bacteria > Bacillota > Clostridia > Oscillospirales > Ruminococcaceae > RGIG8773. Next base: position 163,448 of record JAMPIC010000001.1, read on the forward strand.
TCCGAGCTTTTATCGTTTCCAATTAACAAATCTTTTTCTGTGCAGACGCCGCACAGGTGTTTGTATAGCTGGAAAAGCCCCCGCAGAAAGGCTGAGCCTTTACCCTTATTGGCATATTTCACCAATAAGGGTAAAATGCTCCCACGGGTAACATTGCTTCTATACCGTTACCTGCCCAAAAGGCTGAGCCTTTACCCTTATTGGAATATTTTACCAATAAGGGTAAAGTACTCCCACGGGTAACATTACTTCTGTACCGTTACCTGCCCAAAGGCTGAGCCTTTACCCTTATTGGCATACTTTGTCAATAAGGGTAATTTGCTCCCACGGGTAACAATACTTCCAATCCGTTACCTGCCTAAATACGGGAGCTTTTTGTTTGTTATTTTCCGCAGGTATGACATATTGGCGGAAAATTTTGAGAAATGTAAATTTACGCGTTCTCGTCAAGATAAAGCCGCACCCTCGTCTGTATCAGCGCGGCTGCGTCCTCTGCGGACTTCGAACCGCTGAAATAGGTGGACGCTTCCTCGGTGATTATCTCCAGCACGCTTTCGTTGTAGGACATTATCCCGTCCGCCGAAGCTATGACCTCGTTCATGCGGTCGATGTCCTCCCGCTTGGGTTCGCCTATCTCGTGAACTCCCGAGGAAACAGCCATTCCGCCCATCATAACGACAGCCTGATTAATGCGGTCGGGGTCGTACTTCATGGCAGCGGCGGCGTATTTTTCCAGCGAATCCTTTCTCACGGGGAACTTGTCGGCGCAGTCCTGATATTCGGGCAGCAGCAGCGTTCTGACGAACTCCCATGCGCCCTCTTTATTGGGGGATTTTTCCGCGATCGAAAATCCCGAATCCACCACAAAGGACGTGCCGATCCTGTCCTTGCAGGGGAAACCCAGCGCGGTGACGGTCTCGCCGAAATTGCAGCGCTCGAAGCGGTATATGTCGGAGTAGTCCATCAGGTAGGCAGCCATAAGCAGCACGCTTTCGTCGGAGAACATGGTATCGAAGCGGCTCCAGAAACTGTCGTCAAAGTAAGAGTCGAAGTCGATATCGTTTACATAGCCATTGGCAAATTCCAGCATTTTGACAAAGCTTTCGGAATTGAAATCGCAGCTGCCGTTCTTGAAGTCGATAAACTCGTTTCCCGACATTTCCATGGCGTACCGCAGGATATCCGTTTTGGTGAAGCCCGCGAACAGCTCCGTACCCTCGGGTCTTGCCGCCGCGATCTCGTTCAGCCTTTCAACGGTGATACCCATATCACCGCCGAAAACAGAGGTCTTGCCCAGCACCGTGTAGACCGTAAAGCTGTCCGTGAACCGACAGAGCTTGCCGTCCGTCTCGAACGAGGACAGCAGATTGGGGACGAAATCCCCGCGGCTCAGTTCGCCGTCGCTGTCGATAAATTCGTACAGGTCGGCGAAAATTCCTTTGGCAATGTAGGTCTCGGTGGGCGTGTAGGAATTGGTAATAAGAATATCGGGGACTTTCCCGCCCGTCAGGTCGAGATTAAGCTTGTCCGCGCCGTCGTCCGCGTACTCTTTGAGGGTCACAAAATATTTGTCATTGGCGGCGTTGAATTTCACGATTTGGTTCTTGATATAGCTTGTTATGCTGTACTCCGTTCCCGCCAGGACGATCTCCGTTTTATCGCCTGACGAAACAGGTTGCTTTGTGAGCATGGAAAACTTCGGGTACTCGTGAGGAAAGCTTTTTCCCGCGCAGACAAAGGTATCCTCCCCCGCCCAAAAAACGTCGCTGACCTCGATAACGCTCACGCCCGTCTGCACCCAATCGAGAAGCTTCCGCGGCTCTTCGCCGATACTGTAGCCGTAGAGGGACGTATCGTCGTACACATAAAAGTCCGTATCGCCGCCGTTTCCGCTGATAAAGCGGTTGCTGTAACCCTCAAAGGGAATGTCCGCCGCTTTCGGTTTTTCCTCGGAAACTCCGTCGGGAATATCGAGCTTGTCAAGCTCATAGCCGCTTCCGTTCCATACCCAGGCGTAAAGCCCGCCGTTTTTATCGGCGGCAAAGTCATGCACGCCGCCGTTTCCGAGGCTGACGAAGCCTTTGTACGAACCGTCCCGCGCAAGAACCAAAATATCGCCGTAGTCGGTGATGTAAAAGTTTCCCGCGCCGTCGACGCCGAAGCGGTGCACATACAGACCGTCGGGGAAATGCTTTTCCGCCGCCTCGGTAAAGTCCAGCGAAGCGGTCTCCGCGCCGTTTTCGTCAAAGGACTTTATGAAGTACCTTGACCCGTCCTCACCCGTCTCTGTGCGGATATAGAAGCCCGTCCCGTCCGGCGCGAACACGGGGTCGGACGCGTCCGCCAAATCCTCGGGAGAGCATAGCCGTACCGAAGTAAAGCCTCCGCCGTCCGCGCCGACTATGTTCAGGAAACACTCCGCGCCCTCGCCGTCCCCGTCGGGATATTTTTTTGACGTAAAGTAGATCCTGCCGCCGCTGTAGGCGAAGTCGCTGTAATCGCCCTCGGGCGTTTGCGCAAGCTCCGCGCCCGCCGCTTTGTAGGCGTACTCCTGCGAAGCCGGTCGGACATCGTTTTCGGCGGGACTTTTCCCGCAGGCGGCAAGAAGCAAAGCCGCAGCAGCCAATGCCGCAATTTTCGGAAATTTTACTTTCCGTATATTTTGGAGAATTTTTTTCATTTTAGTATCTTCCTTTCGGCTGTAACAGTCCTGCCAAATAATAACCAAGTCTGTAGGGGACGGGTTTCCCTGCCCCTGCAAAAGGCATTATTTGGATTGGACTGCTGTAAAAGATTATTCTATTGCAATAGTATGATTATATTCTATCACAATAGAATAGACTTGTCAAGACCTTTTCGAAAAAGCCGCCGCAATAGTTTTTCCGGTACGCATACGCAAGCCGAAAAAAATTTCCGAGGAAGGGTCAACCGTTCCTCGGAAATTCATTTTTTCGCGTATTTGTCGCGTTCGGCTGTTGCCAGCATATCGCAGCGCTCGTTTTCGGGGTGTCCCGCGTGCCCCTTTACCCAGACGAACCGCACGCTGTGAACGTCCAGCAGATCAAGGAGCTGTTCCCATAAATCCGCGTTGAGGGCAGGTTTTTTGTCGGATTTGACCCAACCCTTTGACCGCCAGCTTTTCGCCCAGCCCTTGACAACGCTGTCCACAACATATTTGCTGTCTGTGGTGAGAACGACGCTGCAAGGATATTTCAGCGCGGAAAGAGCGGCTATGACCCCCATAAGCTCCATGCGGTTGTTTGTGGTGTCAGCAGAGCCGCCGGAAATCTCCTTTGTGTGCTCTCCGACGCGGAGTATAGCGCCGTATCCTCCGGGACCGGGATTTCCCGAGCATGCGCCGTCGGTAAAAATCTCCACCGTCATTCGGGATTTTGGACTGTTTTCCATATGGGAGCGCCCTCCTTTCTTTAAAAACCGAACCGCGTTTTCGTATTTGCCTTTACCGTAATTATACCAATAAAAGGCCGCATTGTCAACACCGCCGAAATCTTTACTCCGGGAAACGGGTTGTCTGCGGCGCGCAGATTATTTTTGTCCTGCCCGGATCCGTCCTGTTCTCTTCAAGGATTATTTCGCCGATAGAATCCGCCCGTATCTCCCCGCAGAGAGGATTTTTCACGCTGTCGATATGTCCCGATACGGCTGCGTTCACCTCGCTGTTTTCAAAGGACAGATCGGTCCGCTCCATGGTGCAGTCCTCCAAAATCAAACCCTTGCAGCAGCAGAGAGGCTGCGTACCGATTATTTTGCAGCGTATCAGCTTCAGATTTTCCGAGTACCAGCCAAGATATTCCCCGCAGACGACGGAATCAAGAACCGTAACGTTTTTACTGTGCCAGAAAGCGTCCTTTGTGTTCAGCACTGAATTGCGGATAACAACGTCCTCAATGTATTGAAAGGAGTATTTCCCCGTCATTGTCAACTCGGAAATATCCATGTTTACGCATTCAAAAAAAGGATATTCCGATTCTAACGTACAGCGGCTAATCCGCACGTCGCTGCACTTCCAGGCAAATTCGGGAGAATTTATTTTGCAGCTTTCCAGCTCGATACCGCCGTGACATTCCCGCAGAGCTTTGATACCGTTCATGGTGCAGCTCGTCAGGGAAACGTTTTCGTCGTACCATAAAGCCGCGCGGCAGTTTTCCGTCAGTGTAACGTTCCGTATTACAGCGTTTTTGGTGTGCCAAAAGGGGTAGCGCAGATTAAATCTGCACCGCTCCACAACAAGGTCGGAGGTTTCTTTCAGGGCGGATTCGCCGTCGGCGGGACCGTCGAAATCGCAGTCCGAAATTTCCGCGCCGGATATTCCGTACAGCGCCCTTTCCTCATCGTATGTGCTGTTCGTATATTTCATAAGTACGGCTCCTTTCGTAAAATTTGCTGTTACTTTATATTATAGCATACGCGCGGCAATATGGCAAATACCTATATTGAATACCGTATTATTACCGCAGGACATATCAGCCGCCGCGGAAATCCAATGTCCCCCATAATACCTGTAACTGAAAAGTATTCCGCAGCCGTAATTTTTATTGCGGCTGCGGATAATTTTATTTGCGGATAATTTTCACGATCCTGCTCACCACGGGACACATAATTCCCGCCGTCGCCCATATTACCAGACCGTTTGTGCGCCAGTCGGAAAAATTCTCGCTGAACATACGGTCGCGTGTGTACCATGTATATCCGATAAAAACCGCCGTAACGATAAGCCAGTAAATTACCATAATATCCCTGCGTTTCTTTTTGGCGGACTTGTTTTCGCGGCTGTAGTCCTCCGCTTCGAGAAGCATATTGAAACCGTCGTTTATTATGGAAGTCTTTACCAGAATATAAACTCCCACGGAGCATATTGCCATAAGCAGGACAAACCCCATTACCGCCGTAAGGTCGTCGTCGGTAATTGCCGCAAGAAACAGCGGGATAACCGAAAGTATGCAGATCACCGTACCTAAAATAAGGCTTTTCGTGTGCTTTTGGGAGTAGGCTTCCCGCCGTTCCTTGACCATGCCGCTTACGCCGTAGCTTGTGTCTATGCCGTCCTTTTCAAGGTACTCGAAATCTTTCAGCGACTGTCCCGACATCAGGAAAATAACTACCGCGCAGGCAATAACTGTCAGCAGTACGGCAGTGCCCACCCCTCCCGCGAAATTTTCGCTTACGGTAAAGCTTCCGAAAAAGTCGGGGCGGAAATCGCTGAGCGCCGCCAAAACCAAAAGCACTATAGGCGAGAGAATGCAGAGCATTACCCCGAAAGCTGTTTTCGGCGCACGTTTTTCGTTGAGCCGCAGAAAGCGATTGGCTTCCTCCATGGAGACCCTGCGCAGCGAGCTTTCGCCCTCGTCCGAGGGAACGGCGTCCTCCGCTTCGTGATCGTCCTTTAAAAGGTAGTCGGTGCTCACGCCGAAAAGTTTTGACAGAGCGAGAATTCTGTCCAGATCGGGAATGGACTGCGCCCCCTCCCACTTTGAAACCGATTGGCGGCTGACGTTCATTTTTTCGGCAAGCTCCTCCTGAGACCAGCCGTTTTTCTTTCTGAGTTCGATAATTTTGTCCGCGAGTATCATAGATCATCATTCCTTTTTTCTTTTTTGACGGGGATTTCAGGCAGGTAACAATACATAAGTATTGTTATCCGAGGGAGCTATTTACCTTTTTGACATAGTACGCCTATAAGGGTAAAGGCTCAGCCTTTCCCCGCCTTCATTTATATTAAACACCATTTTTCACCGGAAATCAATAAAGTCCGGCGGACAATTTGTCAGCCGCGGGTTTGCATTTTGCGCACGCGGCGGCTGCGGCAGGGTAATTTACGCGGTTTCAACGTCCCAAAATGAAATTTAAAATGTGAATATCACCAAAACTACAGCAAATTTTGCTTTTATTCATAGAATATTTACTCAATTTTGCAAGTTGTCAAAAATAATCCTGCAAAAGCGCTTGACAAGAATGCCCGAATATGCTATTATATTAAAGTTAGCGGAAAACGTTTGCTTTTTGTCGTTTTTTCAGCGTCGTCCGCAAAAATATTTTTGGAAATGATCGGGAGGAAATCCTGCCCCGGCAGGCGTTCAATTCCAATCATCTGTTAGGAGTGAGCATATGCTTTTAAAAGAAGGCGAGATAAGGATACCCTCCGGCTGCGCCATTACCGGCTTTATCAGCAGAGACGGAAACAGGCTCAACGGCAGCGACGCCGTGAAGTCAATTTCATATATGCACGACCGCTCGAACGGTCTGGGCGGCGGCTTCGCGGGGTACGGCATCTACCCCGAGTATAAGGATCTGTACGCCTTTCACGTTTTTTACAATTCCACCGAGGCGCGGGAGCATACCGAGCGTTTCCTCGACCGCCATTTCGACGTGGTGAACCTGAGCCGTATCCCCACGAAAAAGATACCCGCTATTACCAATGAACCCCTTATCTGGCGGTACTTCGTCAACCCCCTGCCAACGAAAATCGCTTCGTCGCAGCTTGACGAAAAGGAGTTCGTGGCACAGTGCGTAATACGCATAAACAACGATATAGACGGCGCGTATGTCTTTTCAAGCGGCAAGAATATGGGCGTTTTCAAGGCTGTAGGCTACCCCGAGGACGTGGGCGAATTCTACCGTTTGGAGGAGTACAGCGGCTACGCTTGGACGGCTCACGGTCGCTACCCCACAAACACCCCCGGCTGGTGGGGCGGCGCACACCCGTTCTCCCTGCTGGACTATACTATAGTACATAACGGCGAGATTTCCTCATACGACGCCAACAGGCGGTTTATCGAAATGTTCGGCTACAAGTGTACGCTTCTGACGGACACCGAGGTCATAACCTACATCTTCGACTACCTGAACAGAAAGCAGGAGCTTGATTTTGAGGACATTGCAAGCATTATCGCCGCGCCTTTCTGGAGCGAGATCGAAACTATCGAAAAGACCGATCCCGCCAAAGCCGCGAAACTGAAATATTTCCGCAGCGCTCTGTCGAGCCTGCTTATCACGGGACCGTTCTCCATAATTCTCGGTTATACGGGCGGACTTATGGCTCTTAACGACAGACTGAAACTCCGTTCGATGGTAGTCGCCGAAAAGGGCGATATGCTCTACATAGCCAGCGAGGAATGCGCGATACGCGCAATATGTCCCGACGCGGAAAACGTGAGAAGTCCCCGCGGCGGCGAGCCTGTGATTGCAAATCTTAGCGAGGAGGGTAAAAGAAAATGCCTGTAAACTTTTTTCCCGCACGTTTTGAAGTGCTGAGAAATCCCGATAAATGTATCAAATGCCGCGCCTGCGAACGCCAGTGCGCAAACGAAGTGCATTACTACGACGGCGACTACGATAAAATGCTCGCCCATGAGGACAGGTGCGTGGACTGCCAGAGGTGCGTTTGCATATGTCCCACGGGTGCGCTGAAAATACGCAAGAATGAAAATCAATTCAACGAGAGCGTGAACTACACCCAGCAGGTAATGATCGAAAACTACCGCCAGGCGGGAAGCGGCGGCGTGCTGCTTTCCTCAATGGGCACGCCCAAGGATTACCCCGTTTACTGGGACAAAATCCTTATAAACGCCTCTCAGGTGACTAACCCACCCATAGACCCCCTCCGCGAACCGATGGAGACAAAGGTATTTTTGGGCAAAAAGCCCAGCGGCATAAAGAAAAATCCCGACGGCTCGATAAACACCGAGCTTCCGCCCTATATCGAACTGGACGTGCCTATTATGTTTTCGGCAATGTCATACGGCTCGATTTCCAAAAATGCCCACGAAAGCCTTGCCCGGGCAGCCCGGGAACTGGGTACATACTACAACACGGGCGAGGGCGGTCTGCACAAGGATTTTTATCAGTACGGCGAAAATACCATAGTACAGGTTGCTTCGGGACGTTTCGGCGTATTCAAAGGGTATCTTGACGCGGGCGCGGCTATCGAAATCAAAATGGGACAGGGCGCAAAGCCGGGCATCGGCGGACATCTCCCCGGAGAAAAAATCCGCGAGGACGTTTCCAGAACCCGTATGATACCAATGGGCACGGACGCAATCTCACCCGCTCCCCACCATGATATATATTCAATCGAGGACTTGCGGCAGCTTATTTTCTCGCTGAAAGAAGCCACGGAGTACAAAAAACCCGTTTTCGTGAAAATCGCGGCGGTGCACAATGTTGCCGCTATCGCTTCGGGAATTGCACGCTCGGGCGCGGACGTTATCTGCATAGACGGTTTCCGGGGCGGCACGGGCGCGGCTCCCACACGCATACGTGACAACGTGGGTATTCCCATTGAGCTTGCCCTTGCTTCGGTTGACCAGCGGCTTCGTGACGAGGGTATACGCAACGAAGTCTCCATAGTTGCGGGGGGTTCGATACGTTCCTCCTCGGACGCGGTAAAGGCATTCGCCCTCGGCGCGGACGCGATTTATATCGGTACGCCCGCCCTGCTTGCTCTCGGCTGTCACCTTTGCAGAAGCTGTCACGGCGGCAAGTGCAACTGGGGTATCGCCACCCAGCGTCCCGACCTTGTTAAACGTCTCAACCCCGACGTTGGCTATCAGCGGTTGGTAAACCTCGTTCACGCTTGGGATCACGAGATCAAGGAAATTATGGGCGGTATGGGGATAAATTCCATAGAAGCCTTAAAGGGCAACAGGCTAATGCTCCGCGGTATCGGCTTGAACCAAAAGGAACTTGATATTTTGGGAATACAACACGCAGGAGAATGATTTGTAACCTGCGGGACGGGAAACCCGTCCCCTACAAAATACAAACAAAGGAACTATATAAAATGCTTACACACGTTGGTACAACCCCGATCGAAACGGAACGCCTTACCCTCCGCAGGTTTGAGTACACGGACAACGGCTCAATGCGGAGAAACTGGATTTCCGACGAGAAAATACAGTCGATGTACAGCGAACCCGTCTACTCAACCGAGGAGGAAGTCCGCGAACTGCTTAGCAAATATATCGGCTCTTACGAAAGGGACGGTTACTACCGCTGGGCGGTTATCGAGAAAGCAAGCGGCGAGTGCATAGGTCAGATAGCCTACTTTCTTGTGGACAATAAAAATCACTTTGCCGAAATCGAATACTGCATAGGCGCGGCTTTTCAGCGGAAAGGCTATGCAACCGAGGCGGCAAAAGCGGTTATCGCTTACGGGTTTGACAAAATAAACCTGCACAAGGTGCAGATATGTACCAAAACCGTAAATGCGCCGTCCAAAAGGGTAATAGAAAAATGCGGACTTACATATGAGGGAACTCTCCGCGATTACTTCTATATGAACGGCGAGTACGTCGGAAGATTATATTTTTCCATTTTAAGAGACGAATACACCATTAAAAAATGAAAGGACGTTTTGTCTTTATGAAGAGAGTATATGTAAACGAGGACAGATGTCTCGGCTGTCACCTCTGCGAATATTACTGCGCCTTTGCCAACAGCGGCGAAACCGATATGGCAAAGACCTTTAAGCTGAACAGAAACCCCGTGCCGAGAATAACCGTGGAAAGCGCGGGCGAGGTAAATTTCGCCGTCCAGTGCAGACACTGCGCCGCCGCACCCTGCGTCAAGGGCTGCATAACGGGGGCGCTGTCAAAGGTAAACGGCGTTATCCAGATTGATACAAGCCGCTGCGTGGGCTGTTACACCTGCGTGCTTTCCTGCCCCTACGGCTGTATCGTCGTCGACGAGAAAAACGGCGGCAAAACCGTCACCAAATGCGAGCTTTGCACGCGGAACAGCGCGGGTTCGCAAACAGGCGAACCTGCCTGCGTGACCAACTGCATCAACCAAGCGATAGTATTCGAGGAAAGGGGCGAGGACTGATGAAATACGTTATAATCGGCAATTCCGCCGCCGCCATAGGCACAATACAGGGCATACGGCAAGTCGACAAGTCGGGGCAAATCGTGGTTATTTCGGACGAAAAGTACCACACCTACTCCCGCCCGCTGATTTCCTACTGGCTGAAAGAAGCCGTCACCGAGGAAAATATGCGCTACCGCGACAGCGATTTTTACGAGAAAAATGATGTTGACACCCTTTTCGAGACCCGTGTCACAAAAATCAACGCGGACAAAAAAACCGTAACTATCGAAAACGGCAACGAAATTTCCTACGACAAGCTTATGGTGGCAACGGGTTCAAAGCCTTTTGTGCCGCCTATGGAGGGACTTGACAAAGTCGCGAAAAAATTCACCTTTATGAAATTCGACGACGCAAAAGCGGTTAAGGAAAACGTGACCGAGGGGGCTAAAGTCCTCATCGTGGGCGCGGGACTTATCGGTCTGAAAGCCGCCGAAGCACTGGAGCATTACGGCGCGGATATGACGGTTGTCGACCTTGCGGACAGGATTTTGCCCTCGATTTTGGACGAGGAAGCTTCCAAAATTATGCAAAAGCATATTGAAAGCAAAGGCGTAAAATTTATTTTAGGCACAAGCGTGAAAGAGTTTTCGGAAAACTCGGCTACCCTTACAAACGGCGAAACCGTGGACTTTGATATGGTTATACTTGCGGTTGGAGTACGTCCCAACACGGAGCTTATTTCCGAAGCGGGCGGCAAGGTAAACCGAGGAATTGTTACCGACCAAAAACAGGCTGTCGAGGGACTTAAGGACGTTTACGCCGCCGGCGACTGCACCGAAAGTCTGGACGTTTCAACGGACCGGCAGAAAATTCTCGCGCTTCTCCCCAACGCCTTTATGCAGGGCGAAATCGCGGGGCAGAATATGGCTGGTCGGGAAGCGTACTATTTAAATGCAATTCCAATGAACGCTATCGGATTTTTCGGTCTGCACATCATTACCGCTGGAAGCTATGAGGGCGAAGCCTACACCGATACGGACGGTACGAACTACAAAAAGCTCGTCACCAAGGACGGAGAGCTGAAAGGCTTTATTCTTATGGGCGACGTAAAGCGTGCGGGCATTTACACCTATATGATAAAATGGCATATGCCCGTGGACGAATGCGATATGGAAATGCTGAAAGACAAGCCTCAGCTTATGGCGTTCACAAGGGAATACAGAAACGAAAAATTGGCGGGAGGTTACGGAAATGGCAACTAAAATCAACGCGGACAATATGCACTACAAGGATCTCAATCATCTGGTAAGCTCCGCAGGGGACAAGGATATTGTCATCGAAAACACTCTGGGACAGCGTTACATCGGCACCCGCACAAGCGGCAAGAATATCGAGATACACGGCATTCCCGGCAACGCTCTGGGCGCGTACCTGAACGGCTGCCGCATAACCGTTTTCGCAAACGCTCAGGACGCCGTGGGCGACACCATGAACTCGGGCGAGATAATCATTCACGGAAACTGCGGCGACGCGGCGGGTTACGGTATGCGGGACGGCAAAATATTTATCCGCGGAGGAGCGGGCTACCGCGCCGGCATACACATGAAAGAATATCAGTCCCATGTGCCGGTAATAGTTATCGGAGAAAAGGTGGGCGACTTCCTGGGCGAATACCAGGCGGGCGGACGTATCGTCGTGCTTGGCATAGGCTGCGAGGAAAGCTGTCCCGTAGGCGGCTTCTGCGGGACGGGTATGCACGGCGGAACCGTCTATATCCGCTCGGAGCACGCTCCGTCGGGACTTCCCGTTCAGGTAAAATGCGAGGACGCTTCCGCCAAGGACATTGAAGCGATCCGCGCCGACGTGGAGGAATTTTCCTCCGAATTCGGTCTGAACGCCGCCGAGCTGCTCGGCTCTCACTTCTTCAAGCTCAGCCCCAATACGGCAAATCCCTACAAGCAGCTTTATGTGAACAACTGACCCGCCGCAGTGAAATTCATAAAAAACATACAATTTTTCGTCTTTTCAAAAATATAATTATATGGTATAATTATGCGGGGTGATACTGTGTCGGCTTCGTCAACTTCGGCGGACGGAAAAAGCGTTATAATTTTTTCGGCGGACAGCGAAACCGCCGGCAATATTTCCCTCGCCGCTTCGGAGTTCGGTTTCGGGCAGATATCCGTCTCGGACGGAAACGGCGGCAGGGATCTGCTTTCGCGGGAAGTACGCGACGTCGCGTTCGTGAACGCTCCCCTCGAAAACGAGTTCGGTCTGGAGCTTGCCGCGTTTGCCGCGGAAATAGGCTGCGGCGTGATAATTGCCGCTCCCGCCAAGCTTTGCGGGGAAATGGCGAAAAAGATCGGCGGCGCGGATATTTTTATCCTGCCGAAGCCTATGAACAAGGCGCTGCTTTTGCAGACGTTCCGCTATGTGACCGTCGTCCGCGACCAGAAGCTGGGACTTCGGGAGGAAAACCTCGCTCTCGAAAACAGGCTTAGGGACGCGAAGCTCATCGACCGCGCCAAATGCGTGCTTGTGCAGTACCTGAGAATATCCGAAGCGGACGCCCACAGGCAGATACAGAAGCGCGCCATGGATATGAGAGTACCCCTTGCCGCGATAGCAAAGGACATACTCAAGACCTATGAGATGTAGTCCTGCGGGCAATAATCCCGACAGAAAGGAAATTATTATGAAATTTACCAAAATGCAGGGTATCGGCAACGATTACGTTTACGTCAACTGCTTTGAGGAAACCGTCGAAAATCCCGAAGCTCTTTCCGTCCGTGTAAGCGACAGGCACTTCGGCATAGGCTCGGACGGTCTGATACTGATAATGCCCTCGGACAAGGCGGACTTCCGCATGAGAATGTTCAACGCCGACGGCAGCGAGGGAATGATGTGCGGAAACGGAACGCGCTGTATCGGAAAATATGTGTACGACTACGGTCTCACCGACAAGACGGAGATCAGTCTCGAAACAAAAAGCGGGATAAAGTATCTGAAGCTTTTCGTTAAGGACGGTCTTGTGGATACCGTGGAGGTGGATATGGGGCAGGCGGTGATAAAGCCCGCCGATATCCCCATGAAAGCGGAGGGGGATTCTTTCGTCAACAAGCCTATCGAGGTCAGCGGCAAAATGTACAACGTCACCGCCGTGTCGATGGGAAATCCCCACTGCGTTATTTTCACGTCAGGCGTTGACGGTCTCGACCTTGAAAAGATAGGTCCCGCCTTTGAAAATCACGAGCTTTTCCCCGAAAAGGTCAATACCGAATTCTGCGAGATACTGCCCGACGGTACGGTGAAAATGCGCGTTTGGGAACGGGGCAGCGGCGAGACCTGGGCGTGCGGTACGGGAGCCTGCGCAACGGCTGTGGCGGCGGTTCTGTGCGGGTACTCAAAGCGCGGCGAGGAGATCACCGTAAGACTTCGCGGCGGAGACCTTGCCGTAACCTACCGAAACGACGGAAGCGTCCTTATGCGCGGCGGCGCGGAAAAGGTTTTCGACGGCGAGTTTTATTTGTAATAAATAAAGAAAGGGACAACCGAAAATGGCTTTTATAAACGAAAATTTTTTTAACCTGAAAGAAAATTACCTTTTTATCGACATTGCCAAAAGGCTTGAAGCCTACAAAGCGGCAAATCCCGACAAGACGCTGATACGCATGGGTATCGGGGACGTTACCCTGCCCATCGCTCCCGCCGCCGCCGAGGCTATGAAAAAGGGCGCGGAGGAAATGGCTCGCAAGGAAACCTTCCGCGGCTATGAGGACAGCGGCAGGGGTTATCCTTTCCTGCGCGAAGCCGTGGCGGGTTATTACAAAAGCTTCGGCGTCGATATCGACCCCGAGGAGATCCTCATAAGCGACGGCGCGAAAAGCGACTGCGGCAATATTGTTGACATTTTCGGCGGGGACAACACCGTCCTGATAACCGACCCCGCCTATCCCGTTTATGTGGACTCCAATGTTATGAGCGGGAAAAATATCCTGTACGCCGCCTCCAACGAGGAAAACGGCTTCGCGGCAATGCCCGACCCGAGCGTTGACTGCGATATCATCTACCTCTGCTCCCCCAACAACCCCACCGGTTCGGTCTACACAAAGGAGCAGCTCAAAATCTGGGTGGACTATGCAAAAAGCAAAAAAGCGATCATAATCTTCGACTCGGCTTATGAAGCGTTTATCCGCGACAAGTCCCTGCCGAGAAGCATTTTCGCCGTTGAGGGCGCGAGAGAATGCGCAATAGAGATATGCTCCCTGTCAAAAACGGCGGGCTTTACGGGTATGAGATGCGGCTATACGGTCGTTCCGAGCGAGCTGAACGCCTATGCTAAGGACGGCACGGCGGTGAGCGTGTCCAAAATATGGAGGAGACGTCAGGGCAGCAAGTTCAACGGCGTGTCCTATCCTGTGCAGTGCGCGGCGGCGGCGGTTTTCACCGACGAGGGACTTCGCCAAACCCGCGCAAGCATTGACTATTACATGGAGAACGCCTGTATTATGGCGGAAACCTGCGACGAGCTTGGCATAAGCTACACGGGCGGAAAAAATTCACCCTATATCTGGCTGAAATGCCCGGGAGGCATGGGAAGCTGGGATTTTTTCGATTATCTGCTTAACGAAATTCAGGTGGTGGGAACTCCCGGAGAGGGCTTCGGTCCAAACGGAAAGGGTTGGTTCAGACTGACGGCGTTCGGTTCTCACGAAAATACCGAGGAAGCGATGAAGCGGCTTAAAACGCTTTTGAAAAAATAAGAAAAGCTGTGCATTAATTTTATTATGGTACGGAAGTATTGGTGCCCGTGTAAAGCTTCAGCAGCAGTGTATTTTAATGTAAATTTTGCAAAATGACTTTTCAAATTCAGTAAAATGTGGTATAATTTTATTATATTGGGACGATCTGTACGGGTTTCACAAAGTCCGCGCCCTTCGCCGTCATAAAACTCGAAAGGAAATGATAAAAATGGCTAAAATTCGCATAGGCATTGTCGGATACGGAAATCTCGGCAGAGGAACCGAACTGGCGATAAGACAAAATCCCGATACCGAGCTTGCCTGCGTTTTCACCCGCCGCGACCCGTCCTCCCTGAAAATTCTGACGGAGAACGTTCCCGTTTATTCCCTTAACGACATTCGGGAGCACCGCGGCTGCGCGGACGTGCTTATCCTTTGCGGGGGAAGCGCCTCCGACCTGCCCGTTCAGGGACCCGAGCTTGCGGAACTCTTCTGCACCGTGGACAGCTTCGATACCCACGCCAAAATTCCCGAATATTTTGCCGCTGTGGACGCGTCCGCGAAAAAGGGCGGGAACGTCAGCATGATCTCGGTGGGCTGGGATCCGGGTATGTTCTCGGTGGCAAGGCTTTACGGAAGCTGTATTCTCCCCGACGGCAAGGACTACACGTTCTGGGGCAAGGGAGTTTCCCAGGGACATTCCGACGCAATTCGCCGCATTGAGGGCGTTGCGGACGCGAGACAGTACACCATTCCCGTACAGGAAGCTGTTGAAGCCGTTTGCAGCGGCAGCGACCCCGAGCTGTCCACCCGCCAAAAGCACACGCGCGAATGCTTCGTAGTCGCCAAAGAGGGCGCGGATACCGCCAAAATCGAAAGCGAGATCAAGAATATGCCCAATTATTTCGCGGACTACGACACTACGGTACACTTCATTTCGCAGGAGGAGCTTGACCGCGACCACAGCGGCATTCCTCACGGCGGATTTGTCATCAGAAGCGGAAAAACGGGACTGAACCGCGAGACCTCCCACATTGTGGAGTACAGTCTCAAGCTGGGTTCAAATCCCGAATTTACGTCGAGTATTCTTGTGGCGTATGCGAGGTCAGTTTACAGACTTCACAAAGAGGGCGCGGTCGGCGCGAAGACCGTGTTTGACATTCCGCCGGCTTATCTGTCCCCAAAGAGCGGTGACGAGCTGCGGGCGGCTATGCTGTAAAGCTTATCAAAAGAGGGTAGGAAAACATTCCTACCCTCATATTTTTATGATAACGGGTGACAGCCGACTGCGGGACTTGTGTTCACCGAAGCTTTCACATCGTCAAGGGACATCTGAGGCGCCGCCGCGGGAATGGTATCCTCGCTCCACAGCGCATAGACGCAGCCCGATCCCTCCGAATTCGTCATAAATGCAAAATTGCCGCTGTAGTTGTCGCCGAGATAATTTATCAATGTAAACTCATCGCCTCCGCCGTCGGGATAAGCCAATCCATCGTCCGAACCTCTGTAGAGGCAATTTGCAAGAACTGTTCCCTGAGCGATGTTCACATCGACGATCGCAAGCTGAGCGGCGCTGTAAACGCTCCTGGCATTGGTGTTAAGTCTGGTAGCTCTCGCGTGTTTTATGTAGCCCATAAGACTTGGTACAAGAACAACGGCAAGAATTGCAATTATTGCGATAACAACGATCAGTTCGATAAGCGTAAATCCCTTAAATTTTGCCCTCACAGTATCACCCCATAGTATAATTATCATACATTTTTCTATATAATAATTATACTAAATGCATGAATTATTTGTCAAGACATTTTATATAAATTTTTTGCGGCAATATTTGTGCAATTTAACAAAATCAAGCGGACAAATCCCACATATAATGCATTTGCTCGTTAAGCTCATCATAGCTCCACATTCTGGAAGTGTTTTCTTCGCCGGCGGGATCGTGAATAATGAAATTATCGCCGTCGTGACCCGCAATTATCAGCGCGTGATTACCGAAAGTATCGCCTATCATGCCCGCGAGAATGACATGTCCGCCGTCGAGAATGGCTTTCATTTCGCCGACATCGGCGTCGGCGTTTTTCTGACCGTTTTCATCGGCAAAGCAGTACTCCACGGAATTCAGACCTATCGCACCGCAAAGCTCGGAGGTTTTCTCGGCAGTCACTCCGCCGAATAGTCCCAGAGCGTCAAGTTCGGCGGCAATATAGGTGATCTTGACGGGATCAAGATCGGTTCTGCCCGTCAGCCCGACATACGCCATTGTCAGCGAAACTATTTCACAGCCGTAATCCTTTATGTAGAAACCGTCCCCGATAAGCTCGTATGCCCAGCGCGGGTCGGACATATAAAGCGCGGGGATATCCCCGTTAAGCTCGTCGGCGGTATAGGTCATAGACAGATAATTGTCTTTGTTTTCCGGATAATTTCTTACAAATTCAAGCTCGTCGGCATTGCTGTAAAAATAATTCAGAACCTCCTGCGGATAAAGCTCCTCATGCTCCGTGATATAGCGCGCGTTCGCGTCCGTTTCGGAAAGCTCCGCGAGCAAACCCCACTTATCGTAAAATTCATTTCTGCGCTGTGCCGGTATCAATGCGAGCATCAGCACCAGTATCGCCGCAAAAACAGCGGAAACAGCGATCACGGTTTTTTTGGTCATGCAAATTCCTCCCCGAAATGTTGACAAATGGGATAAAATGTGTTATAATAGAGAAGTAAAAAGGGTATACCAAGGTTGGCGGTTGCTCCTCGAAAGAGGAGGTGATGACCGAGATGGTTACATATGAAAGTTTATTCCAGATTATGTCGATCATTGTTGACGTTATCACGTTATTTGTGCTTGTCAGAAACGGCAAGCGGAAGTAATCGTTTTTTATGTTGACATTACATTAGTGACTTAACAGACATGTAAAAAATAACCGCCCACAGTTCCAACGTAGCGGTTATTTTTTAACTAACACCGAGGAGCAACCGTTAACGGTATGCCCTTTTTACATTTTTATTATACACCATTATTTTTCATTTGTCAATATGTTGCAGCAAAAAAATAACCGCCCCAGTTCCAATGTAGCGGTTATTTTTTAACTAACACAGAGGAGCAACCGTTAACGGTATGCCCTTTTTACATTTTTATTATACACCATTCTTTTCATTTTGTCAAGCGGAAAAACAAAAAATCGGCGAAGTTAATCGCCGATTTTTTACATAGAAAGGTTAAATTATGCAACCTTAGGAGCGGGGTAAACGCCGTACAGTTGACCGTTCTTGGCGTCGGTCTTCTGTGTAGACTCTGTGATAGCGGTCATAGTAGCCTGTGTAGTAGCGGAAGCGAGGGTGCCTTCAAAAGTGGTCTTAGCAGTCCAGCCAACGCAGTATACGCTGTATGTGCTGGGGTTGAAGATACCTGCCGCATGACCTGTGTAGGACTCACCAAGGTAAGAAACAAGGTCAAGTGTTCCGGAAACATCAGTTACAGCAGTTCCGTTAACGGTGATACCTGTGATACCGCCAACTGGAATCTGAGCAGGAGTACCTGTAGCAGAATCAAGTGTAATTGTCATTTCGGTAGCACCGCCTGTTGAGAATGTAGCATTGGAGATACCGAGCTGAGTGAGAGCGGAAGAAAGTGCTGTGTGAACCTGCTTAGCATTAGCGTTAGCAGAGGATATTCTTGCGTTTCTAACGTAACCGAGCATAGAAGGTACGAGAATAGCAGCAAGGATACCGATGATCGCGATAACAACGATGAGCTCAATAAGTGTGAAGCCCTTGAACTTTGAATTTCTCATGGGAAATTCCTCCTTCTTAAAATTTAAAATATTTTTTATTAAAAAGCGTCACCCGAAGTGAGGCACTTTTCCGTATTAAGATGCTTTATAATAACCGCCGCTGCCTTGTTCCATAACAGGATATGAGCCGCAGTACACACCTCTGTTTTTAATGAGTGTTTTCTGTTCTGTCGTACTTTCAACAGCTTGAAAAATCTTGCCTTTGCTTCCGCCGTTTGAATCGTAAGTATATTTACTGAGAAGTGACACCCAACCGCTTGAAACATATGACGTATAGTCTGCTTCTCTTTCAAAATACAGAACGGAATCAACCGCATAGTTATCTACATCGAGATATACCGTAACAGTTCCCTCAAATGTATTGTCAACAAAACCGTAAATCACATCTTCAAGTTCTTTAAATTGCTTCGACCCGTTTGTGACATTAACTGCAGACTGATATGAAGCCGAATTGTCATAATACGAGTTAACTGCTATGTTTCCGGATATGCTTCCGTTAGCCATCGTAAAGCGTATAATAGAATATGTAAGTCTCCTGTTTGTGTTTGCATCGGAAATACTTGACGCAGTCAATATTTTTGAGGCGTTTATAACAGAATCATTCTGAGTAATCTCACATTGCAAAAGCGCACTCTGAAAACCGGTATAAACCAAGCGAGCCTTATTGTTGTCCGTTTCCATTCTTGCATCGCGCTGAAATCCGTTTACAACAATTGACATTGTACCTGACAGTATAGCTATTATAGCCAAAACAATAATCAGCTCGACCAAGGTAAAGCCGCGGAATTTTCCCGAGGATTTTAAAGTATCCGTTGGACTCACCTCCCATAAGAGTCAGCCATTTAATATGGTTGTTCCTTACTATCATTATTATATATTGCCGCCGCCGATTTGTCAATAGAAAAATGATATTTTTTCCTCTGATTTTGTGAATTTGTGATATAAGTCAATTTTTCGTCCAAAATATGTACAAAACAGCGAAAATTGTTTATGTCGCATAATCATTATTAACATTCGGCGGCTTGTTTTAGCAATATTACCGTACATTTGACTTGAGATAACGCTCAAACTCGTTGATGTCCAGAGACTTCTCACGGGCGTGCATTTCGGTGATAACGCCCTCTTTTACGAGACGCGCCAGCTCCTGGTCAAGGCAGACCATGCCCTCTTTCTTACCCGTCTGGATAGCCGTCTGGATAAGGTGCACCTTATTGTCGCGTATCATAGCCTTGATGGCGTCGGTGGCGTTGAGTATCTCCAGCGCGGCGATACGTCCCGTGCCGTCGGCTTTGGGGATAAGGGTCTGGGCAATAATTCCCACAAGAACGGTGGCAAGCTGCGTGCGTATCTGGGACTGCTGGTGCGCGGGGAAAACGTCGATGATACGGTTTATCGTATCGGAAGCGCAGGTTGTATGCAGGGTGGACATAACAAGGTGTCCGGTTTCTGCGGCGGTAACGGCGGCGTTGATTGTCTCGAAGTCACGCATCTCTCCCACGAGGATAACGTCCGGATCCTCACGGAGGGCGGCTCTCAGGGACATGGCGAAGGATTCAACGTCGTCTCCCACTTCTCTCTGATTAAGCATGCAGCGCTTGTGCTCATGAACGTACTCGATAGGGTCCTCGATGGTGATGATGTGGGCGGAACGGTTCACGTTCACATAGTCGATCATAGCCGCAAGGGTGGTGGACTTACCCGAGCCGGTAGGTCCGGTTACAAGTATAAGACCTCTCGGTCTGAGGGCGAAATCTCCCAAAATCGGGGGAAGGTCAAGGTCCTCAAAGGTAGGGATATCGTTTCTCAGCAGACGGATGGCGATAGCGGTGTTGCCGCGCTGATGATAAACGTTAACTCTGTGACGGTAGCCCCGCCTTGTCACATAGGAAAAGTCGGCGTCGACCTTATTCTTGATGTTCTCCAGATTGCGTCCGCCCGTCATCTGCTCGCATATCTTCATGATGGCGGCTTCGGTCATTTCGGGGTAGGAGCTGAGCTTGCGGAGCGAGCCGTGAAGTCTTACGACGGGCGATATCTTCGTGGTGAAGTGAACGTCCGAGCAGCCGAGAACTCTTGCCTCGTCGAGAATTTTGTCAATGCTGATAACGACCTTTGCCTGTGTGTTTTTTTCGATATCCATTAGTACGCTTCCTTTCGGTATTTATTTGCAGACATATCGGGCAAATATGCGTGCAGAGGTGCTTCCATGCAGCATAAATGCGTGAGCGTATGCGTACATGTACATTGGGTTTTGCCGCGTTAAACGGCATATGTAACTCTTACGAGTTCATCCATGGTGGTTCTGCCCTCCTGAACGAGTTCCGAAACGTTGTCGCGGAGGAGCTTTGTGCCCTGTTCTCTTGCCAGCTTTGAAATAGCGTCCACCTTGCCGTCGTTTGCGACAAGGGCGCTCATTTCGGGCGTGCAGAGCAAAATTTCGTGAATAGCGGTACGTCCCGTATAGCCTGTATTGTTGCATTTGGGACAGCCGCAGGCGTCGTACACGGTTATGGAGCCGTCAATTCCCATAAGCCTGTTTTCCTCGGCTGTGGAAACTCTGGGCGTTCTGCATTCCATGCAAATCTTTTTAACAAGACGCTGCGCGACGATACCGATAAGGGAAGTTGCAACCATGTAGGGGGCGACGCCCATATCCACCAGACGGGTGATGGTTGAAGCCGCGTCGTTTGTATGCAGCGTGGAAAGCACCAAGTGTCCCGTGATAGCGGCGCGTATGGCGATCTCGGCAGTCTCCTGGTCACGCATCTCACCGATCATAACGATATCCGGGTCCTGACGGAGGATAGAACGGAGAGCGGCGGCGAACGTCATACCCGCCTTAGCGTTTACCTGACATTGGTTAATGCCCTCGATGTTCTTTTCCACAGGGTCCTCAACGGTAATAACGTTTACGTTCGGCTTAGCGATCTCGCCCAGCGCGGCGTACAGCGTGGTTGTTTTACCGGAACCTGTAGGTCCCGTTACAAGCACAACGCCCTGAGGAACTTTAAGTATGGAAGCAAATCTTTCGTAGTTATAGGCGCTCATGCCGAGGTCGGTGATCTTTCTTACGCCCACGTCTCCGGTCGACAGGATACGGATAACGACCTTCTCACCGTTTACCGTGGGCAGATTGGACACACGGACGTCAAGGGTGGTTCCGTCAACGACCTGAGTGAAACGTCCGTCCTGAGGGATACGCTTTTCGGCGATGTTCATGCCGCTTATGATCTTGAGACGGGTAACGAGCGAATTGTGAACAACATTGGAAATATTCATCAGCTCGATAAGGTCGCCGTTTACACGGATACGGATTCTCGTAAAGGTTTTGAACGGCTCGATATGAATATCCGTCGCGTCCGCGCGGAAAGAGTTTTCAACGATGGTGGTCGCCAGCTTAACGATAGGCGCGCTGTCGATACGCTCCGCGGATTCTTCGTCGATACCGAACGCGTCGCTGCCGTCGAACTGATTTTCAACGCTTTCGATCAGCGATGACGTATTCTGTGTGGAATAATACTTTCCTATCGCTTTGACGATTCCCGCCTTTGTGGAAAGCACCGGAACAACGTCCATACCGGTAGTTACCTTGATGTCCTCGAAAATATAGAAGTTTACCGGGTCGTGGGTAGCGACGGTAAGCCTTTTTCCCGTGATCTTTACGGCGATGATGGTATGCTTTTTGGCAAGAGCTTCGGGTATTTTTCTGACAGCCTCGCCGTTTACCTGAGTTTCGGGGTCGTTCAGGTCGATGAACGGTACGTTCAGCTTTTTAGCCAATACCTGACCGAATTGGATATCGGTAACGTATCCCAGCTCGATAACATAGTCGCCGAAATACTTGCCGGGAGTGTTTTCCTCCTTCTTTTTATCAAGAACGTTCTGAAGCTGCTCTTCTGTAATAATGCCCTCGTTGACCATATACTGACCAATAGGAATATTTTTCATTGCAAAATGCCTCATTTCTCCGCAGACTGTTTTTTACATGGGATTTCTCCGCGGCAAAATCCGGTTCATACCGTTTCGCCGTCCTGCGGTATACGCGCGGCGGGTGAAAACGGTCTAAAGATTAATGATATGCAAACGTCCCTCGGAACGCAAACACCTTAAAATTTTCGCGTCATACGGAAGATACGGGAGATATTGTCCGCAGACGTCTCATGGGTCTTGAAATTTATAAAAATATATGTTAAGATATAAGTATCGTATTTTCAAATTTACTGCAAAGGAGATCGCTCTATGTTTTCATCTTATACCGAGGGACTGACGGGCTACTACGCGGGCATACACATTATGGTATTCCTTTTCGGCATAGCCATCGGCAGTTTCCTCAACGTCTGTATCTACAGGCTTCCGGCAGGGGAATCGCTCACCAAGAAAAATTCTCACTGCATGACCTGCGGCACGCCGATCAAATGGTACGATCTTGTTCCCGTATTCAGCTGGCTTTTCCTGCGTGGAAAATGCCGCGCCTGCGGCTCAAAGATTTCCGGCAGATACATACTTGTGGAGAGCCTTACGGGAATACTTTTTGTTCTGACATTTTTAAGGTTTGACGTGATAGTCGACGGTCTGTGGTATCCCGCGCTGCTTTGTCTTTTTACTGCGGGACTTATCGTCATAGGCTTCGAGGATTATGACACTCAGGAAATGACCGTGGGAGTTCTGATATATCTTGCGGCAATTGCCGCTCTTACAAGGGTGCTCACAACGCTTGCTCCGGGTTTGGTCAGGGGCTGTGACGTGACCGTTACCGACGGACTGATCGGAATGTTCGCCGTAAGCGTTCCGTTCCTGATATTCGGATTTGTGCTTACTCCGGCGATATACAGTCTGTTTGTCAGCGAGGACTGCAAATCGGCGCGGAAAATCAAGAAGAGACTGAAAAAGATGTCCGAGGACGACAAGGAACGTCCGAAGCTTCAAAAGGAGCTTGACAAGCATCTTGCCGAGATTGAGAAAACCGGTCCGGTATACGGTTTCGGAATGGGGGACGTTATCCTCATGGCCGCGGGAGGTCTGATGCTTGGCTGGAAAGCCGTTCTGGTTGCAGCCTTTGCCGCGATAGTTCTGGGAGCGCTGTATGCGCTTGCGCTGAAAATCAAAGCGTCGCGTTCCGACAGCGAGAATGTTAACGCCTTTGCGTTCGGACCGTTCCTCACCGTCGGACTTGCATTCGCTTCGTTTTTCGGAACAAAACTTATGGATCTTTACATTGACTTCCTTACCGTACCGGCAGTTCCGCCGATGTAACAAACCGTTATCGGGGCGTGTTCCTCAGGGACACGCCCCGATTTTTATTACGTTTCTATTATTACTTTTTCGTCGGTGTAAACAATATATACCTTTGTACCGCTTCCTGTGGACGCTGTCGGAGTAAAGTTTGCGATATCAAACATACCGTTTATGGGCGAACACAGATTTTTGCATACTACTTCACCTGATGTTCTTACGACGCCGACCCCCTGCGCTGCGATAGTAGGATTATTTTTTGTAAATGAAGCCACATTGATAGCAATGCCGTCATCAGCTTTCCATGGATTGCTTGGTGAAACGGTTTTATTGGGATCACCGCACTCAAGGACTATAGTATAGGACCTATCGCCGTAATACGGTGCGCTGAGCGCAAGACGCCATTCGTCCGGATTTGTTCTGTAGTCCTCCGGATTGGCTGATATTTCCTTATATTTTTTGTATTCAGGATCGCTTGAGGTATAAGAACTGTCATTGACAAATTTTCTGCGAAGAATTCTTCCCTGCCAGCCTGCATTGTTGTAGGGATAAACTGTTGCATTGTCAATGATAATCACGTTGGCGGTTCTCCTCATTTTTTCAAGAGTTTTAGCCTCTTTTGCACTATAGTCCGGATCGGGGGTTTTGCCCTCCGAATTGCCCGGAGCATAAACTCCGTTTGCCTTAAGGTAAGCTTTTGTGAACTTCTGTATGGCATTATCTGCGCTGCTCTCCGAGGTATAAAACCCCAAATCGGTAGAGTATCTTATAGATTCGCCTATATATTTGACAATGCCGTTCTGGGCGGTACGCTGTGCCTCATAGAGAGTAGAGTCCACATACGTCGAACGTATCGGTTTGAACAACTGCATAATAGCGGTCATTAAAACGGCAATCATTGCCATTACAATGATAAGCTCGATAAGGGTGAAGCCTTTCAGATTTTTTTTCATTTCCAAGCCCCCTTACTAATTTGCATGACCTGTGACGTACTTGTATCGCAGATTGGTGTTTTTATCGGTAGACCCTGACATGAGATAATCCTCATATTGATCGTCAAAATTACCGGCTGCGCTGCTGTTGTCGTTTTGGTCACGGCTCAGAAGAACGAAAGTATCCACCGGAAAGCTGTAGGTCTCCGCGTCAACGTGAGTAAACTTTGACGGATCGGACGCATTGGGCGTAGTTCTGGTTATCTTGACATAGCTTGTATTTGTGCCGCTGCTGTGCTGATGAGGAGGCTGACCGCTGCCGCCGCTCTGTCCGATAGCATTCGGATCAGGTGAAGATACTGAGCCGCCTCCGTAATAAATCTCAACAACATCGGGAGCTGAACCGGTTGCGTTTTTAACATATCTTTCAACATAAGACATCTGATTGGAAAGGCTGGTATTCAAAATCTGATTGTTTCTGTTGCGTCTTGAAACGCCGGCATATATTTGTGCCATAGCCAGCGAAGCAATGCCAAGGATAGCGATGGCAATGAGACACTCAATAAGGGTAAAACCTTTGAAACGTTTTTTCATAGTCTTCGCCTCCTTAACTTCTTACATACTGGCTTGCCTGAACGGAAAGGTGAGGCTCGCCGGGGGTTTCTGCTCCTGAGTTTTTGTTGAGGTACAATACTCCCGTTTTGTTGATTTCCGTAAACTCTCCGCAAAGTATAGAACCTACTATACCAACCGGGTTCGCTTTTGAAGTAACTCCTTTTCCGTCCTTATGAGTTATTTCTCTGTTGTTGCCGCCGTCCCAATTGACTTTTCCGGTGGGCATCATAAAGTATGCCGTAACCATTGTTCCGTTCCTTCCTTTGATTTCGGAACCGTTGGCATATATATCAACTTTAGGAGCTTTTGTAACGCCATTTGTAATGTCAGTTGTATGATCATCAATCTTATCAGTGACAATTTTACAGCTTTCAAGATCAACATCTACTCCATCCGGAATAATTATGATAGCTCTTCCGTTCGTGCCGGTTGTTGTCCAAGTTTTATTTTGATAATAATTTGCGTCAAAATAATAATATTGATCCCCATTTGTAAGGTTAAGTTCTGTTACTTCGGACATTTTATGTATTTTGTCACCCAATGAGGTTATGATGCTATCCATAGTGCGGGCAGTTCCGTCAGAAATACTTTCAAGTTCCATATACTCTGCAAGCATATCCGCTCCCGTTATACCCCAGCTCTGTTTGTTTGCATCAGAATAGGGTTCGGTTTCAGAACCGGTAAGTTTTAGATCGCCTGTAGTCATATCAAACGCATCGTCTTTGTAATATTCACTGAAAAAAGCCTGTGCGGTAGGTATCTCCACAAACGTATCCGGACAGTCGCTTGCAAGTCTGTCCGGCAAGTTTATTTTTCTGTAAACTTTGCCGTCTTTTTCAACCGGTGTATAGGTATAAATGTCAACCTTCGAGCCCATTGACGTTATTGATCCGCCGGCGGGGTTACCATTATAATCAGTAACGCGTATTTTATCCTTATAGTCTGCATAATCATAAGTTGCCAAAACGTTTACTGTCGTTACATTTTCACCTTCCCAAGACTGTCCGCCCGGTTTGGGAACCCATGTTGTATTAACCTCGACTTTTTGAATTTTTCCGCCATTCCACATGTTTACTTTTTGATTAAACATTCCTACGTCAAGACTAACAAGATTTCCGTCACTGTCTTTTACTTCGTTGACATACGATGTAGAAATATTGTTTGTATAAATTGTTCCTGTTGCGCTGCCGTTCTGGCTAATCTCTACGGTATCACAGAATACATTGCCCTTTATTGTGTAATCTCCTCCGGAGCTTCTTAATGTGCCACAAACGACAGATATATCTTTACTTTTATCGTTGCCTATTTTTTTTCGTGCGTCAAATGTTCCTCCCGCATAGAAAAACATTCCCGGCGCATCGGAATATATTTCCGGATCGTTTGTAAACTTGATATCACCCATTGCAACAACGTTATCGCCTTCGGCAAACTGAGTGGGGTACATTGTACCGGAATTCCAGTTAAAGCTTCCCACCGTGAATACATTACCAGATACTGAGTTACCGTCCGCTATCGTCGAAACACCGGGATCCATGGTGGCTGCACCGCCGGCTGCACAAAACTGAGCGCCGGAACCTCCCGTATATCCACCCGTTGTAGTTATAGCGTTATCTCCTGCCGGAGCGTCCTTTTCCGTTGTCTCAAAAATAACAACAGCAACGCCCTCGGTATCCATCATCTTAACAGTAGCAGTGACCTTGATCTTCATGTAGTCCTTGCTTCTGGAACCTTTTGCGATTGCAGCCTGAAGATCCGCTGTATTAGCAGGACAACCGGTCTGGTCGGAAGCTCCCGTGAAAAATCTGTTAAGCTGATCGGTTGTATAGCTTGGATCGGTAGCAAGTTTACGGTCAAGCACCTCTACCTTGATCCTTGCGATCTGGTCGGTATTGGATCCGTCGCCGTCCTCATCATAAATGTCCCTGTCAGCCAATTTTCCATAGGGATTGGAACTGTCGAACGCAGGCAGCTCAACATCGTACTCAATATAATCCAGACCGCTTGCCGAATCGAGAGTAAAGTTACTTTCTTCCGGACTTCCTAAATCAAATGTACTGTCACCGCTTACAGGGTTTTCGGCAAATTGAAGATCAATGCCGTCTGTGTTTTGCGATTTGATCTTGTACAGATCAAGCTGCAAAGCAAGACCTTGTTTCATCGGGGCATTTGCCGCTGTAGGCGTTCCCGTTGTATCATCTGTGTATTCAAATTGCCTCTGGCCGCCGGTGTCGTACGCATAATAAGCGGCATCCGACAGCATACTTCCGGTAAATACATCAAGAGCAGAACGAGCCGTATAGTACGCCTGCTGTTCTTCATACTTTGTATAGATACGCTGACCCGCGGTAGTAACCACTGTCAGGGTCGCCATAAGCATGATAATCAGGACAATCATAACGGTAAGAACCATAATGAGTATCATACCGCTGACTTTTTTAAGCCGTTTGCTTTTCATTGTCAACCACCCTTTCTATAGATTTCGTCTCTTAAAATACTTATCAAATCGGCTAAAACCGATAAACCATAATGATTTATCGGTTTGCCGCGGCAAGCCGTCAGGCAGCCGGTTCAGCAGCCTCCTCGGCTGCCGGCTCAATTGGTTTGATCTCCGCCGTTTCTTTGAGGACCTCCTCAACGTTCAGCGGGAATACGGAGTACATCGTAAGATGTACGGTAGCCTCCGGCTTATCTCCTCCCTCCGCAAAATTGCTGTCGGTAGATACCGAGTTGAGGATTATCGTTTTCTCGTCGTCCGCCAGCCTATCCATTACATCATATACCTTTTGGATAGTGGCGTTGCTGAGGTCAAACGTAAATTCCATGCTCGTAACGCCTATTATCGCGTTCGGATATACGGGCGCGGGAACATTGTTGTACAGATCGTAAATTTCCTGAGGAAGCTCGTTGTACAGATCCGAATTCATTTTGTTTTCATAGGCAAGAATGTTAGCCTTTTTAACCGAGTACCAGTTTATCGCCGACGCTTCGGTGTATTTTGTGTCTATTTTGGTAAAGCTGAGGTTCAGACTTGAGAGCGCGTCCCGTATGTAAGTTTCGTTTACATACGGATGAGCTTCGTCGAGGAATATTTCCTGCTTTTCGCCTATTTCCTCGGCCGTTGCCTTAAGAGTGTCGATTATTATAGGGAGCGTATCGATTTTTGCGTCGATGTCGTTTTTCTCCTGCTGTTTTTCTTCCAAATTCGCCTTGGCGATCTCTACCTTCTCGAATTTCGGTCTTATTGCAAGGAAGAAACCCGCAACAAGAATTATAATGACCAGTACCACGATAAAAATGACTTTATCTCTGTAAGAAAGCTTTAAATTCATTTATAATCACCTGCTCTTTCTCAATTTGACGCGTCGGCGGTCGCATTCGGGTCAGTGCCCTCTTCCGCGGAAACCGCCGCCGTATCTTCCGCAGGTTCGTACTCGATAGGACGCGTCATGAACGATATCGTGAATTTGTATCCGCTTTCCGCAGGATTTTCCTCGTCTTCTTCAAACTCGAAACCGGTATATGTAACGTTCTCGAATATGTCCTGTTCAAAGAAGTTGCCGACTACCTTGGCAGGCTCGTCGACCTTGTCCGCCATGCATTCCACTTCAAAGGAGCCGTCCCCGTAAGTTATGGTCGTCCAGTCAGTGCTTGTTCCGCTGAAGTTTGCCTCAATGTCCTTGATAACATCCGAAGTAAGCACAGGCAGCGAACCGTAGTTGTCATAGGCAACGTCAATATATGCCTTTACGTTGTTTACCTTGTCAAGCTTTGTCTGAGCCGCGTCCACAGCCGCGATCTGAGCGGCGACCTCGGGAGAATCCAGATAAGCCTGAATTTCTGCCGTATCGCTGACAAATCCGTTCTCCTGAATATTGGCAGCCAGCCACACAGCTCCCACAACAGCCGCCGAAACCGCTATCGATCCGAACACCGCAAGGGCGAATTTCGCGCCCGCGCTTGTACGTCCGGAAGCGGCGTCCACCTCGATAAGGTTGATACGCTCGGTATCCTTGTTGCTGCGGAACATAGCTCCGATAGCGTTCGCATACGCCTGGAACTCAAAGTTTTCATAGCCGCCGATATTGCTGGGAACTCCCAGCAGACTGGTAGAAATGTCCATCTGCTCCAGCGCATTGGTAAGACGGATATATTCGGTCGTATCGCCGTAGAACACAACGTTCTGGATCGGATTGTCTCCGCTTCTGGACTTCTGGAACTGGAACATTCTGAATATGTTCTCGTTTACCGCCTCATAGATGTAGTCCTCGGAATTGTCGTAGTCCTCGGGATCTATGGAAGCGAAACGGGAGAACGTGAGCTGATTGTTCTCGTAAAGGTTAAGGCTTACGAAGTTAGGGTCGATCTGAACCAGCAGCATAGGCATTTTCGCCTTTGATTTGGAATCTCCCAGAATGATCCTGGAGATCGAGTTACAGGCTACGACTACCGAACGCAGGCTGATGCCCAGCATGGAGAATACCTTTCTGAAGCAGTCCACTACCTCGAACGGACAGGCTGTTGCAAGCACCTTCATCGCCTGCACGCCTTCCTCCTCCACCTCTCCCGCGATTGTGTAGGAGATGGAATAGTCCTCCGCAATGCCCATCTGGTGCTGCATCTGGTTCTGCACCATAGTCAGGAGCTGAGTGCCCTTAGCCTTGGGGATATGTATTTCCTTGAAAATGATAAGATTCGAGGAAATGCTGATGACGGCTTCCTTGTCAGCCATTCTCTTGGCTTTAAGCTCGTCGTTTATCATGGTTGCCATTTTGGGTATATCTTTTATATGACCATTAACGATCAGACCCTCGCTTACATCTATGGTGGAAGCGTCGGCAACCTTTATCTTGCCGCGGTTTTCCGTACCACGAATAATGCGGATGTGTCTGTCAGTAATATCAAATGAAAGCATACTCGTCACCTCACAAATTTTTTATTTTGTAATGAACACCGTGTTCATTGGTTTTTTCGGGATTTTTTAGGTGTTTGCAATACCTTCCATGCCGCCGTAGAGAAGCGGGAAGATAGCGCCGAGAACCAGACCTATGACAACGCCCATTATGATGATCATCACAGGTTCAAGAAGACTTACAAGACGCGTAATAGCTTCGTCGGATTCGTCCTCATAGAAGTCCGCGGTCTTTTCAAGGATAGTATCCAATGCGCCGGATTCCTCGCCGACGAAGATGATCGAGCAGAACATCGACTCGAAAACACCCGTCCTCTGGATCGAAACGGAAAGCTGTTCGCCCTGTTTTACCTCGTCAACTACCGTACGGAAAGCTTTTTCAATGTAGATATTTCCGAGGATAGCCGCCGAACGCTCGAGGCTCTCCACCATGGGTATACCGGACGAATAAAGGGAGGAAAGCGTTCTTGCGAAACGTCCCGTATAGACTTTTATCAGAAGTTTTCCGACTTTCGGACATTTGCATATGAAC
The DNA here is from genome assembly GCA_023663025.1 of Prevotella sp. Taxonomy (GTDB): domain Bacteria; phylum Bacillota; class Clostridia; order Oscillospirales; family Ruminococcaceae; genus RGIG8773. Next base: position 194,026 of record JAMPIC010000001.1, read on the forward strand.
TTATCCCATCTGAACCGCACTTCGGGAATTTTGAGTACAAAATAGCAAATGAAAATCACAGCCAGCACAACGGCGACGTATATGTACCAATAACCAATCAGACTGTCCGAGAATGCAAACAGAGCCTTGGAAAGAGCGGGCATTTCGTCTTCACCCATCAGGTCTCTGAACGTAGGGAGAACGAATATACACAAAAGGATAACAACAGCAACGCAGAGAACGGCGAGTATGATAGGATACACCATTGAACTTTTGATTTTGCTGTTGAGCTTGTTCTGCTTGTCGTAGTAAAGCTCAAGACGTTTTACGATAACGTCCAGCGAACCGGAGGTCTCACCGGCCTGAACCATCGAAACAAAGAAATCGGGGAAAGCGCCCTGCTGCATTTTCAGAGCGTCGGAAAAAGAAGAACCCTTCTGAACTTCCTCGTAAACCTCTCTGAACACCTGTTTTGCAGCGTCTTTTTCCTGTTCCTTGTACAGGATATCCAATGCTCTTACCAGTGTTAGTCCGGAAGTAAGCATTGCGCTGAGCTGACGGCAGTTATAGGACAGCTCTTTCAGATTGAACTTATGAAGCGTATTTGAATCCTTGGCTTTTACTTCCTTGTAATTGGAGCAGAAAAGCCCCTTTTCATGGATTTTTTCCAAGAAGTCATTTACGTCCTCGGCGCTCATTCGGGCATTCTTGACGGTATTGCCCTGAACGTCTGTCGCCGTATAGACAAATGTCTTCATAAATATTTGACACCTCCGATATGGATAGAATTATCTTCGGGCAGATTCACGCCGCTCCGGCGCGGCAGGGACGCTGTTCTCCCAATGGAAAAACGCGCTGAGAAGTTCCGCACAAAAATGCCCACGATACTTTAAATATTATAACATTTTATTATAAATTTGGCAATATGTTATTTTTAACAAATCCGCAATGAATATCTGCACATTTTCACAAAAAACACACATTGAACAGTGGGCGGTATTAACAAAACTGTCCAAACCCGGGCGAAAAAATATTGTGAAACAATTAACAAATATTTAAGAGCCTTTCCGCGTTGACGTGGGATATCATTTCCCGCTCCTCGGGGGTCAGGGGGAGACGCTCCAGCATTTCCCTTTCGCGGCATGACGGGTGCCAAGGGCAGTCCGAAGCGAACAGTATCTTGTCCGCACCGTGGTTTCTGAATATCCTCATCGCCTGCTCGTCGGAGATCGTGCCGTCTATGTAGGCGGTGTCGAAGTAAACGTCCCTGCCCACAAGGTATTTTTCCACATCGTCCCAGCGTTCGTTGCCGCCCAGATGGGCGAGGATAAGGGTCATTTCGGGAACGGCGTCCAGCACAGCCGCGCTCATTTTGGGGGTGCAGTGGATACAGTCCGGGGACATAGCGTCCAGACCCGCGTGGAAAACCACGGGCAGGTCAAGCTCCGCGCACTTGCGGTACAGTGGGAAGAGCCGTTCCTCGTCCGCGAAAAAGCCCTGATAATCGGGGTGGAGCTTCACGCCGTGCAGACCGAGGGACTTTATCCGTTCAAGTTCGGCGAAAGCGTCCTCCGCGTCGGGGTGGACGGAGCCGAAGCAGTAGAGAACGCCGCTGTTGGCGGTTTGAACGTCCTTCGCCCAGTTATTGATGACCGTCTGCTGAGACGTCTTGGTAGCTATAGGTAAAATGACGGCTTTGTCGACTTTCCATTCGGGAAGTTTTTCCAGAAGCTCGCCCACAGTGCCCCTCGTGGCGGCGGGGACGGAAGCTCCGTAGCCGGACTTGATAAGGGTCTGCTCGAGCTTGGATATAGCTTTTTCGGCGATTTTGTCGGCGAAAGCGTGGGTGTGGAAATCAATGTACATTTTTAACGCTCCTTTTGATGTTACAATTATACCATATTATAATTCAAATGTCAAATTTTTTATGTAATTTTGCTGAAAAAATTGCACAAAAATTTTTCTTCCGACTGCGGGGGGGGGAATTGATTTAAATTGTTGTTTAGCGCACAAACAAAACGTTAGCGTAATGCGCGGCGAAGCCGCGACTAAAAGTTTCGCCCGCCTTTTCAAAGGCGGCAGGTTTCCAAAGGGCAGAGCCCTTTGGTCGCTCCCCGCAGGGAGCGAAATCCCTTTCGTTCCGAACGGTGAAAGGGGTGAGGAATGGCGACAGCCATTCCGAGGGGGAGCGGACACGACCGCTCCCCCTTTTGACAGTACGCAGTACAGTAACCCTTGAAAACAGTCCTGTGGACTGTTTTCAACGAGACAAAATTATGTTGGGTTTCCCGGCGTAACTATGGGTCTGCTTCGTCCAAAACGTCCCACCGGGACGTTTTGGAGATATATTTTGCCTCGTGCATAACAAAGGAGGGGCGGTCGTGTTCGCCCCTCCTCGAAACGCTGTCGCGTTTCTCACCTCCTGCTCCGTTTCGGACGAATGCGCCCTACGGGCGCGGGGGATTTCGCCCTCTGCGGAGGGCGACCAGGGGCTCTGCCCCGTGGACCTCGCAGCCTTGAAAGGCTGGCGAACTTTTTAGTCGCGGCTTCGCCGCCCAATACTCGTTACATGTTCTGCTGTAAACAACAATTTAATTTCCAAAAAACGGACGGGAAACCCCGTCCGCTTTTTATCCGATTTTTCAGCTCCTCACGGCGCTTTGATTTCCCGCCGAAGCTTTCTTTTTATTTCTGTAGTGCGATATCACGATATAGTACAGCGGTATGGACAGTCCGATAGGCGCCCACATAAGCGCGAACCATATCTCGCTGAACCTCCAGACAAAATAGTTCAGCAATATTCCCATTCCCACATAAACGATAACGCACAGAACGGGATAGCAGAATATCAGCGGATTGCGCTTTTTAACGGCGGGGTACGCCGTGTAGTACAGCGGTATGGTCAGGAATATCAGCCACATAAGTCCGTACCAGTTGTCGCTGAAGTTCCAGAAGAAGCAGTCGAAAAATCCGCCTATCGAGAAGTATGCGAACGCGCAGAAAACAGGGTAGCAGAATATCATTGGATTGCGCTTTCTCAGAGCCTCCTTGCCCGTGTAGTACAGCGGGATAAGCAGGAACAGCGTCCAGCCGGGGTGGGCAAGGTTTATGGCGCAGGCAATGAAAAACAGTCCCGTTATCAGAATGGGGAACGTCTTATCCAACAGCGTCATGGGTCTGCGGTTTTGGGAGGACTTTTGGCTGCCGCCGCTTTGACCTCCGCTGTAATTCCGCCCGTTTTCCTTGGCGTCGATTTTCTTTTCCAGCTTGTCTAAGCCTTTTTCGATGCCGCCGCACATTTTGTCGAGACCTTTGTTAAGTCCGTCGCAGAATTTTTCCACGCTGCTTTCCCAGTCCTTGCCGTTTCCCGCGCTTGCTTTGCGCGCGCCCTCTTCGATTTTTTTGCCCGCGGCGTTCAGGACGTCCCCCACGGCAAGCCCCGCTTTTTCGATTGCGTCGCCGATGCCGCCCGAGGCTTTCTTTTCCTCCTCGCCCAGATCCGCGCCGAAGGGCGAGCCTTGCGGTACGGACGTGCTTTCATGCACGGACGCGCCGGGGTATATTTCCTCCTCGGTGTAGTTTTCGGGGACGGCTTCTCTGACGGGTTCGTCCCGGTAGCCGTAATCGTCCTTTTTGAGGGATATGCCGCCGTCTGTCCGCGCGGAGGGATTTTCCGCGTTCAGAAGCTCGTCGATGGATATGCCGTAAAGTTTTGCCAGCAGGATAAGGTTATCCGTGTCGGGGGAAGCCTCCGCCCGTTCCCACTTGGACACCGCCTGTCTTGACACGCCTATTTTGGCGGCAAGCTCCTCCTGCGAAAGGTTGTTTTTATTTCTCATTTGGCGGAGACGGTTTGCGGTCTCGATGTTCATAATATCATCCTTTCTTTGCGAATGTGTTTCTTTATGGCAATATTATATCACATATATTATTATAATGCAAGCGATTTTAGGTTGCATTTTAAATTTTTTTGGGCGCAACCGATAGTTGCGGAGGAGACGGATTTTACTTCCCGGGGTCTGCCGCACGGATAAAAAAAACGCACAAAACCACATCTGCGGTTTTGCGCGGTTTGCTTGCTGCATATTTCCGAAACTCAAACTTTATCGGGACTGTCCTGCTTTTCGGCGATCCTTTTTTTAATAAAGTCGGGGACTTCGTTTTCCTTTATCCCGAGGACGAAAGCGATCTCGCCGTGAAGCATATGCTCAGCCGCTGTAAAGGCTCTTTCGTCTGCGGCAATAAGACGCTTCCCTATATCGGCGCGGTGCTCCTTTTCCGCGTGAACAGCCTTGATAATGCCGATCATTCCGCCGAAATCGCAGTTTTTGAGTATAGCTCCGAAGCGTTCGGAGCGCTCGTTTTTGTCGCTTGACCATACGGCTTCCGTCTGAGGTATGCCGTCGATAAGGCTGTATATCTCTTCCTTTGTAAGCAGCCGTCTTATTCCCGATTCGGCGGTCTTTACGGGAACATAGTACGCCGAATTCCTGTACTCCACGGGCGCAAGCTTATAGTACTCGTTTGAGGACACTCCGTCAAAGCAGCGTTTGGTTTTTTCTTCCACGCGGCAGACCTCTCCCGCGCCGTACATTACATATTCGCCGATGTCAAACATAATTTTCACCAATCTTCCGCTGACGGCAGCAGCGAAGTTTCCCGCGCAAAGCGGCGCGGGCGGACAGAAGCTTCTGCGGAACAGCTTATTTACTTATAATTATATCATATTCCGCAAGATTTTTCAAAGGCGATTTTGCACAAATTTAAGTATTTAACGTTGTACAACAGGTCTGCAAAAGGGGATTTCAAGCGCCTGCCGAGCGTTCTGCGGGAAGTCCCGCGATATATCTTTCCATAAATGACTTGAACCCCTTCGCTCCCTCCTCTGTGGGTTCGAGAGCTTCTTTTTTCATTCCCGCAAAGACCTCGCTTTCGAGGAAATCCGCAAGGGATTTTCCCCCGCCGAGAACGGAGTAAGCCGCCAGCAGAGCCATTCCCCAAGCGCCGCCCTCGCCCGCCGTCTCCATAACCGCCACCGGGGTTTCGAGCGCGTCCGCGTAGACCTGCTGCGCCGCACCCTTTACCTTGAAAAGTCCGCCGTGACCCGTGAACTGCTCCGCAGAGACTTTTTCCTTTTCAAAGAGAATATCCATTCCGTACTTGAGCGCGGCGGCGGAGGAATAAAGCTGCGCCCTAAAAAAGTCCGCAAGGGTCATGGTACTGTCGGGAGTGCGAAAGTACATGGGTCTGCCGTTTTCCACGCCTATGACCGGCTCGCCCGACAGGCAGTTGTAGGCAGTTATCCCTCCGCAGCCGGGATCGCCTTTCATGGCGTTTCCGTAAAGGGTCTCGTACAGCTCGGTTTTGGACAGCGGCTTGCCGATCAGCTCGGCAAATTCCCCGAACATTCCCGCCCAGGCGTCAAGCTCGGAGCAGCAGTTGTTGCAGTGCACCATTGCCACGGGGCTTCCGTCGGGGGTCGTCACCATGTCTATCTCGGGGTAAACTCCCGAAAGGCTTTTGTCGAGCACCAGCATTGAGAAAACCGACGTGCCCGCGGAAATGTTTCCCGTTCCCGCGCGCACAGCGTTCGCCGCAGCCATGCCCGTTCCCGCGTCTCCCTCGGGGGGACAGAACGGTATCCCCGCTTTCAGTCTGCCCGACGGGTCGAGAAGTCTCGCGCCGCTTTCCGTAAGCGTGCCGCACCGTTCCCCCGCCGCCGCGGCCTGCGGGAAAATTCCCCTTATATCTTTAGCAAAGCCTTTTTCCGCAAGCTTATCGCCGTATTTTTTCAGCATTGCGGCGTCGTAGCCGTTTCCGCTCACGGGGAAAATTCCCGACGCGTCGCCTGTTCCCACGGCTCTCACGCCCGTGAGAAGATAATGGACGTACCCCGCCAGAGTGGTAACATGGGCGATTTGCGGGACGTGGGGCTCGCCGTCCAGAACAGCCTGATAAAGGTGCGAAGCCGTCCACCTGAGAGGCATATTGAACCGAAGCAGCTCGGTAAGCTCGGAGGCGGCTTTCTCGGTATTGGTGTTCCGCCACGTCCTGAACGGAACGAGAAGCCTGTCCTCACCGTCGAAAGCGAGATAGCCGTGCATCATTGCGGAAACGCCCATAGCCCCCACGGTCTCGAGGGGAACGCCGAAACGCTCCTCAACGTCCCGCGAAAGGGAAGCGAAGCAGCTTTGAAGCCCTGCGCGGATATCCTCCTCGGAATAAGTCCACAAGCCGTTTTCGAGACGGTTCTCCCAGTCGTGCGAGCCTTGCGCGACCGGGGAAAAGTCCTCCCCTGTAAGGCAGGCTTTAATGCGGGTCGAACCGAATTCGATGCCCAAAAAGGTTTTGCTGAAATTGATCTGCGGCATAATGTTACCTCCTGTTATAATTTAATTGAAATATACATAAAGACGATATCTTTCACAAGCTTACTGTACAGATTATACCATATATTTCCGCGGATTTCAAATCTTTTTTGCTCTTTTTTCACAAAGATTTCACGCCGGAACTTTCCCGCTTAACATTGGCTTAACATTGAAGGTGTATGCTGAATACATACCCGAAAGAAAGAAGTGATACATATGGACGAACCGAAATACCGCCACGAATACAAGCACTTTATAAATATGTCCGACTTTATAACGCTGTCGGGAAAGATCGGGGTTATCGCCGCCCCCGATGAGCATATGAAAAACGGCTCTTATTTTGTGCGGAGTCTTTATTTCGACGATCCGAACGACAAGGCTCTCCGCGAAAAGCTGGACGGGAACTGCCGCCGCGAAAAGTTCAGGATACGCTTTTACGATATGGACGACGGTTTTATCCGCCTTGAAAAGAAAATCAAACGGTCGGGACTGTGCATGAAGCTTTCCGCACCGCTGACCCGCGAAAAAACGGAGCGTCTGATACGGGGGGATTATGCCTTTCTCGCGGAGGAGGACGAGCCGCTGCTGAGGGAGCTTTACGCGAAGATGTCGGCTGAGCTGCTGCGTCCGAAGCTGACGGTGGACTACAACAGGAAAGCCTGCGTTTATCCGGCGGGGAATGTGCGGGTCACGTTCGACTTCAATATCCGTTCGGACGAAAACACCGCCGCTTTTTTCGAGCCTGCGCCTGCGGCGTTTCCCGTGCCGGCGGCGTGTTCGGCAGTGATACTGGAAGTCAAGTACGACGAGTTCCTGCCGCAGTTTATCGCGGATATATTACAGCTTGAGGGCAGACAGGCGGGAGCGTTTTCCAAGTACGCGGCGGGACGGTTCGCGTGCGGAACGCTGTGATACTGTAAAAGGCATACGAAAAGCAACTGTATTTGAACAAAAAATAAAAAAACATTCCAAAAAGTTCGCCAGCCTTTCAAGGCTGCGAGGTCCACGGGGCAGAGCCCCTGGTCGCCACTCCATTCGCAGAATGGAGACCCGCAGGGAGCGAAATCCTTTTCGTCCTAAAACGGAGAGGGTGGTGAGAAATGGCGACAGCCATTTCGAGGCGGGGCGAACACGACCGCCCCGCCTTGTTTCAGCACGCGGTAAAATATATCTCCAAAACGTCACAGTGTGACGTTTTGGACGGAACAATCCTATAGTTCCTATTATGAAAAAACAAAATTTTATTGGAGGAAACTATCATGACCTTTAACGACATTTTCAAATCAAGCTTTCTGGAAAAAGTAAGCGGCTTCTCTCTCCTCGACGTTATCGTCGCCATGGCTGTGGCTTTCGCTCTCGGACTTTTCATTTACCTTGTTTACAAAAAGACCTTCCGGGGCGTAATGTACAGCAGTTCGTTCGGGGTCGCGCTCATGGCTATGACCCTTATCACCACGCTGATCATACTTGCGGTAACGTCCAATGTTATACTTTCCCTCGGTATGGTGGGCGCGCTGTCCATCGTCCGCTTCAGGACGGCTGTCAAAGAGCCTTTGGACATCGCTTTCCTTTTCTGGGCGATATCCGCCGGAATTGTCACGGGCGCGGGACTTATCCCTCTCGCCGTGGTGGGTTCGGTGCTTATAGGTATCGTTCTGCTGGTTTTCGTGAACAGAAAAACTTCCGATACGCCCTATATCGCAGTGATAAGCTGCGCCGACGAAAACGCCGAAAAGCGGGTATGGGAAATTCTCAAAGCCAATACCGCAAAGCAGCTTCTCAAATCCAAAACAGTCACGGCGGAGGGCACGGAGCTTACCGTCGAAATAAAGCTGACGGACAGCTCCGCAAAGGTGTGCAACCTTATTTCCGAGGCTGAGGGCGTGGGAAAATGCGTGCTTGTCAGCTATAACGGCGAGTATATGTCCTGACCGAAAAGGGGGGAAACTCTTTGATAGACGGCAAACACACAAGGCTTATCGCGGCGGTATCCCTGACAGCCGCGCTGGCGGTATGCCTGCTGCTGATAATAATTTCCGCAAGTCCTGCGGCGGAGGAATTTTCCGCGTCCTCCGAACCTCAGTATGCCGAGAAAATTTTCGGCGCGGACATAATCAAAATCGACATAAACGCCGACGAAACTGATTGGCGGCAGATGCTTGACAACGCCATGAGCGAGGAGTACATTATGGCGGACGTTGCGGTGAACGGCACGAAATTTTCCAACGTAGGAATACGTCCTAAGGGCAACAACAGTTTGCAGCAGGTCGCTTCCTCGGACAGCGACCGCTACAGCTTCAAGATAAAATTCGACGAGTACGCGGACGGTCAGACCTGCTTCGGATTGGATATGCTGGTTCTCAACGATATGCTGGGAGATCCCACCTGCATGAAAGAGTACACCGCCTTTGACATGATGCGGGAAATGGGTATCGAAACGCCCTATTTCGGCTACGCCATGATAACCCTCAACGGCGAGGATTGGGGACTGTACTTCGCCCTCGAAGCCTACAACGGCAGCTACAAGCAGCGCGTCTCGGGGGACGAAAGCGGAAATCTCTATAATGTCAAAGCGGCGCAGGGCGGCTTTGGCGGGGGAGAATTTTCCGAGGGAAGTCCCGAAAATAATTCCGCAAACGGAAATGAGAACGGTTCGTCCAAACGCTTCGGCAGGGGAGGCGGTATGGGCGGCATGGGCGGAATGGGCGCGTCCGCAAGCGGGGGAAGCCTTGTCTACACGGACGATGAATTTTCCTCCTACTCGGCGATATTCGGCAACGCCGTGGGGAACGGCAGCGGCGAGGAGGATTGGCAAAAGGTTATCGCCGCGCTGAAAGCTCTGAACGGGGGCGAGGATATCGAAAAATATTTCGATGTTGACGAAATTCTGCGGTATCTTGCCGTTCATACGGTAGTGGTAAATCTTGACAGCTACTCCTCGGAAATGGCGCAGAATTACTACATTTACGAGTATGACGGCGTGCTGCAAATCCTCCCCTGGGACTACAACTACGCCTGGGGAGCGTTCCAAAGCGGCAGCTCGTCGGACGTTGTGAATTTCCCCATAGACACTCCGGTAAGCGGCGTTGAGATGTCCGAAAGACCGCTTATAGCCAAGCTTCTGGAAAATGAGGAGTACTGCGAACGCTATCACAAATATCTTGCCGAACTCATGGAAAAATATTTTGACGGCGGGAAATTCGCTCAAAAGATCGACGAGCTGAACGGTCTTATCGGCGATTACGTGCGGAACGACCCCACCGCGTTTTACACCTATGACAGCTATACCGCCGCGCTTGCCGCGTTTAAAAATATAGCCGCGCTTCGGGCGGAAAGCATTTCGGGACAGCTTGCGGGAACAGTTCCATCAACCGCAGAGGGACAGAAAGCCGATCCGGACAAGCTTACGGACGCGTCCTCGGTTAAGCTTTCGGAGCTTGGCTCGGGCGGCGGATTTGGCGGCGGAGAACGTGGCGGCTTCGGCGGTTTCGGGAATTTCGGAAATTCCGGCAGGACGGAAAAGTCCGGCGGCAAAAGAGAAAGCTTCGGGGACGGCGGTTTTCCCGACCGAAACGGCGAAGCTTTTCCGAATGATTTTGAGGGAAACGGCGCAGACCGTCCCGAACAGCCGAGCGGCTTCGGCGAAAATCCTCCCGGGGAATTTCAGCGGGGAGGGTTTGGGGACACGGAAGAACCTCCGCAAATGCCGGGGAACGGGAATGAACGTCCCGAGGATTTTGCTGCCGGAGATATGCGGAACTCCGAAATTTCGCCGAAAAGTCCCAATGAAAACGGTGAAACGGGAAGATCCGCCGCAGCCGCAGCGTGCGCGGGAGTGCTTATCGCCGCAATAGTCGGAGCATATCTTGTAAAAAGGAAATTCTAAGCAATGCAAAAAGAGGATAAATTGTAATTTAGCGCAAAACAAAACGACAGCGCATCACGCGGCGAAGCCGCGACTAAAAGTTTCGCCCGCCTTTTCAAAGGCGGCAGGTTTCCAAAGGGCGGCGCCCTTTGGTCGCCCTCCGCAGAGGGCGAAATCCCCTTTCGTTCCGAACGGAGAGGGAGGTGAGAAACGCGACAGCGTTTCGAGGAGGGGCGGACACGACCGCCCCTCCTTTGTTATGCACGAGGCAAAATATATCTCCAAAACGTCCCGGTGGGACGTTTTGGACGGAACAAGTTACAGTTGCGTTGAAAACAGTCCACCGGACTGTTTTCAAGGGATATTTTGTTTGCACATAACAAAGGGGGAGCGGTCGTGTCCGCTCCCCCTCGGAATGGCTGTCGCCATTCCTCACCCTCTTCCCCGTTTCGGGGCGAATTGCGCCCTGCGGGCGCGGGGGATTTCGCGCTCTGCGGAGCGCGACCAGGGGCTCTGCCCCGTGAACCTCGCAGCCTTGAAAGGCTGGCGAACTTTTTAGTCGCGGCTTCGCCGCGTGATGCGCTGTCGTTTTGTTTTGCGCTAAATTACAATTTACATTCCCCATGCGTTTTATTTCGTCCCGAACGTTTGACATTTTGCAGGAAATGAGTTATAATATTTCATATATGCATAACCGCGCCTTTTCCGCGTAAAATAATTCAAAACGGGAAAGGAACGTCTCATATGCGCAACAACGTCAAAAACTGCGGCGAACAAGACGACCGCGAGGACTGCGGCAGCGGCGGCAAGTCCGCGGCGGAGGAGCAGCTCGACCAAGCGGAGCTTATCGAAAAAAACGGCGAGGTGGTCTCCCAGAACGCAAAGCACCTCATTCACTGCCTGACCGTGATAGGTCAGGTGGAGGGACACTACATTCTTCCGCCCCAAAACAAAACCACCAAGTACGAACACATTATGCCCGCCCTTGTGGCTATCGAGCAGGATCGCTCCATCGAGGGACTTGTCATAATCCTCAACACCGTGGGCGGGGACGTTGAAGCGGGTCTCGCCATCGCCGAGCTTATCGCGGGAATGAAAACTCCCACGGTTTCCATAGTTCTGGGCGGGGGACATTCCATCGGCGTGCCTTTGGCTGTGTCCGCGAAAAAGTCGTTTATCGTGCCCAGCGCGACTATGACAATTCACCCCGTCCGTATGAGCGGCACCGTTCTGGGCGTGCCCCAGACCCTTTCCTACTTCGACAAAATGCAGGACAGGATCGTGGGCTTCGTCACGCGGAACAGCGGGATAGCTCCCGAACGTTTCCGCGAGCTGATGATGAACACGGGGGAGCTTACCATGGATATGGGTACGGTCATCGACGGCGAGACCGCCGTTAAAGAGGGTCTTATCGATTCCTTGGGGGGACTTTCCGACGCTATCGAGGCTCTCTACGAGCTTATCGAAACGGGCGAAAAGCGTTACCCCGACAATGCTGCGGAGGAGCAATAATGGTACTTTACACGGTGATCGGCGAATATGATGTACTGTACGCCCAAACGCGGGAGCTGAAAGGTCTTGCGGATACGCCCCGGGCGACGCTGTCAACGAACCCCCGGGACTTTTTGGGCGGTACGGCTCTTAACAGCGGGTATACAAATTTCAAAACAGAAAAGGAATATTACAATGAGTATAATTGAAGCGGTACTTCAAGGAATTTTGCAGGGACTGACCGAGTTCCTGCCCGTGTCAAGCTCGGGACATCTTTCGCTTTTTCAGCACTTTACGGGGCTGGACGGCGAGAGCGCGGTCACTATGACAATAGTGTTCCATCTGGGCACGCTGGCGGCGGTGTTCGTCGCCTTTTGGGACAAGATAAAAAAGCTGGTCTTTGAAGCTTTCCATATGCTTGGGGACATTTTCACGGGAAAGTTCAGATGGAAAACCATGAACCCCGAACGGCGAATGATAATGATGATAATCGTCTCCATACTGCCCCTTTTCGGATTTTACATATTCAGGGACTTTTTTGAACGGCTTTCCTCGGATTCGGACATTACCGTCGAGGGCGTCGCTTTTCTCTACACCTCCGCGCTGCTGTTTCTGAGCGCAAGGTGCGGCAGGGTGGGCGAACACGGGAAAGCTCCCAAAACGGCGGGAGAGACTTCCGTCCCCGCCGCGCTGACGATAGGCGTGTTTCAGGGTATCGCCCTTGTGCCGGGGATATCCCGTTCCGGCTCGACAATTTCAGCCGCCCTTTTCACGGGAATGAAGCGGGAGGACGCGGTGGAGTACAGCTTTATACTGGGCATTCCCGTAATTTTGGCGGGAGCCGCGGTGAAGCTCGGAGAAGCCTCGGCGGCGGAGCTTTCGGAAAATCTCGTTCCCCTGCTTATCGGCTTTGCGGTGTCGGCGGCGGCGGGGTACTTCGCCATACGCCTTATAAAAATGCTTGTGACGAACGATAAGTTCCACATCTTCGCATGGTACACCCTCGTCCTCGGCATAGCGGTTACAGCCGTGGGACTGTACGAAAGACTTGCGGGAGTGAGAATACTTATAGGATAAACAGCGCTGAATTTTAAAAACAGTATAATTCAAACGGGGACGGGAAACCTGTCCCCGAAGCGCGTAAAATCGGGAGGAAGAAAAATTGGCTGAAAGAAAAACAACGGGGTCGTCAAGATCGAAGCAGACCAAACAGGCGGATCGGGAAAACGGCGGCAGAGTGTTCTGGTCGGCGGTGCTGTTCGCGCTGGGGGCGCTGATACTGGCGTTCGCGCTGATAAAGGGCGAATCCGCCTGGAACGGCATACATAATATATTTTTGGGAATGTTCGGCTGGACGGCTTTCGTCGTGCCGCTTGTGCTGATAGCCGTTTCGGTGATGATAGCGATGGATATGTCCCGCCAAAGCGTCGAGGGACGGGTCATACAGTGCCTTATAATGATACTGCTGCTGTCGGGCTTCGCGCGGATAGTCTCGGGTACGGAGCTTCCCGAGGGCAGCCTTTTCGAGGACGTTATCCCCGCCCTTTTCGCCGAGGGAAAGCAGCTTCGGGGCGGCGGGGTTATGAGCGTTTTTATCGGAGTACCCCTGCTTCTCCTGTTCAAAAAGGCGGGGGCGACAATTATTATCCTGCTGCTGATTTTTGTGTTTGTAATGATACTCGCCGACAAAACCGTTCTCGATATCGTGAAGCTGATTAAGCGGGGCGTTTCCGCGGCGAACGCCGCCCGGGAAGAGCACGTCCCCGTTGAGGACGAGGACTTTGTACCACCTCCGGGAGCTAAAAAAGCCGCCGAGAAAAAGTCCGCCAAAGCCGCAAAATCGGTTAAGGAAGTGCCCAACTCGGACGTTCCCACAGAGGTCGTGAAAGAAAAATCCAAAAATTTCAACGTAGATATACCCATGCCGAAAGGTAAAAAGTCCGCCGCAAAAGAGGAACTGCCATTCGAGCCGGACGAGCCGAAAGAGCTTACCGAGGAAGAGAAATTTATGCAGACCTTGCCCCTGCACCCCGTAGCGGGTGCAGGAACAGCACACCCCGTAGCCGTTCCCACGGTAAATTCGGGGGCGGAAACCGCCGAGAAGATAAAGTCCGCTTCGGGGGAGCTTGACGACATCATCAAAAAAGCCGCCGCACCGAAAAAGGCGGCAAGCGTGGCAAGTCCCGCAAAAGCGGAATTTGCCCAAAATGTGCCGCCCAAGAAAACGGCAAAGCAGTCCACACTTGCTTCCAATAAAATCCAGACCGAGGACGAGCTTGATATGCCGGACGCGCCCACAGCTGCGGACATTCAGCACGAAATCGCCGAACAGGCAGCCGAGACATTTACCTACACCTTCCCGCCCATAGACCTGCTGAGAAGAGCCGACAACGAAGCCAACGCCGAGGAGGCAAGCGCGGAAATGCGCGCCAACGCCGACACTTTGGTTGACACGCTGAAAAGCTTCGGCGTGCAGACCCGTATTGTGGATATTCACAGAGGACCTACCGTTACCCGGTACGAATTGCAGCCAAGCGCGGGGGTTAAAATTTCCAAAATAACGGGGCTTTCGGACGACATCGCGTTAAACCTCGCGGCGGCGGGAGTGCGTATCGAAGCTCCAATCCCGGGCAAGGCGGCGGTGGGCGTGGAAGTCCCAAACAAAGTCAAGGACATCGTGACAATACGGGAAATGATTGAAAGTCCCGAGTTTGCCGCCAACAAGAGCAAGCTTAGCTTTGTGGTGGGAAAAAATATCGACGGCGACATTATGATAGGGGATATTTCCAAAATGCCTCATATGATTATCGCGGGTACAACGGGTTCGGGCAAGTCCGTTTGTACAAACAGTATAATTATGAGTATTTTATACAACGCGTCCCCCGACGAGGTGCGGCTTGTGCTTATCGACCCGAAAATGGTTGAATTTAAGGTGTACGACGGCATACCCCACCTGCTTATCCCCGTGGTGACAGACCCCCGAAAGGCGGCGGGTGCGCTGTCTTGGGCGGTGCAGGAAATGCTGAAGCGGTACAAGCTTTTTGCGGACTACAACGTCCGCGACCACGGCGGCTACAACGAAATGGCGGCGGAAACCGAGGGGGTAGAGCCGTTACCGAAAATTGTCATAGTCATTGACGAGCTTGCCGACCTGATGATGGCGGCGGCGAACGAGGTTGAGGACAGTATTTGCCGTCTCGCACAAATGGCGCGTGCGGCGGGAATGCACCTAATTATCGCAACCCAACGCCCCACCGTGGACGTTATCACGGGACTTATCAAGGCGAATATCCCGTCCCGTATCGCGCTGACGGTTTCGTCCCAGGTTGACAGCCGTACCATTATAGACACGGCGGGGGCGGAAAAGCTCCTCGGTCACGGCGATATGCTGTACTATCCGCAGGGAATACCCAAGCCCGTGAGAATACAGGGCTGTTTCGCCTCCACGAAAGAGGTTGAGGCGGTTGTGGAATTTATCAAGAGCGGCGGTACGGTTGAGTACTCCAACGAAATCATCGAGGAAATCGAGAAAAATATGCCCGTGCCGAAAGGCGAAAAGCCAAGCGGGGACGCGTCTGCGCCAAGCGGCGACGGGGACATTATCGACCAGGCGGTGGAAGTCCTTATCGACGCGGGGCAAGCCTCGGTGTCCTATCTGCAAAGAAAGCTTAAGCTGGGTTACGCCCGCGCCGCCCGCGTTATGGACGAGCTTGAGGAACTGGGCGTGGTTGGACCTTACGAGGGTTCAAAACCCCGTTCCGTGCTTGTTACCCGTGAGATGTGGGCGCAGAGAAAGCTGATAAATCAGGACAGGATTGACGAGAATGAGGAAATCGAGACCGAAAATCCGTAGGGGACGGGTTTCCCGTCCCGCCTAAACAAATTCCGTAACCACGGGACGGGAAACCCGTCCCCTACAAAATTACAGAGGTGCGTTTGCTATGCCGTTTTTGCCCATATCAAAACAGGAAATGCTCGAAAGGGGCATTGACCGGTTTGATTTTATATGTATCACGGGGGACAGCTATGTCGACCACCCCAGTTTCGGCATTGCCATAATTTCGCGGGTGATTGAAAGTCTCGGTTATACCGTGGGTATAATCGCCCAGCCCGACTGGCGTTCAACTCGGGATTTTACCCGTTTGGGCAGACCCCGTTTCGGCTTTATGGTGACTTCGGGGAATATCGACAGTATGGTTGCTCACTACACCTCCGCAAAGAAAAAGCGTTCCGACGACGCTTACACCGCGGGGGGAATTGCGGGGAAACGCCCCGACCGCGCGGTGACAGTTTACTGCAAAAAAATCCGCGAGGCTTACGGGGATATTACTATCGGTATAGGCGGACTGGAAGCCTCCCTGCGGCGGTTCGCCCACTATGATTACTGGGACGATACCGTCCGCCCCTCGATACTGGAGGAAAGCGGCGCGGACATTCTTATGTACGGTATGGGCGAGCACCAGATTGCCGAGATTTGCACCCGTCTCGCAGGCGGCGAGGACGTGCGCAGTCTCACCGATATTCGGGGTACGGCGTACCTCTGCAAGCCCGAGGACACCCCCTACGGGGCGGTGGAGTGCCCCTCGCTGAAATTGTGCCGTGAGGACAAAAAGTCCTACGCGAAGGCGTGCCGTCAGCAGTACGACTGGCAGGACGAAATTTACGGCAGGACAATAATTCAGCGGCAGGAAAAATTTATGCTGGTGCAGCTGCCGCCCTCGCCCGTCCTCACAACCGAAGAGCTTGACAAGGTTTACGCCTTGCCGTATATGCGGACGTACCACCCGATTTACGAAAAGGAGGGCGGCGTACCCGGGATAAAAGAGGTAGAATTTTCCATAACCCACAATCGGGGCTGTTTCGGGAACTGCAACTTCTGCTCGATCGCCCTGCACCAAGGGCGGAAAATAGCCGTCCGCAGCGAGGAGAGTATTCTCGCCGAAGCACGCTTGCTGACAACCCTGCCCAACTTCAAAGGGTACATTCACGATGTTGGGGGACCTACCGCGAATTTCCGCGCGCCAAGCTGTCACAAGCAGCTGGAGCTGGGTTTGTGCAAAGGGAAAAAATGTCTCGCCCCCGAACCCTGCAAGGCGTTGGAAGTCAGCCACAAAGAATACCTTGAATTACTGCGGAAAATCCGCGCCCTGCCGAAAGTCAAAAAGGTTTTCATACGCAGCGGCATTCGGTACGACTACCTAATCGAGGACAGGGACGACGAGTTTATGCGTGAGCTTATCGAACACCACGTCAGCGGTCAGCTGAAAGTCGCCCCCGAGCATTGCTCCGCAGTTGTGCTTGACAAAATGGGCAAGCCCCATATCGAGGCGTACAAAAAATTCCAGGAAAAATTTTACAAAATAACAGAGCAAATCGGCAAGGAGCAGTACCTTGTGCCGTACCTGATGTCCTCCCACCCGGGCAGCACGCTGAAAGAGGCGGTGGAGCTTGCGCTGTTTCTGAAAAGCCTTAAGATCCGCCCGGAACAGGTGCAGGACTTTTACCCCACCCCCGGGACAATCTCCACATGTATGTTTTACACGGGGCTCGACCCTTACACATTGGAGGAAGTGTACGTCCCCCGCGCCGCCGAGGAAAAGGGTATGCAAAGGGCGTTATTGCAGTATTTCCGACCCGACAATCAGCGCAAGGTTATAGAGGCTCTGCAAAAGGCGCACCGCACCGACTTGATAGGCAGCGGCAAGGAATGTCTCGTCAAGCCCGACGGGAAATATCTTGCGGAACAGCGGGAGAGGAAGAAAAACAGGCAGTCCCAAAAGAAAAACACACACGGCAGGGGCGGCGGGAACGTCCGCAAAAACGGCAATAAGAGAGGACGGTAAAAATGGCTCAAAGAAAAAGGTCTCCGTCAAGGACGAAAGCGCAGGCTTCTGGAACGTCCCCCGTACTGATTTTTCTGCTGATACTTATGGCGGCGGCGTTCTGTTACGGCTCATATCTGGAATTCGGCGGCGCGGAAGTCCCCGAAGCCGCGGTGAACAGCTTTATTTCCAAGGACGCAGACCTTGAAATACACTATATAGACGTGGGACAGGGTGACTGCTCCCTTATCAAGTGGGAGGGCGCGGCTGTGCTTATCGACTGCGGTGAAAGGGAAAACGCCGGTAAGGTTCTCGGTTACCTTGAAGAGCAGGGCGTTGAAAAGCTTGATATCATCATCGCCACCCACCCCCACTCCGACCACATAGGCGCATTGGGCGACGTTATTTCGGGCATTGACGCCGAGCGGGTCATCGCTCCGAAAGTGTCGTCGGATATGACCCCCACCACCAAAACCTACGAAAGATTTCTTAACGCTCTGCGGGACAAGGCTATGAAGCTTACGGCGGCAAAGCCGGGAACGGTCTACACTCTTGCGGGACGGACTTCCCGGTCGGCGGACAAGCAGCCGCCCAAGCTTGAAATTCTCGCTCCCGTCGACGATTACGACGATCTGAACGATTACTCCGTCGTCGTCCGCCTGACATACGGGAATACCGCCTACCTTTTCACGGGAGACGCGGAAAGCAGGGCGGAAAAGGACATACTGGCTTCGGGCGCGGAGGTCGGCGCGGACGTGCTTAAAGTGGGACACCACGGCAGCAGCACTTCCACGGGCGAGAAGTTTCTTGAAGCGGTTTCTCCCGATGTATGCGTTATCCAATGCGGCGCTGGGAACAGCTACGGACACCCTCACGCCGAGATACTTGAGCGTATCGCAGCGATCGGCGCAAAGTATTTCAGAAACGATATAAACGGCACAGTAAAAGTTTATTCCGACGGAGAGCAGATATTCGTCATACCCGAAAAGGAGCAGTAAGTATGCTGATTATAGACCGTATAGAGGACGGTATCGCCGTCGTTGAAACCGAGGACGGACGTATGGAAGTTCCCCGCTCCGAGCTTGCCCCGGACATTAAGGAGGGGGACGTTGTGGAGCTTGCTGACGGAATATATGTAAAAAATCAAGACGAAACGGATATGCGAAGAAAAAAAATCATAGAGCTGCAGAACAGTTTGTGGGAGTGAATTCTATCCTCTAACCTCTAATCTCTAATTTCTGAAAAAGGAGCAATTTCAATGGCTGAACCAAACGCAAATCTTTTCGGCAAACTGAGGGAAATAACGCCGTCCCTTTCAAAGGGACACAGAAAGATCGCCGAGTACATCACCGAGTGTTACGACAAAGCCGCCTTTATGACCGCCTCTAAGCTGGGCAAGATCGTCGGCGTAAGCGAATCCACGGTGGTGCGCTTCGCCACGGAGCTGGGCTTCGAGGGCTATCCCGAGCTTCAGCGGGCGTTAAAGGAGTACGCCAACAACAAGCTGACCACGGCGCAGCGGGTCAACGTGATGAACGACCGTCTGGGCGGAGGCGACGTGTACGAGCGCGTCCTCAACATGGACATCGACAAGATACGCAAGACCCTTGAGGAGGGCGACCGCGACGAATTCTACCGCACTGTGGATACCCTTTGCCAGGCGAAAAACATCTACATTATCGGTGCGCGTTCGGCGGCGGTGCTGGCGAGATTTCTGTCGTTCTATTTCAATATGATGTTCGACAATGTGAAGCTGGTGCACACCACGTCCACAAGCGAAATGTTCGAGCAGATACTCAACATCGGCGAGGGGGACATTATGATAGGCATTAGCTTTCCCCGCTACTCCAAGCACACGGTAAAGGCGTTCCGATACGCTTCGGAGCGCGGCGCGAAGGTCGTCGCCATAACCGACTGCAAGGCTTCCCCGCTTGCCGCCTGCGCGGACAATATCCTGCTTGCCCGCAGCGATATGGTATCCTTTGCGGACTCCCTCGTCGCACCGATGAGCGTGATAAACGCCCTTATCGTGGCGGTTGGTATGCGCAAAAGCGACTATGTTGTAAAGAATTACGAGCGTCTGGAAAAAATTTACGACGAATATGAAGTTTATGAAAATTCCGACGACCAAGACTACAATTACAAAAAGGAAAACACATGAAAAATTACGATTGTATAATTGTGGGCGGCGGCGCGGCGGGACTTATGGCTGCCTGCACCGCAGCGAAACGCGGAAAAAAAGTCCTGCTTTTCGAGCGGAACGACCGCGTTGGAAGAAAGCTTGCTATCACGGGCAAGGGCAGGTGCAACGTCACCAACAACTGTACGGACGAGGAATTTTTTTCCAATATACCCGTGGGCGGTAAGTTTTTGTACTCGGCGTACAGCAATTTCAACTGCCGCGACTGTATGGACTTTTTTGAAAGTCTCGGCGTACCCCTCAAAACCGAGCGGGGGAACAGGGTTTTTCCCGTCAGCGACAGGGCAGGAGATATTGTTTCCGCCCTTGAAAACGCCTGTACGGAAAACGGCGTAACCGTCGTACACAAGCGGGTTTCGGAAGTCCTTGCGGAGGACGGTGTTATTCTTGGCGTGCGCTGCGGCGAGACGGTCTATAACGCGGTTTCTGTCCTGATAGCCACGGGGGGAAAGTCCTACCCCGTGACGGGTTCCGACGGGGACGGGTACAAATTCGCGGCTGCTTTGGGGCACACGGTCACGCCCTTGAAACCGTCCCTTGTACCCCTTGTCAGCGAGGAGGAGTACTGCTCCGAAATGACGGGACTGTCCCTGAAAAACGTGACTGTAACGGTTATTGACGTCAAAAAAAACAAACCGATTTTCAAGGAGCAGGGGGAAATGCTTTTCACCCACTTCGGCGCGTCGGGGCCGTTAATTTTAAGCGCGTCCAGCCATATTCGGGATATGGAGCGGGGGCGTTACAAAATCCTCATAGATATGAAGCCCGCCCTCGACGGGCAGGCTCTTGACAGGCGCATACAGCGTGATTTTTCCGAGAACCCCAACCGCATTTTCGGGAACTCCCTTTCCAAACTTCTGCCGTCGAAAATGATACCCGTGACGGTGCGGCTGTCGGGAATTTCTGCGGACAAGCAGGTAAATTCCGTCACCAAGCAGGAGCGGGCAAGCCTTGTGAAACTGCTGAAAAATTTCCCCGTAACAGTGCGGGATTTCCGTCCGCTGAGCGAGGCGATAATCACAAGCGGCGGCGTAAAGCTCTCCGAGGTGAACCCCAAAACTATGGAATCCAAGCTGGTGCAGGGACTTTTTTTCGCTGGGGAAATTCTCGACATCGACGCGTACACCGGGGGATTTAATTTGCAGATTGCGTTCAGCACGGCGGTTTCCGCAGGGAACAGTATATAGTGTACAGTGTAAAGTTGATAGTTGAGGTTTGCAAAATAAAAGGGGATACGGGGTTATTCCGTATCCTCGAAAAAATTACATTTATTTGTTATGCCAAACCAAGTTCCTTTTCAACCTCTTCCCGCGTAAGCCAACCCTGTTTTTGGACGGATTTTTCCGCTTTTTCAAGCTCTTCCGCAAGTTTAAGAACTGCGGTTTCTTTATCCGAAACAGGCTTGATATTCGGCATAGTAACACCTCCGTAATTTTATTGCCGATATTATTGCAGCACAATTTTACGAAAAAATCAACAGCAAATAAATGCATTTTGACAATATTTTTTATATGTGGTATACTGTTATAAATTAAAGCCGGAGGTAATCATATGTCAAAAACAGTAAACATAGCAATTGACGGTCCTGCGGGGGCGGGAAAAAGCACTATCGCCCGCGCCGCGGCAAAGCATTTCGGGTTTATTTATGTCGACACGGGGGCTTTGTACCGCGCGGTGGCGTACTTTATGCTTTCACACTGCATTGATGTGAACAATGAAAGCAAGGTCGGCGGGTATTTGTGCGATGTTGTTCCCGAGCTGAAATACATAGACGGCGAACAGCGGGTTTTTCTGAACGGCGCGGACGTTTCCGACAAAATCCGCACTCCCGAGGTTTCTATGGGCGCTTCGGCGGTATCGGCTATGCCAAAGGTGCGGGAGTTTCTGTTTGATTTGCAGAAAAAAATCGCCGCCGGCAACAACGTGGTTATGGACGGCAGGGACATCGGCACGGTGGTTCTGCCCGACGCGGACGTGAAAATTTTCCTCACCGCCTCCCCCGAGGAGCGGGCAAGGCGGCGGCACAGGGAGCTTACGGAAAAAGGCGGAAATGTGACCTTTGAGGAAGTTCTCGCGGACGTAAACAAGCGGGATTACAACGATACTCACCGGGATATTGCGCCGCTGAAACAGGCGAAGGACGCGGTTTTGTGCGATACAACGGACGTGGATTTGCAGGGTGCGATAGATATGCTGGTAAATATTATCGGTGAAAAACTGTCGGAAAAATCTTAACGAACTTCTGTAGACGGGGCTTGCTCCCGCTCGACGAATTGTTAATTAATTTGGAGGAAATTATGAACGCATTTGTACGGTACGTCACCATGGGCGTATACAAGCTCTTTTACAATTTTCACATCGAGGGGACGGAAAATATCCCGCAGGACAGGGCGCTGGTTCTGGCTTCAAACCACCGCAGCTACGCCGACCCCGTTATCCTCACTATGCCTATGAAAAAGCCCGTCACCTATATGGCGAAAGAAGAGCTTTTCAAAAACAAGCTGTTCGGCTGGTTTATCACCAAGCTGGGGGCGTTCCCCGTAAAGCGGGGCGGGGGCGATATGCAGGTCATCGACGACTCGGTGGCGATACTGCGGTCGGGCAGACACCTTGTCATTTTCCCCGAGGGCACCCGCTCCAAGGACGGCAAGGTGGGCAAGGGCAAGACCGGCGTGGCTCTCATCGCGGCGAAATCCGGGGCGGACGTTCTCCCCTGCGGAATTGTTTTCGAGGGGGAAAAGCTCCATTTCCGCTCAAAGCTGACTTTGCGCTTTGGCAAGGTGATACCCGCCGCCGAAATCGCGGTTGAGGACGCGTCTCCCAAGGCGCTGAAAGAGGTCAAGAAACGCATTATGGGAGCTATCACCGAGCTTGTGGAGGGCGGCGCGGACAGGGAGGAGCTTCCCGAAAATGAAGGTTGAGATAAGGGTCGCGGAAAACGCGGGTTTTTGTTTCGGTGTTGACAGAGCGGTAAAAATCGTGTATAATATACTGGACGAGGGCGGAAAAGCCGTTACATACGGGGAGCTTATCCATAACCGGGACGTTACGGAGGAGCTTGCCGCAAGAGGCGTGCGCATTGTAAATTCTCCCGGGGAGCTTGCCGCGCTGACGGACGAGACCGTGGTAATACGCTCCCACGGGGCGGAGAGGGAAATATTCCGCCTGCTGGAAGAAAAAGGCATAAAATACCGGGACGGCACCTGTCCGTTCGTAAGACGTATACAAAAAATTGCGGAGGAAAAATCCGCGGCGGGATACGATATTATTATTATGGGCGACGAGAACCATCCCGAGGTGCGCGGAATAGCTTCTTATTGTCACAATGCACCAAAAATCCTGAAGAATGATACCCTCCTTTATAGCTATTTAAAAAAATTTTATAAAAATTCTGAAAAAAAGGTTGCAATTGCGGCGCAAACAACGTATAATATAAGTATATGGGATAAGTGTACCCGAACGGCGGCGGAGTTCCCCAATGCCGAGACAGTCAATACGATATGCAGCGCCACAGCCGACAGGCAGGAGGCTGCCGCCCGTTTGGCAAGGACAGCCGACCTTATGGTCGTCGTCGGGGGAAAGCACAGCTCCAACACGGTAAAGCTCGCGGAGATCTGCGGGCTGTACTGCAAAGCCTGCGTTCACGCGGAAAACGCGGGCGAATTGGATTTCCGCCGTATCGGCGGTCTTATCAAAAATAACGCGGGCGAAAAATTTATCGTCGGCGTTACTGCCGGCGCGTCCGCTCCGGCATATATAATCAAGGAGGTTACAAACCAGATGAGTGAAAAATTGCAGAATATGGAAGAGGACTTTAACTTTGAGGAGGCTCTGGACGCGTCCTTCAAAAAAATATATACCGGTCAGAGGGTGAAAGGCTACATAACTGCCGTGAACGACGCG
This sequence comes from Prevotella sp., assembly GCA_023663025.1. Classification (GTDB taxonomy): domain Bacteria; phylum Bacillota; class Clostridia; order Oscillospirales; family Ruminococcaceae; genus RGIG8773. The sequence continues at coordinate 217,654 of JAMPIC010000001.1, forward strand.
GAAGCTATTGTAGATGTGGGAACTAAGCACACAGGCTATGTTTCGCTTGACGAGCTTACCAATGATACTTCCCTTAAACCCGCCGACGTGGTAAAGCCCGGCGACGAGGTGGAGCTTATCGTTATCAAGGTTAACGACGCCGAGGGTATTGTTACTCTTTCCAAGAAAAAAGTGGACGCTATGATCGGCTTTGACAAGATCGTCAAGGCTAAGGAAAACGACGAAGTCCTTGAGGGCACTGTTTCAAGCGTCGTAAAGGGCGGCGTTATCATCTTCTACGAGGGCACGAGAGTGTTCATTCCCGCTTCGCAGGCAACCGCCCGCAGAGACGAGAAGCTGGAAAACCTTGTGAAGAAAACCGTAAGATTTAAGATAATCGAAGTAAACGAGCAGAGAGGCAAGGCTGTAGGCTCAATCAGAGTTGTCCTTGCAGCCGAAAAGGACGCCGCAAAGACTAAGTTCTGGGATACGGTGCAGGTCGGCGACGTTTTCAAGGGCGAGGTAAAGTCTTTGACAAACTACGGCGCGTTTGTCGATTTGGGCGGCATAGACGGAATGGTACACATCTCCGAGCTTAGCTGGAACAGAATCAAGCACCCCTCCGAGGTGGTTCAGGCGGGCGACGTTATCGAGGTCTACGTCAAGGATCTTGACAGGGAAGCCGACAGAATATCCCTCGGCTACAAGAAAAACGAGGACAATCCTTGGGTGAAGTTCGACGCGGACTACAATGTCGGCGACGTTGTTAAGGCTAAAGTGGTTTCCATTACGCCTTTCGGAGCTTTCGCTCAGATCGTTCCCGGCATTGACGGTCTTATCCACATTTCCCAGCTTGCGGAAAACAGGGTAACAAACGTCAAGGACGTTCTTTCCGTCGGCGACGAGGTCGAGGCTAAGATCACCGAGATCGACGTTGAGAAAAAGAGGATCAGCATTTCTATCCGCGCTCTCATCGAGGAACGCGGCGGAGCGGCTGAAACGGACGAGGCTGCCGAATAATCTGCGGATAAATAAAAAATCCCCCGAATTTTCGGGGGATTTTTGCATATAGTATCTCTATGGAAAAAGAGATCATCAAAACAAAGCTTGTAATAATCGGCGCGGGTCCCGCGGGGATAACGGCTTCCATATACGCGGCGAGGGCCGGACTTGCTCCGGTGGTTCTGGAAAAGGGTCTTGTGGGAGGACAGGTATCTCTCAGCAGCATTGTGGAAAATTATCCCGGCTATGTGACGGTAAGCGGCGCGGAGCTGTCCGCACAGCTTCGAGATCACGCCAAGGCTCTGGGCGTGGAGATAGACGAGTTCGATCCTATCGAGCGGACGGAGCTTTCCGACGACGAAAAACGGATAATCACCGAAAGCAGGATCTACGAGCCGGCGGCGGTGATAATCGCCACGGGAGCAGTTCCCCGTCCTCTGCTGGTGAGGAACGAAGCCCGTCTGCGAGGAAAGGGTGTTCACTACTGCGCGCTGTGCGACGCGCCCGCCTACAGGGGAAAAACCGTGGGCGTGGTGGGCGGCGGCAGCGCGGCTGTGGAGGAGGCTCTGTATCTTTCCAATATCGCGGAAAAGGTGATAATGATCAGGCGGAAAAGCCGTTTCCACGCGGAAAAAGCCATTCTCGAGCGTGCGGAAAAATCTTCCAATATTGAGATACTGTACAACACAGACCTTATCGACGTGGGCGGCGGGGATTTTATGGAGTACGTCGTCGTCGCCGATACGCTTACGCTGAAAGAGCGGAAGGTCCCCATGTCGGCGGTGTTCGCCTATATCGGCAGCGTGCCGAGAACGGAGCTTCTGCGGGGAAGTCTGGAGCTGGACAGTATGGGATATATTTCCGCGGACGAGGATATGCAGACGAGCATGAAAGGCGTTTTCGCTGCGGGAGACGTGCGCACAAAGCGGTACCGCCAGATAGTCACAGCGGTCTCGGACGGAGCGGTCGCCGCTCTCAGCGCGGAGAGATATATCTCGCAAATTTCGGGAAAGAAGTGATCGGCATGATAAAGGTTTTTTCATCGGACAGCTGCGGATACTGCACAAAGCTGAAAGCATACCTTGACAGCAGGCACATCAGCTACGACGTTATCGACGTGGGCGCGTCCCGCGAGAACTACGACAAGCTTATCAGCGTTTCGGGACAGACCGGTATCCCCGTTACGGTTTTCGACGGCGGAGAATTGGTTATCGGTTTCGACAAGCCCGAGATAGACAGGCTGCTTAGCTGAACCGGTTATTCCGCCGGAGGAGTTTCGCCGCTCGGGGAGGTAACGGCAGGCTGCCGTACCGCAGGTGAAGCCGTTGTTGTTGCCGTCTCCGAAACCGGCGGAGCGGTTTGAGCAGTCTGAGCGGTCGTTTGAACTGTGACTTGCTGCGTTTGCTGCACTTGCTGCACTTGCTGTTCCGTCTGCAAAACTTGCGAAGTCTGCGCGGGCGGGACGGTCTGCGTTATCTGCGTTATCTGCGTTACCTGAGACTGCGAGACCTGTCCGACGGGCAGACCCGTCTGCGAGACCGTATCCGACATATCGGAGGAAACCGTCTCCGTTTCGGGCGGAGCGGTATAAACCACAGTTCCCGTGGGAGAAACGAACAGTCTTTCGATACCGTCTATCAGCTTGGATGTGTTCGCCGCGAAAACATTGTTGATGAACAGCACGTCGGTCGCGCCCACGTCCTTGATGTACTGGAGCGCGTTCCTGCCGAAGTAGCGGATATCTATGACGTATATCTCGTCAAAGCTGTCGATAAGATAGGGTGCAAATGCGTTTCCGTAGGACTCCTTGAACATAACGATCTTCCGTCCCGTCCCTGCGGAGGTGGTGATCTTTACATGGTATCCGTCGCCGCCCAAAAACATTCCGTACATATTGCTTCCCGAGGCGTACTGATGGTATATCGGGTTAGCTCCCGACAGGGAGAGGGTTCTGTACTCGTAGGTCTCACCCTTGAAGTCGGAATTGGTCATATAGTAGGTGAACGTATCGGGATTGTTTTTCAGAATAATGTTTCCCGTGTAGCCGAACAGCGATCCCACAAAAAGCTCGTCCTTGGTCTTGACGGTATAATCCGAGAGGGCGGGGGCGGTCTGACCTATGGCTTCGCAGAACGCGGTGTAGGCGTAGTACGCGCCCAGATCTGTCCAGTGGTGATCGGTGCGGAAGTAGATGTACTCGTCCTTGTGGGCTTCGAGTGCGGAGTATGCGTCCACGGGAATAACTCCGTCGGTGAGCTTGCTGTAGATGAAGTCGATCTCCCGTTTTTCCGAATTGGAAAATTTCGCATATTTTTTCGGCAGATAGAATTCCACGGACGTGGGCACTACCATATTGTAGACGTTCACGCCGTCCCCCAGCTCCCGCTTGTAGGCGCTTATGATGTCGGCGTAACGCTGACCCTGCTTGTCGTTGCCGCCGAAAAGCATTATGCCCGCCTTTTCGCCGTACATATCCACGCCGTTCACAAGAATGCCGTTGTTGAGGAAATCGGAAATATCCCCGGTAAATTCCTCGTCGTCCGCGCTTTGGGACGTTTCCGCCGCCGATACTTCCGAGACAGCAGTTTCCGCCGCTTCGGAAATCTCCGACGGCACGGCTGTTTCCGCAGGAACGGAAGCGATCTCGTCCGCGGCAATAACGGTACGCCCGTCATTGCCGTTATCCTGCGGGAGAACGGGTTCTGTCAGGGTATCGGGTTCTATCGAGTCAATGATCTCCTCCGGCTCGTTGTTGACTATCTCCACGCCGTAGAACTGCGGGGAGGGTATTCCCTTCGCGTTTTCAAGCACTGCGGCGTATTCGTTGAGAGTGTCGCGGAACGGCACGGTGTCGGTGAAATATTTGTCAAGCTGTTCCGCGAAAGCTCCGCTGAGATAGCTTTTCAGCGAAAATTCGGGGAACGTTTCAAGCTCGCGGTTTTCCGTCTCCGATACCGTGGGACGTTCCAAAATCAGCGAGACTATGCCCAATCCCGCGACGGAAGCTATAAAGAACACGGTCGTGATTATTGCCGCCGCTCTTTTGCGTGCGTCGGCTTTTAAGTCAATTCTGATATATCCCATAAAATCAACCTCGTCAATATCTGAAATATAAGAACGGATTATAGCTCTGCTTTACGAGCAGTACGGAGCTTACCGCCAGTATGGCGATAAGGACGGCGTTCTCGCCTATTTTTGCCATGCTGTAGGCTGCCGCCGACTTTGCCGCGAGAGCCTCGGTTTTGTCAAGAATGATCCTGCACACGGGGCAGGAGAAAACAGCCGCCGCGATTATCACAAAGCAGCTGCCTTTCAGGAGCGAGACGGTTATCTCGTCAGAAAGGGGAACGCCGTTCACGCCGAACATTCCGAAGAAGCACTGCTTCAGCTTTTCCAGATCCTCAAAGTAGAACAGCATCCAGCCCGCGATTGCCGCAGCTAAGAGATACAGATGTCCGAAAAAGCCGGGAAGCCTGTTCAGTACTTTCCGCAGGAAAAGCTTTTCCGCCGCCACAAGCAGACCCCAGAAAAGTCCCCAGAGAATGTAGTTCCAGCTCGCTCCGTGCCACAAGCCCGTAAGAAACCACACCACCGCGATGTTCAGCACCTGCCGCTGCCTGTTTCCTCCCATGGGGATATACACATAGTCGCGGAAAAAGCTGCCGAGGGAAATATGCCACCGCCGCCAGAATTCCGTGGCGGATTTTGATATATAGGGGTAATTGAAGTTTTCGTCAAAGTGGAAGCCGAACATCAGTCCCAGTCCTATCGCCATATCGGAGTATCCCGAAAAGTCATAGTATATCTGGAACGAGAACATCAGCACCCCCGCCCATGCCGCCGCCGAGGAAACGGGAGCGTTCTCGAAGGTCAGCAGCTTGTCCGCGACGCTTCCGAGAGAATTGGCGATTATCACCTTTTTGCCCAGTCCGAAAATGAACCGCTCAATGCCCCTGCTCATATCGAACACGGAAAATCTGCGGCGGGATATTTCGCTTGCCACCGTAGTGTAGCGGACGATAGGTCCCGCCACAAGCTGGAAGAACAGCGACACATACAGCAGGAAATTCATGAAGCTGCGCTGCACTCTCGCTCTGCCGCAGTAAACGTCCACGGTGTAGGAGATGGTCTGAAACGTGTAGAACGATATTCCGATGGGGAGCTTGAAATGCTTCACCGGCAGAGAAAGTCCCGTCAGCGCGTTTATGTTCTCCATGATAAAGCCGCTGTATTTAAACAGCACCAATACCCCCAGGTTTATCACCAGGGACATTATAACTCCCAGCACAGCGGCGGAGCTGTGCCGCCTTTTGCACCTGTCTATGAAAAGACCGTTCAGATAGTCCACAAGGGCGCTGCCTATGAGAAGAAGCACCCACACCGGTTCTCCGAACGAATAGAAAGCCAGAGAAAATACAATGAGCACGCCGTTTCTGTAGGTGTTGCCCGGAAAAATATAGTACAGAAACAGACACAGCGGCAAAAATATATATATGAAAAGCAGGTCGGAAAATACCAAAGTCAGCACCTCTCAGGTTTTTTTGTCACACAGTCACATAGGATTATTGTACCACGGTTACGGAAAAAAATCAATAAAAATTATGCCAAATTTTCCGCAGTAAAGACAGCTTCAATTGTACGATATAATACCGCCCCGATATATGTAATTGTCATAAAATTATTGATTTTTTTCACGGAATATGTTATAATCTAAAACAGTGAAAAACCCGCCGCCCGATGACGACGGACGGCGGGGCGATACGGTGCCCGATATTCCGAAATTAAATTATGGGAGGCGTACTTATTATGACATCTGCCGCACAGCTCCCGGAAGCCGAAAAGGCTGTCAGAAACAAGGAGCTGATAGTTTACTACCAGCCCCAGTACGACGCAATAACAAGCAGGCTCGTCAGCGCGGAGGCTCTTGTCCGCCGCAGACTGCCCGACGGAAGCATTGCCCTGCCGGGAACTTTTGTCCCCGAAGCCGAGGAGACCGATCTTATCATGGAGATCGACTGGAACGTTCTGGAACAGGTCTGCGACTTTCTGAAAAGGCGCATTGCTTCGGGACACAGATACGTTCCCATTGCCGTAAATTTTTCAAGGCGGCACATTAATGAAGCGGACTTCCTCGAAAAGCTTTGCAGGACCGTTGACGGCTATGAAGTCCCCAGGCGTCTTGTGGAGGTGGAGATCACCGAGTCTGCAATTATGGACGAATCCTGCGACATCGTTTCCTTTGTGGACGCCGTTCGCGGCGAGGGATTCAACGTCGCCATAGACGACTTCGGCAGCGGATTTTCCTCTCTCAGCCTTGTCAAGGACATTTCCGCAAACGTACTTAAAATCGACCGTTCTCTCCTGAGCGGCAACTGCGAGAACGAAAAGGAACGCATAGTTCTCGAAAGCATATTCGACTTTGCCCACCGCCTGAAGCTTACCACCATCGCCGAGGGCGTTGAGACAAGGGAACAGCTCGGTTTCCTGCGCACCTGCGGCTGCCGTCTGATACAGGGTTTCCTGTTCGCCAGACCCATGCCCGAGGAGGACTTCTGCGCCGCCTGCTCGCAGCGCGTGCTTGACGGGGAAAGCGAGGATATCCTTGTGGCTCAGCCTCCCGCAAGCGCGACAAGCCTGCTTATGGAAGCCGTTTTTATGAAGTATCCCCTTGTGATAATGGCGAACCTTACCCGCAACAGCTACTACATGATGGCGTATGAAAGCTTCTCCGCCAGAACTTGTCCCTCCACGGGCGTATTCGACGAGCTTATCGCTCACGGAACGTCAACCATGCACCCCGAGGACAGGGATATTTTCAGTACGGCTTTTTCACGCGAAAACCTGCTTGCCGCCTACGAACGGGGCGAAAAATCCGTGAAAGTGGTCACCCGCCAGATCGGGGACGACGGTGTTTACCGTCCCGTGGAGACCACGGATTACTTCGTGAAAAATCCCTCGGTGGATGACGTGCTGGTCGTTACCCTTTGCCAGAACCTTTAAAAGCAAAAAAACGGGAGAACATCGCGTTCTTCCGTTTTTCAGTATTCATATGTATCTATGATTTTCAAGTCGCTAAGCCTTGCGGAGATTATCCGCCCGCTGCTGACTATGTACAGCGCACCGTCGTTTACATAGCCGCGTTTGAAAGCCATGCCGTCGTCAACGTCCAGATAGTCGATAACGCCTTTTTGAGTGAAACTGCCGTTTTCGTCGTAGTTGAAAACATAGTAGCTGTTTTTTGTTCCGAATTCGTTGTGGCTGTATGCGGGAACGCCGATCAGCCTGTTGTCCGCGTCGACCAGAACGGCTCGTCTGTCTGTGAGAGCCGCCGAAAACATTTCGGCGTTTTCCTCGCCGAAAACCGTTCCGTTAAGCGCAAGACCCGTTTCCGAACTGTACATTGTGAGGGTAAGTCCGCCGTCCTGCGATTTTCCCACACCCAGCAGCATACCGTCGGAGCAGCTGCAGAGATATGCCGAATTTCCCATAAGAGACTGCGCCAGCGTGGGGGGATTTGTTGAAAGGTCGAGGACGATTACCGCCTCGCCGCTTTCACTGTCAATGATCCTTGCGTAGTTTCTCTCAAACCGTACGGCGGAAGCTCTGCCGTCGGGAAAAAGCTGTCCCGCACTGTTTACAACGGTAAGAGACCTGTCGAGAACATATACCGAGACGGAAGTCCGTCCGTTATCGTCCGTAATTTCGGCGGCGATTCTGAAAAGTCCGTCATACTCGTCCATACTCCGGCTGCCCGAACCTCTGCTGCCGAGAACTCTTCCGTCCACGGAACCGCTGGAGCGATAAGTTATTCCTCCGTCTGAAAGATCGAAGGAAGAGATGACGCTGTATTCTTTTGCTGTCCTGCTTTCGCCCACGACGTAGAGCGTATCGTCGGAGCAGTACGCGTTCCTGCCGGAGCCGAGGACTGCCTTTACCGAAGCGGCGGCGGTCTCCGAGCCGGTATCAAGTGCGGAGATCACCGTATAGTCTGTGCTTGCCGCGCCGCTTGGGATAATGATATCCTCGGCGGCGAGGTAATTTTTTTCTCCGTTAAGAGAATATGCGGGAACAAAGCTGTCAAGATTTTCCTTTGTGTCGAGCGGCTTTACACGGTAATCGGAATAATCCGTTACAGTATAAAGTATTCCGTCGGAGATTTTTGATGAAACATAGCTGCCGTTCTGTTTATAGGCAATGGTGTGATTGGGATTTGCGGGGTCGCTTATGTTATAGATGTCGACCGCCGTATTGGTTCGGCTCGCGGCGGAAGAATTTGCGGGGATTGCAGACTCCCCGTCTCCGCTGTAACCGAAACCGGCTGCCTTGTCGTCCGGAACATTTTCCTCCGGGACGCCGGAATTATCGTCAGCCGATTGGTGAATATCCGCGTCCTGTGCTGGAACAACGGGAGCGGGAGCAGAGTTTTCGGCGTCCGAGGAGCTTGCGTCAGCTTTTGGAGTTCCGTTGTCAATGACGTAAAGTTCCTCTTTTTCTTTTGAAATAAGAATGAGCCTGTCGCCCTCGATATATATATCAACGGGCGGTTCGAGAGAGCTTTCTATTTCCGAAACGACTTCCATCGTCTCGAGTGATATTATGCAGAGCGTACTTCCTTTCAGGCAGTACATATAGTTTCCGTCAATCTTTACGATATCGGCTTCCGTGACATTCTGGTCGTCAGAACCGGCAAAATCGTTTGCCGAACCGTTTTGTCCGCCGGTGTTATCCGCCGGAACGTCGTCGTCCACGGTTCTTTCGGAATCCGGAGCGTCGCCGCCGTTAAGGGTTATACCCGTATAGATGTTATAGAGCGAATCGTAGGAATCGGGTGAAATGGCTTCGTACTCTATGGGAGCTTCAAGCTGTTTCTGTGATTCTCTTTCGCCGCCGTATGCGAGCATACCTGCCGCCAGAACGGCACAGGCAGCGACCGCCGCAGAAGTCCTTATAATAATGGTACGACGCTGTGCAGAATGTTTGGACGCGGTTTTTTCCGTTTCCCTCACGGACTTTGCGCTTCTTTCGCGGAGCATATCGGCGATATTCCGAGGCGACAGTTCATCGGGAACCTCGACCTCGTTAAGCATCTCGCTCAGTCTCTCTTCAAATTTCATATTCCGACCTCCTTTCTTCTAATGTTCCGACAGCATTTTTTTCAGCTTGATCTTGGCGCGTGCCGCCTTTGAGCGGACGGTGTTTGCAGATAACCCCGTCGCTCTGGCGATCTCCTCGCTGGTATAGCCCGAAACAATGCTTAACGATAAAACAAGCCTTTCGTCCTCGTTCAGCCGCCTGAACTCCTCCATTATTTCCAATCCGCCGTAATTTATCTCTTCGGATCTTTCTTGTTCTACACTGTCGAGTACGTCAAGCTCCTCCCGGTAATCTCTGTTTTTTATATATTCTTTCTGTTTGTTTTTTATTTTTACAGTAAGAATTTTGATTATCCAGGCTTTAAACGCTTTTTCATCTCTCAATTTTTTGATGGAGGAATAGGCTTCCAGAACTGTGTCACTAACCACATCGGAAGCGTCGTGCTGATTTTTCAGGTTTACGAAAGCGATCCGGTATAAGTCTTTGTAGACTAAGGAATACAGCTCGGCGAACGCGTCTGCGTCGCCGTCCCGCGCCTTTAGGACGCATTGGGAGAAATCGGTATTCATTCTGTATATCACCTCTCGACCGTGTTATATTTCTATACGGTTTTGACAGCGACACCATACCGTGATCTTCCTTTAAAAGACCTGTCATATAAGTAGTGGCAAAAAAGCTCTGTTTTGTTGCACCGCCGTTTTGATTTTGGATACATACACAAAAAAAGTTATAAATCGGTTCGAGTTTACAGCACAATGCACAAATCAAAGAGCTTGATACAGTGTCGAAGTCAAATAAAATTCAAGCAATCAATATTATTATATCCGCTTTTTCCATGAATTTCAACCCCAATCGACTAAAGTTTACTCTTTCATAACTTTTTTGCGGTACTGTTTTGTTTTTCCGTGACGGCAAGCCTTGTGCAGACAGTGTGCCGAAAATACTGCGGTATCGGCAAGCCAAAGCAGTAGTCTTGATAGTTTGCTCAATTTGCCTATATAGGCAATTAAAGCAAATCATCTTGGTTATTTGCAATACCAAAATAATCATAAGGCTATCCGAAGAAAGCGCAGTATGTGATGCGGCAAAACTAACCACTATGACGACAGCGTGGATTATCCTTACTGATGTAAACGCTGTTACGAACGCGGTAAATGCAAATATAGCAAATCTGCAAAATAACGCATTTTTTGCAGGGCGCATTCTATATGCGCCCTATTAAAATGTACAGAAATGTACACGGTGAGAGGATACGGAATCCGTCCCTACAAAATGCATTATTCTGCAGATTTGCTATATACGGGGTAAGCAAAAACACGGTCAGGCGGTAGGAAAACGGGTCTGTGAGGATGAGCAGGAAGATGTGGGAGAGGATATTCAAAGACAGGTAGTATTATTTTCTGCCGCAAAGCTCGGAAATCTCGTGCAAGGCGTTTGCAATATGGGAAAGTTCGTCAACCGACAGGTCGCGGACCGTCAGTACAATCGTGTCAATTATTTCCTGTTTTTCGGGATCCTCAGAAACCCGGCTTGTAAGATTGTCGTCGAAAAACTCCGAAAGCGTTATTCCGAGGGCGTCTGTGATTTTCCTAAGCGTTGTTACGGTAGGCACTTTCAGACCGCGTTCAAGGTGACCCATGAAAGCGGTATTTATTTCAGCCTGCAAAGCAAGCGTTTCCTGACTCCAGCCGCGCATTGTGCGGAAACGTCTTATTTTATTCCCGACATAGTTATCGCGTTTATTCTGTTCCATAATATCCTCCGCAAATAAATACTTATAGGTATTATTGTACTTTCTATAGGTTTCTTTTTCAAAGTGTTATCAGTATTTACGCAAGATACCTATAGATAGAAATATAATTTCTATCTGTGAAGCAATGCTGCCAAGTAATGGCGGCATTGTTTTTACTGTCGAATAATATTTATAAATATCAAATAAAATACTTTTTAGTATTGACAACACGCATTTATTGTGGTAAAATGTTTTTGGATAAATTTTTTTCAAAATTTATTCGCATAGAAAAATATCTTCTAACCCTATGAGTATAATTAAATTACAGAAAACATGATACAATTATTCGAAAGAGGGATATTATGGGGAACGACAACACCGCTTCGGCGCAGAAAGGCAACCGTATGCTTCATATGTATACACGCCTTTTGAACGGTGAGATAATTAATAAAAAAGACGAGGCTGACCGTTTCGGAAAGTCATCTCGATCTATTCAAAGCGATATTGAAGATATTCGTTCTTTTCTTGCCGATTTGACCGCCGACGGAGAAATTGAAAAAGAACTTGTTTACGACGCTAAACTCAATGGGTACTGTTTGAAAACGTCCGACAAGCGAACATTAACGAACAGCGAAATACTTGCGGTGTGCAAAATCCTGCTGGGAAGCCGCGCGTTTACCAAGGACGAGATGTCGCCGATTATAAACAAGCTGCTGACCTGTTGCGTCCCGCCGAAAAATAAGCGCAAGGTGAACGACCTCATTTCAAACGAGCTTCACCACTATACCGAGTTAAATCACCACAAAAGGTTTGTTGGCAGTATATGGGAAATCGGCGAGGCGGTGCAGCGGCATTTGTGTATGAAAATCGTTTACACAAGGCAGGACGGCATAACGGTTGAGCGCGTTGTTCAGCCTGTGGGGATAATGTTTTCGGAGTTTTACTTTTATCTGACGGCGTTTATCGAGAATATTGACAAAAAGACCGAGTTTCAAAATCCCGACGATAATTCCCCCACAATTTTCCGCATTGACAGGATACAAAGCTTTGAGGTGCTGGACAGGCATTTCGACATACCCTACAGCGACAGGTTCGAGGAGGGCGAGTTCCGCAAAAGGATACAGTTCATGTACGGCGGGAGGCTGCGGCGGATTAAGTTTCTGTACAAGGGCGTCAATCCCGAACCCGTTTTGGACAGGCTTCCCACGGCTAAGGTGATTGAGAAAACCGACAAGGGGTTTGTTATTACTGCGAAGGTTTTCGGTGATGGGGTGGATATGTGGATTAGGAGTCAAGGGGATTTGGTGGAGATGATGTGACTAAAATTATTTGTAAGAATGGATAGATTTAATATGGTTTTTTCAAAGCAGTATGCTGTTTGTTATCCTTCAATTATACATCCATTAGTATCGGAAAAATATGATTTAAAGTTTAAATACATATGTTTATTGAAGTATTATGCAGATAAGCATAGATACAATGATCAAGCAATTTTATATAGAATAATTACTTTATCCAATATGCTTATCGGGAAAACTGATTTGTCGGAAATGTCTTTGACTGCCAATGAATGCAATGAAGCGATGAAATCAATTATGAAAACACGATTTGCTCCGATTAAGTTTTTTTCATACCAATTTGTTTTTTTGTTTGATATCATTTTCATAATGGCCGTGGATAATCAAAAACTTGGAGACGATATTTGTGCGGAATTAAAATCAACAGTAACGCTCCGACACGGCAAAGCGCTGGAAGAAATGAAAAATAAAATGTATGCCGAAAAAAGTGATTTTGCACATAAAAAAATGATTTCCGAAGAAATGGTCGAAGCTTGGAATAATACGCGAAAATATTGCCGCTCGTTAAACAGAAACATTACGTTTACGGCAACTATGAGCGCGGGAAAATCAACGTTAATTAACGCTGTCATCGGCAGAAAATTATCATATACAAAAAAGGCAGCGTGTACGTCCAAAATAATTGCTTTTAATACAAGTCCGTCAAAAAGCCAATTGATTAATATTTTTTACGGAGATGAAATGCATACGGTGACAACAGAACACGATGCAAGAGGTTTTACCAAATCATTGGATAAGCCATGTGCTGTATGCAGCTATTTCATGTCGCCGCTCACATATAAAAAAATTACGTTGACGGACACGCCCGGAGTGAATTCATCACAAAATCCCGAACATAAAAAAATTACTCGCGATGAGTTGGTAAGTTGCAATACCGATATTCTGGTATACGTTATTCCCGTATCCTACTATGGATCGACAGATGATTTCAGGCATCTGACATACATTAGAAAAAATGTAAAATACAAAAAAATTTTATTTTCTGTAAATATGATAGATTCATGCAGCCGGGACGATGATTCGATTGATGAAATAATCGACGCTATAAAGCGCCATCTGCTAAGTATAGGATTTGAATCGCCGATTGTCTGCCCTATGTCAGCGGAGGGAGGTATGCTGATAAAACGGGCACTTTATGGACTTGATTTGTCGGAAAATGAAAAAGAAGCTTGTAAGGCATATGTTCATATTTTTCAAGGCGAAGCTTTGCCGCTGTCCGGATTTTATCCGAAAGCAATCAGACAGACTGTCAGCGCAGATATTTCATGGCTGCAAGCTGATGTCGACATGGTTTGGAACGCGTATGAAAATACCGGTATCCCGGGGTTTGAAACGCTGCTTTATAAAATTACAGAGGAGGAATAATTATGAAGGAAGTATTTATAGAATACAATCCGTATAAGGTCATGTCAAAAATTACCGTTGACGGAGATGAGCCGAAACATAACAGCAGATTGAGGCAGTTCTTAAATCTGCGTTTCCAAATGTGGGTGGATTATATTCCGGAACTGATTCATGAGGAATACAATACAAGTGAGTTTGATCTTACATTTCACGGCACAGACCTGGATTATCAGGACTTGCTGAGTGCAATATCCGCCGGTGAAAAGAACGGGATTCATATCAAGGCGAAGCAAATACCCGCCAAAGAATTTGGCGACAAGGAAAATGCTATAAGCAGCTTGTTTGAACGCACAAGAAAGCTTCCGTTTGATGAACTTCAATCGCCGGATGTTGCGGACGCAGTGGAAAAAGTTTTCAACGACCAGCTCCCCGTGAACGTGGTTGCAACAATGAGCGCCGGAAAATCAACACTTATAAATGCATTGCTCGGAAGAAAGCTTATGCCGGCCAAAAGCGGAGCGTGTACAGCAACAATAACGGAAATACAAGACGATGACGATCGTACATTCAAAGCGACAGCGCTTGACGAATACGGAACAGAGATCGGTCATTATTCTGTTTTGGACTATGCAACAATGCAGGGATTGAATAATGATCCCAAAGTCAAAAAAATACTTGTCAAGGGCGATATACCGTTCGTAAAGTCGGACGAAACATCTCTGATATTGATCGATACTCCGGGTACAGATAATGCCATAAACGGCGAACACGGAAAAATTACTGCAAAAGCTTTGGATGAATCCTCGAAAATACTGGTTTTATTTATCATAAACGGCAGAAAACCTCACGATAACGGGCAGGATGAACTTTTGCGCAAGATTGCCAAAACAATGAGCGTCGGCGGAAAGCAGTCGAGAGAACGTTTTTTGTTTGTTATCAGCCAAATGGACACATATGACTTGGACGAGGATGATATTGAGGGAGAAACTATTCCCGAGGCCATTAAGTATTTGGAAGGAAAAGGCATTGAAAATCCAAATATTTTTCCTGTTGCCGCCAAACCGGCGCTTGATATAAGACGTTATCTGAATACGCATGACGAGAAAGGAAAAAAAGTCATTTGGGACGAACTTGAAGCCAAAGTTAAAAAACTTAACAATCATGAACAGCTGCATTTGGAAAAATATGCGAATTTGGATCGCAGCAGTCAGATGCAGATCAATACGGAATTGCAAAATGCTGTCGAGAACAACGATATTTTGGGGCAGGCGCTTATTCACAGCGGCATTCGCGGCATTGAAGAAACTATCCGTATGTATGTCACAAAATATTGCAGACCCGCAAAGATAACCAACGTCGTTAATCAGTTCAGCCATGCTCTTGACGCCGCAAAAGCTTTTGAGGAGACCAGAAAAGAAATTGCACAGCATCAGGGCGAAAAGAACGACCTTGAAAAGAAAATAAACGAGCTTTCCGAAAAGCTTAAAAGCAAGGAAGAGAACGAAGCTTTTAAGAGGAAAATTGCCGGACTTGAGATTACAACAAAACTTAATCAGAAAATTAGCGACTTAGTCGGTGATGTGCAAAAAGATTTGCGTAATTTTTTCATGATGTGTCCTGAAGAAATGGAAGAGGACGAAGCAGCGGCTAAATTAAATGAATTTAAAATATTTGCCGAACAAAAAGCCAATGAATTTCAGGTAACTGTTGACAGATTGCTTGATGAGGATATTCGTGAAAAAAGTCAACAGATACTTGATGAATATATCAAAAAGCTGACTGCTATCAGCAAGGAATTCAGTTCGGACGACCTCAAAATTGATTTAGCTTCTTTTGTTCAGGGCAAACTTGTTGCGCTTAATTCTGAAAATATTATCGACAATTCGTTTGATACAAGAATAGAAAAACGTACCGAAACGCGTAAACGTGACGTTAAAAATAAGTATAAATTCCGTGAACGGATATTCCACATTTCCAGATGGTTTGATCCATACTATACAACTGAAGAAACCTATAATGTAGAGGTGGAAGATGAAGTTACATTTATAAGCAGAGAAAAACTTATAAATCAAGCAGTTATGCCTATCAGAAAAATGCTTGAAAATGAGCACAATAGCATTATTCAATTTGCAAGAGAGGAAACCGGCAATATCAAGGATTATTTCTACGATAAATTTGATGAGGTTGATGCAATTCTTGCGGACAAGGCGAATGAGCTTCACAAGGCTTTGAGTTCAAAAGATACGGCGGAAGAAGCGTTAACAAAAGCAGTTAATCTTCTGGGACAGCTTGAAGCCGTTAAAATTGAACTTGAGACCATATTGGAGATATAGGAGGAATTTTAAATGATCTCACCTGAATTTAAAAGGACGGTTGAGTCGGGAGATTCAGTCGGTGTACGAAGCGTACTCTTGGATTACCTTATAATTGATCGTACATTTAAAAAATTTGACGAGGCTTTGGAATACGCTAACGAACGATTAGACGTTATACAGCCGCATGATGACACTAACGTTGGATACCCAATTGATAATGACTGTGAAAAATGGGACGAAAGATATTTAGACTTACAAAGTGCTGAACTTATGTTTAATTTTTCTCAAGATAGGATAGACCATATAAAAAAGGTGATCCAAAAAGTGCTTCCGCCAAACGCTGAAACGCCGCAGAATAAATCCGCAAACCGCCCCAAAATGAACAATTCCGCTCACGGCGGAGAACAAGGATCGCCAAGCAGAACAGGCAGAAGGGTTATAAGCGAAACAGAAATACCATCGAATAAAGAAACCGAAACCGTAAAAAAGCCAATGATGCAAAACGCAGGAACAGTTGCTGTCGCCGGAGGAATTTTGATTGCGGCTGCGGGCGCAGTCGCAGCTGAACCCGTAATAGTCGGCACGGGAATAGTCTTAGCCGGAGTAGGCGTCGGTATTAAGATAGCGAATAGGAGGTAAACAAATTGAATAACGAATTGCAAAGGATCTCGGAACAACCGAATATTCCGCAGACAAACGAATTGGAAAAAGGATTTTTGTCCGCATTTCAATTGGTTGACGACGTGGTGCTTAAAAATTACATAACTCGTTTGCCGGAATTTTCTGTTGTTCCGCTCGATAAATCGGTCATTGAAAAAAATTTCGAAAAAATACGGTTGTTTAAAATAACCGAAATGGTATATGAAAAAGACGAATCCGCAACATATAAATTCGCGAGTGTTTTCAATGCCGTTGCGGCTACGAAAAGTGCAATGATTACTGTGATCGACAGCGACGGATCAAAAACGGATTTTTATCTTGGTATACGTTCATTGTCCGAGGATAACAGCACTCAGACGTCGTATTCAACGCTCAGGAACGCTATGAGAGGACAATTTCCCGGAACGAGAACGGAAAATCTCGAAGAAAAAGAGATCATAAAACTTCTGACATCGGTTGATTCAAGCTCGCTGTCTGCCGTATCGTGCGTTGCCAATAATAAGAATAAGGACTTTGTCGGCAACGATGAATATTTGCAGGGACTTGAAAAATTAGCTTTAGCCATGCAGGGAAGCAGATATACGGCAATTATTATAGCCAATTCGACCTCTCAGCAGCAGCTTAATATGGTTCGTCAGGGATATGAAACGATATATACGCAGCTTTCTCCGTTTGCAAACAGTGTAGTGAGCTTTGGAACGAACAATTCAAAAAATTACACAAATACAGAAACAACAGGGGAGAATTACAGTTCTTCGTACGGAGTAAACACTACTCGCACCGAGAGCAAGGGAGTTTCCGAAACTGTAGGCGAATCCGTATCGAAGGAGACCCTTGGCAGTAAGATCGGAAGCATAGCGGGAGGTACAATAGCATCAACTTTATCTGTTGCCGGCGCGGCTATCGGAAGCGCTATTCCCGTAATTGGAACTACTGTGGGCGCGGTTGCCGGGGGCTTAGTGGGGGGCTTAGTGGGCGGTTTAATGAGTGCGGCAGTTACTGCGGCTACTAACAAGACCGTAACAACATCAACAAGCCGAAGCAGTAATTTCAGCACTTCGTATTCAAGCGGAACAAGCGACACTACAACTATGGGTACGTCAAAAAGCAGATCTGTTTCTTCCGGTCTTACCTCGGGCGAAACCCAAAATATGCAGCTTACGATACAAAATAAACCTCTTATAGATATGCTTGACAGGATAGATAAACAGCTTGAGCGTCTGTCAGAGTTTGAAAGCATAGGAATGTGGGAATGCGCCGCTTATTTTCTCAGCGGTGACTCATCGGTTTCAGAGGTTGCTGCGGCGACCTATAAAGCGCTGATGAGCGGTGAAAACTCCGGGCTGGAGGTATCTGCGATCAATACTTGGAATAAACCTAATGTATTTGACGGAAATTCCCAGAATGAACTGATAGCTCAGTATGTTACAAATTTTATTCATCCGGTATTCGATTATAAAATCGGCGGATATAATATTCCTATTATGCCGACAAATCTTGTAAGCGGCAACGAATTGGCTATACATATGGGATTGCCGCGAAATTCCGTATGCGGGTTTCCGGTGATTGAGCACTCGGATTTTGGAAAAGAAACGGTAAAATATGATAAAAGCGATGTTACCGAAACTGTTCCGTTAGGCAGTATTTTCAATATGGGAAGAACGATTGATGAAAACAAGGTAAAACTTGACATTGAAAGTCTTTCTATGCATACATTTGTTGTCGGTGCAACAGGAAGCGGCAAATCAAATACAATCTATAAAATTTTGGACGAATTAACGTCAACAGGACGGGATATGCTGAACTTTATGGTTATTGAACCGGCAAAGGGCGAGTACAAACGGGTGTTCGGTCATAGACGCGGTGTAACAGTACTTGGAACAAATCCTGCTTTTACGCAGTTGTTAAAGATAAATCCGTTCAGATTTCCAAAAGGGATACACGTTCTTGAACATGTTGACCGTCTTATTGAGATTTTTAATGTTTGCTGGCCGATGTACGCCGCAATGCCTGCAGTATTAAAAGAAGCCGTTTTGTCTTCGTATGAGATATGCGGCTGGAATATGGAAACATCTGAAAATATAATTTCAGATTCTTTATATCCCACATTTCAAGATCTGCTTGAGCGGCTGAATCATGTGATCAGAGAATCGGATTATTCGGAAGAAGTTAAATCAAATTACATAGGTTCGCTGACTACAAGGGTAAAGTCTCTTGCAAACGGTCTTAACGGTCAAATTTTTTCATCAAACGAGACAGACAATAACATTCTATTTGATTCTAATGTGATCGTCGATTTGAGCCGGGTGGGTTCTCAAGAGACAAAATCATTGTTGATGGGAATACTTATTATGCGTCTGTCAGAACACAGAATGACACAGAACAGCGGCTCTAACTCCAAACTGCGTCATGTTACTGTTCTTGAAGAAGCACACAATATTCTTAAAGCAAGCACTTGCACAGCTTCGGAAGAAGGCGGAAACATTGCCGGAAAATCCGTGGAGATGATCTCCAATGCAATAGCGGAGATGCGTACATACGGCGAAGGTTTTATAATCGCCGACCAATCACCGGGCGCTGTTGACATTTCAGCTATTCGCAATACCAATACCAAAATAATCATGAGGCTGCCCGAAGAAAGCGACCGACGAATTTCCGGCAAAGCGGCAGCAATGAAAGATATACAGTTAGACGAAATAGCACGCCTGCCTAAAGGTGTAGCGGTTATATATCAAAATGACTGGATTGAGCCGGTTCTTTGCAAAATTGATAAGTTCAACGGTAAAGAAACGGAATATAAAGATGCTTCGGAGCTCGAGAGTTCAAACAGCGGCAAACGCGCGGCGGCGATCTTAACTAACCTGCTGCTCAGGAATCGGTTGGATCATCCCGACGATTTTTCAAATGATCAGATAAAATGGGCAATTGAAAAGTGCAATTGCACAGTTCAAACAAAAACCAAGCTGTATTCGCTGTTTAACGAATACAAACAAAACAAAAATCTGAACCTATGGAAATCGGAAAATTTTGCCGAGCAGTCATTTGTAATAAAAAAAGTTCTTGGTCTGGAAAATGCTGTTGAATATTCAAGGCAAATGTCATTGGATTTTAACGGTTTTAACTGCTGTCTTAATACCTTGGTTTCACAGCAAATCGAAAATGCGTCTGACGATTTGCTTTTTAATATCGAACATTGTTTAATTAAAGCATACAGTGAAACAAGAATGGATGGAATGGAATATTATCAAGCATGGTACAACGAGGTTATTGAAAGGAGTCGGTTAATGTGATCAGTCCGTTTTTTCCCGAAAGGGATCCCCATTTTTTCGGGAAAGATGTAAAATCTTTGTTTGGTGAATCGAGCAGCACATCAAAGGAGGTACTCGTAACCGAAAAACTTGATTCTAAAATCAAGATTGAGTATGAAAAGTCTGCTTTTTTACCTAAAAACGGCGGTGAATGGACGGGGAAACCCGGTGATTCAGATTGGAAACCCAACAAAGATATTGAACCGGGGGATCGGCACGGAACAAATCCGGAACAAAAAACGTGGGCTGAAATAATGAAAGAGTACGGTTTTGAATCAATCCCGTTTAAGGATGGGGAACCGGATTTTTCGGAAATTGCCAAAGCCAAAGTAGAAATCAATGATTTTTCGGATGACAGAGATTCCAACTTTGATCAGGCAGATGAAAAGGCCGCTGAACAAAAAGGCTGTACTCCGGAAGAAGTTGCGGAATGGCGAGAAAAGCATAAGTATACATGGCACGAATGCAGAGACTGCAGAACAATGCAAAAAGTTCCTACAGAGGTGCATGGAAATATTCCGCATAGCGGGGGTATATCAGAATACAAGTCACATAATGGGGACGTATAATGAAAGGAGAATGCTGAAATGGAAGCAACCTGTAAGGATAACGTATTTGGTGAAATGACATACAGACACCGGTGGTATAAAAAACAAACGGTACTAATGTTTGACCGGAAATGGGATATCACTGTTGCCGCAAAAGCTTACTCCGGAAAACCAATTACAGAGCAGGAACAAGACAGCTATAAATATTTCATGGAAAATGAACCGGCGATGATTGGTATAATCGGCGAACAGTTAAAAAATTATATCAATCAAAATCTTCAAGACTTATCTGTGCACTGGATAGGAGCAAGGAATATATCAAAGATATCCGAACTGGCTCAGATAGTAACACCTAAAACTTTGCTTTTTAAGCAGGACGGCACCACGATAATGTTATTGGAATGTGTGTGGGATAAAGACAGTGGAGTGGCTGTAAAATTGACACCTGAAGTTAAAGTGGGTTCGCAGGATCTATTCCTGTAGTTTTAATACAATATGTTAAGATTTTTTACAGTTAAAGTGTGTGAAGTTTTTTGCTGATTTAAAGTCCCACAATCATATATTATACCAATGAGAAGCACAGCTTCATCAAAACAAGGAGGTAAATATATGATGAAAAAGATCCTGAAAGCAATCAAGAAACTGCTCGAAATGATCATCGGATTTTTCCGTCCGTTCGCTTTTGAGTGAGACAATTTCGGAAAGCGCAGCAAGAAAAATTATCGGCATGATAATTGTTTCCGCTGCGGAAATTCTATGCGCGGTTATTGATTCGATTATCGAAAACTACCCCGACCCATAGCTTTTGCTATGGGTCAATTTTTTGGAGGTGATATTTTAAAATTTCATTTTATTTACGGGCAAGCCGGCTTCGGCTTGCCCCATTTTTATTTTTGGAGGATCGAAAAATGAGTTTTTTATGCGCCCACTGCGGCTACACCTACAACGATGACGAGATAAATCATTTTGACGGACAGAATTTATGCGACAATTGTTACGAGGAAGAAACCATAGTTTGCGAGCACTGCGGTGAAAGGATTTGGCAGGACGACGCGGCGGATTGCAGCAGAACGCTGTGCCAATCCTGCTACGACGATCATTACACAAACTGCGAGCACTGCGGCAGGACTATTCACTATGACGACGCCTATTATTTTGACGACAGCGAGGATTATCCTTACTGCCGCGAATGCTATCACGAACGCAGCAAATGCGAATATATTCACAACTACGGTTACAAGCCCAAACCGATATTTTACGGCGACGGCGGAAGATTTTTCGGTGTTGAACTTGAAATAGACGGCGGCGGTGACGATAATTCCAATGCGGGTAAAATTGCGGAAATCGCAAACACCGGCGATCGCCGAAAAATTTATATCAAGCATGACGGAAGTCTTGCAAACGGTATGGAAATTGTCACTCACCCGATGACTTTGGAATACCATTCCGCGCAAATGCCTTGGCGGGGAATTATGGAAAAAGCGGTTCAATTGGGATACCGTTCCCATAAAACGACAACTTGCGGACTGCATATCCATATCAACCGCACCGCGTTCGGAGATACCCGCAGCGAACAGGAAGAACGTATTTCAAGGGTACTGTTTTTTGTGGAAAGATTTTGGCAGGAGCTTTTGAAATTTTCACAAAGAACTGAAAGTCAGCTTGCGCGGTGGGCGGCTCGTTACGGTATAAAGGATAATCCCAAAGCCACTTTTGACAATGCGAAAAAGAATTATTCGGGACGGTACTGCTGCGTAAATCTTACAAATTATTCAACCATAGAATTCCGAATTTTCCGCGGTACTTTAAAGTACAATACGCTGATTGCAGCTCTGCAGTTGGTAAATAAAATCTGCGATATTTCTATTAATATGACGGACGAAGAAATCACTGCTCTCAACTGGTGCGATTTTGCCGCAAGTATTTTGGAACCCGAATTAATTAAATATCTGAAAGAGCGCAGGCTGTATGTGAATGAGCCTGTGGAAATTGAGGAGGACGAATAAATGTGCTGTTTATTTGGATTGATAGATTATGCGGGACGTTTTTCCGCACACGATAAAAACAGGATAATTTCGGTTTTATCGGAAGAATGCGAGGTGCGCGGAACGGACGCCACGGGAATTGCATACAACGCGTACGGGCGTTTAAATATTTACAAAAGACCGCTCCCGGCACATCAGCTCAGCTATAAAATTCCCGCTGAAGCAAAGGTTATTATGGGACACACCCGAATGACCACGCAAGGGTCGGAGAAGCTTAATTACAACAATCACCCTTTTTTCGGAAGCGTTGATAAAATGAAATTTGCTCTTGCCCACAACGGCGTTCTGTACAACGATTTTATTTTGCGTAAAGATGAAAAGCTTCCGCAAACACGTATTCAGACAGACAGTTACGCCGCGGTGCAGCTGATAGAAAAAGAAAATTCCCTTGACTTTGCAAGCCTGAAAAATATGGCTGAAAAAGTCAAGGGTTCTTTTTGTTTTACTGTCCTGAACGACCGCAGCGATCTATATTTTATCAAGGGAGATAATCCTCTTGCGCTGTATAAATTCAGCGGATTTTACCTTTACGCAAGCACCGACGAAATTCTGAAAAAAGCTTTGAAAAAACTGAATATCTCAAATTTCGCAAAGATAAATATTGACTGCGGAGATATTTTGAAAATCAATTCGGACGGCGTTATCGACGTGTGCAAATTTGATTTTTGCGGCAATTATTACGGCGGTTATTTTTGTGAGGATGAATATTTTTATCTTGATAAATTGACGGAATACGCTCGTTTTTTCGGCATTGCGCCGGATGATATTATGGACTTGATCGATTTCGGTTACGATGAATTTGAAATTGAGGAAATGCTGTGCAGCCCCTCGGCAATGCGTCGGATTTTAAACGAAATCAAGAGCTGCGAATTTATATACTGAACGGAAAATCCGCCTGCAAAAATATTTGCGGGCGGATTATTTTTTATAAATTCGTAAAATTTAAACAGACAAACAAAACAGCGCATAAAGAGGAATACTTTTTATATTATTTTCAAAGCCGAAATTTTTGCCCGAAACTCTTATTGAATAAATCGGGTTGTACCGCGAAATATAGATGTTCAGACTTTTTGATCTGACGTTTTCGGCGGACTTGCATTCAAGCGGAATGATGTTTCCGCTGCCGTCCTGAAACAGAAAATCAAGCTCGGCTTTTCCGCCGGAATTCCAATAATACGGCTGAATGCCGTTTGCGGCAAGAGCCTGCATAACATAATTTTCGGCAAGCGCACCCTTGAAACCGTCAAAGCTGTGAGGACTGTTCGTCACGGCATTTGCGATTATTCCGAACTTTGAACACAGAAGTCCCGTATCGACCATATATACCTTAAAGCTTCCGTTATCGGCATATGCGGACAGCGGAAGCTTTCCCTCTTTCGCAAGCACGCATTTGTTGATTATTCCCGCCGCTTTCAGCCAATCCAGCGACGGTTCATAATCATAAGCTCGCGCACCGCTTTTAATCACTTTGTATTGAAATTTATGATTTTCTTTCGCAAGCTGCGCGGGAATACTCGCAAACGCCGCCATTGTTTTTGCGGTTTCCTGCGGCGACGCATACTTAGCCATATCGGCAATATACGAGTTATTGAGATTTTTCTGCGTATCAATGACAAAATTAAAGTCCTTTGTTTCAACGTAGTCCAAAACAGCTTTCGGCATTCCGCCGACGACGAGATAGGTTTTGTACAAGTCCATCGCGGTATCGTGCAGCGACAGCGGGGACATGGTTTCATACGATTTTCGTATCAATTCGCAGATATCTTTTTTCCCAAGCGCCCACAAAAATTCCTCAAAATCCAAAGGATACATATTCAGCATTTCGACCTTACCGACGGGAAACGAATATTTTTCACGGTTTACGGCGACGCCGAGCAGACTTCCCGCCGCAATGATATGGTACTCATTGCTTTTTTCACAGAAATATTTAAGCGAAGTCAACGCCCTTTCGCAGGCTTGTATTTCGTCAAAAACTATAAGCGTGTCCCCCGGGAAAATACTTTGGCTGCTTTTTGCGGAAAGTTCGCGGACAATACGTCCGGTATCAAAATCGCGTTCAAAAATCGCGGCGACCTCGGCAGAATCTTCCATATTGAAATAAACGGTATTTTTGTAATATTTTTTACCGAAAGACAACGCCGTGTAAGTCTTGCCGACCTGTCTTGCACCGTACAGCAGCAGGGGCATTCTGCGCGGACTGTCCTTCCATTTGAGAAGTTTATCGACAATTTTACGTTCCATTTAATGTTATCACCTCGCAGTTATTATAACATATGCGGAGCGATGTGTCAATATTTTTTGAATGATTTCGAGAAATTATTCTATTGGATTTATGCGCAGAATAATGCTTGAAAAACGTGAAATATAAAGAAATTGTTCCGTGTTCTGCGTTCCGGTATCGGTTAAAACCGTATTATATACTGTCTATCGCGTAATAAATATAATAATATAATAGTTTTTACTGCATTCGGAACGCGGAACGGCGAACAAATTTCCGCAAAACGCTATTTGTCGGAAAGCCAATCCGGAATGTTTATCTTTTTAATGCCGTCATAATCAGCCGATCCGAGAACTTCATCAAGCGTCAGCAGATACTTAGGATAATCAATCCTCATCTTGCAAAGCGGAGCTCAATTTTGGCGGGAATTTATATGAAGCTCTTTTTATGTATTTATCAAGCCCCCGCTGTGCTGACGGCTTATGTACTTTTTCGAGCCCTTTTTATGTAGATTTTACTTGACAAACACAGAGTAAACCCGCAATATACTTCTCTACGCGGGTCAAAACATTTCAATTGATCCATAAGTATTTAAAAAAAAGAAAACAATTCCTCAAATATATCATTTAATGACATACCCACATCAATATTATAAATGAATTCCCGAAGATCTTCAGGAAAATTTTTCAGGTCAGAATCAATTCTATCAAACAGCATAATACCACCTCATATATATTTAAATAATTAATTACATCACTTTTTTTATATTTTGTCAACCCACCCTAATGTTTTTTGAGTGGGTTCACATTTAAAAAAATCGTTGTAATATTTATAGTGTCACATAAAAATATCTTCTGGAAATGTTAAAAGATGGTTTTTCAACCATATGTGTTGAAATCCACTCATGTTCAAAAGCAGATATTTTTACATAGTGCATAAACAAAACACACGAAAGGTCAGTGATCTTATGGACAAATCCTTAAAAACCCCCATCGTTTTCGTAGGCACAGACAATGAAAACACTACAGCAGTGACAGCAATTCTACCTGACGGAAGTCATGTCCCAAAGACAGAAAACAACATAAAAGCAATAGCTGAGAGGTTTGAAAACGGCTCAATTCAAAGCGTAGCGATTTCCATACCGCAATCGGCTGAAGAAGGCTATGAATCTCCTATAGAGATGGTAGAAACCGTAGACAATTACGACGATTTCATGAAAATCGCTGCCCCAAATGGATTATTACAGGATGTCATCACAGTTCCGGACACACAATTAAACGCCTTAACCGGGACAGTTATTGGTTGTAAATATGTCCCTGCGATATATACCGAAACCGTGCAGTATCCGGTTATTAAAAGTTACAGTTCCTTTTTTCCGCAGATAAATCTTATAAAAGCTGTTGATCCGCAGCAGACAAGCGCGATCGAAGCGAAGCCTTCTCCTGCATTGCCGGAAAAAGAACGTTTCAACGCAGCCAAAGCTGCCGAACGTATAATGAGAACAACCCAAATTGTTCAGCACAACAATGCGTTGTACGTTTATCAAGGAACGTATTATAAACTGTTTGATATGCCTGCGCTCTATCGGCTTATCAGGAACAAGCTTTATGATGAAACGACCAGAAATGGCAAGTCCAATTACATAAAGGATATTGCACGGTTCATTCTGACCGACGCTGCATCTGTTGAGTTTGCCCCCGAAAGCGTCAGAAACAAGGTGATGTTTAAAAATTGCGTATTTAATCTTGACTCGCGCAACATAGAACGGCATAGTCCGCAAAATTATAATCTGCACGCTTTAAGCGCGTCCCTCGTTTCATGTTCCAATTGCGATACTCCTGTTTTCGGCAAATATATTTATGATTTGGCGAACGGAGATCCGCTTTTGATCCGGCGCATATGGGAGGTTTTGGGGCTGCTGCTGTGCAACGACACCAAAGCTAAAAGAATAGTGGTGCTTGCCGGCGAGGGAGATACCGGAAAATCTGTATTTGGCGATATAGTAAAGGAACCGATCGCAGACCAAAATGTTACTTCTTTTTCGCCGCAGAAATTAACCGACAGATTTATAGGTACAAGTCTGGTAAATTCCGCTGTAAATATTTGCATGGATCTGCCGTCTACACCTATTGACGCCGCAACTGCGGCAATGCTGAAAAGTCTGTCCGGAGGAGATACCGTAAGCGGGGAAATAAAGTACATGAGCAACTTTACATTTACTTATCAGGGACAGCTTCTGTTCGGCACAAATTATACTCTGCAGCTTAATTATCTCGATCAAGCCTTTGCAAAACGTTTGCAAATCAAATGTGTGAAGTTACCGCAAATGAAAACGACTTTGTTCCGGTAACCAAATTATATGAACAGTACCGCACATTCTGCTGGGAGAACGGTATGGAAGCGATACCCAATGCCAATACATTCAGCAAGGAACTCCACAAAGCGCTTCCCAAAATAAGCAATCAAAAGAAACGTGTTGACGGTATCCCTGCTAATGTATGGTGTTTTATTAAGCTGCGCACCGAATAATACTGCGTTAGGGTTGTATATTATTATGATGACAGCGAATAATGCGCGGTCTGTACCAATATTATTTATATTAAGGATAAGGAGGTCTTTACATGAAGATTATAGTACATCTTCCATCGGGTACGGATAAAAAAGGTGAGCTTAAAAAAAGAGCTGCGGAAGCTCACGGCGACAGCGTTGCCGCATACATAAAAAAGCAGCCGTGGACGAAAGAGCAAAAGCTTTTGATGATAAAAGCAATTTCGGAAAAATGCTCATAAAATGCGGGAGACGGCGTAAGTGCCGTTACCAATAGGTGGCGGTTGTCAACGTGCTTGACGTTCAGATCATCGGCGGCAGTGCGGGTCTGCGGAACCTCACGACTATTTTCTATACGGAGAATGAGGTTATATCTTTGCGGGAGAATACGGGAAAGCTGTGTTTGCCCTATCCGCCTAAGCCGCTTGATGTGCTGAACAGATTAAAAACAAGGAGTAATAAAATTATAACCCCGCAGGCGGTTGCCTGCGGGGTATGCTTTTACTTATGAAATTTGGGTCACTTTTTATCATCGTTTGACACTTTGGCATTTGCGTTGTCAAGTGCAGTTGCATATAAGTCAGAAATTTTAGCAGTATCATACTTACTTAATATTTCGTCTTTTATCCGATTTGCTATCTTCCATATGTCATCAGCATTGGACATTTTAAAAGTCGCATTGACAAGTGCTATTGCATATTGTTCAGCAATTTCATCAGTCCCGTACTTACTTAATATTTCATCTTTTATCCGATTTGCTGTTTTCAATATGTCATCAGCATTGGACATTTTAAAAGTCGCATTAACAAGTGCCATCGCATATTGTTCAGCAATTTCATCAGTACCATACTTGCTCAATATTTCATCTTTTATCTGATTTGCTATTTTCAATATGTCATCAACATCGGGCATTTCAGCAGTCGCATTAACAAGTACCCTCGCATACCGTAAAGCAATTTCAGCAGTACCATACTTGCTCAATATTTCATCTTTTATCCGATTTGCTATTTTCAATATGTCATCAGCATTTGACATTTTAAAAGTCGCATTGACAAGTACCATCGCATACCGCAAAGCAATTTCATCAGTCCCGTACTTACTTAATATTTCATCTTTTATCTGATTTGCTATTTTTAATCTGTCATCAGCATTGTGCATTTCAGTAGTCGCATTGACAAGTACATAAGTATATTCTAAATAACATTTTTTATTTTTGCCACTCAACAATATGTCCTTTAGCCACAGTAAATTACTCTCGGTTAATGTGTAGTAATATGATAAACCTATAAAGAAAGATTTATTAACACATTCGCCTATAAATCCTCTATAGTTATTTGCTTTTACAAATTCAAACAAATCTTTTATAATATTTTGAAATTTTTTAAGTGAATGCCAATCATTCAAGCACCTTCTTAAAAAGCCGCAAAAATAACCTTGATATCTTTCGGAACAAAATATTGTATACCATTCACGTTTATGTTCAGGACTAATTCTATTGAATGTATCAAT
The DNA here is from genome assembly GCA_023663025.1 of Prevotella sp. Taxonomy (GTDB): domain Bacteria; phylum Bacillota; class Clostridia; order Oscillospirales; family Ruminococcaceae; genus RGIG8773. The sequence goes on from JAMPIC010000001.1 coordinate 246,313, forward strand.
AAAGAAAAATTCACCCACAAGGTCAGGAAGCATAGGATAAATATTTAAATCTGCTGCGTCTTTTTCACATAATGCGCTAAGGAATATTTTTAAATCGTTGGTATCAAAGTTATAGCTTAACCCGTCTTTTAGCGGTGAAATGTAATATCCAAAAATACTTTCGGTATCAGCGTTTTCCGTATTTATTGTTCCTATTGCGGAAGCGACAGCTAAAAGCGTATAGGCGCTTTTACATATATTTTTGCTGTAATGCACTTCTAAATTTGCCTTAAAACGTTCCGTATATTTGTCCATAAGTTTACTTGTATCCCAACAGCTGTAATCATTTCCGTTAAGAAACGCGTCTGCCGTAAACAGTAAAAACAAGCAGCGTTCTTCGGAATGTGACAAATTATTTTTATCGGATACGCTATTCAATCTGTTTTTTGTAAAATTCACAATATTCTTTTTATCTTCTTCGGACAGCTTTTTCTCTGAAAAATCATCAAGAATGTTATACATATTTTCATCGGTTAAAATATAATCATCTAAGTTTAAAGAAGCGGTTCGATATTCTATTTCTTTCATATCGTCGCTGTTGTGTCCTGACAATAAACGGTTATACCATACATCAGAATATATAAAGTTACCGGCGTCGGAAGCCGGGGTATAACCCGAGCGTTCAAGCAACAGTACTCTTATTTTGCATTTTGCAGTGCGTAAAAGATTAAGCAGCAACGTTCTGATAGATTCGACATATTCACCCGCATAGTCGCATACAATCAATAAAGGCTTATTGTATCCTTCATTGCGTTTTACTCCGTTTATATTTTCAACTTTGTTTTTATTTAGCCATACGGCTTTCCAATTTTCTTGTTTGTATTTTTTACAAACATACAGAGCAAATTTGCTCTTGCCTACCCCGCCGCGTCCGGTAACAGACCAAAACAGCAAAGGACGGGCATCTGACATAAACTTTTCTATTTCCTCCTGCTCGATATTTCTGCCGTAAAATCCAACAGCGGGATTTGCATAACTGAATTTACTTGTGGTTATTGCTCTTGGGAGTCCTGTATTATCTATCTGCTCTGCAAAAGAATCAAGATATTCGATTTTGTTTAAAAAATTACGTCCAATATCTTCTATATCACCAATTTTACCAACTAATTGTTTATAATATTCATTTGTGACCGAAGTAATCTCGGAAGCAAGAATTTTATCGCTGTCTGAAATTTTATCGTGCAAGCAAGCTCCCACAAAATCAATTATGGAATTGCAATACTTGCATATAGCTTTTTTATTTCCTTTACCGAACGAAGCGGCTTCGCGCAAAATATCTTCCCGTATGCTGTCCCGTCCTTCGCGTCCGATATTTTTAATATTATAAAATATTGAGATGATCTTATTATCCAAATTATTCAGTAAATATGTTTCTACCGCCTCAAAATCAAATTCTTCCGATAAATCACAATTTTCAAATATTTCATCAAAATATTTTTGTGAAGCAATTTTAAATTTGTCCTTTAACTCTTTATCCTTTAACACCTCGGTAAATTTGCCGAAAACGAAATCCGTTGCTTTTTCTGTCATAATATCCTTAACGGTTGGCATAAATAACATACATACCGCCTCCTTTATTTTTTACCATCATTATACACAATATGCGTACATTTGTCAATATCATTTATTAAATTTGTGTGATTATGTTGTTTCACAGTAATCTTAAACAACAAATTATTAGCTACCGATTAGTGACAAACAGGTTAAAAAGGCTGATTTTTCCATAATGTTTTCTGCGATTGAGGGAACAATGACATGTACTACGGAAGAATTGAATATATCTTCAGAAAATATAGATACGGAATTTGATACTTCGGACACGGCTGTACCCATGAGCGCCGACTCGTCACAGCTTACAGCGACCACCGCAGCAATATCGGAATATCCTCATATTCTTTGGAACTGCGCAATGAATTCAAAAAACTCCGAAGCTCTCGCCAGCAAAACGGTTTCATGCAAAGCCTTCGCCGATGAACTTAAAAGCGCTTTCGGTTACGGCGGTGCAATGAACAGAGCGGCAGTCAGCCCAAATCCCGATAAATACGAAGGTTACCGCGTTGATAATACCGAATCGGGAAAAAGAAGCATGGACGACATTGCACCGCAGGAAATCATAAACGCGGTAACCAAGGTGCTGCGCGAGCAAATAAGTCTTTCCGAAACCGATCTTATAAGGGAAACGGCAAAAAAATTCGGATATTCCAGAATAGGCGGCGTTATTGAAAACTCGGTCGAATATGCTGTAAGAACAGGAATATCAAAAGGAAAAATTATCAAAGCGGAAAATGGGAATATAACACTTTCGGAATAATGCAAGAAATTTAATATGCCTTGCCCTGTTTATGCAAATGGTTTCGATATGACATATAATTACCCAAAACGCTGTTATAACAGTAAAAAGCAGGTTCCTGTCAACTGCGTGAGCCTGCTCTTACCTTTATAATCCGTTGTGTTTGTCTGTTTAACAATATTTTGAAAAATTTCTGTATCACTACCACGCTTATGTTCTCTATCATTATTTTTTTCAGATAAACATTGACAGCCTTCAAAAAGACAATCATATATTATAACTGTGAGAAGCAACTTATAGCTTTTCAAAATTCAAGAACGGAGGTTATAGTATATGA
>JAMPIC010000001.1:249078-306326 GCA_023663025.1 Prevotella sp.
TTTCTCACCTCCTGCTCCGTTTCGGACGAATGCGCCTGCGGGCGCGGGGAGGGGAATTTCGCCCTCTGCGGAGGGCGACCAAAGGGCGCCGCCCTTTGGAAACCTGCCGCCTTTGAAAAGGCGGGCGAAACTTTTAGTCGCGGCTTCGCCGCCCAATACTCGTTACATGTTCTGCTGCAAATTACAATTTACCGCTTTACCGACTGCTTAACATTACGAAATCTAAAAAATACCGGAGGACATTTTAAATGGATTTACAGGAACTCAGAAACCAAATCGACGATATCGACGGTCAAATACTAAAGCTATTCTCGGAACGCATGGAGGTCTGCCGCAATGTTGCGGAATACAAAAAGGAACACAGTCTCCCCGTTTTGCAAGGCGACCGTGAAAAACAGGTCATAGAGCGGGTCAGAGCAAATTCTCCCGAAAATTTGCGGGACGGCTCGGCTATGCTGTTCCAAAGCATTATGGATATCAGCAAATGTCTGCAAAACGCCGAGATAGAGCGCACTCACAAGCTGTTCTCGCCCAAGCCGTTCATACCCGAAAACGCTGTCAAGATAGCCTGTCAGGGGACGACGGGGGCGTACTCCGAAGCCGCCTGCAAAAAGCTTTTCGGCGACAAGCCCGCCGTTTTTTACCACGAGTTCGAGGACGTTTTCAACGCTGTTGAAAGCGGCGACGCGGACTACGGCATACTTCCTTTGGAAAATTCTACCGTCGGGACTATTTCCGAGACATACAGCCTTATGTCCAAGCACTGCTTCAATATTTGCTCGCTGGTGCGGGTGGAGATAAACCACTGCCTTGCCGCCGCTGAATGCGCCTCGCTCGAAAGCGTGAAGCGGGTCTACTCCAAGGAGGAGGCTCTCTCCCAGTGCTCGGAGTACATAAAGGAGCACGGACTTACCCGCCGCGAATACGCAAACACCGCGCTTTCAGCGGAATATGTCAGGGAGAAAAACGATCCCGAGGCGGCGTGCATATGCTCGAAAGCTTGCGCGGAGCTGTACGGTCTGAAGATACTCAACGACCGCATTGCAGACGCCTACCCCAATTACACGCGGTTCATCTGCTTTTCGAGGGACTACACAGCTCCCGCCGACGCGGATACCGTCAGCGTTTGCGTTGCAATTCCCAACACCCCCGGCTCGCTTTACAGAATGCTGACAAAATTTGCCGTCGCGGGGCTTAATCTTACGAAAATCGAGAGCAAAAACATTGCGGGCAGCGACTTTGAGGTGCTGTTCTACCTTGATTTCAAGGGGAGCTGTTCCGACGTAAAGGTGGTCTCCCTGCTCCGCGATCTGGAAAATGAAATGACTTTTTTCAGATTTTTGGGAAGCTTCAAGGAAGTCCTCTGAGCGCGGAAAGGAGCACGTATGAACGAGATAACGGTGTCGGCGATAATTGCCTGTGCGGGCGGATCGACCCGCATGAACGGAGTGAACAAGCAGCTTCTGGAGCTTGACGGAATACCCGTGGCGGTGCGCTCCATGCTCGCATTTCAAGGGATAGAGCAAGTGACGGAGATCGTGGTCTCCGCGCGGGAGCAGGACGTCCCGCTGTTCGGGGAGCTTGCGGAAAAATACGGTATCACAAAATTCAAGTGCGCCGTAAAGGGCGGGGAAACCCGTCAGCAGTCGGTGTTCGCGGCGTTTATGGAGACCGACAAGACGACCCGCTATATCGCCGTCCACGACGGGGCGCGTCCGCTGGTCGATCCCGACTGCGTAAGAACCTGCATAAGAGACGCGTCAGTGTTCGGCGGTTCGGTGCTGGGAGTTCCCGTCAAAGACACCATCAAGCTTGCCGACGGCGGCATGATAACGGATACTCTCGACCGCAGGAAGCTTTTCGCCATTCAGACCCCGCAGATTTTCCGCAGGGACATATACGTCAAAGGAATAAACTTTGCCCGCGACAACGAGCTTGATTTTACCGACGATTGTCAGCTTGCCGAAGCGGTGGGAGCGAAAATAAATCTGACACTTTCCGATTACCGCAATATCAAGATCACCACCCCCGAGGACATGGCGGTCGCGGAGGTTTTTCTTAAAAATATTATGCAGGTTATGTAATGCATGTTATTTTATTTAAGTGTGTTATATAACATGCGTAATTATTATTGATAACCGGCGTTATTATAATTACTTTATTTTGAATTTCCGGACAATTTTTATACGATTTGAAAAACCGGAATTTATGCATGAACGGAGAATTTGCAATGATAAGAATAGGACACGGCTACGATGTTCACAGGCTTGCGGAGGGACGGAAGCTTATCCTCGGCGGCGTTGAGATACCGCACGAAAAAGGTCTGCTGGGGCATTCCGACGCGGACGTGCTCGTCCACGCGGTCATGGACGCTATGCTGGGTGCGCTTGCTTTGGGGGACATCGGCAAGCTTTTTCCCGACACGTCTCCCGAATACAAGGGCGCGGACAGTACCGCCCTGTTTGAAAGGGTCGCGGAAATTATCGCGGAAAACGGTTACAGCGTGGGAAATATCGACTGCACAGCAATATGCCAATCCCCGAAGCTTGCGCCGCATATCGGAAAAATGCGGGAAAACATCGCGGCGGCGGCAGGGTGCGATGTATCCCGGGTAAGCGTAAAGGCTACCACCGAGGAGGGTCTGGGCTTTACGGGAACGGGGGAGGGTATCGCCGCTCACGCGGTCTGCCTGCTTGTGAAAACAGGCGGCTGACCTTTCACCTATCCCAAACGATCGGCATACTATAATGCAGGGGCAGGAGCATTGCCTGAAGCGGCTCCCATCCTGCGTTTTTCTTTTACGAGAAAAATTTTCCGATAACGGAGAGGACGGATAACCGAGTTTGTTTTTCCTCGCAGCCGTTCGGAATTTCGTCTACGCAAAACCGCAAAACATCGGAAGAAAGGAGGACGCGTTTTTCCGTGCGGGAAAACGGTCATATCCATGAAAAAATATATTATCTCTTTTGTTTCGGTCACAACCGCAATGAAAGCGAAAGCTGCGCTGCGCGGCAGGGCGATTTACGCCGAGGTGGCGCGCACTCCCCGAAATCTTGCTTCGGGCTGCGGCTACAGCGTTACCGTTGCGGGAGATATTGAGACGGCTCTGACCTGTCTCGAAAGCAGCGGAATAAAATACAAAGCCGTCACGGAAGTCCAATGATCCGATATGAATATGAAAATCATACCTTCGGAATATGGAGGCTTTTAACGCAATGATAAATTTTGACAATTCCGCGACCTCGTTCCCGAAGCCCGACGTTGTGAAAAAAGCCGTGTTTGAGGCTATGAACCGTTACGGCGGCAATCCCGGAAGAAGCGGTCACAGGATATCCATAGAAACCGCCGAAGCCGTTTACTCCGCGCGGACAGCCGCCGCCAAATTTTTCGGCGCGGAACCCGATAACGTTGTCTTTACGCAGAACTGCACCCACGCACTCAACGCGGCGATAAAGGGCGCGGCTCCCGCGGGGTGTCATATAATTATTTCCTCCCTTGAGCACAACTCGGTGCTGCGCCCCGTTCACGCCCTGTCAAAGGGAACGTGCAGCTACAGCGTGGCGCAGGTAAGTCCAGACGACGGCGAGACAGCCGAAAATTTTGAAAGGCTTATCACCCCCGACACGAGGGTGATCGTCTGTACGCTCGGCAGCAACGTTACGGGGCAGATACTTCCTTTCGCCCGTATAGCGGAGCTTTGCCGAAAGCGCGGTATCTGCTTTATCGCCGACGGCGCACAGGCGTGCGGAGTGATCCCCGTAAGCCTTTCCGACGGGATAAATATTTTATGCACCGCGGGACATAAGTCGCTTTACGGACCGAGCGGGACGGGACTTCTCGTCACGGACGGAAAGTACGGAATAAATCCCATAATGGAGGGCGGAACGGGCAGCGCGTCCATGGAAAGGGATCAGCCCGACGTAATGCCCGACAGACTTGAAGCGGGAACGGTAAACACTGCGGGAGCTATCGGTCTGGGCGCGGGAATAAGGTTTGTAAAAAAACTGGGCATTCAAAGAATATACGAACACGAAAACAGGCTCTGCCGCGTATTTATACATGAGATCAAAAAAATCGAAAACGTGACAGTTTACCGCGACGACAGGGTGCATAGTTATCTTCCCGTGGTGTCCTTTAATATCGCGGGACTTACAGCCAACGAAGCGGCGGCTAAGCTCAGCGATATGGGTTTTGCCCTCAGGGGAGGACTTCACTGCTCGGGGCTTGCCCATACGTCTTTGGGGACTGTTCCCGACGGAACGGTGAGGTTTTCTCCGTCGGTGTTCAATTCCGAAAAGGAAGTCCGCGCGCTTGTTTCCGCCGTGAAAAGGATATCGGTTTCCGTATAAAACGCGGTATGTTAATTCGGATGATTTGCTTCGTCCTCCATCGTAAAAATTGGGGTCGGCGGAAACAAAAAGGAAAAACAAATATAGTATTAATAAAAAAGCGGTCATTAACGTGCGAAAAAAGCAGACCGCGAAAATAAATATTTGGTGTGTCTTTGCGGATATACCAATGCACCGTGCTGTTATGTAATTAACCGCACGGTGCAGTTTTTGGCGGGATGCCGGTAATGCCTCAATAATCGTCCTCGTTGTTCCGCGAGCACCGCAAACAGCTTACCGCAGCAGTCACGGCTAATCTGTATTATGCAGTTACCGCAGTTCTGAGGAACTCAACCTTGCCGCTTTCGATATCGTAAACAGCGCCGATTGTGCTGACCGCAGTATCGTCTCCGCCATTGTATCCGAGGCGCTCTCTTATAAGCTCAACGCTTCTTTCAACGTTCTTGCGGCAGGCGGAATTTTCGTCGGTTTCTCCCGCTATTGCCTTTTTGATCTCGTCGGTAATTGTTTTTACATACTCCTCCGGTTCGCCGCTGCCCATAGCCGCGCCGACCGCTCCGCAGTGAGTGTGACCGAGCACTACCACAAGTCTTGTGCCGAGGTGCTCCGCGGCGTACTGTACGCTTCCGAGCTGGTGGTTATCCATTACGTTGCCCGCTACGCGTATCGTAAAGATCTCACCTATTCCTGCTGAGAAAACCGCTTCGGGAATCACCCTTGAATCCGAGCAGGTAATGACGATAGCGTAAGGGAACTGTCCCTCATCGCAGGTCTTTTTTCTGATTTCTTCGGACACGTCTCCGGGATTCTGTTCAGCGTTAAGATAACGTTTATTTCCCTCTTTGAGCTTTTCAAGCGCCTTTGCGGCAGGCAATCCTGTATGATGCATAAATTCCTCCGTTCCGCCCTTGCAATACAGCAGGACTGTTTAATAAAAAAATTATATCATATTTTTTTAGATTTGTCAACTGGCTTAGCACATGATCTTTGCTGCTCAACCTGTAGGATTACAATAGAACCGTAACAAAAGTAAAAAAGAGCAGCGGAAAAGCCAAACCAGTGTTACAGTTAAGTTGAGAGAAATAAAACTTAGATTTACAATATAAGTGCGCCATAAAAAATAATGACACTACACATTCTTATTAACAATTCTGCTTTCATACTCTCCCGTCTCAATATCAATATACCTCACAAACAGCGACACCTTATTGTCGGCGTTGAGATTTTCCCAAATGTGCTGAGTTAGCTCGTCAATTTTCATACAGGGTATCTCAACATTTTTCGGCTCGCCCTCGAAACTGGGGAGAGGGTCGCCCGCGCCGCTGTAGGTGTGAATAAACTTGCCCTTGCCCGGGATAGGGTCGCTGTACGCAAAGGTATACCTCTGACAGGAAGAAGCGTCCCCGTCCGCGCTTTTCAGAATGGACATGGCGAAATTCATACCCTCGTCAAGGTGGACAATTCCCGAAATTCTCGGCGTGTAGTTGGGAGCGTCGTCCTCAAACTCGCGGGTGCGCAGGGACTGCTCAAAGGTCTGCTGCTTGTCCATAAGGTCGTAAATCGTGTCGGTCTGGTCGCCGTTGGTGACGATAGTTTTGTTGCCCATAACGCGGACGGGCGCGTAAATCACCAAATGGGGGTCTGTCAGCTTTGCGGGGTCGAAAGCCTGCGTGCGGATGCCCTCGCCGTCCTCCGCAAAAATGCGGTTGCGGCTGTTCACGCTCCTGCCCATAATGAAGTAGGCGATAATTGCCTTTTTACCGCAGGGCGATTTCCCGATAAGAATACCCCTGCCGTGGTACTCCATACTGTTAAGTTCCTCTTTGATTGTTTTTGTGATCATAATTAGTCCTCCTGAATTTTATTATATTTTTTTGCGGTACGTGTTTTCGTCCCGTCATTATTACAGCAATCCTCTAAAAATACGCACAACTTTTGTAGGGGACGGGTTTCCCGTCCCGCCATAACATTACGCTGTTTTAACCCTGCGGGCGGGGAAACCCCGCCCCTACAAAAGTTTTATTTTTAAGATTTTAAAATTTCCCCAAAAAGCACTCCGCCGCCAAAGGCAGTTCCACCGCGTTGCCGCGCTGAAATTCCGCAAACACCTCACGCAGGGCAAATACAAATTTTTCGTAATTCCCGTCCCCCTTTTTCAGCGAGTAGGAATGTGAAACCGAGTACCCCGCAAACTGTTCCTCGGTCATATTCATTCCGTAATCCGCGCGGAAATATTCAACCTCGGAAAAATACCCGCTCTCCAAAAGACTTTCGCGGCTGACGGGATTTTTATGATACTCAACGCTGTTGCACATTCCGCAGTATTTCAGAAAAACTTCGTCCCGCCTGTCCGTAAAACCGTTTTTGCCGTGGTTGTACCAAACCAGCGCAAGCCGCCCGTTTGGGGCAAGAATACGCATACATTCCGCCTTGAATTTCTCCCTGTCAAACCAATGAAACGCTTGCGCCGCCGTAACTAAATCAACGCTTGCGGGCGCAATACCCGTATTCTCCGCAGGCGCGTTAATAATTTCAATGCCCGATACGTTCCCCCGCAGCTTTTCCAGCATATCCCCGTTAGGCTCGACGGCGGTGATTATCCAAGGCTTTACGGACAGGCATTTTGTGAAAATACCCGTCCCCGCGCCGACGTCCGCCACGGTTTCCGCACGGGTTTTCTCGTAAAGCCAATCAATAAGCTCCGCAGGGTATGAGGGACGGTATTTGTCGTACGCGTCCGCCTTGCCCGTGAATTTTTCCTCGTTCATTACCGCATTCCTCCTTGAAGTATAAGCGAAACAGCAGCAAAAACCACGCCCACAAGCGCGAAAACCCCTCCGAACAAAAACATAAAGGACGAGCCCGCCTTGCTCCTTACCTTTCCGTCCTCGGAGATGTACAGCGTTTCCTCCGTCCCCACGGGCTTATGCGCCGTTGAGGACACGGAGCTTTTGTACCGCTTTGTCTCGCCGCCGTCGTAATACTCGTAAACGGGGGTGTAGTAGGTCACCGTACCGTGTACGGTCTGACTTCCGAAATCGTGGCTGTCGCCCTGCCTGCGCCGTTTTGTCTCGATATTTTCAACAATTGTCGCGTTTACCTCGCGGCTGTTTTTTATGGAATTTCGCTGAACAAGTCCGCCGATAATCACGCCCAAGCCGATAAGCGTAAACAGTACGCCAATGCCCGTAAACATCGTCATCATAACTCATTTCCTCCCGTTTCCGCAGATATTTTTCGTGACAGCCACACCGTGACGAACGCGAACACGCCCCCAACGACCGCGAGGATTATTCCCACCAAAAGCATTATAAACGTGCCCGAGCCTTCGTAAACCTTGCCGTCGTCCGAAATGTACAGGGTAGCCTCCGCGCCGATTTCCTGAGCGTTTGATGTTGAAACGCTGCTTTGGTACGTCTTTGTCTCGCCGCCGTCGGTATACTCGTAAACGGGAGCGTACAGCATTTTCTTATGCCTTGTCGAATGTCCCTTAGACCGCACTTTGACGTTATCAACCACCCTTGCGGCGACGGGGCGGCTGTTTTCAATATGGGAATTTGTTACAGCCGCGCCGATAAGCAGACCGACCCCCACAATAACCAACATCGCGGACAAAAAAGCAAAGATTGCGGTGACGTTCACGTTTTTCATAATCACTCCTCCACGATCGCCTTGACGTCAACGACCTTGATTTTATCCTGACAGAATAATGCCACGGCTTTCGGCAGAATTTTCCATTCCGCGTTTTCCATAACCCGCCTTTGCAAAATCGCGGGGGTATCGTCGTTCAGCACCGGGACGGACTCCTGCAAAATTATGGGACCCCCGTCGCACTCCTCGGTGACGAAATGCACAGTCGCCCCCGTTATCTTAACGCCCTTTTCAATGGCGGCTTCGTGAACCCGCAGTCCGTAAAAGCCCTTGCCGCAGAACGACGGAATAAGCGACGGGTGGACGTTCATCATTTTGTTGGGATAGGCGCGGCAGACGGTTTCGTCCAAAATCGTCATAAACCCCGCGTACACCACCAAATCGGCTTTTTCCTCGTTAAGAGCCGCCAGCATAGCTTTGCTGTAAGCGTGAACGTCCTCGAAATCCTTGCGGACAAGGACGCGTGTCTTTATGCCGTTCCGCTCGGCTCTTTCAAGAGCAAATGCGTCCGGCTTTGAGGATATAACGCAGGTGATTTTTCCGCCGGGAATTTCCCTGCGCTCCTCCGCGTCGATAAGAGCCTGCAAATTAGTTCCTCCGCCGGAAACAAGTACAACTATATTCTTCATAAAAATCTCTCCGCTTTTCTTAATTATTATTTAATAAAAACTCCGCAACGCTGTCCTCATTGTTTCCTCCGATTATTCCGTCCGCAAACTCCTTAAGGGAGGGGGCGGCGTTCTCCACGGCGTAGCATTCGTCCGCAGTCTTAAACATGGGAATATCGTTCTCACCGTCTCCGAAAACCACAAGCCGTTTACAGTGCAGATACTCTTTCAGCTGCAAAACAGCGTTCGCCTTATTTGCGGCTTTCGGCAGGACTTCAAGCCACTGGTCGCCGCTGTAAATATCCCTGCTGTAAACCGTGTAGTACCGCTCTTTCAGCGCCTCGCGGACTTCCGCCATAGTCCCCGCCTCGTCAATGCAGGTGAAGTAAAAGACGTCTCCGTCAAGCATACTCTTTTCGGAAGCCAATGGACGGTGACGGGGATCTCCCCGCCTGCTGTCCAAAAAGTCCGCCATGCCCCTCGTCAGACTGTCGGGTATGTAGGAAAATTTTTCCGTCCCGTCAATAATGGAGTACACCAAAGGCGCAGCGCCGAAGCGGCGCAGAGTGCGGAAAATATCCTCCGTCTCTTCGGGAGCAAAGACATTATTCACCAGTCTTTCCCCGCTGACCGTATCCACGATAAACGCGCCGTTGTACACTATCGCGGGAACGGCAAAATCAAGTCCCGCCGTAACCTTGCGCGCAGTTATCAGCGAACGCGCGGTGGCGTAGGAAAATATCAGTCCCCGCTCCGTAAGCTTGTTTATTATTTCACAGCTTCTTTCCGAAACATACTGTCCGCTTGTCAGCAGAGTACCGTCAAGGTCGGTAACATAAAGAGTTTCAGGCATTGTTTATCACTTCCCGAACAACAATATCCGCCCCTGCAAAATTCGTGCGGATATTCGAGGATTATTATAATTCCACCTAAAATTTTTAATTACTGTTATACTGTTAGGGCGGGAATTTCACCCGCCCAATTATCAACTGTACACTGTCAACTGTCAACCGATAATAACGCCCTCGTCGCTTTCAACAAGCTCGCCGAGAACGTAAGCCTCCTCGCCCGCAGACTTTATCGCCGCAATTGCCTTGTCTACGTCGTTTTTGTCAACAACGGCGCACATTCCCACGCCCATATTAAAGGTGTTGAACATATCACGCTCGGGAATATGCCCCGTCTTTGCGATAAGGTCGAATATGGGCAGCACCTGCACGTCCGCGCGGGCGATTTTCGCAGAAAGTCCCTTAGGCAGGGAACGGGGGATATTCTCATAAAATCCGCCCCCCGTGATGTGGCTGATTGACTTGACGTTCACCGCCTCAAGCAGTGACATTACCGCCTTGACGTAAATCTTCGTGGGGGTCAGCAGACACTCGCCCAAAGTCGTGCCGATGTCGGACTGGTGTCTCGCCAAATTCTGCTCGTTGACGTTGAAAACCTTGCGCACAAGCGAAAATCCGTTTGAGTGCAGACCGCTTGACTTTATGGCAATCATCACGTCCCCCGCCTTTTGGGCGGACGGGTCGAGAATTTTGTCCTTGTCGACAATTCCCACGGAAAATCCCGCAAGGTCGTACTCCTCGTCGGGCATAAGCTGGGGGTGTTCCGCAGTCTCGCCGCCTATCAGAGCGCAGCCCGCCTGTACGCAGCCCTCGGCAACGCCCGAAACAATGCTCGCAATCTTTTCGGGGAAATTCCTGCCGCAGGCGATATAGTCAAGGAAAAACTGGGGCTTCGCGCCGCAGCAGATGATGTCGTTCACGCACATTGCCACGCAGTCAATGCCCACGGTGTCGTGCTTGTCAAGGATAAAGGCGATTTTGATTTTCGTGCCCACGCCGTCCGTACCCGACACAAGGACGGGTTTTTTTATCCCCGTCAAATCAAGCTCGAACAGACCGCCGAAGCCGCCTATTCCCGACAGAACGCCGCTTGTGACGGTGCGCGCGACGTGAGCTTTCATCAGCTCCACCGCCTTATATCCTGCGGTAACGTCAACGCCCGCTTCTTTATAGCTTTCGGAAAAACTTTTCATATCTTACTTCCTTTCGGTAATTTTTATTTATAACGCGGGACGGGAAACCCGTTCCCTACCGTTTAATCTTAAACTCAAACTTATCCTTAGGCGTTTCGGCGGGAACAGGCGCGGGATATACCCCCGTAAAGCACCCTTTGCAAAACTCGCACCGCGAATTTTCCGCAAGCTTTCCCACCGCTTCAACGCTGAGGTAGCCGAGACTGTCCGCGCCGATTTCCTCCGCGATTTCGGGGACGGTCATTTTGCAGGCGATTAAATTTTCCTTGCTGTCGATGTCCGTGCCGAAATAGCAGGGGCTTATAAACGGCGGACAGGAGATACGCATATGAATTTCCTTAGCCCCCGCTTCGCGGATAAGGCTGACGGTGCGGCGGCAGGTAGTCCCCCGCACAATGCTGTCGTCTATAAGCACTACCCGCTTGCCCTCGACAATTTCCCTGATGACGTTTAGCTTAATGCGGACGGAATTTGTCCGCTCCGACTGTGTGGGCTGAATGAACGTCCTGCCGATATACCTGTTGCGGATAAAGCCCACGCCGTAGGGTATTCCCGAAGCGTTGGCGAAACCCAGAGCCGCGTCCAGACCGCTGTCGGGGACGCCGATAACCACGTCCGCGTCAACGGGGTGTTCTTTCCACAGGTACTCCCCCGCTTTCATACGCGCCTTGTGTACGCTTGAACCCTCGATAACCGAATCGGGACGGGCGATGTAGACGTACTCAAACACGCACAGATGGGGCTTTTCGGCAACGTGAGTATCAATGCTCCGCAAGCCGTTTTCGTTGATAACCACAACCTCGCCGGGGCGCACGTCACGGACGAACTCCGCGCCGATACTGTCAAACGCGCAGCTCTCCGAAGCGATAACGTAAGCCTCCCCCAGCCGTCCTATGGAAAGGGGACGGAAACCAACGGGGTCACGGGCGGCGATAAGCTTTTTGGGAGACATTACCACAAGGGAGTACGCCCCCTTGATTTTCTCCATAGTCTTGACCACCGCTTCTTCTATGGAAGAACATACCAGTCTTTGCTGAGTAATCGCGTAAGAAATCACCTCGGTGTCGTTTGTGGTGTGGAAAATCGCGCCCCCAAGCTCGAATTCCCGCCGAAGCTCGAAAGCATTGGTAAGGTTGCCGTTGTGCGCCAAAGCCATAGGTCCTTTCATGTGGCGCACCACCAACGGCTGGGCGTTTGAACGGTTGGAATTGCCCGTAGTTGAGTAGCGGACGTGTCCCACCGCGATATTGCCCTGCCCGAGGTTCGCAAGGGTATCCTTGTCAAAAACCTCATGAACAAGCCCCAGATCCTTGTGATAACTGAACACGCCGCTGTCGTTCACCACAATTCCGCAGGACTCCTGCCCCCGGTGCTGTAAGGCGTACAAGCCGATATATGTCTGCATGGCAACGTCCATAGCTTCTTTGCTGTAAATGGCAAAAACGCCGCATTCCTCGTGAATACCGTTCATAGGGTTCATTCCTTTCCGTTCCAACAGTAACTGCACAGCTTACATTCGGGCAGACCTACCGCCTTTACAGTACCCACCAAGGACTGAAATTCCAAAGAGGTAAGCTTAAGACGGCGGCAAATTTCGTCACGCAGCTTCCTGCCCCGCTCGGTTTGGGAATTGCTGTACTCCTCTATGTACTTTACGCCCTCCTCGCCCTCAAGCTCGTCGATAATTTTTCTCGCGATAAGGTCAAGCTCCGAGGTGCTCCGGGAAAAATTCAGATACTTACAGCCGTACATAATCGGCGGACAGGCGGAACGCATATGCACCTCTTTCGCCCCGTTGGAGTACAGGAACTCCACGGTCTCCCTCATCTGCGTGCCGCGGACAATACTGTCGTCCACAAACAGCAAGCGCTTGCCCTCGATAAGCTCGTGGACGGGTATCAGCTTCATTTTGGCGACTTTGTTGCGCATAACCTGATTTTGCGGCATAAAGCTGCGCGGCCATGTGGGGGTGTACTTTATAAACGGTCGGGCAAAGGGAATGCCGCTTCGGTTGGCGTATCCGATGGCGTGGGGTATTCCCGAGTCGGGCACGCCGCAGACGTAGTCCACGTCGGGGAGAGTGCCGTTTTTGATGTCGGTCTCAGCCATAATTTCGCCGTTGCGGGCGCGCATAGTTTCCACGGTCACGCCCTCGTACACCGAGTTTGGGTAGCCGTAGTAAGTCCACAAAAAGGTGCATATATTCATATTCGCGTGCCCCTCCGAAAGGGTCTCGCACTTTTCATAGGTGATCTTCACGATCTCGCCGGGAAGCAGCTCGCGGTAGGTTTCGTACCCCAGTTTCTGGAAAGCGAAAGATTCAAATGAGCAGCAGTAACCGTCCGACCGCTTTCCCACAATAATGGGGAGACGTCCGTTCTTGTCCCGCGCGGCGATAATGCAGTCCTCCGTCAGAATAAGCAGGGACATAGTTCCCTCGATCTTTTCCTGCGCATAGCGTATGCCATCCACAAAATTGTCCTTTTGGGAAATAAGCGCGCCTATCAGCGCACTGGAGTTGACGCTGCCGCTGCTCATAGCCTCGAAGCTGGCGAAGCAGTTGCCGACAAACTCGTCCCTGAGCTGCTCGGCGTTGTTGATTATGCCGATATTACAGACCGCGTAAACGCCCATCTTCGACCTCAGCAGAATAGGCTGAGGATCGCTGTCGCTTATGCAGCCGATGCACATTCTGCCGTGCATAGCTTCGATGTCGTTTTCAAACTTGGTTCTGAACGGCGAGTTTTCAATGCTGTGGATACTTCTCTGAAAGCCCAGCTCCGGAGAGTAAGCGGTCATACCGCCCCGCCTTGTGCCGAGATGAGAGTGATAGTCCGTGCCGAAAAAAACGTCGCTTATGCAGTCGTTCAGTGTGGCTGCTCCAAAAAATCCGCCCATAAAAAATCCTTTCGCACTTGTGGCGGGAGCTTGCTCCCGCCTGTTTAGAACGTATTTTAACATTTTGCAGGGGACGGGTTTCCCGTCCCGCGGGCGGGTAGCCTGTATTGGCACAACCCCGCCCCTACAGAAAATCAAACGAAAATTATTCGCCGAATATCCTCTTCATCATCTCTTGGTACGCTTCCTCAACGCCGCCCATATCACGGCGGAAACGGTCCTTGTCGAGCTTTTCGTGGGTCTTACTGTCCCAGAAACGGCAGGTGTCGGGGGAAATTTCGTCCGCCAGCAAAATCTTGCCGTGAAATCTGCCGAACTCGATTTTGAAGTCGATAAGGTCGATGCCGTGTTCCTTGAAAAATTTCAGCATAAAATCGTTCACCGCAAAGGCGTATTTGGAAATGGTATCAATTTCCTCTTGCGTGGCAAGACCCAACCCCAGCGCGTAGTAATCGTTGATGAACGGGTCGCCCAGGTCGTCGTTTTTGTAGCTGAACTCCAAAGTCGGCTGTTTCAGCGGAGTACCCTCCTCAATGCCCAGCTTTTTGGAAAAACTTCCCGCCGCCACGTTGCGGACGATAACCTCGAGAGGGACGATCTCAACCTTTTTGACGATAGTCTCCCGGTCGCTGATTTCCTCAACCAAATGGGTGGGAATGCCCTCCTTTTCAAGGAGACCGAACATATAGTTGGTCATCTTGTTGTTGACGACGCCCTTGCCCCGAATTGTGCCTTTTTTCTCGCCGTTGAACGCGGTGGCGTCGTCCTTGTAGTCGACGATAACCATATCGGGGTCGTTTGTGGCAAAGACTTTCTTAGCCTTTCCCTCGTAAAGCTGTTCCTTTTTCTCAATATTTGCCATTTTAAATTCCTCCAAAATTTTTATTTTAAAATAATATTTGCAATCTCATTCGGCGCGGACACTATGTAATCCGCCCCCGCCTTTTCAAGCTCCTCGCGTGTACCTCCGCCCCACAAAACGCCTGCGGAACGTATTCCCACCGCCTTTGCGCCCTCTACGTCATAGAACCTGTCCCCAACCATAAGGACTTGCCCCAAATCGTCCTCCCCGCAGCGTTTGAGAGCGTCCCGGATAACCTCGGACTTAACTCCCCGCGAGCCGTCGTTCGCCGCACCGCAGACTTCCTTGAAAAACTTTTTTATGCCAAAATATGTAATTATCCTGTCCGCAACATTTTCGGGCTTTGTGGTAGCGGTGGCAAGGGTCACACCCTCGGCACAGAGCCGCTCCAAAAGCTCGTAAATCCCCTCAAACAGGGAATTTTCGGTAACACAGCAATCCATACCCACATAGCGTTCCCTGTAAAGGTTAAAGGCTTGCAGAGCCTGCTCCTCTGACATTTTGCAGAAGTTCACAAAGGAATACTTCAGCGGCGGACCGAGAAACTGTTTCAGCACCGCCTCGTCGGGGTACGGCAGGTTCAATCCGTCAAAAGCGTACTTCACGCAGTTGACTATCCCCGCCCCCGAATCGGCGAGAGTACCGTCCAAATCAAACAAAACGGTACGAAAATTTTTATCCATTGTTATGACCATTTTCCCGTAAGGGAAAATGCGTCCTCCTTTCTAACGATGTTTTGTGGTTTTGCGTAAGCAAAATTCCGAGCGACAGCGAGGAAAACAAAACTCGCAGTTTGAAAATCGTAGATTTTCAAACTTTACCACCTTGACATATTTTTTTCGTGTTTTTTCAGATAGACCTCTTTCAGCTCCTGCGGTGTAATGGAGTAACACAGCATTACGTCGTTGAAGTACATCATAACGTCGCAAAGCTCTTCTATAAAATGATTTCTGACCTCTTTGTCGTTAAGTATCGCCCCGTCGCCGTTCTTTTTCATAATGTCCGCCGCCTCGCCAAGCTCCACAAACGCCCATAAAATCATTCTGACCGCCTTTTCGGGGTAAAGTCCGCCCCATTGGTCTTTATATTTTTCCTGAAGTTCTTTCTGTATCTCCTGCATTTCGTTGAAGCCAAAATTTTCCATGTGTATGCTCCTAATTTTTTTAATCAGTATATAGTTGACAGTTATTACCAGCCGCAACTATACATTGTCAACCGTACACTTTACACTATCAACTGTACACTATACACCGTCAACTATCAACTGCGCAATAACCGTGTCCATACAATGCTTGTGGGGTACGCCGCCGCTGTTGCAGCCGAAAATCACCTCGCCGCACCTGTGCAGAAGCCAGTCGGTATAGTACCCGAAAAGCTCCCCCGAAAGCCAGTTGAAGTTCCTGCTGTCCTTGTCGGGCGGGACGGGTATAAACGGCTTTTTTACAAAGGCGTTCATTGCGTGCACGCCGCCGTTTGCGGTGTGGCTTTGAAAATTCTCAAAAATTTCCCGCCGCAGCTCGTTGGGGACGAAATGCAGCACCCCCGAGCAGAAAATCACGTCAAACTCGCTTTCGAGACGGAAGCCGCACAGGTCCGCCTTGAAAAAATTTACATTTACCCTATGCTGTTCGGCAAGCCGTTTCGCCTTGTCAACGCCCGACTGAGTGACATCAAACGCGGAAACTTTGTAGCCGTTTTTCGCGAAAAACACCGCGTCCTTTCCCTCGCCGCAGCCCACGTCCAGCAGCCGCACCGCCCTTGTGGGGGGAATTATTTTCATCACCTCAAAACACATCTCCGAGGGCTTCACGCCCCAGTAGTACCCCTCGGCACTGTAGCGGCTCTCATAGTCGCTGATAATTTTCTGCTCCACAGCGTACCCCAAAAGGGCGTCGATACTGCACCCGAACGCCTTTGCGATAAGGGGCAGGGTTGCCACGTCGGGCAGGGACGCGCCGTTCTCCCACTTTGAAACCGCCTGAAACGACACGTTAAGCCGTCCCGCAAGCTCCTCCTGGGTCAAACCGTTTTGCTTTCTCATTTTAAGTATATTTTTTCCGATTGCGTTCATTTTACGCACCGCCTTTCACCATAATTGTAACATCTTTCCAAACGGTGCGCAATAACGCAAATAAAGAGCCGCTCCGCAAATTCAACGGTTGGTTTAGATTTCGGCAACCATTTTCTGTAAATTCTCGTCCTTTTCCTTAACCCCGTCGATCATCTTCTGCTTAGCGGCGGCAAGCTTGTCCGCCAAAGCCCCGTCGGACAGGGCAAGCATCTGAATTGCCAGTATAGCCGCGTTTTTCGCGCCGTTCACCGCCACCGTGGCGACGGGTATTCCCGAGGGCATCTGCACCGTGGCGAGCAGAGCGTCAAGTCCCTCAAACGTGGATTTTATGGGAATACCGATAACAGGCAAAGTGGTGTGCCCCGCGATGACCCCCGCAAGGTGGGCAGCCATACCTGCGGCGCAGATTATCACCCCGAAACCGTTTTCCCGGGCGTGCGCGGCAAACTCGGCGGCAAGCTCGGGGGTGCGGTGTGCGGACATAACGTGCGCCTCAACGGGTACTCCGTAGGCTTTTAGCTCCTTGACAGCGTCCTTGACAACGGGGAAATCGCTGTCGCTTCCCATAATTACAGCAACTTTTTTTGACATAAAATACCTCCGCTATGAATATTTTAAAAACAAAAAAGCTGTGAAAACATATCACAGCTCAACGGGTACACTTATTTTTTGATACAGAAATTCCGCAGCACAAATGCGAACGGTCATGCTGCCGCTTAAGGATATACGAATACAAACGAAAATCACTCAGAACTGACACCGCAACCCCTCCGTAAAAAATCCTACTTTTATATTGTACCTTATTTCCGCGAGGATTTCAAGTGTTTGGCGAAAAAAAATTACTTTTTATAAAAATTCTTATTAAAGGCTTGCTTTTTTCTTAAAATGTGATAAAATAGTATTGGGAAACGCCGAGAGCCTTGCTTTTGGCGTAAATTTCCAAAAATAATTTCGGAGGTGTTTTTCAATGGCATACAAAATTTCCGATGAGTGCATCAGCTGCGGCGCTTGCGCGGACGGTTGTCCCGTAAACGCAATTTCCGAGGGCGACGGCAAATACGTTATCGACGCGGGAACCTGCATTGACTGCGGCGCTTGCGCAGACACATGTCCCGTATCCGCTCCTTCGGCAGAGTAATTGTTCAAGAGTACGCTACTTAAAAGCCTCCCTTTGCGGGGGGCTTTTTGCTTTGTACCGACAAAAACGGCGTTCCCCAAATCGGGAAACGCCATTTGCTTTTGTTATTGAATTTCCGTACAGCTTATTACTCTTGCCGAACAACTAACTGACGGAACGGGTTCAGCCAACTTATTCGTTGATAGCGGTAACAACGCCCGAACCTACAGTACGTCCGCCCTCACGGATAGCGAAGCGGAGACCCTCTTCGATAGCGATGGGAGTGATAAGCTCAACGTCGATAGCAACGTTATCGCCGGGCATACACATTTCCTTGTCGGCGGGAAGTGTGATAACGCCTGTAACGTCTGTTGTTCTGAAATAGAACTGAGGTCTGTAGTTGTTGAAGAAAGGTGTGTGACGTCCGCCCTCTTCCTTCTTCAGAACGTAAACCTGTCCCTTGAACTTAGTGTGGGGGTGAATGGAACCGGGCTTGCAGAGAACCTGACCTCTTTCGATATCGCTTCTCTGAACGCCGCGGAGCAGTGCGCCGATGTTGTCGCCCGCCTCAGCGTAGTCGAGGATCTTTCTGAACATCTCGATACCGGTAACGACGGTCTTGGCCTTTTCGTCTGTAAGACCAACGATCTCAACTTCGTCGCCTGTCTTGAGCTGACCTCTTTCAACACGTCCCGTAGCAACGGTGCCGCGTCCTGTGATGGTGAATACGTCCTCAACAGGCATAAGGAAGGGCAGGTCTGCCTTTCTCTCGGGAGTGGGGATATAGTCGTCAACAGCGTCCATCAGCTTCTGGATGCACTCGTAAACGGGATCGGCAGGATCCTTGGAAGAGGAATCGAGAGCCTTGAAAGCGGAACCGATGATGATGGGAGTATCGTCGCCGGGGAACTCATACTTGTCAAGGGTCTCACGGATATCCATTTCAACAAGCTCGAGAAGCTCGGGGTCGTCAACCTGATCGGCCTTGTTCATGAAAACAACGATGTAGGGAACGCCAACCTGACGTGCGAGAAGCAGGTGCTCCTTGGTCTGAGCCATAGGTCCGTCCGTGGAAGCAACAACGAGGATAGCGCCGTCCATCTGAGCCGCGCCTGTGATCATGTTCTTAACATAGTCGGCGTGACCCGGGCAGTCAACGTGAGCGTAGTGACGCTTGTCGGTCTCATACTCAACGTGAGCTGTATTGATCGTGATACCTCTTTCTCTTTCCTCGGGAGCCTTGTCGATGTTTGCGTAGTCCTCGAACTGAGCCTGACCCTTGAGGGAGAGGTACTTTGTGATAGCCGCTGTAAGAGTGGTCTTGCCGTGGTCAACGTGACCGATGGTACCAATGTTTACATGGGGTTTTGTTCTTTCAAATTTAGCCTTTGCCATTGGGATTTTCCTCCTTAATAATTGGATTGATCGTACTGATATACTAATATTAGCAGATTTTGAAATAAATTGCAAGTACTTAGGGCAATTTTTTTAAATTTTACCGGAATATTATTACTCCGAACCCTTGCTTCTTGCGGACATGATCTTCTCGGCGATGGAGCGGGGCACTTCGATGTAGCTGTGAGGCTCCATGGTGTACTGACCGCGGCCCTGCGTCTTGGAACGAAGATCATTGGAATATCCGAACATTTCGGAAAGGGGAACGAGAGCGTCAACCTGAGCTGTGCCGTTGTTGGTCTCCTGACCGAGGATCTGTCCGCGGCGGGAGTTAAGGTCGCCGATAACCGTACCCATATAGTCGTCGGGAACGATCGCCGAAACCTTCATAATAGGCTCGAGAATGCAGGGATCGGCTTTCTTCATGGCTTCCTTGAACGCCATTGAACCCGCGATGGAGAACGCCATTTCCGACGAGTCCACCTCGTGGTAAGAACCGTCGTAAAGCGTAACCTTTACGTCCACAACCTGATAGCCGGCGAGAACGCCCGCTTTCATTGCGCCCTGAATACCCTTGTCAACGGCAGGAATATATTCCTTGGGAATTGCGCCGCCCACAACGGAGTTGATAAACTCATAGCCCTTGCCGGATTCATTGGGTTCAACCTTAATCTTAACGTGACCGTACTGACCTTTACCGCCGGACTGACGTGCGTACTTGTGGTCAACGTCCGCAAGCTTCTTAATGGTTTCCTTATAGGCAACCTGAGGTGCGCCCACGTTTGCCTCGACCTTAAACTCACGGAGCAAGCGGTCTACAATAATGTCAAGGTGCAGCTCGCCCATACCCGCAATAATGGTCTGACCGGTTTCCTCGTCCGTCCATGTTCTGAACGTGGGGTCTTCCTCGGCAAGCTTGGAAAGACCGATACCCATTTTTTCCTGACCCGCCTTAGTCTTAGGCTCGATAGCCAGCTGGATAACAGGCTCGGGGAATTCCATGGATTCAAGTATAATGGGAGCTTTGGGATCGCAGAGCGTGTCGCCCGTAGTGGTATTCTTCAAGCCAACGCAAGCCGCGATATCGCCCGCATAGCAGGTCTCGATATCCTTTCTGTGATTGGAGTGCATCTGAAGAATACGTCCCATTCTCTCGGAATTGTCCTTTGTGGCGTTGAGGACGGTCGCGCCCGCGTCCACCTTGCCGGAGTAAACTCTGAAGTAGCAGAGCTTGCCCACAAACGGGTCGGTAGCGATCTTGAACGCCAAAGCAGCGAAAGGCTCGCTGTCGGAAGAGGGTCTTTCCTCCTCCTGTTCCGTATCGGGGTTAACGCCCTTGATATGGGGAACGTCGATAGGAGACGGCATATAGTCGACGATAGCGTCGAGAAGCTTCTGAACGCCCTTGTTCTTGTAGGACGTACCGCAGGTTACGGGAACCATTGCATTGGCGATAGTAGCCTTGCGGATACACTTCTTGATCTCGTCAACGGTCAGCTCTTCGCCTCCCAGATATTTTTCCATGATATCGTCGTCCTGCTCGGCGACAGCCTCCAGGAGCTTTTCATGGTATTCGGCAGCCTTGTCCGCCATATCCTCGGGAATGTCCTCCACGCGGATATCCTTTCCAAGGTCGTCGTAGTAAACGTAAGCTTTCATTTCCACCAGGTCGATGATGCCCTTGAAGCTGTCCTCGCTTCCGATGGGAAGCTGAATGGGAACGGCGTTGCATTTAAGTCTGTCAAGCATCATATCCACAACGTGGTAGAAATCGGCTCCCATAATGTCCATCTTATTCACATAAGCCATACGGGGAACCTTATAGTTGTTAGCCTGTCTCCAAACGGTTTCAGACTGAGGCTCAACGCCTCCCTTTGCACAGAAAACAGTTACAGAACCGTCAAGAACTCTGAGCGAACGCTCAACCTCAACTGTAAAGTCAACGTGGCCGGGAGTGTCGATTATATTGATCCTATGACCCGCCCAGTGGGCAGTGGTGGCGGCGGAGGTGATCGTGATACCTCTCTCCTGCTCCTGCGCCATCCAGTCCATCGTTGCGGAACCCTCGTGAGTTTCACCTATCTTATGGTTTACACCCGTATAGAAAAGGATACGCTCCGTAGTGGTGGTTTTGCCCGCGTCGATGTGAGCCATTATACCAATATTTCTGGTTTGTTCAAGCGAACAGTCTCTTGGCATAATATTTTCCTCCAATTCACCGCGTCCGCCGAGGAACGGCTGTACGCGGTCATGCGGCTTTTACCAGCGGTAATGCGCGAAAGCCTTGTTTGCCTCCGCCATCTTGTGGGTGTCCTCGCGCTTTTTGCAAGCGCCGCCCACGCCGTTGGTAGCGTCGATAATTTCAGCTGCAAGTCTTTCCTTCATGGTTCTTTCGCTTCTTGCTCTCGCGTAATTGGTAAGCCATCTCAGACCCAAAGTCTGCTTTCTTTCCGGTCTTACCTCCATAGGAACCTGGTAGGTCGAACCGCCTACGCGTCTCGCCTTTACTTCAAGCAAAGGCATGATGTTTTCCATAGCCTGCTCGAAAACCTCGAGAGCGTCCTTGCCCGTTTTCTCGGCAACGATGTCGAAAGCGCCGTAAACGATCTTCTGAGCGACGCCCTTCTTGCCGTCGAGCATGATATTGTTGATAAGACGAGTAACGATTTCCGAATTGTAAACCGGATCGCACAAAACCTCGCGTTTTGCGATATTACCTCTTCTTGGCACAATACTTCCCTCCTTCATAGAAATGCTATCATAGGTACTCGTTTGCTTGTTCCGGCTTAACGGAACAAGATACGCACCGAACCAATGCAGAGGCGTTCATCTATATGGAAATGAAACACTCCGCACGAATCAAAATGCGGTTTCATTGAGTTTACGATAATGTCGGCTTTCGGGCTTACTTAGCCGCGCCTGCCTTAGGCTTCTTTGCGCCGTACTTGGAACGCGCCTGATTTCTCTTGGCAACGCCCTGAGCGTCCAGCGTACCTCTGATGATGTGGTAACGCACACCGGGGAGATCCTTTACACGTCCGCCTCTGATGAGGACAACGGAGTGTTCCTGAAGATTATGACCGATGCCGGGGATATAGGCTGTTACCTCTGTGCCGTTTGTAAGCCTTACTCTGGCAATTTTTCTCATAGCGGAGTTAGGCTTCTTGGGGGTAGCCGTTCTTACAGCGGTGCATACGCCTCTCTTCTGGGGAGCGCTCTGATCGATGGCGATCTTCTTCTTGGCGTTGTAGCCCTTCTGGAGTGCGGGAGCCGTGGATTTCTTTTCGAGAACGGTTCTTCCCTTGCGGACAAGCTGGTTAAAGGTTGGCATAACATTTCTCCTTTCTTCGATTATTTCGATTATTATGCGGGAACGTCCTCGGCAAAGCGGCTTCGGACATCAACGCACCTAAATATTATACACGCAAAAAAACTGTTTGTCAAGCATTTTGAACAAATTTCTCCGTAAAATTTCTACATACGGCAAAATTTGTATCATATGTATGACAAACAGCAGCATTTACGGGGATTTATTCAACAGTTTTCCCCAAAAAACCAATTATATGCATATTCGCGGGAATGTGCGCCTTATTCGGTGAAGCCGCCGCCCGACCGGAGTTTCAGGCTGTCCTCCTCGATAACGCCGGCGTAAAAGCCCTTTTTCTTAACGGCGGCTCTTTTCAGTATGCCGAAAACGACGTTCGCCGCCGCAAACAGGACGGTCGCCGCGATAAGCTGTCCCATAAAGGTATCGAACGCGATCAGCTCGACTAAAAACACCGCCGCCATCATGACCGCCATTACCGCCGCGGCTTTTTCCGCGACGCCGAAAATGATTATCTTTTTGTCGGCGGCAATGTATTCCTGCTCGTTCCGCGAACGCCACGTTTCGTATTCGGCGCGTTTTCTGTCCTCCTCCTCGGAGCTCTGCGCCGCAGCCTTTTCTGTTTTACCGTTCGCCTCCGTAAGCTCGGCGTAAATATCCGCGGGGACTTCCGCCAGCAGGTCTTTTTTGGCTTTCCGCATGTTTCCCGCCAAAGTCTCGACCTCTATCTCGTCCTTCTGATCCAGCTTCATGCGTCTTATTCGACTCACGTTTTTGGCTGACTGCTCTCCGCTCAGATCCTCCGCTTTGGCGGACGTCTCCACATATTCCGCTCCCGAAAGCAGCATTGCCCGTATCCTCATGCCCAGACTGCAGCCATCCGATATCAGGAAAGCCCTTTCCTTTTCGTTTTTCACATCTTTTTTTGCGACCAGCCACTTAACCGTTTCCGCCGTGTGCTCAAACAGCAGCAGCGTGTCCGCCAGATACGAAGCGGCGGTCTTTTCGTTTTTATGCACCGAAGCGTACCGTTTTTCATAGTCGGCGCGTGCGGACATATAGTCGAGCATGTCCCTGCAGACAGTCAGCGACAGCTTTTCGTCCCCGGCGGCGGTCACCCGCGCCTTTATGTCCTTCATAACCGCGAAAAAGCTGTCGCAGCTCAGGTACACGGAGGAGCTTTCCATCATAAGATAGCGGCTTGTCAGCTCTCTTCTGAAAACGGCTTTGAGATTGCTGCCGTCGATATCCAGAACCGAGCCGTAATTTATGTATGCCTCCTCATAGCCTTTTCTCGCGAAGAAAGTGTCCGCAGAGGACATAAAGCGGTACATAGCTATCTCGCTGTCCGCGTCCGGACCGCGCTTCTCCTTTTTTTCAAGCGATTTGACCGATTCCGTCCACCCGCATACGGGGCACTTCGCCATACCGCCGTTTATATCGAATTTATTTCCGCATATGGGACAGAATTCCGAGTACTGCTCAGCCATACAAAATCCTCCTTAACGGCGGGCGGGATCTGTACCGGCGCCGACCGTATATTATATTATACCACAAATATCCTTCGCTGTCAACCGTAATACTTTCTTGTGCAGAATAACTAAAAGTCAGCGGCTTATTTTTCCGCGTAAATATAAAATTTTGTGGACTTTTCCGCGGAAATATTGTATAATATAACCATACTATAGCAAACCTACAAATTAACGTCTTTGTAGGGGCGGGGTTACCCCGCCCGTGGTTGCTGAACAGCGGGACGGGAAACCCGTCCCCTACAAACTTGGTTATTATTTTGTAGGATTGCTATATAAACCGTAAAAAGGAGTTTTTTATATGAATGAGACCGAGATCAAGGATCAAATGTGCGACGTGTGCCACAAGATGTGGCAGCTGGGCTGGGTAGCCGCAAACGACGGAAACGTCTCCGTAAGGCTTGAGGACGGAAATTTCCTCGCCACGCCCACGGGCATAAGCAAAAGCTTTATTACCCCCGACAAAATCGTCAAAATAAACGCGGCAGGCGAGGTTCTCGAGGCAAACGACGGCTACCGCCCGTCCTCCGAGATAAAAATGCACCTGCGCTGCTACGAGGAACGCCCCGACGTGGGGGGGGTCGTTCACGCTCACCCGCCCACGGCTACAGGCTACGCGGTGGCTAATATCGCGCTGGACGGCTATACTATGATCGAGTCCGTTATCGCGGTGGGAAGCGTTCCCGTTACGCCATACGGCACGCCGTCCACGTATGAAGTCCCCGAGGCTATCACCCCCTATTTGCAGGAGCACGACGTTATGCTTTTGCAGAACCACGGCGCGCTGACGGTGGGCGCAGACTTGCTCACCGCCTACTACCGTATGGAAACGCTGGAGCTGTTCGCGAAAATTTCCCTTACGGCGCACCTGCTGGGGGGCGAGCAGGAGATTTCCCGCGAGAATATAGACAGGCTCTGCAATATGCGGGCGCAGTACAAGGTTACGGGCAAGCACCCGGGGTACAAAAAATACCCGCATGGCAGTAAATAGTTTACAGTGTACAGGTGACAGTGTACAGTTTTTGCGAGGGACGGTTTTCCCGTCCCTTGCAAAATCAACAGTTAATAGCCAATAAATTTTGTCGGTTATTAAGTGTTGATTAAATTATGGAGGTTTCGCATATGCCATATATTGGACTTGCAGTTATTTCATTGATTTTATTAATTGTAACAATTGTGTTTTCCGTTATTCTGATATTTGCAAAAAAGGAAAAACGCAAAGAAATGAAAAAAACTAAAATTGCCGCAATTGTGTCGGCGGTGCTTACGCCTTTTATGCTTTGTTTAGCTATAGCGTTACGGCACACAATATGTCCGCCGCCCGAGCAAATTCCGGTTATGCCCGATTTGACGGGGCTTGCATATGAGGAATGCAAAACGGCATATGCCAAATATTTTGACCTTGTTGCTGCGGAGGAGATTTATTCCGCCGAATACCCCGAGGGAACAATTATAAACCATACGCCAATGGCGTGGCAGGAATATTTACCCGGCAGAACTACCGTAAAGTGCTTTTTAAGTAAGGGCGTGAGAATGACCGCCGTACCGAACTTTATAGGTCTTGATTTTGAGGACGTGAAGCCGGTGCTTGAAGAGAGTTTTACAGTAATATGTGTGAGCGAATATTCCGACGAAGTGCCGAAAGGCAAGGTTATCGCGACAGACCCGCCCGAGTTTGAAAAAGCGGCGTGCGGTTCGGAAATCAAGGTTACGGTAAGCGGCGGCAAAGAGCCGGACGCTGCCGAATAAAAACAGAAAGGAAAATGTAAAATGCTGAAAAACATACCGAAAATTTTATCCCCCGAGCTTGTGAAAATTCTTATGGAAATGGGTCACGGCGACGAAATTGTTATCGCCGACGGGAACTTTCCCTCCGAGACTATCGGCAAGCGGGTGGTACGCTGCGACGGTCACGGCGTCCCCGAACTGCTTGACGCGGTAATGAAACTTTTCCCGTTAGACACTTACACCGACAAGCCGGTAATGCTTATGGAGGTTGTACCCGGCGACCCCGTTGTACCCACCATTTGGGACGAGTACAAAAGCATAATCAACAAGTACGAACCCGAAAACTGCAAAATCGAAATGATTGAGCGTTTCGCCTTTTACGAGCGTGCGAAAACCGCCTATGCCGTGGTTGCGACGGGGGAAGAGGCGATTTACGCAAACATTATTTTAAAGAAAGGCGTGGTAAAATGAGTGCCGAAAAACGCGTTTTAGCCTTTGATTTCGGAGCTTCAAGCGGACGTGCCATGCTGGGGAAATTCGACGGCGAAAAAATCACCCTCGAGGAAATCCACCGCTTTGAAAATAACCCCGTCAAGCTGGGAGACACCCTTTACTGGGACGTGTACCGCCTTTTTTACGAGGTTAAACAGGGCGTCTCCAAAGCCGCTCTGTCGGGCGGTTTCGACAGTATCGGTGTGGACACTTGGGGCGTGGATTTCGGCTTGATTGATAAAAACGGCACGCTTATGGGCGCACCCGTCCACTACCGCGACAGCCGCAATGTAGGTATGGTGGACAAGGCTTTGAAAATTTTTCCAAAAGAAAAATTCTACAAAATCACGGGCAACCAGTTTATGGATATTAACACGGTTTTTCAGCTTCTGTATCTGCGGCTGAACCGTCCCGACAGGCTGAAAAACGCCGACAAATTATTGCTTATGCCCGACCTGTTCAACTACCTTTTGACGGGGGTTAAGCGGACGGAAGTCTCCATTGCCTCCACCACCCAGATGATGAACGCCGTCAACAAAAACTGGTCGGAAACCGTCCTCGACAAATTAAAATTACCGAAAAATCTGCTGACGAAAATAGTACCGTCGGGTACTGTAATCGGGCGGCTTCGGGAGGATATTTGCAAGGAATTGAACGCCCCCGCCGCCAACGTTATCGCGGTGTGCGGACACGACACCCAGTGCGCGGTGTGCGCCGTCCCCGCCGAGGAAAAGGACTTCATTTTCATTTCCTGCGGCACATGGTCCCTGTTCGGTACGGAGCTTGACGAGCCCCTCATCAACCCCGTTTCCGAGGCGTTCAACATCACCAATGAGACGGGCTACGGCGGCAAAACCACGTTTCTCAAAAACATAATCGGACTGTGGCTTATTCAAGAGACAAGGCGGCAGTTCAAGCGGGAGGGAACGGAGCTTTCCTACGCCGAGCTTGAAAGGCTCGCGCTGGCGGCTGAACCGTTCAAGTGCTTTATAGACCCCGACGCGCCCGAGTTCGTCCCCGAGGGGGATATTCCCGAGCGGGTGCGGGAATTTTGCAGGCGGACGGGTCAGTACGTCCCCCAAAGCGTTGGGGAGGTAATGCGGTGCGTTTACGAAAGCCTTGCGTTAAAGTACCGGCAGGCTTTTGAGGAAATCAAGATTTGCACGGGCAAGGAGTACCGCTCCATAAATCTAATCGGCGGCGGGGCGAAAGACGGCTTGCTCTGCAAAATGACGGCGAACGCCTGTAATTGTAAGGTCACGGCGGGACCCAATGAGGCTACGGCTTACGGAAATATCGCCATTCAGCTTATGGCGGACGGCGCGGTTTCGTCCCTTGCCGAGGCGAGGAAAATTATCGCCGTTTCCGACAGCGTTAAGACGTTTCTGCCCGAAAATGCCGAGGAGTGGGAGAGCGCGTATGAACGGTATGTGCAGTTTACGGTTAACAGTTAAAGGGGAGTGATTTTATAAATGCGTGGTTTCGGATTTTGCGGACGAAACCGCCTATAACGAGGTTATCGAAAAAATCAGGTATTTTTATCCGCACTGTGAGTACGCCGAAACGCTTGACGAAAATTCGCGGACAAAAACAATAATCGTTCCGAACAAAAGGGGAAATCCCGCAGCAGTCCGCGTGGAAATTGATTTCAAAAAATCAAGAACCGTGGTGACGTCGGAGGCTTATCTTAAAAAAATTTTCGGTGGCAAAAAAATCAGACCCGTTATTTCGCCGAAAGAAGCGGCAGTCAAGCTGATAATAAGCGCGGCGTTTCTTTTTGTGAACATAGCTCTTATGCAGCCGATTACCGATTTATTTATATTTATTATTTTTATGCCTTGGGTCTTGCTTTTGTACATTGCCATGCTTGCGGCTGTTTATTTTACAGCCGCCTGGAGTATGAGAAAAACGGGAATTTCCTCCGCAGAAATTTTCTTTATTGAAATCGGCGGATTGCCGCTGGTACTGCTTATCGCGGTAAAAATTTTTGGAACTTCAAATTTAGATGAAGTTTTCACGGCGGTAAATTATATTAAATATGTTCTTCCCGTTGCGCTTATAGGCGTACTTATCGCAAGTGCGGTGACGTGGAGAAAATAAAGAAGGGATTTTATGTACAAATACAAATGCCTTGCGGCGAAAAACGCGGATAAAGCGGATTTTTACCGCGTTACAGACGAACTGAAAGCCCTGTACCCGAATATGACGGAAAACGAGGACGTACCCTCCGACAGAAAGTTTCTGCGGCGCGGATTTTGGCATGGAGAAAAAATAGTTACGGTTCAGTACAGCTTTTCGGAGCGGACGATTACGGTTTTTTCCGAGGAATGGCTCGGCAAATTTTACGAGGACAAAGAGGCTGTGGAGGGGCGGTTCAGACCGTTTAGGTCAACGTCCGCCAACGGAACAATGTGGTCTGTTTCGTGCGCTTTTTTTGCGGTAATGGCTGTAGCGTCTTTTTTCGGATTTAGCAGTATTTTTTACGACGATGCTTCAATGATTGCCGCTTTGATATTGGCGGCAGTCTATACGGTGTCGGGAATAATTATAAGACGGCGCGTTGATGTTCCGCTGTTAAAGCTTGCCTTTTGGCAGGCGGGCGGTTATATAACCGTTATTATGTTACTTATTTTATCAAATGGATTTCTGTTTAGTAATTTGACGACGTTCAACATTTTTTATTTTATTCTTGTGTTGGTTACGGGGTACATTTCGTGCTGGTTTTTTTATTGTTTGCCCGCGTTGGAAATAAGCTGTTTAATTCAAGCCGTTATCGGACTTATTATGAAAAAAATCAATTCGCCCAAAACATCGGCAACGGAGAATATTGCGGAAAATAACGAGTAAAAAAGTACATAAAAAGTAACTCAAAGCGAGAAGTCTCGCTTAAAATAAATTAAAAAAGGAGTAATTATTATGAACCCAAAAATCGGTATCAGACCCGTAATCGACGGCAGACAGTTCGGCATCAGGGAAAGCCTCGAGGTGCAGACAATGAATATGGCGAAAGCCGCAAAGGAGCTTATTGAAAGCAATTGCCGCTACGCCGACGGCGCGCCCGTGGAGTGCGTTATCGCCCCCTGCACTATCGGCGGCGGCGCGGAGGCGTACCGCACCGAGGAGTTTTTCAGCACTCAAAACGTGTGCGCAACCCTTTCCGTTACCCCCTGCTGGTGCTACGGCACGGAAACCATTGATATGAACCCGCTGACTATCAAGGCGGTGTGGGGATTTAACGGCACGGAACGCCCGGGGGCGGTGTACCTTGCGGCGGCTATGGCGGCTCACGCCCAGAACGGTCTCCCCGCTTTTGCCATTTACGGCAGGGACGTGCAGGATATGAACGATACCACAATTCCCGCCGACGTGGCGGAAAAAATCCTCCGTTTCGCCCGTTGCGCCGCCGCCGTTGGACAGATACGCAACAAGGCTTATGTGGGGCTTGGCGCGGTGGCAATGGGCATTGGCGGCTCGTACTGCAACGCTTTGTTTATGCAGAAGTATTTGGGTGTACGCCCCGAATGGGTTGATATGACGGAAATTCTGCGCCGCGTTAAGCTGGAAATTTACGACAAAGCCGAGTACGAAAAAGCTCTCGCATGGGCAAAGAAAAACTGCCCCGAGGGTATGGACGTGAACACCGAGGTCAACCCGGGAAACAAGGGGGTTATGTCCCACGAGGAGCAGTGGGAGTTCTGCGTAAAAATGACGCTCATAATCCGCGACATTATGCTTGGCAACCCCAAACTTGCCGAAATGGGTTGGCACGAGGAATCACGGGGCAGGAACGCGATTTTCGGCGGCTTTCAAGGTCAGAGAATGTGGACGGACTGGCTCCCCAACGCGGATTTTGCGGAGAGTATTCTCAACTCCACATTCGACTGGAACGGCAAAAAACAGCCCGTACTGCTTGCCACCGAGAACGACGGTCTGAACGGCACGGCAATGCTTTTCGGCAATATGCTCACGGGCAGAGCTTCAATTTTTGCAGACGTGCGGACGTACTGGAGTCCCGAGGCGGTTGAGCGCGTCACGGGCAAAAAACCCGAGGGCAGAGCGGCGAACGGGTTTATACATCTGATAAATTCGGGGGCGGCGGCTGTGGACGCGACGGGTCTTGCCAAAACAGAAAGCGGCGAAAACGCCATGAAACCTTGGTGGGACGTTACCGACGGGGATATTTCCGCAATGCTGGGGGCGACGGACTGGTGTCCCGCAAATCTCGGCTATTTCAGGGGCGGCGGATTTTCCTCACACTTCCGCACACAGGCTGAAATGCCCGTGACGATGATACGGGTGAACATTATAGACGGCGTTGGACCCGTCCTGCAAATTGCCGAGGGCTACACGGCGGTGCTGCCCGAAGAAATTCACAAGCCCCTTGACGAGCGCACCGACAAGACATGGCCCACCACTTGGTTTGTGCCCAATCTGACGGGCAAGGGCGCGTTTGCGGACGTTTACTCGGTAATGGCTAACTGGGGAGCGAACCACGGCTCGCTGACCTACGGGCATATCGGCGCGGACTTGATTACGCTGGCGGCAATGCTGCGTATTCCCGTGGCTATGCACAACGTTTCGGAGGAGCGGATTTACCGTCCCCACAGCTGGAAAGGCTTCGGCACGGCGGATTTGGAGAGCGCGGACTACCGAGCCTGCGCGCACTACGGCTCGCTTTACAAGTAAATATGAAAAAACGGTTCCCCCTGCGGGAACCGTTTTTTTTTTGCGTGCCGATATCTTTCCGTAAAATGCTTTCGTGGGACAAAGGCTTATTCTCTGTCCCACGAAAAAGTATCATCGCGTTTTATTTAGCCGAATTTACAAGAGCCTTTACTATCTCGGGATAATACCACTCTACCTTTGAACGGTTAAGAAGTCCGAAGCCTTCCTTGCCCGAACCTTGATCGACAGAGCTGTTGTCCCACCAAATGCAGGGAACGCCGTATTTTTTTGCCGTGGAAACGTAATACTCCGCGATTTTAACCCGCTCCTCGGTATTGGACTTGTTGATCGTACCGAACTCGCCTATTATAACGGGTATGCCCTTGCTGAGGAACGCTTTGTCAATATTGCTGAATACGCTGTCGATTTCCTTTTTGCCGTTTTCGGTAAAGGTTTTTTCCTTGGAGTTTGTGTTCAGAGCAACATTGTACGGCGAATAGGAGTGAACAGAAACTATGATCCTGTCGTCGTCGGGAATTTCCAGAGCCGCCATTGCGCTGTAGCTTGACGAAGCCGCATAGGGCGCAATCATAAGAAAACGGGTCTTGTTATAGCCGCCCTTGCCGCGCACTGCGTCCACAAATATTTTGTAGTAGTTGTTGAGAATTTTATGCTCTGCGGACGTGCCGCCCGACCATTCCTTTGCCGAGCCTTCGGTGCGGGGTTCGTTAAGTCCCTCGAAAATAAGCTTTTCGTCGTAGTCCTTGAAACGCTCCGCTATCTGCTGCCAGAGGTACTTGTACTTTTTGGAGACTGCCGCTTCGTCCTTTTCGGTAAGCTTTATCCAGCTGTTTTCATGGTGAGCGTTCAGTATAACGTACATACCGTTGTCATAAGCATAGTCCACGACCTCCTGAACCCTGTTCATCCACGCGGAGCTGACTTTGCCTTTCGAATCCATATGCTCACCCCAGGAAACGGGTATGCGGACAGTCTTGAAGCCCGCCTTTTTGACCGCGTCGATCATAGCCTTGGTTGTCTTGATATTGCCCCAGGCGGTCTCGTGTTCAAGGTCTCCGGATATCCAATCGCCTATCGAATCGAGCGTGTTTCCCAAATTCCAGCCCACGCCCATTTGGGAAGTCAGTTCCTTTGCGTCCGTATAGTTCCTGTCCGAAGTCTTTTTTGAGGACGTTTTTTTATCGGTAACGGTAACGGTGCACGTCGCCTTGTAATCTGTGTCCTTGATCTTTACCGTGATTTTTGCCGTACCTGCTTTTTTGGCGGTCACAACGCCTTTTTTGACCGCGGCGACGGACTTGTCCGACGAGCTCCAATTTACTGTGACTTTTTTATAGCCGGTAACGGACGGCTTAAGCGTACAGGTCTCGCCCACCGACAGCGTAACCTTGGCGCGGTCGAGCTTGATGCTTTTCTTATCGGCCGCAGAAACGCCCGCAGTCAGAGCAAGAACGCAGGTCAGTACCGCAAGGAACAGCGCGGTGATCTTTTTCAGTTTCATAAAAACCCTCCGAAAATTTATTAAGCAAATCTGCGTATTCGCGGTAAGCGCGTCCGCAAATATCCTTTAAATAATTTTACCATAAATTTTTCCGAAACGCAATAGATTTTGTGAAATATTTATGTGCGGCGGGCACTGTCCCGCATTTTTGCGCGGTGCGTCCGTAACGAAAAATTCCCCCTTGATTTTTGGGAAACAATGTGCTATACTTTTCCAAAAGCAAGAAAAGAAAGGGAAAATTATATGAGCGGAATGATATATCTTTACGGAATGATAATATCCACCGAAAGCTTCCTGCTGTGCGAGGATTTCCCGAAAGCGGACGGCTACGGCGAAATATGCGAAAGACACGCGGGAATAGGCGGCGAGACGGGTACTGCGGCGGCGGTTCTGGCTTCTCTCGGATGCAGCGTTCGCTTGGGCGGAACTCATGTGGGAAACAAAAACCGCGGGATCATACGCGGCTATGCGTCAGCTCACGGAATTGACGATTCCGAGCTTGCCGACGAGGATTTCGACGGAATTACGGATTGGGTGATTGTCAGCGGCAAAACAAGAACCTGCTTCGGAGAATGGAGAAAGCATTTTTCACGTCCGAAACCGTTTTACGAGCCTCCGAGCGAGGAAAGCATAGCTTCCTGCTCCGTTATGGGCTGGGACAGCTTTTACGGTGAAGAGACCGCGCGGCTGTGCCGCCGATACGGGAAAAAATTTGCTGCGGTCGACTGTATGCACGACTCCGACACGAACCGTTACTGCGCGGTAAACGCGGTCTCCCACGAATATCTGGAGAAGCATTACCGCGGCAGAACTCCCGAGGAGCTGTACCGTCTCTATACCGATAATTCCGAAGGATTGGTAATTTTTACATTCGGAAGCGATCCCGTGATGTACGGAAGAAAAGGAGACGAACCGAAATATTTTCAGCCCTACAGGGTCGAAGCCGCAAGCACACTCGGCGCGGGAGACAGCTTTAAGGCGGGTACAGTTTACGCCCTTTCGCTGGGACTTTCCGACTACGATACCGTCAGATACGGCTGCGCGGCAGCCGCTGCCGCGATAACGCATTATCCCATATACGAAACCCCTCCGACGCTGAGCGACATAAATTTTATACTCGGCGGCGGTTCGGACAGTTCCGCAAAAAAATAAATATTTGAGGACTTCTTAAAGCCGGCGGTTATTTCCGAACAAAGCGCAAAACAAAACCTGTTTCCGAGGGACAGGACAGTTCCCATATCCAAAAAATTCCTGAGCGTATGCGGAATATTTTTCGGCGGAACGGTGTAAACTACTGAAAAATTGTTCGGGAGTAACTGCCATGAAAAATCTCTGTACGGAAAACAAAAGCTCCCGGTCCGCGCTGAAACGCACCGGAGCTTTTTTATTTGCCCTTTCCATATGCGCCGCTGTCTGCTTCCGTCTCAACGGCGGCAGCGGCATAACCCGAAGCGTCAGCTCGGAAACAGCCGTAATCCTGTCCAAAGAGACCGCCGAACTGTCTGTGCCCGAAATAGTGAAAAAAGCCAAGCCCTCCGTGGTGGGCATTTCATCGTCGTTCGGTGAAAATTCCGCAGGCAAAGGCAGCACAGGAAGCACAGGCAGCACAGGTACGGGTATAATTATTTCCCCGAACGGCTATATTGTGACAAACGCCCATGTTGTGCAAAATCCGTCCGAGGGAAAACGTATCCCCGCTGAAAAGGTGACGGTAGTTCTTTCGGACAGAAGCGAATATCCCGCCCAAATCATCGGAGCGGACAGCCGTACCGATCTCGCCGTGGTAAAGATAAACGGCGGGGAAACAAGCTTTCCCGCCGCGGAATTCGGCGACAGCCGCCGTCTTGCCGAGGGTGAACTGGCAGTGGCAATAGGAAATCCGCTCGGCTTCGAGCTTTACGGCTCTACGACCTGCGGAATAATCAGCGCACTCAACCGCACCATAACCGTGGACGAATACGAGATGACCCTCATTCAGACCGACGCCGCCATAAATCCAGGCAACAGCGGAGGACCTTTGCTCAACCGTTTCGGGCAGGTAGTGGGAATAAATTCCAGCAAAATAATATCCGACTACGCCGAAGGATTGGGATTTGCCATACCTATAAGCTCCGCAAAGCCGGTTATCGAGGATCTTATCAAAAACGGGTACGTTACCGGCAGACCACGCATAGGTATAAGCGGCGAGGATATCGGCGAGGAAAACGCGCGTTACTACGACCTTCCGGAGGGAGTATACGTTCGGTTCATCGAAAAAAATTCGGCGGCGGACGCAGCGGGAATTTCCGTGGGAGACATAATTGTCGCCGCCGAAGGCGAAACGGTCAGGACAATGGCGGAGCTTAACAAGATAAAGGAACGCTTCGGCTCCGGCGACGAAATGACGGTGACGGTTTTCCGAGACGGAGAAAACAGGGACGTAAAGCTTGTTCTCGGCGAGCAGAACGGTCACGAGGCAATGTAGATCTCCGACAGAGTTCCCTCCGTAAATGTAAAGGTAAGCTCGGTTATGCCGCCCTCAAAAAATCTGTGTGTGAGCGTAGTTTCTTCGCTTCCGGCGACCCTGTTGGCTATCCCTATCTTTTCGGGAATATCATCAGGCTTTGCGCCGAAATCAATGCCGTACAGCGAAAAATCCGCGGGGGCAGTCTCCCGTCTGAAACGGAGAGCGGAGACCGTATGACGTCCGTTTTCTTCCACAACCACAGCTCCGGCATAAGAACCGTCGGGAAATATAAGATTTCCTTCCGAAAGAACAAAATCGGGGACGTCCTCAAGCGTCATCGGCAGAGGACGGTTTTCGCCGCAGTAAAAAATACTGTCCAGAAGCTCCCTGCCCTCCCAGCCGCGAACAAGAAGATAGGGGCTTGCTGTGGTTGTTCCCGAAGTCTCCGACGTTTCCGAAACGGGAACTTCCGAAACAGACCCGTCCGAGCAGCCCGAAAGCAATATCATGACCGCCGCAGTCAGCGCGGCGGCAGTTTTTATTTTCATCGGAAATCACCTTTCCCCTCTCTGCGGACGCAAAAACGCCGCCGTATTACCGAAACCGGGATTTGCCCGCAATTCCGTCACTTTTCCTTTTTCCGCGACGGCAACTCCATAAGTATCGGTACAGCCGCTCCCGCAAGAAGCAGGACGATACCGATTATCCCCTGCGCGTCAAAGCGGAATCCCGCCGGGAAAATATGAGGTACAGAACCCACGATAAGTCCGATGATAAAGCAGTAAACGCCCTGTCTGAAACGCTTCATAAGCGCGTTGATTATTCCCGCGGCGGCGAATATCCCCACGACCGCTCCTACTCCGAAGCTGAGCAGTATGGGGAAATCAAGTCCCGAAACCGCGCCGATTATGGAATCGTACACTCCGAAAATTTTCATTATCATCGAGCCGCTCACGCCGGGGATTATCATTGCAACCGCCGCGATAAATCCCATAACGATGTAGACGAGCACGTCCCGCAGGGTCAGAGCCGCGCCCTCGGTGAACATGCTGCCTCCGTCACTTGCGAAGAGCATTGCGATCATGACGGCAAGTCCCGCGAAAAACGGTATCAGATTTACGGGGGAAATGCGGCTGCGCTCTTTTTTGCACTCCCGCAGAACCGTGGGCAGGCTGCCGATGATAAGTCCCATAAAGAAAAGCTGGGTGGGGACGTTATAGGTCTCGAAAAGATAATCGAGAGCAACCGCCGTGAGGAAAATTCCGATGACCATTCCCAGACCCACGGGAACAAGAAACGGCAGATTTTTTATCAGCTTTTTGATATTCGGGGTGATCGCCTCGACGAGCCTGTCAAAGATTTTCGTCACAACGGCTATAGTGCCGCCGCTCACTCCCGGAATGGCGTTGCCGATACCCACCGCCGCGCCTTTTAGCGCAAGGATAACGCTGTCCTTAGCTTTTGCGAAAAAATTCATACCAAACACTTCTCCGACAATAAAATTGAGTTACAAGAAATATTATTGCATAATTTTGTCGGAAAAGCAAGTCTTTTTGCAAATTGTATCCGCTTTGTAATCTATAGCAATACTGTAAAATAACGCTTTTTGTAGGGGCGGGGTTTCCCCGCCCGCAGTTGATGAACAGAGGGACGGGAAACCCGTCCCCTACAGATGTGGTTATTATTTTGTAGGATTGCTATAAGTGTTACAATAAGTGTTACAAACTGAAAGGGAGCTGCCGACCTGACAGCTCCCGTATATTTAAAATTATGGCTTTTCAGCACGCTGAATTATCCGGCGGTCTCACTCCGATCCTTTGGATTTTCGGATAACACCGAACGTATATCAATACGCTGTTCCGTTTCAAAGAACTTGCGGAACGTCTTTGCTTATGCCATTGGACTCACTCCCTAAAATTCATATTCCTTTCGAGATGTTACAAGGTACTGCATATAACATTCCTCCCCGGGAAAAATTTTTATCAAGAGAATGGGACTTATGCCATGGGACTCACTCCTTAAAAATTGATCTCCAATCGTCTCGGCTCACAGTAAATCATATCGACCGTCTCCAATCGGAAATATTTTTTTCGGGCAAGGGCATTGCGCCTCATTTTATGCCATTGGACTCACTCCTGCTTTCTCAGAATTTTTTAGGAAAAGTCTTTCTTATTACCATAATAACCAACCCGGTTTCTTGCGGACGAAGCGTCCTTATTTTTTCGGAAATCGGCTGAAGCCGTTACAACTGTCCTGTCGGACTCACTCCCTTGCGTTTATTTGTTAAAGGTTCAGATCGTGATAAGCATACTCAAAGAACTTCATATGCATCCCTTCTTTACAGTTTGATTCCGAAGTTAAACTGACTGCTTAGGCGGTCTCACTCCCTTCACGCTAAATGAGCGGATTCCTTGTGCCTTTCAAAATGATCCTCATAAGACATCACTTCTTTCGCAGTATTTTGAAGAAGTTTTTATCTGTACATTGGTCTCACCTTTTACATCAGAATTATCGCAGCCATTTATGTAAATCCCTTTCGGGCGTTTGCATATAAGGCAGTTCCGCATTGTGCATGGTCTGTCGGAATTTATTTCAATCAAATTGCTCGAATTTACATTTGGGTATAAAAATACCGCATTTCCCGATTCCGTAACGTTCTGAGATATGCGGCTCGTTATGATGCTTTAGCGGACTGTCGGCTAACCGCCGTAATTCGGAGTGAAGCCCTATGGGCTTTGCCTTTAAACTCCCTGATAATTCACTTTAAAGCATTGCTGCAAACGAGTCGCTGCGGACTGCCTGAGAGAACTGGTTATCTGTTATTTCCATTGGACTCGCCATCCTTTCCGAGTGAATATTCTGAATTCCCGACCTTGCCGCGTTTTCGATTTAGTTTCGGTGTAAGGAATAAAACCGGCAGGTTTGCTCGGGTTCAAGCTCTGTGAAAGACCGTCCGCTGCTGCGGCTTCAACCGGGGTCTGCCGTTCATCACGGGTCACCGCCCCTCCGCTTTTGCGGTACTTCTCTTTCATTGATTGTAGTATAACACATCTTTTGTGCAATGTCAATAGGTTTTCACACAAAATACTGTACAGTCTTTGTGCAGTATTTTTGTACAGATTATACCTTGACATTTGCATGTAAAAGTTGTAAAATTAAATAGTTGGGTGTTTTTTCGGCTTATCGACCGCCGAGATCAATGTCCCCCAAAACGCAGAACCGACATCACCGCTTTTTAGGAGGTTTATTATGGCTGATAATTTCGACGATATGAGCATGGCTGCCGACCTGTACACCCTTGTGGACGAGGACGGCGTTGAACAGCAGTTTGAAATGCTGGACGTTATGGACGTCGACGACGAGCGCTACTACGCTCTTGTTCCTTATTACGACGATCCCACGAAGGAGATCGAGGCGGACACCGAGCTGGTTGTCCTCAAATCCGAATACGACGAGAACAACGACGAGACCCTTGTGTCCATCGACAGCGACGAGGAGTACGAGAGGATCGGAAATATGTTCCTCGAAAGGCTCAACAAGCTTTACGAGGACGAATAAAAAATCTAAAATTTGCTATTGATTTTTAAACCGCTTTGTGCTATACTATTTTTAGAGTTTTAGAGTAATTTCTGCCTTGTCCGATAAAGTGTGATTTTATAATCCAACACATCATAATAGGGATTCAGACTCCGTCAGCGGATTGCAGACCTCCCGCCGCATTAGATGTGCGGATCAACGGACGCAGGGAGCGTGAAACTGTCGGGCTGTTGCCCACCTGCCGAGTGCGGGTTTTATGCTTCACATGGCGGCAAGGCGGAATTATCTATTTGACAGTTGACAGTGTATAGTGTACAGTTGAAAGTTATTTTTTATTTCTCCCTTTTCGGGAGTTTTTTTATTTTCGGATAATTAATTTTTTATAGTAAATAATACTATAGCAATCAATTGTAGGGGCGGGGTTTCCCCGCCCGCGGGACGGGTGACCCGTCCCCTACAAAATTTGTGTGAAAATTTGAGAATTGCTGTATTATGAAAAAATTTGCTGAAAATCACAAGAAAATTTATTTTTATCTTCTGGGCGCGGTGACAGGAATTTGCAACGGTCTGTTCGGTTCGGGGGGAGGGATAGCCGCCGTCCCAATGCTCCAAAAAGGCGGCGTGGACGTGAAAAAATCCCACGCTACCTCCCTTGCGCTGACGCTGCCGCTGTCGGTAGTGTCCGCCTGCTTTTACGCTTACAAAAGCGTATTTAAGTGGGAGGACGCCCTGCCCCTTATCCCATTCGGACTGGCGGGGGCGGTTATCGGGGGGCTGCTTATGAAAAAAATCCCGAACACCCTGCTAAAAAGGCTGTTCGGAATAATTCTCATAATTTCGGGAGGGAGGATCTTGCTGCAATGATATGGTCGTTCACGGCGGCTTTTTTCACGGGAATTTTCGCCTCCCTCGGCGTGGGCGGCGGAATGATTTTGATAATATACCTGACGGTTTTCGCAGGGTTTGACCAGCTTTCCGCACAGGGAATTAATCTGATTTATTTTATTCCCATAGCCCTGCTTTCGGTGATAATTCACACCAAAAACAAGCTTATCGATTGGAAAAAAATTGTCCCCTCAATCATAACAGGCGTAATTTTTGCCGCCGGCGGGACTTACGCCGCCGGGAAAATCGGTTCGCCCGCCCTTAAAAAAATTTTTGCGGTTTTTATTCTTTTGATCGGAATTAAAGAATTGCTCTATAAGCCTAAAGCTGCTTCGCTTGACGGTTCTTGCGATAGGCAAGATAAGTCTCCAGAATAATTGTGGCGGCGACCGAGTCCACGACGGCTTTCCGCTTTTTGCCGCGGACGTTTGTCTCGTTGAGATAACTGTGCGCCGTGACGGTGGTGCTGCGCTCGTCCCAAAGCTCGGAGGGAATACCGCTCAGCTCGCTGACGAGACGGGAAAATTCCGCGCATTTTTCCGCCCGCTCGCCGATAGTGTTGTTCATATTTTTCGGATAGCCGACTACGATCAGTTCGGCTTTTTCCTTTTTTGCAAGCTCCGCGACTTTTTCGGCGCACCGCTCGAAATTGTACTCGGTAATAACCGTAAGCGGCGAGGCGAGCATTTCGCTTTCGCCGCAAATTGCAATGCCCGTCCTGCTGTCGCCGTAATCAACCGACATTATTTTCATTGGGTTTGTTTTCCTCCGTTTTTGGATGTCTCTAATCAATTGATAAAATGCTGCCGACAGAAATATCGCATTTATCAACCAAAACGGTAATATCGTTGCCAATATACCGAACGTCGTCATACCTTACCATAGCGACCGATTTTACAACAATAATATTGCCTCTGTCATCAACAAGCTTGCAGCCGTTGGCAATCTTTCCGCTGTCACCGTCAAGAGTTACAGAAAGACTGTTGCCGATTTGAAGTATATCAGTAACTTTAAGCATATCAGCCACCTCCGTTTAATTTATTATATGTTTCAAAATCTTCTTGATACTTTTTCAAAGCGTTTTCGGTCTGTTCTATTTCCTGTTTTGTCAATTTATATATTTTTGCGTATTTTATCAGCTTTTTTTGAGCCTCAATTTCATTTATCAAACGGCTTTTTACAGAGCCGTCGTTTTTTCCGTCTCTGTACTGCGCGGAGTGAATGAGTTCTTCAAATACGCTTGCTCTGCTTGGATTTTGTTTCAGCAAAATTGTTTCGGCGTTATATGTAATTCCCTCGGCGTGTTTATTTTCTAAATACGCGTCTATTTCGTCACTTTGCTGTATAATGCCGCCGTTCTGCCGAAAAGCCTTTTTAATGGCTCTGAACTGCTTTTTAGGCATAGGTTCAATTTTATCCGCAGATTTTTTTCGATACATTATTCCACTTCCCGCTTTAATTATACCACTTCCGCCGAATTTGTCAAGACTTCGCGCCGCCCGCGTTTCCCTCAAAAATTTAACGCAGTTTCTTATAAAAATACAAATTCAGCTCATCATCGTTGGCGCACTCCGCATAGGGCGGACAAACCTTGTCCCCGTACCAAACACCCGAGCCGTCGGGGACGTACCCCCGCTTTATGTAAAGCCTCTGCGCCGCGCCGTAGCCGCTGTGCAGTCCCACGCCCAGGTACACCGTGTCGGAATATTCCCCCGCGATTTTTTCGGCAATGTCCATAAGCGCCGTGCCCACGCCTTTTTTGCGGAATTTTTCAAGCACCGCGAAGTCCACGATTTCGGAATACCCCCTGCCCCCCAGCGCACCCCACATGCAGTAAGGGTAAACGCTGACGTACCCCGCAGGCTCGCCCTCATAGTCGGCGGCGATTGAAACCGCTTTTCCCGCAACATTGTCACGCAGGCGCATTTCGAGCTTTTCGGGGGACGCGTCTTTCCAGCCCTGCGCGACTTCCTCTCGGGCGAAGATTTCGGGGTCGGTTTTGCGTAAATTCCGCAGGGAAATTTTCCCGAATGTCCCGTAATCAATGTCGCTGAGCCTGCTCCATTTCGAGCGGGACA
The DNA here is from genome assembly GCA_023663025.1 of Prevotella sp. GTDB lineage: Bacteria > Bacillota > Clostridia > Oscillospirales > Ruminococcaceae > RGIG8773. The sequence goes on from JAMPIC010000001.1 coordinate 290,278, forward strand.
AGGTGGAAAGCTCGGCGGGAAGATGCCCGTTGCTGTTCTTGAAAATAATTCTCGGCACGCCGCAGTCGTACTCAACGAGGGACACGGCGGTGTTGTCCGACCAGCCCACGTCTTTCAGCGAGGAAATTGGTCTGCCCATTGCATAGCACAAAAAATTCCGCAGGGCGCACCCGTGGGAAACCACCGCTATCGTCCTGCCGTCGTTTTGGACTGCGATTTTGTCAACGGTTTTTTTCATTCGGGCGAAAACCTCGGTCATTTTTTCGCCGCCCTCGATGTAAAAATCTTCCATACGGTTTTTCCACAAATCGTACTCCGCGGGGTAACGCTGGGGAAGTTCCGCCCAAGGCTTGCCCTCCCAAACGCCGCCGTTAATTTCGATAAGTCCCTCGTCGGTAATTATCGGCAAATTGCGGTACTTATTTACAGCCTCGGCGGTGGCGACAGTCCGCTTTAAGGGACTGGAATAAATTGACTCAATGGGAATATCCTTAAAAAATTCCGCAACGCATTCAAGCTGTTTTTCCCCTCGGGGACTTACCTCGCAGTCGGTGCGCCCCTGAAAAAATTCCTCAACATTCCCCATTGCCTCCGCGTGGCGGACAAGGTAGATTTTCGTCATAAAAACACTCGCTTTCTACAAAATTTCCTTTGCGTTTTTGGGTAATTTTTGCACTTTTTCACCTCGTTTTATAAGTCAATATCCTTTCCCGTGTCCTTTTTGTACTGCTCGCGAACAGCTTTTTTTATGTACGCGTTAAGGCTTTCGGAATTATTTGCGGCAATTTTATTTAAAATTTCCTTGCTGCCTTTTTTCAGCATAAGTCCCACGCGGTCGTACTTTTCCGCCGCAAAACGGTTTTTGTATTCTGTATTTTGGCTCATATAAACACCCCGCACTATTCATCGTCAACATACTCCAAAATATCGCCGGGCTGACAGTTAAGCAGTTTGCAAATTTTGGAAATCGCGTCCATTGAAATATATTTTCCCTCTCGGAGACTTTGCAAAGTACCCTCTGACAATAATTTTTCCTTGCGTATTGTATTTGTGTTATATCCTGCGGATTTCAACGCCGCGATAATGTCAGTTTTGTATTTTACGGACATTTTATCAGCCTCCTGCTTTATTATAGTACATAATTACACAAAAATCAATGTAATTTTATGTATAATGCCTATTGAAATTACATTGATTTTGATGTAAAATAATATTAGGGTCAAAAAGACCAATAAATTACAAAGGAGCAATAAAAAATGAATTACCCCACATTAAAAAGCATCTTTTGGGAAAACGACTTCCGTCTCGAAGCCGACCCCGAAACTGCGGAATTAGACAACTGTGCAAACGGCTATTTGAACAAGCTGGTAAAAAGAAAACACCTGTCCGACAGCGAAGCCGAACGTCTCGGCGAACTTTTTGAGGAACTCGGCGACGTGTCCAAAGCGGCAGGGTTTGAGCAGGGTTTTCGCACGGCGGTTAAGCTGCTTTTAGATTTTTAGAGCAAGGGAACTCCCCTGCTCTAAACTCAACTTTTTACCAAGGTTTTACAGTACCGACAATTTCCTGCAAATTGTTCAGACCGTTGTCGCTTGCAAATTTTTCCAATCCCTCGATAATTTTAACGGGGGTCATTGGGTCGGCAAACAGAGCCGCGCCTATCTGGAACGTGCTTGCGCCTGCCATCATCATTTCAACCGCGTCCTGCCATGTGGAAATTCCTCCCATACCGCAGACGGGGATTTTTACGGCGTTTGCCACCTGCCAGACCATTCTCACCGCCACGGGGAAAACCGCCGGACCGGAAAGTCCCCCCACGTTATTGTGCAGAATGGGACGGCGTGTTTTGATGTCAATTCTCATTCCCAGCAGCGTGTTTATCAGCGAAACCGCGTCCGCGCCCTCGGCTTCAGCCGCTTTGGCGATGTCCGCGATATTCGTCACGTTGGGGGACAGCTTCATCATCACGGGCTTCGAGGTCGCCGCTCTGACAATTTTTGTAATCTGCGCCGCCCCCTCGCAGGTCACGCCGAAAGCCGCTCCCCCCGCCTTGACGTTGGGACAGGAAATATTTACCTCAATCATATCAACGTCGGTTTTGTCAAGTTTTTCCGCAATTTCGCGGTACTCGTCCGCTGTTGAACCCGCAATATTGGCAATAATTACCGTGTCTTTCGTTTTAAGGTTTGGCAGCTCAATTCTGATAAAATGGTCGATACCGGGGTTCTGCAAGCCCACGCTGTTCAGCATACCGCTTGGAGTTTCCGCAATTCTCGGGGGAAGATTGCCGTTACGCTTAGTGCCCGTCGTGCCTTTTACGGAAATTCCTCCCAGTACCGAAAGGGGGTAAAAATGCTCAAACTCGCGTCCGTAACCGAACGCGCCGGACGCGGGAATTAAGGGGTTTTTGAAGTCCACCCCCGCGAAATTTACCGATAATTTACTCATCAAAAAGCACCTCCTCGGAGCTGAATACGGGACCGTCCTTGCAGACGTGGGCGTAATATTCCTCGCCGCCCCGTATAGTTCGGCAGGCGCACACAAGGCACGCTCCCACGCCGCAGCCCATTCTTTCTTCAAGGGAGACTTGGCAGGGAATACCGTTTTCACGGGCAATTTCGATAATCCTGCGGAGCATAACGTTAGGTCCGCAGGCGTAGATAACGTCGGGCTTTTTTGTTTGCAGGACTTCTTTCAGCGCGTCCGTGACAAAGCCTTTTTTCCCCGCCGAGCCGTCGTCGGTGCAGAGAATTGTTTCCGCGCCCGTGGAGGAAAAGTCCTCCTGCAAAATTACCGCCGCCGCGTTCCTGAAGCCGCTTATGACGGTGCTTTTCGCGCCGAATTTTTTTGCCACCTCAAGCATGGGGGGATTGCCAATTCCCCCGCCGATTATCACGGCGGCGTCATACTGTTCAAGCTTGAAACCCCTGCCGCCGAGGGGTGCGACAATGTCGATCATACCGCCCTCGGCAAGCATTGACATAGCTTTTGTGCCCTCGCCCCGAACCTCGAAAATAATGCGTATCGTGCCTTTTTCCCTGTCGATCGAGCAAATGGAAATCGGTCTGCGGAGCATAAAGCCGTCAGCCTTGACGTTGACGAACTGCCCCGCCTTAGCCACTTCCGCAACCTCGGGGCATAGGATAGTCAGGTCGTATATTTCCTTTGCCAAAGTTTTTTTGGAAAGTATTGGGTAATTGCCCTGTTTGTATTTCATAAAAAGTTATTTCTCCTTTCTAATCAAAAATAATGTTGGGAAAGCCGTCCACAAGATAACCCGCGAAGTAAAGAACAATCACTCCCGCAATAAGTCCCGCCGAAAGCAGAACCGCCATTGCCGCAAGCAGCTTTTCACGGCTTTTAAAAAAATGTCTTATCACGCGGTAGGCGGCGTACCCCACTGCCGCTCCAAGCGTGTTTAAAATAACGTCGTCAATATCAGCCGCGCCCATTGCGAACGCAAACTGTACAACCTCGACAAAAACGCTTGCGGCGCACCCGTAAACCACCGTCAGCCGTTCAACCTTGAAAGCGAGCGGGAGCAGCACCCCGAACGGCACGAAAAGTATGATATTTCCCGCAATATTTTCAACCAGCCGCAGAGGGGAAAGTCCCCGCACCATTTCAAGGGTAGCTTTGAGGGGAACGAGGTTATACTCCCGCCGCCGCAGGAAAAAGGCGATTCCGAGGTTTGAGAGGGGCGCGTACTTAAAAAGTATGAACCTCGTCAAAAGCAAAATGTAAACCGCAAAAATTATGCGTATTATTCCGCGCAGGAATTTTTCCCGTTTTGTTTCCGTCATTTTGTTTCCAACTTTCGTAACGGTCGGCATAATATTTAATTTACGCCGAATTTTCAATATTATGCGGACGGATATGGAAATCCGTCCCGCAGTTATATCTTAGTAATGTCAACCATTTCCATTTCGTCGATATTCTTGCCCATCATAAGAATGTCCGCAACAGCGTTTGCCGTATCTATGGCGGTGAGACAGCATATGGAACGCTCCACCGTTTTGCGGCGTATCTTCACGCTGTCAAACGCGGGAATACGCCCCTTTGCCGATGTGGAAATAACATAGTCCACCTTGCCGCTGTCAAGCAGTGTCATAACGTTGGGCTTTTCCTCGGAAGCCCGCTTCACCACGTTTGCCGCCACCATATTCCTGTTTAACATCGAAGCCGTGCCGCTTGTGGCGTAAATGTCAAAACCCAAATGCTCGAATTTTTCCGCGACGTACAGAATTTCCTGCTTGTCCGTGTCCCGAACAGTTATCAGCACGCCGCCCCCCGTTTTCTTTTCAAGGTTGTAGCCTGCCGCCACAAGTCCCTTGTAAAGCGCGTCCTCGAAGCTTCGGGCGATACCGAGGCACTCGCCCGTGGACTTCATTTCGGGTCCCAGAGCGGTGTCAACGTCGTGGAGCTTTTCAAAGCTGAACACGGGGACTTTTACCGCGATAAAGTCCGCCTCTTTGTACAGACCGCTTGTGTAGCCCTGCTCTTTAAGGGTTTCGCCAAGCATAATCTTTGTGGCAATATCTACCATAGGCACGCCCGTTACCTTTGAAATATAGGGCACGGTACGGGAGGAACGTGGGTTTACCTCGATAACGTAAACCTCGTCGTTGTACACAACGTACTGAATGTTCACAAGACCGATAACGCGAAGTTCTGTAGCGAGACGGCGTGTGTACTCGATAATGGTCTCGCGGATTTTTTTGGTAAGGGTAAGGGCGGGGTACACCGAAATGGAGTCGCCGGAGTGAATACCCGCACGCTCGATATGCTCCATAATTCCCGGGATTACGAAGTCAACGCCGTCGCAGATAGCGTCAACCTCAACCTCTTTGCCCATCATATATTTGTCGATGAGGACGGGATTTTCAAGTCCGCCCCGCATAATTATTTCCATATACTCGATGATGTCCTGATTTGAGTGGGCGATAATCATATTCTGACCGCCCAGAACGTAGGAGGGGCGCATAAGTACGGGGTAGCCCAGTTCCTCGGCGGCTTTCAAAGCTTCCTCGGTGTTCATGACCGTGTGTCCCGCGGGACGGGGTATTCCGCACTTGTTCAGAAGCTCGTCGAAACGCTCCCTGTCCTCGGCGGCGTCAATGCTGTCGGCGGACGTGCCCAGAATATTCACGCCCATATCCGAAAGGTGCTTAGTCAGTTTGATAGCGGTCTGACCGCCGAACTGCACCACAACGCCGTATGGCTGTTCCGTCTCGATGATAGCCTCCACGTCCTCTTTGGTAAGGGGGTCGAAGTAAAGCCTGTCCCCCGTGTCGAAATCGGTGGAAACCGTTTCGGGGTTGTTGTTGCAGATAACCGCCTCGTAACCCATTTCCTTTAACGCCCAGACGCAGTGTACCGAGCAGTAGTCAAACTCGATACCCTGCCCGATACGGATAGGTCCCGAGCCGAAAACTATAACCTTTTTCTTGCCCGAATTTTTCCGTTCGATAAACTGTTTGGCTTCGTTCTCCTCGTCAAAGGTGGAGTAGAAGTAGGGCGTTTCTGCTTTGAATTCGCCCGCGCAGGTGTCAACCATTTTGAACACCGCTCTCGTCCGCTTGGGACACTTCTGTCCGCTGAGACGTTCAATAGTGCTGTCCAAATAGCCGTAACGCTTTGCCAAATCGTATTTTTCCTCGGTAAGGTCACCGTCCTTGAGAAGTCTTTCAAGCTCCACGAGGTTGTTGAGTTTAGACAAAAACCAGCAGTCAATTTTGGTAATTTCATGTATTGTCTCAATGGGGATATTCCTTTTCAAAGCCTCAAACACCGCAAAGGAACGCTCGTCGTCCACAGAGTACAGAAGATTTTTTACTTCGGTATCTTCCAGTTTTTCCAGTTTTTTCAAGTTCATTGTGTCAAGTCCCAGCTCGATTGAGCGCACCGCTTTCATCATAGCCTGTTCAAAGGACGTTCCTATCGCCATAACCTCGCCCGTCGCCATCATCTGCGTGCCGAGGGTGCGTTTGGCGTACACAAACTTGTCGAACGCCCATTTGGGGAATTTTACCACAACATAGTCCAAAGCAGGCTCAAAGCAGGCGTATGTCTTGCCCGTAACTTGGTTTATGATTTCGTCCAGACTGTAGCCGATAGCTATCTTTGTGGCAACCTTTGCAATGGGGTACCCCGTGGCTTTTGAGGCAAGTGCGGAGGAACGGGAAACCCTCGGGTTTACCTCGATTACCGCGTACTCAAAGCTTGTGGGGTGCAGGGCAAACTGGCAGTTGCAGCCCCCCTCAACCTTTAGCTCGGAGATAATGTTCAGCGCGGCGGTGCGGAGCATTTGATACTCCTTGTCCGTCAGCGTGACGGCGGGGGCGATAACGATTGAGTCCCCCGTATGAACGCCCACGGGGTCGAAATTCTCCATTGAGCAGACGGTTATAACGTTGCCTTTGCTGTCGCGGATTACCTCAAATTCTATTTCTTTCCAGCCGCTTATGCACTTCTCGATAAGCACCTGCGTGATAGGCGAAAGCCGCAAGCCGTTTGTGGAAATATCCCGCAGTTCGTCCTCGTTATAGGCGATACCGCCGCCCGTTCCCCCCAAAGTAAAGGCGGGGCGGACGATAACGGGGTAGCCGATAACGTCGGCAAAGTCCACCGCGTCGTCGACGGTTTCAACCACCTTTGAGGGAATACACGGCTCGCCGATTTTTTCCATAGTGTCCTTGAAAGCCTGTCTGTCCTCGGCTTTGTGGATAGTCTCGGGGTTCGCGCCGAGGAGCTTAACGCCCTGCTCGTCAAGGAAACCGCATTCCGCAAGCTGCATTGAAAGGGTCAGACCCGTCTGTCCGCCGAGGGTGGAAAGAACGCTGTCCGGCTTTTCGATTTCGATAATTTTTTTCACCGCGTCAAGGGTCAGCGGCTCTATGTACACCTTGTCCGCCATAGCCTTGTCGGTCATAATGGTGGCGGGGTTTGAGTTGATTAGCACAACCTCCAGCCCCTCCTGCTTTAACGCGCGGCAAGCCTGGGTGCCCGCGTAGTCAAATTCGGCTGCCTGTCCGATGATAATAGGTCCCGAGCCGATAACGAGGACTTTTTTAATATCTTTTCTTAACGGCATATGTTTGCCCTCCTAATCAATAAAATCATTAACAATAGTTATATTGCAATCGGGGAATTTTTCGCAAATTTTATTGTACATTTCCTCCGTCATAGGGTAACTGCTTATCCATAAATCCTCTAAATTTTCGAGTTCAAGTATGCTTGAATAATCTTCAAAAAAACAGGATTCAATTTTTAATCTTTTTAAATTTTTCAGCTTTGCAATCGGCGATAAATCATAGCCGTTGTTGAATACAAGCGATAAATCTTTTAACTCCGTCAAATGCTCGATTTTTGAAAGGTCGTATGTACCGCATAAATAAAGCGTTTCCAAAGATGGAATATTAAATTCAAAATCCGTATAATTGCCATACAGCGAAATTGATTTAAGATTTGGCATTGTTTCGAGAATGTGTATATCTTCCTCGTCAGCAAGACCGGTTTTTATGTCGATTTCTTCAATAGCTTCACTGCCTTCAAATGTCTTTAAACCGTCAATTCTCCGATTATATCCGCCCTCGGTAATATAATTGACATCTATTGATTTTAAATTTTTTAATTTGCTAAGCTCGCTTATATCCGTAACAGGCTCTGAATCGTCTGTTATAAGAATACTTACAATTGTTTCGTCAACAGAAAATTCCTGCCCCGCAATAATAACGGTTTCGGCTGAATTATCTTCTTTTTCGGCGGAAGTTTCCGTTTCCGTCATTTCGGTTTCGGTTGGCTGTTCGGTCTGCGCCGCCGCAGTAACCGCCTGCGTTTCGGAAACCGTTTGCTCCGTTTCAGACCCGCACCCCGCCAAGCCGAAAACCATACAAGCCGCCGCAAGTCCCGCAAAAAATTTTTTACTCATTTTTGCCCTCCTTACTTTTCTTTATCATATCAATAAACTCGTCAAAAAGGTACGCCGTATCGTGTGGACCGCCGCAAGCCTCGGGGTGGAACTGCACCGTAAAGCAGGGGAAATTCTTATACCTCACGCCCTCGCAGGTTTGGTCGTTGGAGTTTTTGTGGGAGACTTCCCCAACCTCGGGGGGAATACTGCCGCTAACCACCGCATAACCGTGGTTCTGGGACGTTACAAACGTCTTGTCAAGAGCGATGTCGTCCACGGGCTGGTTCGCGCCCCGATGACCGTATTTCAGCTTTTCCGTCCGCGCGCCGTTGGCAAGGGCGGTAAGCTGATGTCCCAAACAAATGCCGAACGTGGGAATACCCAGCTTGTTTATCTCTTTCAGATTTTCGATAATACCGGCATTTTCGGCGGGGTCGCCCGGACCGTTTGAAAGCATTATCCCATCGGGGTCAAGCTCCTTGACCTGCTCTGCAGTCGTTCCCGCAGGGAGTACAGTCACGTTACAGCCCCGTTTCAGAAGCTCCCGCCTGATATTGAATTTGTACCCGAAATCAAACAGCGCAACGTGGTACTCAGGCTCGTCCGCCTTGTAAAATTCCCGCTCCTTTACGGTGACGGACTGCACCGCGTTGACGATTTTAAACTCGGAGATTTTTTTGAGAAATTCCTCCTTTTTTTCGTAAACGTTCTCCGTGGTGATAACGCCGTTCATAACGCCGTGTTCGCGGATAATTCTCGTGAGCCGCCGCGTGTCTATTGAGTGTATGCCGATAATATTGTGCTTTTTGAGGAAGTCGTCCACGTTCCCCTCGCTTCGGAAGTTGGAGGGGGCGCTGCACCATTCCCGCACCACATAGCCGCTCACAACCGACGCTGCGGACTCATAGTCCGTGTCGTTCACGCCGTAGTTCCCGATAAGAGGGAAGGTTTGGGTGACAATCTGCCCGTAGTAGCTGGGGTCGGAAAGGGTTTCCTCATAACCCGTCATACTTGTGGCGAAAACAATCTCGCCGAAAGACGTGCCCTTTGCGCCGAAAGAGCACCCCTCGAAAACAGTGCCGTCCGCAAGCATAAGATAGGCTTTTTCGCTTAAATTAAACAGTGACATTTTAACAATCCTCCAATTTCTACCGTAGGGCGGGGGAGCCTGAATTGGCACGCTCCCGCCTGTATATATTTTAAAATTTAATTATATTTTTCTTATGGGAAAAAACATATAGCTGTCCCCCGTCTGCGGACAGGTATAATCGTGAACAGCACCCACCAAAGGAATATGGTTTTCTTTCAGATATTCTATAACCTTTGGGAAAATACCGTCCTCACACTTAACATAAATATATTCGTAAGCGGGAATTACCCATTTTGTCCACCCCTCGGGAGCTTCCGCCTCATCTTCGCACTCCGCGCCCGCAAGGTAAAGACCCTTGTTAAAATCTTCCCAAGGCTTGAATGAACGTGAAAAATCGGACATTGCTCCCCAAATTCCCTTTAAATTTCCGTTTTCGTCTTTTTTCGCCAAATGCCGGATTTCCGCAAAGTGGGAATTTGCGTCGTCCCACAGCTTTTGAATAAAGCCGTCGCCGTCCGCCGTCGAACCCTCTTTGCCGATTACCGCAAAAGATTTCTTTTCGCATTTTTCGATATTCATAAACTATCCTCCGTAAAATTTATGCTTTTTACGCAATATTTTTACCGCTCAACCACAACGGTAAGCATTACCAAATCATCATCGCCCGTATTGACAATACTATGCTCCGAGCCTTTTTTGCAGATGTGGCAGCAGCCAGCACGGAGCATTTCCTCCCCGCCGCCGCAAACCGCCTTGCCCGTACCCGAAATAATATAATTGATGTCGTCGCTTGTTTCGTGCCCGTGAAGTCCTATAGAACCGCCCGGGTGTATGGCGCAGGGTATTATTTTCCCCTGCCCGTCAACATACATTTTAGCTGTCATACTGCCCGTGCCGCCGTTCATTCCGGGGACGGTTACTTCTTTAATTCCGTTGAAATCTATCAGCATTTTTACCTCCGCTTTTATTGTACCGAAATCCCGTTTGCTTACCAATCCGCAAGGGCGCTGAAAATATCCTCGCCGCTTTTCTTTCTTGCCGCTTCACATTCCTCGGGGTACTTCTTTTCATTCGGACAGAGCATTTTTAACTTTTTCATAAAACGTTCGCTGTCTTTGGGGAAGATCCCCACGGCGGCGTGGCTTGCATTTTCATACACGATTTCCTTAACGCTGTGAGGAAAATTTTTCTCCCCGAGAACCTTTACCATTCTTGCCGAAGCCGCGTCCGAGGGCCATGAATCGTCCCAAGAGGGGTGCATTAAAAGAATATCGCCGTTGATATTTTCCGCCTTTATGCGGGACTCCGGATTCAGCCGCGCCGTTTCATACGCGGCGCGCATAAAATATTTCAGCCCGTACTCCGGCATTTTGCGCAAACGGCGCAAACCATCCCACACGCCGTTTTCCACAATTGAAAATGGCGTATACGGCAGCGTTTTGCCGCAGTACTCATATACCGAAAATCCCAGAGGTTTTATGCCGCCTTTCATTGCCTCCATTATATGGTCGAACGGGGTAACGGCGATCACCTTCGTTATTCTCGGAACGAGCGACGCGCACAAAAGCGTGTAACACGCTCCGGTGGAAGCGCCCGTCATACAAATTTCACCGTACCCATTGCCGTTCAGCCATTCGCAGGCTTTTTCCGCGTATTCCACGGGAATGTGCGCCAAATTCCGCGGAAGTCCTTTCCACAGATAAAACCCGAGTATCATCACCGAATATCCGCGGTTTGCGATTTCCGTTCCCGCTTTTACGCACAGCTCCTCATCGCAGCCCGCGCCGCCGACGAAAATAACAGCTTTTCCGGGTTTCTTTCCGCCCGGGTAAAAATGCGCCTTAAAACCGTCTTTTTTCACGTCGAAATGTGTAATATCCATTTTATTCTCTCCCGTAATTATTTTTACTGTTCGGCAGACGGGAATTTACCGTTCGGCTTAAATTAAATAAAAACATTTTAATAAACGGTAAATTGCGCTATGTACGGTTAATATGTTTCCATTTGCCCGCACAGCATATTATAAAACCCAAACCGCTCATAAAACGGTTTCAAGCGTTCCTCATAAACCACGGAAATCATATAGATGCGCTTTTCTTTCAGATACTCAATCATTTTATCCATAAGATCTGTGCCAATCCCCCTGCCTTGATAATTCGGACAAACCATTAAATCCTGAATATAAGCGTCCGTCACTCCGTTCGATACGCTGTCAATATACCCGATAAGTTTAACGTTTTCATAAACCGCAATATGGTAATACGACGTCATCAAAGGGTTTTTATATTCGCTTTCCATTCTGCTCCAGCCGACAGTCTCGCGCAAATCCGCCAATGCCTCTGCGGACACTTTTTCGTTGAATTTGTATATCATTATGTTTTACTCCTCGATCCGCTGTTTTTCAAATCCCTAATGCAAGCTTGATTTTCTCGATAAAGCTTTCGTTTATATTTTTTATAGAGGGAATGTGAATAAAAACAGCCTTTCCGTTAAATTTTTTCAGCGCGTGCCAATATGCCTCGTTGCATAAATAACGCGTCGGCGTATCGGATAAACTGTTTTCAATTCCGGCCGCGTTTAACCGCTCGGACAGTTCCTTCAAATCCAGACAGGAAAACTCTTTAGTCTCTCTTTCGGCAGTTTGTTCAATTCTTACCGTATTTTTTAAATTTTTATCTATGCCGAACATTATCACATAATCATAAGAGCCGTCTAACCTGTCAATATCCTTTTTCAGTCCGCCGAATGAATTTGTAAGCAAATAACTGTTTTCCGAAAGAGACTGCGCTAAAATGCAGGACGCGTTATTTTTTCCCTTAAAACCTATATACAGCTTTCGGTTCATACTATTCCGCCTTATTATTTTTTTGTTTTTTCCGCGCTGCTTGATAAACGGGAATTTAATTTTTTAATGCGTCCATATTATTGCCGTACCGCTAAGTATTTCGCGTACTTCATCGGCAGTACAGTTTTCTTTTACGGCAATTTCTTCACAGGACAAATATCTGTTTAATTCTTTATCCTTGTTCATTCGGTACTCAATTATCCTATCAACAAATTCCTCCGAATAATTTGTCAGCCCGAAACGTTCCGCGTAAATACCGCTTTCCATATTCAATCTCCCCGATAATCACGTTTTTTACATAACCGTATCCGACACGCCCGTTTTACACATTTTACACAGTCCGCCCGACGGAAAAATGCCCTCAAACCACGGCATACAACCATTTTCTTAACACTGTGTAAAATGTGTAAAGTTTATGTAAGCAATTCAAAAATCTTTTTTAGAGAACCTTACATTTTTCTTACACATTTTACACAGTCCCTCAAATCAAGATATAGAACCAAATTTCCGATTATGCGCTGTGTAAAATGTGTAAAGTGTCTTAATTTGTTCATATTTAACCCAATCGCAATGCGTGTTCCGTTTTATCCGCTTAAAGAGCCTGCTGTTTTTTCAAAGCCGTAACAAACCCCGTGATATCCTCCCTCATACGTATGCACTCCCGTCTCGCCGCGCCCGCGAAATCGTGGGGGTCGCACCCCTCTTTTTGATAAGCGCACATTACCGCCCGGGAGGAATTTACTACCGCGCCAAGTCCCTTTCCGTCGAAAGCCTTTGCAACGCCCTCTGCGCCGCCGCCCTGCGCCCCGTAGCCCGGCACAAGGAAAAACGTGTGTGGGAGCTTTGCACGCATTTCCGCAAGCTGTTCGGGGTAGGTCGCCCCCACAACCGCGCCAACCGCGGAGTAGCCGTACTCGCCGATTGTGTCCTCGCCCCATTTTTCGCACATATTGCCCACAGTCTCATAAACGGTCTTTCCGTCGTCAAGCGCCCTGTCCTGCAATTCCCCGCTGGACTTGTTGGACGTCTTTACAAGCACGAAAATGCCCTTGTCGTTCTTTTTGCACGCCTCGGTAAGGGGCGCAATGCCATCCGTACCCAGATAGCCGTTGACGGTGAGAGCGTCCGCGCCGAAGCCCTGAAAGTCGATACCGTCCACGTTCACCGAGCCGAGGTAAGCGTTTGTGTACGCCTCCATAGTCGCGCCGATGTCGTTGCGCTTACCGTCGACGATGACGAACATACCCTTTTTCTGCGCGTACTCAATTGTTTTGTGCAGAGCCTTAACCCCCTGCCAGCCGTACATCTCATAGTACGCCGCCTGTGGCTTTACGGCGGGAACGATGTCGCAAACCTCGTCGATAATAGCCTTGTTAAAGCGGAGCAAAGCCGCCGCCGCGCCTTTCAAGTCCCTGCCCTTGTCCTTGAAAGCCTCCTCTCGAAGGTAGGCGGGAACATAGTCCAGCTTCGGGTCGAGACCCACCACCGTGGGGTTTCCCGTTTCGATAATTTTCTTGATAAGTCTGTCGAATGACATAAAAATCTCTCCTTTTTTACAGTTGACAGTGTACAGTTTACAGTGTACAGTTTTTGTTTATTCTTCGGTTCTTGAAATCCAAGTTGAAAGGTAATCGGGGTTCACAACAACCTCACCCGTCGAGTGCAGCCGATACTCCCCCTCGGGAGCGGGCTTTACCGCGCCGAGGTCGGGCGGCAGGGAAAGCACCTCGCCGTTTTTCTGCTCTATCAGAATTTTGCCCTTGTCCGCCGCCGTAACCGTGCCGTAAAATTGCCTGCGTTCTTTAACGTTTCCGTCCCCGTCCTCATAGGTTATACCCACAAGCAAAACCTTGCCGAGCAGGTCGTTGTACTTTATTTTCAAACCAATCACTCCTTAAACAGTGTATAATGTACAGTTGACAGTTGTAAAATTTTGTCAATTAACTTTCAATTGTCAACTATACACTGTCAACTGTCAACTGTATAGCGTACATCTCCGTCCGATATGGTCATGATCACTCTGCCTTTCAGCTTCTCGCCCTTGAATACGGTGTTGTGGGACTTTGAGTGCAGCTTATCCGGTTCCACGATCCAATCCATATCGGGGTCTATGACCGCAAGATCGGCTTTCGCGCCTTTCTCAATGTGGGTAACGGGTATTCCCAGAAGCTTTCTCGGGTTGACCGCCATAAGTCCCGCTATCCTGATAAGCGGAAGCTTTTTCGTGTGGAACAGCTGCGTGAGCGTTACCGCCAGCGAGGTCTCCAGACCCGCAACGCCGTTGGGAGCTTTTTCAAAGTCCGCTTTTTCCTCCGCCGTGTGAGGAGCGTGATCCGTTACAATGCAGTCGATCGTGCCATCCAGAACAGCTTCCAGAACAGCCTGTCTGTCCTCCTCGGTGCGGAGGGGAGGGTTCATGCGGTAATCCGCGTCCCGCGCAAGCAGCTTATCCTCGGTATATGTAAAATAATGGGGACAGGTCTCGCAGGTCACTTTTATGCCCCGTTTTTTCGCGTCGCGGATAAGTCCCACGCTGCCCTTTGTCGAAACGTGGCATATATGGATACGCGCCCCGCAGGAGTCCGCAAGAGCTATTTCACGGGCGGTAACGCTGTCCTCAGAGGCTCTGTCCATGCCCTTTACGCCCAGCTTTTCCGAAACGCCCCTGTTGACTATCCCGCCGTTTATAATGTTCAGATCCTCGCAGTGAGAAGCCACAAGCAAGCCGTTTTCAACGGAGGCTTCGAGAGCCTGCCGCATAAGCTCGGCATTGGCGACGGGTCTGCCGTCGTCGGAAATTATCTTCACGCCCAGACTTTCCCAATCGCAAAGCTCCTCGCCCGTCATTCCCTTGGTTATGCAGCCGGCGGGGTAAACGTCCACGCCCGTATCCTTAGCCTTGTCAAGAATGTACCGCACCGTTTCCGCGCTGTCTATGGGCGGGTTTGTATTGGGCATGCAGACCACGCCCGTAACTCCTCCCGCCAGAGCCGCCGCGCAGCCCGTGAGGATATCCTCCTTATGGGTCTGACCGGGGTCGCGGAAGTGTACGTGCATATCGAAAAGTCCGGGGAGAACCACAAGCCTTCCCCCGCCGTCTATCGTCCTGTCAGCTTGGCGGGAAATGCTTTTTCCCACCGCCGCGATTTTTCCGTCGTCGATAAAAATGTCGCAGAAAGAGTCCTTCATATCGTCCACGGCTCTTACATTTTTTAACAAAATACTGCTCATTTCCGATCCTCCCGTTCCTGAATTATAACCATATCGTTTCCGTCTATTTCTTTCACCATGACCCTTACCGCCTCGTCCCGCGAAGTGGGGACGTTTTTTCCCACATAGTCGGGACGGATAGGCAGCTCTCTGTGACCTCTGTCCACCAGAGCCGCCAGCTGGATACAGCGCGGTCTGCCCCGCTTTGTGACCGCGTCCATGGCGGCGCGGGCGCTTCTTCCGGTGAAGATAACGTCGTCCACAATGACGACCTTTTTGTCCCTGACGTCAAAGGGGATATCCGTTCTGTCCCCGCCGCCGGAGGACTTGCCGTCGTCGCGGTAATCCGTGATATCGAGAATTCCCGTATCGGGAGCTATTCCCTCCAGCTCGCGGAGCTTGGCGGAAATGCGCTTCGCCAGGTACGCTCCCCGGGAAAGCACGCCGATAAAGCATATTTCCTCCGCGCCCTTGTTGCGCTCCAGAATTTCGTAGGAAATCCTCGCTATCGCCCTTGTCATGGCATTTTCGTCCATGATGACCTTTCTGTCCTGATTATTCTGCACAGTTTCGCCTCCAAACAAAAAACCTGTCCGCGAGACGCAGACAGGCATAAAAAGCTTACAGTATTTCAGTTCCGGCAGACGATGTTCCGCGGCACGAACCGTACCGGTTCACCGCGCGGATTTCCGCCGTAAAGATATAGGTATAAGCGACTGCCTTGCCGATCTCACGGGATCAACTTAAAGGTTGTCTAAACTTATATCATTATAGCATAAAGGGGAAGATATGTCAACCGCTTTGGGGAATATTTTTCGGGTGAAAGTGTAAATTGTAATTTAGCGCAAAAACCAAACGACAGCGCCCCGCGCGGCGAAGCCGCGACTAAAAAGTTCGCCAGCCTTTCAAGGCTGCGAGGTCCACGGGGCAGAGCCCCTGGTCGCTCCCCGCAGGGAGCGAAATCCCCCGCGCCCGTAGGGCGCAAATACTCC
>JAMPIC010000001.1:306426-373338 GCA_023663025.1 Prevotella sp.
ACGCTGTCGCGTTTCTCACCTCCTGCTCCGTTTCGGACGAATGCGCCTGCGGCGCAAGGGGAATTTCGCGCTCTGCGGAGCGCGACCAGGGGCTCTGCCCCGTGGACCTCGCAGCCTTGAAAGGCTGGCGAACTTTTTAGTCGCGGCTTCGCCGCGCGATGCGCTGACGTTTTGTTTTGCGCTAAACAACAATTTACTTTTTCGACAAAACACCCCCTGCCGCTTTTTTCGGCAGGGGGTTCAAAAAATGAGTTCTTACTGCGCAGCCGCAGCCGCTTCAAGGTCGATCAGTTCGTAATCCGCGGGAACTTCAAGCGTACCTGCGGGAACCGTTCCCGAAAACTCATGCACAATAAGCGCGTTAAACTCGTTGTCGGATTCGGAAGTGATTATAGCGTAAAGCTCTTCGCCGTCAAACAGAAAACCGCCGCCCGTTTCCGCCACTTCAAAGGCGTACTCCTTGCCGCCCACTTCGACCCTGCATACCTTAACGTCCTCGGCTTCTTCGATCTCTTCGTCCATGTCGATCTCGCCGAGTATCTCCTCAATGCTGTATTCGCTCAGAACGCCTCGCCGGCTGTCATATAGTATCCCGATTTGGAGGAATCGTCAAGCATATACATAAGAGAATCTTTTACCATAATGGTAAGATTTTGATCTGCGGAAGTTCCCGACATTTTCATGTAAATGTCCTTGCCGGACATAGCCATTACCATGGCAACGCTGCCGTCGGTGGTTTCGACGTCCATG
The DNA here is from genome assembly GCA_023663025.1 of Prevotella sp. Lineage (GTDB taxonomy): Bacteria > Bacillota > Clostridia > Oscillospirales > Ruminococcaceae > RGIG8773. Next base: position 307,177 of record JAMPIC010000001.1, read on the forward strand.
TAGAACTCGGTTGCACCCTCGAGCGTTCTTACAAAATTGTATATAAGGCTGTCCGCTGCGGATATAGTTTCCGTGGGCAGGGAGAACACGCCGCTGTCCTTGGCAAAGTCGTCGACGCTTGCGTAAGAACCGCTCAAGGCTGCCGCCGTATCGAAATCGCCGTTATCCTCCGCTTCCGTTTCGGTCTCGGTCTGCGTTGTTTCAGTCTCGGTTTCCGTCGCTTCGGTCTCTGTTTTGGTTTCCGTTTCCGCCGCAGCCGAGGTAATGCTTTCCGTAAGATCCGTATCCGTTCCGCTTTCGCTGCCGCACGCGGTAAGCATTGCTCCGCACAGTGAAACGGAAAGTATTGCCGCAAGAATTTTTTTCATAAGTATTTATCCCCTTAAAAATAGTTGTGTAAGCGTTTTGCGTTACCTTGACATTATACACTTATGTTTTTGAAAAGTATATGATTTTTCGGCGATTTCCTTTATTTCAACAAAAAAACCGTCCTTGACCACGCGCCTTTTGTATAAAAAGCGAATAAAAAAGCGGGACTTCCCGTTACGGAGAAGTCCCGCAGACGCTTACGCGCCCGTTATACGCTTGTTTTTGCGGTTGTGCGGTATTTTGTCGTCCGTCAGCCGCATGATGTAATCAACGCTGGTTTCATAAAACTCGGCGAGACGTTCCATAACCAAAAGCGAGGGCTGAAGCTCTCCCGTTTCATATCTGGAGTATGTCTGCTGGGTACAGTGAAGATACTCGGCGAGCTGGCGCTGATAGAGGTGATTGGTGTACCTTAGTTCTTTAAGTCTGAGATTCATACGCTTCCTCCTTTGCTTCAGTTTTTATTATTATGACATATTATTTAAATTTGTAAAGCGTTATACACGCAAAATGAATAAAAAAATATTGCAAATACTTTTCCCTTTATAATGAAAAAAAGGGAAAAGTAACAAAAATTGTAACCAAAATTTCATTTTTGAGTGAAAAAAATTCCTGTTTTTGTGGATAATGTGCAAATTATGTATTTAAAAATACCAAAAAATTGTTAAATTGGCAATTGGATTTGGAGAACTATTATGTTATAATTACACCATAGTTAAGATAAACTATATATAAAACAATTGATTGGAGGAATTAACAATGAAACTTAAGAAGATTCTTGCCGCTATCGCTGCATGCGCTATGACCGCTGCGGTTCTTACAATGTCTGTAGCCGCTGCCGGCGCTGAGGTTGACGATTCTACACTTGACGACGGCGATGAGGAGATCGTAGCTGAAGACGAGGACGAGGGCGAGGACGAAGCTCCCGCTGACGACGAGGATGAGGACGAGACTCCCGCTGCTCCCGTTGACGAGACTCCCGCAGCTCCCGTTCAGAACCCCCCTACAGGCAACTCTCCCATAGCTCTCGCAGTTATCCCTGTTGCTCTCGCAGCAGCTGCTGTTGTAGCTAAGAAGGCTAAGTAAGCCGAAGCTTTGATTTAAGCTTAAATGAGAGATCCTCCGGAACGGTCAAGCCTTCCGGAGGATTTTTTTGTAAAAATGCACAATGTAAACGTTTTTATTTATACAAAATTATCATAGATTTTTTTGACAAATAGGAGTATAATATATGTGTACAATCATGTACGACCCTGTTTGTATCTCAATTTCAGACGGGACTTAAATCTGACTTTTATGGAGGAATTTATCATGAAGCTTAAAAAGATCATCGCAGCGGTAGCCGCTGCCGCAGTTTCCGTTTCCGCATTGGCTGTCAACGTTTTCGCGGCGGACAGCTACAACGCAAAGCTGGGCTTTGCCGATACCGCTTGGGCTGTTCAGGACTGGGACTCCCTCGTTGAGGTAACCGGCGACGGACAGTACACGCTCGAATCCACCGCCGTTGCGGGCGCTTCCGATTTCGGCGTTTTCGTAATCGACATCGAGCAGATGTTCGCGGGCGCTCCCGAGGCTACCGCTGTTCTCGACAAGGTAGAGGTTGACGGTTCGGAAATCTCTTTCGACGCGAGCAAGATCATCTACGGCGATGTCGAGGAAAAGGGCAACTACAGAATTGAAATCTACAACCAGTACGGCGATACAAAGAACAACTCTCCCGTAAATCAGGCGACTTCCATCGGTTCTTCCCTGAAGATCACCTTTACGGTTTCCGGTCTGGGCGGAGCAGCCGCTCCCGCTGAGGAAGCTCCCGCCGAGACAGAGGCTGCCGCAGAAGCTCCCGCGGAGACTGCCGCTCCCGCTGCCGACAACAGCACTCAGTCCGCAGCTACAGGCAATACTTCCGCCGCGGTTATGCTTTCCGTAATGGCTGTTGCAGGCATCGCTGCCGCCGCTTCCAAGAAGAGAAAGTAATTTTAAAGGCAATACCGAAAGGACGAAAGGCTGAACTTTCGTCCTTTTTGCTGTTTTTAACAAAAAAAGGCACAATTACTTGTATAAAAAATATGTTGCAATTTTTCGCGTACGGTGTTATAATTATTTTGCAAATATTTAAACGGCAGACAAATCTGCAAAAGAATTGGAGGAAATTTTTATGAAGCTTAAAAAAGTTCTCGCGGCTGTTGCGGCTGCGGCTGTTGCCGTATCTATGACAGCAATCAACGCTTTTGCCGCTACGGTTACTCTCGACAGCGAGTATCCCGGCGCATGGGGCGCAAGCAAAACCATTCCCAAGGCTGAATTCGAGGCTATCGGCGGAGACGTTAAGGTAGTTCTTACCGTTGAGGCTAAAGAACCTCTGGTAGGCACACATAACCACCTTATGAAGCCTATGAACATCTGCGTAAACTGGGATCAGATCACAGACAATCTCACAAGCGATACCGCTATCAGAAAGGGCGACGGCTTTATCGTAGTTGCCGACGGTCAGACAACGGTTGAGTTCGTAGTTCCTCAGTCCGTATGGTCCGAATTCAAGGGCTATGTTGACGACGAGGGCAACGAGGACGAGAGCGCTGGTCTTGCTTTCCAGGTAATGGACGTTGTTATCAAGTCCGCCGAGCTTTCTTCGGGTTCTGCTCAGGGCGCTATGAGAGTTGTTGACGAGGCACAGGCTTCCGAGATCATGGGCGGCAAGTCCTATGAGGAAGTAACCGGTGCTGCTCCCGCAGCCGACGCAGCACCTGCTGCCGACGAGGCTCCCGCTGCCGATGAAGCTCCTGCCGCTGACGCTGCACCCGCAGCCGACGAAGCACCCGCCGCATCAACAGACGCTGCACCTGCTGCCGATACAGCAACCACTACTCCCGCCGCTACAGGCAACGTTCCCGCCGCTGTTATGGTTTCCGTAATGGCTGTTGCAGGCGCTGCCGCTGTCGCTGCTAAGAAGAGAAAGTAAATTTTACTTATAAGCCCGTCCGATAATCCCGGACGGGTTTGTTTTTGTCGTTTTTGCTAAATTGAACAAATTTTTGCAGTAATTCTTATAAAAAAAGTATATTGTTTTAGTGAACATTTAATGATATAATTATCTTACTAAGGCGGGCAGAAAAAGACCCGTAAATAGAATTGGAGGAAACAAACAATGAAAATCAAAAAAATCATTGCCGGCGTAGCTGCTGCCGCTATGGCTATGTCTACTATGGCTGCAATGTCCGTGTCCGCTATCAACGAGGGCGGCACTGTGATCGACTTTGAAGACGGTGACTTTTCTTTCGTTTACATGAACAACGATGATCCCAGACCCGGTCAGGGCGGTTCCGACGCTTCCGTTCTTTCTGTTGAGGACTACAACGGTTCCAAGAGACTGAAGGTTGACGTTCAGAACAAGAAGGACTGCCCTAAGGTATGGTTTGACCTTGACAAGATCACAGACAGATCCAATACAGTTGAGATCCGTAAAGTTACATTCGATCTTACTATCGTTCCTAAGTCCGCTGAGGGTATTGTCGGCTGGGCAGGCGGTGCTGTAGGCGCAGCAGGCGGCTTTGATGTTAACCTCGCCGGTAAGGGTCAGGTAAATCCCAGTTGGTCCGATAAGGCTTGGGACGGCGGAGCATATGATCCGGGCGTTGCTGCCGAGATCAAGATCGAAAGAAAATTCATGATGAAGAATGAGTTCTACACAGAAGATGGTATCAATCCTTTCTTCGGTCTTATGAGATGGGCTGCTGCCGATGACGCTGACGAGTATGTAATGTACATCGACAACGTTCAGCTTCTTGACGGAAGCGGAAAGGCTCTTCCTATCGGCGTAACACCTGCTCCCGCTGAGACAGAAGCTGCTCCCGAGGAGACAACAGCCGAGGCTGCTCCCGCAGAGACAGAGGCTGCTGCTGCTCCCGCAGAGACAGCTGCTCCCGTTGCTGAGGCTGACGACGAGGTTGCTGTTGCCGATGAAGCTGACGAAGCTCCCGCTCCTGCCGTAACAGAGGCTGCTGCTCCCGCAGTAACAGAGGCTGCACCCGCTGCAACACAGGCTGCTCCCGTTGCCGATGCAACAACAACTCCCGTTGCTACAGGCAATGCTGCTGTTGCTTCCATCGTTGCTGTAATGGCTGTTGCAGGCGCTGCTGCTATCGCTGCTAAGAAGAGAAAGTAATTTCCTTACATAGCATAAAATAAAGAGAGTACCGAAAGGTACTCTCTTTTTTAGAGGGTAGAGGAAGAGGATAGAGGGTAGAAGATTTTCTATCCTCTACCCTCTGTTTTCTATTCTCTATTTGCGTACTGCGGCGGCGATTATGTCCGCCGTGCCCTCGATACCGAACCTGTCGCTGTTCAGCGTAAGGTGGTAATTCTCGTGGGCAGCCCACTTGCGGTCGGTGTAGAAATCATAGTAAAGCTTGCGCTGCTTGTCGTTCCGCTTCATAAGCTGGAGCGCCTGCTGCTCGGTGGAGACTTTTTCGCGCTCCAGTACGCGCTTGATCCTCGCTTCCGTGGGGGCGTAGATAAACACGTTCAGCAGCTCGACGTTTTCGTCCTTAAGCACATAATCGGAGCATCGTCCGACGATAACGGCGTTCTCGGATTTGGCGATCTCGCGGATTATCTGCGCCTGAACGGTGTAGAGCGCGTCATTGGTGGAGATGTTCATACCGAAGCTTGTTTGCCCCGTCTGGCTCATCGCCGCGTACAGCCAGGGATTGGCGGCTTTCTCGTCCGCGTCGGTGAGAGCGGCGTGGCTCATGCCGCTTTTTTCCGCAGCCAAGGCGATAAGCTTATTGTCGTAAAAGGCGTAACCCAGCTTTTCGGCAAGCTTCTCGCCCACTTCGCGGCCGCCGCTGCCGAACTGTCTGCCTATGGTAATTATTGTATTCATGAACTTGATCAGTCCTTTCGTTTGAAGTAAAGCTTCCGCTCTACTGTAATTATATACCTTATTCACAAAAATGTCAACACAATGAGGAAAAATTTTTGTCAATATGACAAAATCAAACTCCCCGCGCGGCGTTACCGGGCGGGGAGAAATCGTTTATGTACATTCGGAGATATCGTTACACTGTTAAGGTGTTACGACGCATGAGGAGTTAAGGCGCGGTTATGACCGTAACACAGTTACGAAGCGCACTGAGCGTTAAGCCATTCGGCATACTGAGTTTCGGGAATCTTCTTTGTCATTACCGCGAACTGGAAATCGTGCGCGTCCGCAATAAACTTGTTGAACGCCTGCAGGTCGCCGTCAAGCTTGTACTGCTCCTGCTTCTGTCTGTAAATTTTTTCATAGAGTAAAATCATTAACAGCCTCTCCTTTAAAACAATCTTTTGTAATTATATCATAAAAACAGGCGGGTTTCTATAGCAATACTATACAAAAAAACTGTTCATAATTTGGTCTGTAAAGCTTTAACTCTTGCCCAAGGGGAAGACCTTGTCACCCGCGGCTGTTTCCATATTCTGCGTGGCGGCGGCGATGTCGTCCCAGTTGTCGGCGTGCTCCGCGCCGTTGTTGGAGCACCACATCATAACGCCGTTCCAGCCCAGGTCGTAGCATTTTTGGTACACGTCTTTAAGGGGCGTGGACGTGCCTATCTCGCCGAGGAAAGCCGGCTTTGTGCCGTCCAGACCGTAATCCGCAGGCGAAGACTCGAATGCGCAGCCGAGACCGCTGCTGTTCATCCAATCGTAGTAGTGAGGCGTGTAGAAGTCAAGGCAAGCCTTTTCTCCCGCGTATCCCGTCATTACCTCGTCGGAAACAATGTTTTGGATACGGCTTCCGCCCGCGTCGGAGTTGTACTTGATCATGCCCATGCCCACGGTAACAAGAACGTCCGGGTTTACCTCGTGAATGCCCGCTGTGCAGTTTGCGAAGAATTTGGACAGATCCTCCAGAGCAAGCCGTCCGCACTCCTCGTTTTCGTGTACCCAATCGGGTTCGTTCATCAGGTCGATGCCCAGCAGCCAATCGCTGCCGCCGTAACGTTCCGCAAAGGGTTTGACGTAGTTGTCAACATAGCTTTTCATGGCTGTCTCGTCGGTAATGACGGCGCGCCATCTGTCTTTGTACTGACCGCTCTTGCAGTGGTCGAAGGAGATAAGGGTGGGCATAAGATAAATCTGGTGCTTTTCGGCGATCTCAAAGAGATGATCGATATCCGTCCAGTGCTGTTCGGAGACTTCTCTCACCTCGCCGGAGGGCTTGAGCTTTATGCTCACCATGGAGTCGCAGTTCATCCACACGCGGACGGCGTTGACGCCTATGCCGTGCAGGTCGGCGAAGTGGCTGTCCCAGAACGTTGGGTCGAAGCTGCCGCCGAAGTCGTTCCAGAACTCCCAGGGGGTGTTCACGCCGTTTATCCACAGCTCCTTGCCGCCCACCGTGAACTTTGTTCCCTCAACGCTGACTTTGGCTGTTGGAGTTTCCTCGGCGGTGGTTTGTATCTCCGGCTGACCGCTTTCGGAAGCGGGTTCGCCGTCCTGTTTTCCGCAGGAGGTCAGCAGTCCCGCCGCTATTACCGCAGAAATAAATATCCCGCAGAGCTTTTGTTTTTTCATAAGGTTTCTCCTTTGCAAAAATTTATTTTACGGATTTCATTTCCGCAATTGCCTGTTCAATGTCGATATCGGCGACCGCTTTACAGCCGCTGAAATTTTCAAGGTTCATTCTGACGTTGGAATTTTCAACCCGCTTAAATTTCCCGTCATAGGTGAAAACCGCCTCGGTAACGCCCGCGCCTAAATTTACGCAGTAATATTTGCCGCCCACTACCCCGTAACGGCGTTCTCCGTATTCGTCGCTTTCAAAAAAACCGTCGAGAACGCCGTCCTTGTCCATTGCCCTTATTTCGTCGGCGGAAAGCTGTTTTCCCGGTATGGCGCGGTACTCCCGAGCCGCCGTGTCGTAGTACATAAACCCGCCGCTGTCCATTCTGCCGAATACCGAAAGGAAACAATCCTCTTTAAAAAGCTGAAACCGTCCGTAGTAAAGCTCTTTCGCCCTGCCGTCGATAACGCCGTATAAGCCCGTGCGGTCGTCCGCGCCGCAAGTGCCGCTGCCGCCGAAGGTTATCTGCTTGAAGTCTCCGTAATCCAGCAAAATTACATCGTAAAGATGCGACGCGTCGGAGAGAACGGTCATCTCTCCCCTGCTGTCCGCGAAGATAAAAAAGCTTCTGACGAGCGGCTGCTCGCCCTGCACTATAGGCATATCAACGATTATAAAGGTCTCGGTATTTCCGTCTCCGTCGTAGTCCTCGGGATAGGCTGTCCGCAGGCGGGGCAGGATATTTCCGCCCTCGTCGAAATAAATTTTGAACTCTTCTCCGGTGAACTCGCCTATGTTTTCGGCGCTTTCCGCGTAATATTCGCTTTCGGCAAGGAAGTCCACGGCTTTCGCCGCAAGCACGCCTATGTCGGTTCTGCCCTGATAGTCCTCGATAAACTCATAGTCGATAAACTCGTTGTCGGGGGAGACTTCCGCGTACTCCTCCTCGGCGGCGGCTTCCGTTACGGTTTCCTTTTCCGCCGCAGTCTCGGACGGCGCGGAGGAAACGTTTTCAGAAGCCTGCGGGACGGTCTCCGAAAAAGCGAAGGTCTGCATATCGACGGATTGACCGCCGTTTCCCGAACACCCCGAAAAAAGGACTGCGGCAAGAACCGCGCCCCAAAGCCTTTTTTTCACAGACCTCACCCCGTTTGCAGTTTTATCATACATATAAATCATATCAAATTTGCACAAAAAAGTCAATACCGAAGCAGTCTTGTTATACCAAATGCACATATCGGAAGCGGATATTTTGTTAAATAGCTGTATTTACTTAAAGGAAAATTCGGTGTATAATTATTATAAGTATTGCATAGGGAAGCTTTTCTCTTGCTGCTTGCCTCTTAATTTTCAATTTCCTAAAAGGGGTTGTCACATTTGTTTAAGCATATTGATGAAAAATACGCCTACGACGGCAGGCTCGGGGCGATATACACGAAAGAACAGACGGAGTTCAAGGTCTGGGCTCCCGAGGCGGACGGCGCGCGGGTTCACCTTTACAAAAGCTGCCGCGACGAAAAGCCTTACCGCAAGCTGCCCATGACAAAGGGCAGGGACGGGGTCTGGACGAAAACAGCCTACGGCGATCTGGAGGGCGTGTACTATACCTACGTTATGACCTACGACGGCATCGAACAGGAGACCGTTGACATTTACGCCCGCTCGCTGGGCGTGAACGGCGCTATGGGAATGATACTGGACACGGCGGCGTGCAGTCCCGCGGGCTGGGACAAGCAGGATTACGTCCCCCTCGAAAAGTATACCGACGCTTGCGTGTACGAACTTCACGTCCGCGATTTTTCCATCGACAAAAGCGGAAACTTCTGCTATAAGGGACGTTTCCTCGCCTTTATCGAAAACGGCGTCGTAAACGCGGCGGGAGACAAAATAGGCGTCGACCACATCAGGGAGCTGGGAGTTACCCATGTTCAGCTTATGCCCATTTACGACTACGACCGCGTTGACGAGACCGATCTGCACAAGCCGCAGTTCAACTGGGGCTATGACCCGAGGAATTTCAATTCCCCCGCAGGTTCGTATTCCACCGACCCTTACGACGGACACACCCGCGTCTCCGAGCTGAAACGGCTTGTCTACGCTCTCCACAAGGCGGGAATAGGCGTTATCATGGACGTTGTCTACAACCATACTTTTGCCACGGCGGATTCCTGCTTCAACAAGACGTACCCCAAATATTACTACCGCCTGTGGGGAGAAAACGGCGAGTTTTTCAGCAACGGCAGCGGCTGCGGAAACGAGTTCGCCACGGAGCGTGCCATGGCGAGGAAATTCATTATCGACAGCCTTTGCTACTGGGCTTCCGAATACAAGATAGACGGTTTCAGGTTCGACCTTATGGGACTTTACGATATCGACACCCTTAACGAGATACACAGGCGGCTGAAAGAGATAAATCCCAATGTTATCCTGTACGGCGAGGGCTGGACGGGCGGGGATTCCCCCCTCGGCTGGGAGCGCAGAGCCATGAAGCTGAACGCCCGCCACACGCCCGGGTACGGCTTTTTCAGCGACGATTTCCGCGACACGGTAAAGGGAAACAACTTCGAGAACCGCGACAAAGGCTATGTCAACGGCGCAAGCGGAAACGAGGAGTACGTCCGCGAGATAATGTGCGGCAGGATACCCCACCCGCAGATACCGAATCTGGAAAAATTTGCCTGGACGGACAATCCGTGCCAAAGCGTCAACTATGTTGAAGCTCATGACAATCTTACCCTGTGGGACAAGCTTTTTTATACCAATGGCACAGACAGCTTTGAGCGCCGCATTAAGATGGACAAATTGGCGGCGGCGATGGTCTTTCTCGCGCAGGGCATACCCTTTATACAGGCGGGACAGGAGTTCCTGCGGTCAAAGCCTTTTCCGGGAGGAACGGCGTTCGACCACAACAGCTACCGTTCCCCCGACGCGATAAACAGTCTCAAGTGGGACAGGAAATCCGAGTTCCGCGGCGTGTTTGATTACTATAGGGGACTTATCGCTTTCAGAAAAGCTCACAGCGCGTTCAGATTTGCCGACGGCGGCGAGGTGCGGGAAAATATGTACTTCATAGACAGACTGCCCCAGAGGGTGGTTGGGTTTGTCCTGAAAGGCGACAACGAATTCGAGGAGATCGTGGTGTTCTTCAATCCCAATGACTATCCCGTTACGCTTCACGCTTTCGGAAAGTACGAGGTCTATGTGGAGGGCGGCAGAGCGGGTACGGAAGTCCTGAGATCGGTGGAGGACGACTACACCCTGGAGGAGATAAGCGCGATAGTTCTGGCGAGGAAATATCCCGAGCGGGAGGAGGAGAGCTACGAGTCTCTTGCTTCCGACTGATTTGGCGCAGCCTTGCCGAAAGAACGGCAATCAAGCCGTTTGTTTCGGCAAAACAAGCACGCGGAAAAAAGCCGCGCATTTCCGGCAGTAATACGGCGGAAATGCGCGGTTGATTATTATTCGGGGAACGGTTTGCAGGTTTGCGGAAAAATCGGTACGCCGCAGCCGAAAGGCTCCGGGGAGCGTATGCGCCGCGTTAATTTTCCGATATACGGGCTTTTTTAAGCGTTCCCGCCCAAATGAGCATGACAGATCCCAGTATCGCCATCGCGCCGCCTATACGGTACATATCGGAAGAAAGCGCGTCCGCCGCGCATTTTGCTATGCTGCGGAAAAGCTTGTCCAAAAATGACGGGGGCTGAACGGAAAACAGAAAAAAGACTGCGGAAACAGCCGCTCCCCCGGCAAGGAGAGAAGTCCCTCCCCAGCGGAGCATTGCCGAATTTTTCCTGTTTATCGCTCTCAGCAGCGGGAGCATTGCCGCAGCCAATGCAGCCGCTCCTATAATTATCGGTACGGAGCTTAAAAGCCGGAGCGCGGCAATGCCTCCGTCTCCGAGAAGCTTCTCCAGAGAATCGGGAGAAAGCCTGTCCAGAACGGGCTGTACCCTGTCTATTTCGGAAAACGCCAGATTTATGTCATGTTGGGAAAGCGGCTTTCCCATAGCACCGTCGATGACGTTCAGGTTTTCGCTGAAAACGCTCTTTAGCTTGTCGGCAGTAAGCTTTTCGGGGATTTTTCCGCTGCGGATAAATCCTGCGTACTCGATAAGCTGAGCGGTAATGAAGTCCTGTATGGTGGATGTTTCGTAGATGGTTTTGATGTCGTCGCGGCTAAGACCCGTCCCTCTTGACATGGCAAAGATCGCTTCCTGAACGGTAGCGTTTTCGGCAACGCCGTACCCTTCGGTGGGCAGGGCGGTTTCCGACGCGGGCAGGTTCATGACGTCGAGGCTTTCCGCAAAGCGCGCGATTCTGCTGCCGCTCGTAGCGAGCCTTACTGCGGACGAAGCCGAAAAAAGCAGTATGAACGCAAACATCATCACAGAGGCGGCAAGCGATCCCGCAAACCTTGCCGCTCCCGAAAGAGAAAATCCGCGCTTTTCCGCAATGACGGGGACGGGAGTTTCTTCATAAGCGGCAGACGTTGTTTCCGCGTGATCGGCGGAAACGGCGGAATGTCCCGGTATTTCCCTTACAAAGCCTGCGGCTTCGGCAACGGCGGGCAGAAAGCTTTCCTCGGGAATGAGCGGTTCAAAGACGGTCTGCCCGGCGTCCCGGTCGCAGGGGACAAGGTCGGTTCCGCAGCTTATGCAGCAGGTCATTTTTTCGTTGTATTCCTTTCCGCAATTGGGACAGATCATTTTCATCATCCTTATCTTTTTGGAATATTATGGTCTCTATAGTAATATAATATACCATTTTATTCCAAAAGTCAACGGAAATTATCCGACAAAAAACGACGCGGAATTTTTGAAATGTTTAAATTGTTGTTTACAGAACAATTTACGCTCTTATAACCCTTACAATTTGCGGCAGTTCTACTTTAATTTTTTATCACGTCACTGCCGTATATGTATCCCCTGCGACTCGATATAGTCCTCCATTTCCTCTTTGGCGTCCTCCGCCCATGAGGTCTCGTCCGGCATAAGATTGTGCTTATCCCCGTTGGTCTTTTCGGGAACGCGCGGAGCTGTTGCTTCCGCGTTTTTATTTTTCTTTTCCATAAGCTAACTCCTCATCAAAAGCCTTGCGGTCTGCTCTGTCATTTCCGGAAGCTCCGCGATAGGCTGTATGCTTGTTATAAGATCGAAAACATAAATGATCATTATGATTATCATGCTCCATGACGTAATAAGAATGGGGAACGTCCGCTTTTTGTGGTACTGCGTATAGGCGGGAAGCTTCATTCCCCCCGAGGATACTTCCAGTACAAATACAGCCAATCCCGCGATAAGAAGAACGGGCAGCTGTATCACGCTCACCGCTAAAGCCGCTTCCTCGTCGAAATACTCCGCAACGCTTGATACCGAAGCCACAGCGTTCGCTGACATATGACATATTATCGACGGAATAAGCGAACCCGTCTTTATCGTAACGACCGCCATGGGTATTCCCAGCAGAAAGCCCAGCACGAACTGGTAGGGGTTGCCGTGCATTATGCCGAAGATAAACGCCGAGAAAAATATCGCGAACCGCTGGCTTATCTTCGCGGTGCAGCGGAGCACTATCCCTCTGTAGATAAGCTCCTCGCCGATAGGCGCGAGTATCACCGCCGCGAAAATATCGGCTGCATAGACCGAGGGCTTGTGCTCCAGAACATAGTTAAGTCCCGAGACCTCCAATCCCAGCGAATACAGTCCGCTCGACATAATAACGGTGCATATGAGCGAGACCTGCTGAAAAAACAGCGTTATCATCACATATTTGAGTATCTGTCTGCCGTTAAGGTTTTCGGTGCGGAAAAGCTCCTTGGGGTTATAGCGCGCTGCCGCGCAGTATCCCGCAAAAACCATCATTGCCGTAAGCGCGGGAAAGCTTCCGCCTATTATCATGTCCGCAAGACCGTATACCGCCTCGCCGTACTCGTTATACTCCGTATCGGGCGCAAAAAACATATAGGCGGACATACATAAAACCAGTATAAGTATGTACAGTATCAGCAGCACCGCGCCCACGGTGTTGAAGTTCCTGCGTATTTCTCTTTTTTCGTCGGGAGCGGCTTCGTCTCCGTAGGGATAGTACGTCTGCGGAGGGAGCTGTCCTCCCGGCTGTCCGTAGTAATTCATATCATTTCTCCGATCGGGTTTATTAGAGATAGCGTATTACCGCCGCGATTTTTCCGATTATCTCGCATTCGTCCACGATTATGGGATCCATGGTATCGTTTTCGGGCTGGAGACGGTAATGTCCGTTTTCCTTGTAGAAGGTCTTGACGGTAGCCTCTCCCCCGTTTACCATGGCGGCGACGATATCGCCGTTCTCGGCTGTGGAGCGCTTCTCCACCACCACGATGTCCCCGTCCAAAATAGCGGCGTTTATCATGCTCTCGCCGCGCACTTTAAGGGCGAAAAGCTCTCCCGAATAGTTCTTTGCCTGGTGGAAATTGATATAGTCGGTAATGTCCTCAACCGCGGTGATGGGCTGACCCGCCGTGATGGTTCCCACAAGGGGTATTTTCACCGCGCCCTTTCCCGCCAGCTTGATGGCGCGGTTGCAACCGTCCACCTTTTCGAGATAGCCCTCCGCGACAAGGTTGTTCACATACCTTGCCGCCGTCGAGGTCGAGCGTATGTCCAGAGCGGCGCATATTTCCCGTATGGACGGGGCGAAGCCGTCCTCCATGCGCTCCTTGACGTACTCGAATACCCGTTTTTCCTTGTCGTTCATTTGAACCATCCTTTCGGTTAGTGTTTCCCTTAACGGGGGTATTTTTCGTTCAGTAATTCCAGTATTCTTCTTGCAGCCTTGTTCACGTCCCCGCAGCCGAGAGTGACGATCAAGTCTCCCTCCTCCGCGTTATCGCTGACGTACTGCGAAACAAGCTCTATGCTCTCGTCGTGCTCCCTGTCGAAGCAGACCGCGCCGTCTGTTTTGTCCGCCAAAGCCGAGGCTGTCACGCCCGACGTGTTGACTTCCCTGCCGCCCATTATCGACGTAAGGACCACTTTATCCGCGATCGCCAAAGCCTTTGCGAAATCGTCCATCAGCAGCTCCGTCCTCGAAAAGGTGAACGGCTGGTGCACCGCCCACACCCGCTTGAAGCCCAGCTTTACCGCCGTCTCGAGAGTCGCCGCTATCTCGGCGGGGTGGTGAGCGTAATCGTCCACCACGGTTATTCCGCCCGCTTCGCCGTATTTTTCAAACCGTCTGCCCGCGCCCCGGAAGCTTTCCAGACCCGCGGCTATCCCCTCGGGGGAAGCTCCCGCGTAATCCGCTGCGGCGGCTGCGGCAACGGCGTTCACGATATTGTGCTCGCCGGGGATATGCAGGACGGTTTTGCAAAAAAGCTTTCCGTTCCGCATAATGTCAAAGGAAGTCTCCATGCCGCTTATCCGCTTGACAGCGGCGGGATACCAGTTGTTTTTGTCCGACCTGCCGAAAGTTATCAGCTTGCTTTTGTCGATCCCCTCCGCGGCTTTCACGGAATTTTCGTCGTCCCCGTTGACGATAACGGCGTCCGACGCGTTTTCGCAGAATTTGGCGAAAGACTTTATAATATTGTCAAGATTTTTGAAGTAGTCCAGATGATCCTCGTCTATGTTCAGAACCACAGCCGCCGAGGTTTTCAGATTGAGGAAATGATCCTGAAACTCGCAGGCTTCGCAGACCATGATATCGCTTTTCCCCGCGATGCCGCTGCCGCCTATCAGGGGGAGCTTTCCTCCGATCACCGCGCTTATGTCAAGTCCCTGCTTAACCAGTATCTGGGTTATCATGGAAGTCACCGTGGTCTTGCCGTGAGTTCCGCTGACGTTTACCGTGTTGCCGAACTGCTCGGTGAGAATTCCCAAAAATTGACTTCTTTCCAGAACGGCCGCTCCGCTGTTTTGGGCGGCGATAAGCTCGGGATTGTCGGGCAGTATAGCCGCCGTGTGGACGATAAGATCCGCGTCCCCGATATTTTCCGCCCGCTGACCCAAATACACGGGAATACCCATTTTACGGACAGCCTGCAGGGTCTCGGTCTCGTTGTTGTCCGAGCCTGTCAGGTAATATCCCTTTGCGTGAAGTATCTGGGCAAGGGGATACATACCGCTGCCGCCTATGCCTATAAAATGGATATGTCGGCTTTTGTTTATAATTTGTTTATCCAAAAAACACACCCCGCATATTATCGTTTAAAATTTCGTTAAAATTTTTTTAAGAATAATCCGCTATACTTTTCGGGAAATAATCTGCTATACTATAAATCAGCGGTATATATATTATCGGCAAATTTTTATTTTTCATACTGAATATTTTACCATTAAATGTTTAATAATATGCTTGTAAAAAGTATACCGCAAATGTCAATTATTAAGGAGGACGTTTCTAATGAACATCACAGACATCAAGATCAGGAAAATTATACCCGAGGGCAGACTGAGAGCGGTCATTTCCATCACCATCGACAATATGCTTGCCGTACACGACATCAAGGTCGTTCAGGGTGACGAGCGGCTGTTCGTGGCAATGCCCAGCAGGAAGGATGAAAGCGGCATCTTCAGAGATATCGTTCACCCGATCTCTCCCGACGCCCGCAAGCTTGTGGAGGACGAGATCCTCGAAGCTTACACCCGCCATATAGAGCAGATGCAGGCTGAAGCCGAAGCGGAAGAAGCCGGCTTCTGAGCGGGAAGCCCCGCGGGCAGATAAATTTTAAAAGCTTTGAAAGCACTGCTGCGCACCATGCTTTGCCCGATCCCCGAACGGGGACGGGTAAAGCTTTTTTATTTGCCCAAAAGTCTCGCCGCTTTGAGTACGGCGCATTGGGTCTTTGCGTCGGGAAGTTTGCCGTCCATGACCATCTGCACAGCGTCCTCGAGCTTTACCTTGATAACGTCGAGAAATTCGTCCTCGTCCAGGGACTGCGCCTCGAAAGTCAGACCGGCCGCAAGGTACATATGGATCTTCTCGGTAAGATAAGCCACGGAGGGATAGCAAACGCCCAGATACTCGAATTTTTCGCAGACCATGCCGGTTTCCTCCCGCAGCTCTCTCAGACCCGCCTCGCGGTGATCCTCGCCGAACTCCAGCTTTCCCGCGGGAAGCTCGGTGAGAACCTCTTGAAACGGATATCTGAACTGCTTCACCATAAGTATCTCGCCCTCGTCGGTAACGGGGACGACGCATACTCCGCCCGGGTGAACCACAAGCTCGCGGTTTGCGGTCCCGCCGTTTTCAAGTTCGGCGACGTCTTTTTTTACGGTGATTATTTTTCCGTCGAAGATAAGCTCGGAGCTTAACGTTTTTTCAAAAAGGTGCATATGAAAGCCTCCTAAAGGTTTTGAGAAGTATGTACAACAAATGTTCGGTTTTTAATATTATAACACATAACTTTCCGTTTAACAAGGGGTCGGAAGGTATTTTTTTATATTTTTTCACAAAAATTGCAAAATCTATTGTAAAGAAGCGGAAAAGCATTTATAATAAAGATATATGTTTAAAAATTTCTTAACGGAGGTTTGCTTTGAAAAATTTACCGACGCTTCGGAGACCGGACTTTAAGGGTCTCCTTATAAACAAAGGGATATACTTATTCGCCTTTTTTATCCCCATGATCGTGCTTTTGGTTTCCTACTTCATTTTCGGCATCTATCCTTTCGGGGACGAATCTGTGCTGGTTCTCGACCTGAGCGGTCAGTACGTTTACTACTACGAAAATCTGCGGGACGCTTTCTGGGGCAACGGCAGCTTCGTCAACAGCTGGAGCCGCAACCTTACGGGAGAGACTATGGGCATCTTCGCCTACTATCTGGCAAGTCCCTTTACCATTATAGTAATGCTCCTGCCCCGCTCCATAATGACCACCTCGCTGCTTATCATGCAGATGATGAAAGTCGGCTCGGCTTCGGTGACGTTCTGCCTTTATCTGCGGAAGTCCAAAAACACCGCCCCCTATACCGCGCTGATATTCGGCATGCTGTACAGCCTTATGTCCTACATGATAGTTCAGCTTATGGACCCCATGTGGCTGGACGGTCTTATCTATCTGCCAATAATCTGTCTCGGCATAGAGCGTCTTATCGAAAAGGACGGGTGGCTGCTGTTCATAATTCCCCTTGCGCTGATGTTTATAGCGAACTTCTACATCGGCTGGATGATAGCCATTTTCTGCTGTCTGTACTTTATCGCGTACTACTTTTTTATCGCGAAAAATACCGTGCCGTTCCACTTCAAGCATATGCTTTCGGCGGGAGTTAAATTCGCAAGCGGAGGCGTTATAGCCGCAATGTGCGCGGCATGGCTGCTGATACCCCTTTACTACAGCCTGAGTCTGGGCAAGTTCACGTTTTCCGAGCCAAGCTACGAGATGAAGACCCAGTTCGATTTCGCGGACTTTTTCATAAACGTCCTGCCGAACGTTTACGACACCTGCCGCCCCGAGGGTTCGCCCGTTATTTACTGCGGAGTTATGACAATACTGCTCGTCCCGCTGTACTTTTTCAACAGCAGCGTAAAGCTGCGCCAAAAGATAGGCTTCGGACTGCTCTCCCTGTCGGTGATACTGTCCATGTATATGTCTACCGTTGATCTGGTATGGCACGGCTTTCAGGTGCCCAATTGGCTGCCCTACAGGTATTCCTTTACGGTAAGCTTCCTTATGCTTGTTATGGCGGCGCAGGCTTTCGAGCGGATCGAGGGCATAAGCTTCAAGGAAATAGGCGGGACGTTCTTCCTGCTTGCGGCGTACGTTCTTTACCTCGACAAGCAGAACCCCATAACCACTGCGAACGGCAAGGACATCGAGCGTATGCACGTCATAGCCACGGTATGGTTCACGATCGCGGCGGCGGGACTTTACGCGCTGCTGCTGTACCTCCGCAAAAAACACGGCAAGGCAAATCCCGTCCCCATTGTCATAGCTGTTCTTGTTATCGTTGAAATGACGGTAACGTCAACCTACACAATGTACAGAATAGACAAGGACGTGGTGTATTCCAAATACAGCTCCTACAACCGATACATCACCCTCGGACGGAACACCGTGGAAAAGATATACGCCATGGACGGCAGCCCCGTCTACAGGATAGAAAAGGAATTTCACCGCACCGTCAACGACCCTATGGCGTTCGGCTCGTTCGGACTTTCCCATTCAAGCTCCACCCTTAACGCCGCGCCCATACAGCTTCTGCGGAATTTGGGCTTCTCCTACGGCGGACACTACATCAAGTACAGCGGAGCGACCTACGTTACCGACGCGGTATTCGGAATAAAATACGTTATGGAAAAGGGCAACGCCCCCCAGCCGGACGAGAACGGCGTGACGCCCGATCCCGAGGTCGAAAAGTCCTCCCACTACGACAAGCTTGTGCTTGCGAACGGCGACAAAAAGGAGATAATGTACGTCTACGAAAACCCCTACGCTCTGCCCGTGGCTTTCATGGCGGACGAATCCATAGCCGGTCTAAAATTTGAAACATGGGAAAATCCCTTTGAAAATCAGAATATGCTGCTGTCCTCGCTGCTGTCGGACGAATACCGCGAATTTTTCAAGCGCATAGAGGACGTGGACGTTGTCCCCGAAAACGCAAAGCCTTCCACCTACGGAACTCACACCAAATACGTGCCGAGGATAGAGGGGGAAAATTCCCATATCGAGTTTATTTTCGACGCTCCCACGGAGGATATGATCTATATGTATTTCCCCTCCCAGTATGAGCGGGAGGTCAACCTGTGGCTTAACAAGGAGTTCGTGGACTACTACTATGAGGGCGGCAAAATGTGCATTCAGCCTTTGGGACGTTTTGATGAGGGTACGGAGCTTTCCTTTATCACCACCATTACCGACAAGAAAAAAGAGGTGCTTTTCAAGGAAAATTATTTCTACTACCTTGACGAGGAGATGTTCCGCGAAGCGATCGACGAGCTGAAACGTCAGCCGCTGGAAATAGAGAGCTTTAAGGAGGATCACCTCAAAGGCACAGTGACAGCCGAAAAGGACGGCATACTGTTCACCACGATCTCATGGGAACCCGGCTGGACCGTTTGGGTGGACGGCGTAAAAACCGAACCCGTCAAGGTCGCCAACGACGCGCTGATAGGCGTTCCCGTAAGCGAGGGAACTCACACCGTGGAAATGAAATTCTTCCCCAAGGGACTTGCTCCGGGACTTGCGGTGTCGCCCATAGGCATACTTGCCGCAGTCCTGATAGGACTGTACGAACGCAAAAACCGCAAAGCGGAAAACGGCGCGGCTTAACGATATCTGAGAAAGGAACTGATATTATGGCAAACAATTCAAACAGCGGATACGAAACCATCTGGACGGACAAAAAACGCACCCTTTTCGGACTTCCCCTTTCGTTCACGAGATATATCCTCACCGAGAAAAAATTCATCACCCGCAAAGGATTTCTTTCCATCACCGAGGACGAGATCGAGCTTTACCGCGTGGTGGACAAAAGTCTGCGGCTTCCTTTCGGTCAGAGAATGTTCGGCTGCGGAACGGTGGTCATCAACTGCCGCGACACGGACACTCCCGTGAAAGAAGTGGTCTCCATCAAAAAGCCGCGGGAGTTCATGAACATATTCGAGAAGCAGGTGGATATCCAGCGGGACAAATACCGCACCCGCGGCAGGGACATGATAGGCGCGGATATCCATACCGACTGCGACTGTGACGACGACTGAGGGCGGGTCTATGCTTGATTTCATAACCGAAAGAACCGACTGCTGGGACTTCCTCAAAGCCACCGAGCTGCCCATATTTATCTACGGCATGGGGGACGGGGCGTTAAAAATAATGCGTGTTTTCGAGGAGTACGGCATACCCCTCGCGGGCTTTTTCGCCAGCGACGAGTTTGTGCGGGGGCATACATTTCAGGGGCATTTGGTACATACCCTGTCCCAAATTGAGAGCCTTATCGACGATTTTGTAATTGTCCTTGCCTTTGCGGCGGGGTACAAAAGCCTTTACGACCGTATCAATGAGATCGCCAAGCGGCATATCCTCCTCGCTCCCGACGTTCCCGTCGCGGGGGAGGGTCTGTTCACCTATGCCTACTGCCGGCAGAACGCCGAAAAAATTCAGGCGGTGTACGATATGCTGGCGGACGGTTTTTCACGGCAGACCTACGCCGACGTTATCAATTTTAAGATAAGCGGCAAAATCGAATATCTTAACCATTGCACCTCGACCGAGGAGATTTACGGGAATATTATCCCTCTCGGCGGCGGCGAAATTTTCGCCGATTTGGGGGCGTACAACGGCGACACGGCGGCGGAATTTATGTCCGCCTGCAATAATAATTTCAAGCATTTGTACGCCTTTGAGCCTAATCCGAGGAATTTCCGCAAGCTGACAAAAAATATTGCCGAGAGTGAGAAAATCACCCTCTTTAACGCGGCGGCGGGACGGGAAAACGGTACTGTAAAAATCTCCGCGAACGAGGGGAGAATGTCCCGCGAAAACGGGACGGGCAAGACCGTTGAGATACCCGTCCTGTCGGTGGACAACGCCGTCAGCGAAAGGATCTCCCTGCTTAAGCTTGACGTTGAGGGCGGCGAGCGGGAGGCGCTGCTGGGTGCGGAAAATCATATCAAAAACGGCGCGAAAATAATCTGTTCTCTCTACCACAGAAACGAGGATATGTTCGATTTGCCGCTGCTGATAAAAAATATCAATCCCGATTTGAAATTTTATGTGCGGCACAGGCTTTATATTCCCGCTTGGGAGACTAATCTGTACGCCGTAAATTAACCGTCTCAAATGAAAAATTTTGCCTCTTTGAATTGTATTATATATGAGAATATTTTTGGAGGCGGTTTCATGAAAAAATCAGCGTTGTTTCTTTCGGCTGTAATTGCGGCTGTTTCGTTTTTCGCGGCGTGCGGAAAGGCGGAAGAACCCATTGACGTAAGCGACGTAAAGGATATGATGTTCGGCTCGGAATTACCGAATATACTTTATTACAGCGAAGAGAAAGCCATTATAGACGGTTCTTTCGGCGTGGTCGTGTACGACATTGAAAACAGCAGGCTTGCCGACAGGATAACCTTTGACAAAATACGGGAATGGGGTATGACGGGATATCGCAATTATGTTTCCGCGGACGGAAAAACGATATATATTACGGATATGAGGCAGACCGACGGAGTAACGGCTTCCTTTGTCGCTTATGACGCCGAGAGCAAAACCGCGTCCCCCGCCGAAGCGATCCCGGACGAAGAAAGCGGAGACGGGGGCGAGGAATGTTTCCGCGCCGAAACCGCAGACCCCTATAATCCCCACGACAGGGGATACAAAAAATACTCGGAATATTTTAAGAAATATTCCGAACAAAACTGTCTTATCGGCTATACGGTAATACCGAACGAAAATGAATTTGTGTTTCTGGCAATACCGTCCGGTATGCTGTACGATACGCAGATCGTGGTATGCGATAATAACGGCGGCGAAAAGGTTTATAAGATTTTTCAAGATAACGGGTAACCAAAATATTTGTCCCCGGGCGGGCAAATACTACATTTGACAAAACGATTTAAAAATGAAAGGAACACGCAAATGAAACGCACAGAATTAAAAAAACTGCACGAAGATCCCGAGGCGTTTTCGGATATTTCCGTCTGCGGGTGGATAAAATCCCTGCGCACGGGCAAAGGGATCGCCTTTATCTCGATAACGGACGGAAGCTGCTTTGCTCCCGTTCAGATAGTCGCCGAGGCGGACAGGCTCGGCAATTTCGGCGAAATATCGCGGCTCAACACGGGGGCGGCGGTAAGCGTTTTGGGCAGGGTGATACTTACCCCGAACGCCAAGCAGAAATTCGAGATAAACGCCGAAAAAATCGCCGTGGAGGGCGCGTCATCTCCCGATTACCCTTTGCAGAAAAAGGCTCACGGGCTTGAATATTTACGCACTGTCACGCACCTGCGTATGCGCACAAACACTTTTCAGGCGGTGTTTAAGATACGCTCGGCGGCGGCGCAGGCTATACACAGATTTTTTGCGGAAAACGGCTTTGTGTACGCTCATACGCCGATAATCACAGCCAGCGACTGCGAGGGCGCGGGGGAGATGTTCCGCGTTACCGCGCTGGATTTGGAGGATATTCCCGTTGCCGAGGGGCATACAGACTACTCCGCCGACTTTTTCGGAAAGCCCGCTTCTCTCACGGTTTCGGGGCAGCTTGAGGGGGAGTGTATGGCGATGGCTTTCGGCAAGATTTACACTTTCGGACCCACGTTCCGCGCGGAAAAATCCTATACCCCGAGGCACGCCGCCGAGTTTTGGATGATAGAGCCCGAGATAGCTTTCGCCGATTTGGAGGACGATATGGAGCTGGCGGAAAATATGCTGAAATACGTTCTTAACGCGCTGCTTGCGGAGTGTCCCGCAGAGCTGGAATTCTGCAATAATTTTTACGACAAGGGTTTGCTGGAAAGGATAAAAGCGGTGGCGGGGTCTGACTTTGCAAGGTGTCCCTATACCGAGGCGGTGGAGATACTCGAAAAGCATAAGGACGGGTTTGAGTATCCCGTTTTCTGGGGCTGCGATCTGCAGACGGAGCACGAGCGTTATCTCACGGAAAAAGTGTTCGGCAAGCCCGTTTTTGTAACTGACTATCCAAAGGAAATAAAGGCGTTTTATATGCGGCTGAACGACGACGGGAAAACCGTCGCGGCGGTTGATCTGCTCGTTCCGGGGGTGGGGGAGCTTATCGGCGGCAGTCAGCGCGAGGAGAGGCTCGATATGCTCGAAAAGCGAATGGCGGAGCTTGGTCTGTCTGCGGAGGAGTACAGCTGGTATCTCGACCTGCGGCGTTACGGCGGGGCGAAGCACGCGGGCTTCGGGCTTGGCTTTGAGCGGCTGATAATGTACGTCACGGGAGTGGCGAACATACGCGATGTTATACCGTTTCCTCGGACGGCGGGGAACATTTACTGATTTGGAAAGGGTGTTACTATGAACAATTCAAACGCGGAAAATATTATCAGGGACGCGCTTATTTATTTCGGCTTGACGGCTGCGGCGAGCGCGGTTATGAAAGCCTTGTTTAAAAAGGAAAATTTCAGTGTGCCGCTGAACGCTTTGGCGATGACGCTCGGGTGGGGCGTCGGGAAAATAATTACGAATTATATCGACGAAAAAAACGCGGAATAATTTTTGAAAAAGACGGTGAAAATTATTAAAAATGAAAATAAATTACGGCGGTCTTAATGTTGATTTTTTATGCTCCGTATTCGGCGAATTTGAAAGCGATATACGAAATATTTCTTTGGAATGCGGTGATTTGCCCCACTGTCTGTTCGGAAATTTTTTCAATCCTTTGCTTGCAAAAATGCTGAAAAGTCCCGATTATTCCGAAAACCCGGCGGTCGGGAAAATATTTGCTTTTTATGAGCGGCTGGCTGAATACGGAGACAATGAAGTAAAAAATCTTTTGCAGGTTACGCTGCTTGAATATCTTTGGGACGATTTCACGGTTTACACAAGAGCAAACAAATTTATGGGAGAGCATACCCGAAAAATAAATAATGAAATTGAAAAATATATGTGTTTTCCTCAAAATTGAAAACACAGCGGAAATTTTATTATTAAAGGAATGATTTTTTATGATGACGGTTTTATACACGGTGGGGGACAAGCTGTACGTCAATTTGACGAACCGCTGTCCCTGCAACTGCACGTTCTGCATAAGGCAAAACGGCGAGGGCGCGTACGGCTCCGACAGCCTTTGGCTTGACCGCGAACCTGCGGTTGACGAGGTTCTCGCCGAGTTTGAAAAGTACGATATGACGAAATTCAGCGAGGTGGTTTTCTGCGGCTACGGCGAGCCTATGGAGCGGGCGGAGGACGTGGGCTATATCGGGCGGTACGTCAAGGATAATTTTAAAATTCCCGTCCGTTTGAACACCAACGGGCTGGGGGACAAAATTTGGGGCGAGCCAACGGCAAAGGTGCTGGAGGGCGCGGTGGATACGGTTTCGGTGTCCCTTAACCAGTGCGATAAAGAGAAGTACAACGCGGTTACGCGCCCCAAATGGGAGGACGCTTTCGAGGCTATGATTTCTTTTGCGGCGGACTGCAAAAAATACGTTCCGCGAGTGATGTTCACGGTGGTGGACGTTATTCCTCCCGAGGACATAAGCAGGTGCAAGGCGGTTGCCATGTCGCTGGGGATTGAACTGCGAGTTAGGAAATATGACGGGTGATTTGATTATGGAAAATAATTTTGCAATTCCCGAAAGGGTAAAAAACGAAATTGCCGATTACGCAAAAAAATACGGCGTTGAAAAGGTAATACTTTTCGGCTCGCGGGCGAGAGGTACAAACAGCGAACGCAGCGATATTGACATTGCTGTAAAGGGAGGAAATTTCGGCGAATTTTGTTTTGCTGTGGAGGAACAGGTAAATACACTGCTGATGTTTGACGTTGTGGATTTAAATTCCTGCAAGTCGGACGAACTGCTTTCTGAAATAGAAAGGGACGGTGTGGTCATATATGAAAAAATATGAAAATTTTTGCAAGGCTCTTGAAAACCTTAAAATAGTAAAAGGCTTTGAAAAGCCGTATACAATAGTAAGTCTTGCGGCAACGGTTTCCTTGTTCACAATATGCTTTGAATTGTCGTGGAAGCTTATTAAGGAAATACTTGAATATCACGGATATTTTACGAATGTGACGGGCTCGCCGAAACTGATTATTAAGTCGGCATATCAATGCGGAATGATTGAAGATGAAAGCTGCTGGCTCGATATTCTTGCGACAAGAAATTTGCTTGCGCATACTTATGATGAAGACGAAGTTGAGGTTGCATTGGATAAATGCAAAGAAAACTACATTAATGCTTTCGAGGAATTAAAGAAAACCATTGACGAAAACTGGCTGAACACATAAAATTTATTATAAAGGAGAACTGAAAATGTCAAACGAATTTTACGCAAAAAAAGCAGACCACAAGGGCATTGAAGCCGTAGAGCTTGCCGCGGGAGGCTACCGCGCCGTCGTCGCTCCCTCTTTGGGAAGCTCAGTGCTTCGGTTCAGGGACGAAGAGCGGGGCGTGGAAATTTTCCGCTACAGCGACGGCGTAAGCATTGCGGAGATAATGAACGCTCCCGAAATATGGGGACTTCCCACCCTCTACCTGCCCAATCGCCTTGACGGGGGAAAGCTCCGCACCTCCGACGGGGAGTACTGCTTCCCCGTAAACGAGGGAAAGTTCGGAAACCATCTTCACGGCTTTGTACATAAGCGTTCCCATGACGTAAAGGCTCTCGCCGCCGAGGACGGCAAGGCTTACGTTGCCACGGTTTACGAATACGATGAAAAGGACTATTTCTTCAACTGCTTCCCGCTGAAATTTACCTACGAGCTTACCGTGGAGCTGTCCGAAAACGGCTTGAAGCACACCGTATCGATTACCAATAATTCGGAGAAAATGCTGCCCATATCCATTGCCACCCACACCACCGTCAACGCGCCTTTTGTTGACGGCGCAAAGCAGGAGAATATCCGTCTGGAAATTCCCGCAGTGAAAAGGATAAACTTCAACAAGCGCCGCTGGCTGCCCGACGGCACGGTATCCGACCTTGACAAGCATGACAAGGAGTACCTGAAAGGCAAAACGCCCGTCCTCAAAAACATCTGCAACGATATGTTCGTCGGCGGAACGCTTAAGCTTGACGGGGAGGATTTTCACGGCTGCGTTATGACCGATACGGAAAGCGGCAGGAAGATCTGCTGTGAGGTCGATGACAAGTACAAATTCTGGATCGTGTGGAACGACAAGGGATTCAAGAATTATTTCTGTCCCGAGCCGATGACCGCGCAGGTGAACGCGCCCAATCTCGATATCCCGAGGGAGGAAAGCGGCTATACCGAAATCGCCCCGGGTGAAAACTACACGGTTTCTCAAAGATTTTTCGTAAAATAAACAAATAAAAACGGTTTGGAAATAAATTTTTCCAAACCGTTTTTATGTAATTTTAAACAGTGTTTTTAAAATAAAGTATCGCTTTCCGAATGTCGCTAAAGGGTATCCATATCAGCACGACGAGGAAAGCAATTCCCACAACCGCCCCCGCAGCCGCGCTTTTTCGGTTCAGCCAGTCATACCCCGCAAACATTGCGATCACCAGCACAACCATAAGAATTGCCGCAATCAGATAATTCCCCGTGGTTCTCAGGCAAAAGCCGAAC
The DNA here is from genome assembly GCA_023663025.1 of Prevotella sp. Lineage (GTDB taxonomy): Bacteria > Bacillota > Clostridia > Oscillospirales > Ruminococcaceae > RGIG8773. Next base: position 333,279 of record JAMPIC010000001.1, read on the forward strand.
ATGCTCGCGGTAAACCAAAGCATAACAAAATAAAGGGCACAGCTGAATATTTTGAACCAAATCCCGCCGTCGGAATTCACGACCACGTTTTCCATAAGCAAAACCGTGACGACCACCGAAAAAATCAGCTTTAAAATAAATCCTCCCGGGCTGAAAACCAGAGTTTTCCCCTCATATTTTTCGTTGCAGTCGTTCATAAAAAATCTCCCCCGGCAAACATTTTGTACATTATAGCATTTTTGGCGGATTTTGTCAAGTATTCCCGACCGTTCCGTCCCGGGGATTTTCCGGAAAAACGCTAAAGTTTCAAGTCTTTCCGCCGATAATACATATAGGAGAACTTTTGTTATAATCACAAAACAGGAGGTCGTAACATGAAAATAGACGGCGCAAATATAAATTCAGGTTTGGTTTGGAGCAGCGATACCGCTGTGCGCAGGGGAGAAAAGGTCGATTTTGCAGATCCCGCAAAACCCGCGAACGCGGACAGGTTCGTGCTCAATCTGCCGGCTGCCGAGACCGTTTACAAAAGACAGGAATTTACCGCCGACGAAAGCATGGGAACGGGCTGCGCTTTCTGTTATACCTACATGGAAAGAACGCTCGAATTTGAAAACGGAGGTAAGCTCACGATTGTTTCGGACAAAAGCGAGGACGGCTGTTTTGTCATTAACTCCGATAAGGACGGCAGGACCTTCGCGGGCAGCGGAGTTGATATGGACGGTATCTCACGCGCCGTCGAGGAGACTTGGGAACGTACCGAAAGATCTCTGGAGCAGGCAGCGGCAAGCGGCAGCCTGTCGGGAACGGTTTCGGGCGGCGGTTTTGCTGCGGGAGGCTCTCTCGGATTTGCGGCGCAGGCGTCGCTGTACAGGCATTCAAGCGTGAGAGAAACCAAAGGTGCGGTATCCTTTAAGAACGGCGGGACGGGCGTTTACCGCGAAAACGCGGTGTCGAGCCGTGAGCTGTACAACAAATGCGCGGTATTTCTCGCGGACGCCTTCGGAGCGAAGAGCGCCGGTCTGGTTCTCGGCGAAAAAGCTTTCAACGAGCTTTTCGGCGAACAGGACGGCGGCGGGGAAACGGTTTCCGAAAGCGGCGCGTTGAAACGGGAAAAGCTTAACAGCCGGCTTGACAGTCTCAAAGAGTTTATGGAAAAGAGCTTAGCCGACGTCCGCCGGAAAGACCCCGGCTGCGGCAGTCTGAAAGCCTTTGCGGATACCCGTCTGAAAATCGGAAAATACAAATATTCGGACATAGTCTCTCTTGCGGAGAAAATGTTCGCCGCCGAAAATGTCTGAATAAAAGCAGCCGTTTCCGCAGGGCGGCATAAACGAAAGGAAAATCTGTATGAAGCTGATGTTTGCCTCCGATATCCACGGGGACGCGGAGTGCTGCCTGAAAATGCTGGAGCGTTTCGACGCCGAAAAGGCGGACAGGCTGTTCCTGCTGGGGGATATACTTTACCACGGTCCGAGAAACGATCTTCCCGACGGCTACGCGCCGAAAAAGGTCATTGAAATGCTCAACGGGCGGCGGGAAAAGCTTTTCTGCGTGCGTGGGAACTGCGATACCGAGGTAGACCAGATGGTGCTGGCATTTCCTATAATGGCGGACTATGCCCTGCTGTGGCTCGACGGCAGAACAGTCTTTCTCACCCACGGGCACAAGTTCAATAAGGAAAATCCTCCCGCCCTGAACCCCGGGGATATCCTGCTCCACGGGCACACCCATATCCCCGTATTCGACGATGGCGGGGACTTTATCTATATGAACCCCGGCTCGGCGTCCCTGCCGAAAGAGGGCAATCCCAAAACCTATATGGTGTACGAAAACGGCGTTTTCACTCTCCGCACCCTTAACGGCACGGACGTGAATTGTTACAGACTATAGCCGTTTTGTTACCGGACTGTCACTATTTGTCACCGGATTGTTCTCGATATTTTCTTGACATTATTTAAATTTAGTGTTAGAATAAGTTTACAACATAAAATAATTCTGAAAGAAACGGAGGAATTCATTATGAAAAAAACCTTTAAATCGCTGCTCAGCGTTTTTCTGGCAGTATTTATGGTTGTCTCGCTTCTGGCTGTTCCCTCAAGCGCGGCGGCTAAGCTGAGCAAAACGTCCGTGACCGTTACAAAAGGGTATCAGACCACTCTTACGGTTTCCGGAGCGTCGAGCGTAACATGGTCTACGGGCGACAAGTCCATCGCTACCGTGTCGAAGGGCAAGGTAACGGGCAAGGCTCCCGGAACTACTTATGTGTACGCCAAAACGGGCAGCACAACTCTTAAGTGCAAGGTAACGGTAGTTGCCGCCAAGATTACGGCAAGCACCTCGGAGGTGGAGCTTGATTCCGCGGGAGATTCCCAAATCGTCACTCTGACGGTAAAAGGCTCTCACAGCGGTCTTACCATCGGCACGACCAACAAGAGCGTTGCGACCGCTTCATGGGTAAAGCCCGTTGAATGGGACGGCAACAAGATCAAGGCAAGAATTACCGCCAAGGGCGAGGGTACGGCAAGGATCAAGGTATACCTTAAAAAGTACTCCTCTACCTGCTACAAGTACATTGACGTTACCGTAGGCGACAGCCTTTATGAGGAAGACGATTCCAATGATACGACAAGCAGCATGAATATCGTTGCCCTGAGCCAGAGCGTGGCTGTAAACGCCAATAACACAACATCGCTCCAGGTATACAGCACAAATCTCCAGAACCTGAGCTATTCCGTAAACGATACGAAAATTGCTACCGTCACAGCGGGAACTACTTCCGGCAATTACCGCAACTTTACCGTTAAGGGCATTGCCGCAGGCAAGACAACCGTAAGATTTTACGACAAGACAAATACCAAAAAATATGTTGACGTAACAATTACGGTAAACAATGACCTTAAGTATTATGAGCTTTATACCACCAAACCCACAACGAAGCTGCTCACGACGGATATGATCATCACTTACACGAACGGATCCTATACCACATATTATATGCTGGTTCCCTATAACTACGACCCCGCTTATGCCAATACCGTAGTAGCCCAGAAGCTCAATAAGTATTCCTATTATGAGGTATACTCAACGCTTCCCGGAAGGATCGCGTCCAATGATACTTACAATGAGTTTACCAATACCAATTATTCCTATAACTACGGTTCGAGATATGTTCTGCTTCCCGCAAACTACGATAAGGTAAAGCTGAACACTGTTATCGCCAAGTACAACAATAACTACGAATACTACACGCCTTACAGCGAGAAGCCGTCCACACTCAATTCATGGGACGACTTCAGAACATGGACTGTTATCAACGCTTCCACAGGCAAGTCGGAAACAAGGTATATGCTCATTCCTTACAATTACGATCAGGAAAAGGTTGAGAAGATAATCAGCGACGACAGAGGCTCGAGCAATGTTTACAGCTATTATACCATTTACAGCACATATCCTACCATAAATGCCCAGACCGACAACGTCGTTACCTACACGAAGAACGGTTCATGGAGATATATGGTAGTTCCCAAGACGGGCGTGGACATTCTCAAGAGAAACGAAGCTATCAAGAATGATACCGGCGTTTATGAGCCTTATGTAATGTATGAGACGTCTCCCACAGCCGACACAACCAAGGGCGAGTATGTTCTGCCTATGCAGTACGGTTCAAAGATAATTTACGTTCTTTGCAACTACCCGCAGAATTCCACTCAGCACCAGCTTGCATACAACAGTGTAAGCACAGCCGCTCCCAAGGGAACATGATCGGCGTTCCAACAAAGTAAACCAATCCCCGCTGTAAATGTGCAGCGGGGATTTTTATGGCAAAGAAAGCCGTCGGGAAAACCAATTTCCGACGGCTTTTGTTATCTTTTTCCGTTTTGTCCGAACTGAAGGTTCTGCCCGGACTGCGGATTTTGCGCAGACGTTTGTATCTGGGGCTGTGCGGGAACGGTTTTGACCGCTTGTCGTGTTCTCCGTATATCCGCAAGGTTTGACTGTAAACACTCCTCTGTCTTTACGAGAACGCCGTCAATATACTTGTTGGCGGCATTTTTAAGCTCTCTGGCTTTTCCCTGAGCCTGATTAAGGATATCTGCCGCTCTTGCCTTTGCGGCTTTGGTTATTTCGTCGTTTGAGACAATGACCTTTGCCCTGTCCTCGGCGCGGCGGATTATAGCGTCCGCTTCCTTGTTGGCATCTGCCATAATTGACTGTCTGTCCCGCACGATAAGCTTTGCCTGCTTGATTTCCTGCGGAAGATTGAGCCGTATCTCGTTTATGTAATCCCTCATCTGATCGCCGTCGATAATGGACTTCTTTACCGAAAACGGCACAGAAGCGGCGTTGTCCAGCAAATCGTCCATCATATCAAGAATATCGTCAATGATCATTTTTACCATCCTTTCACCATAAGGCGTATTACTTCATTTCTTCGGGTTTTTTCCAGAGCCTCTCCTTAATGTCCTCAAGAATACTCTGCGGCACAAAGTGGCTGATATCTCCGCCGAAAGCGGCGATCTGCTTCACCACGCTTGACGAAAGATACATATTTTCCGCACTGGTGGTGAGAAAGACCGTTTCCGCACCGTCGTAAAGTATCTTGTTCGCCAAAGCCATCTGGAACTCATACTCGAAGTCGGAAACCGCCCTCAGCCCCTTTATGATAGCGCAGGCGTTCACGCTTTTGACGTAATCGGCAAGCAGACCGTCCCAGATGTCTATTACCACATTGTCAAGATGAGACGTGACCTTCTCGATCATTCTCACCCTTTCCACAGCGGAAAAGCTGGGGTTTTTGACCGCGTTCACAGAAACCAGAACGATCACCTTGTCGAAAAGCTGCGAAGCGCGCTGAATAATGTCTCTGTGCCCGAATGTCACAGGATCGAAGCTGCCCGGACAAACCGCTATTCTCCTTTCGCTCATTCCGTTTCTTCCCCATTTCCGTTTCTGTAGATTGTGACCTCTGTTTTGCTGTAGCGGTAGGTTTTCCCTCTGACCATCGTGCCGAAGCTTTCGGGAAGAACCAATCCTTTTTCATGTTCGCAGACGGCAATTCCCCTGCCCGACATATGACCGCACAGCAGCGGCATGACCTTTTCGATAAGTCCCTTTTTGTAGGGCGGGTCAATAAAAGCGATATCGAAGGTCTGTCTGCACATTCTCAGGTACTGCTCCGCGTCGGAATTCATGACCGTTGCCTCGCTGCGGAAACCCGACGCGGCAATATTTTCCTTAGCGGTCTCCAAGGAAATGCGGGAGCTGTCCACAAATACGCAGGACTTAGCTCCTCGTGAAAGAGCCTCGATGCCGAGCTGACCTGATCCGGCGAACAGATCCAGTATCACGGAGCCTGCCAGATCAAACTGCACAATGGAGAACACAGCCTCCTTTACCTTGTCCGATGTAGGACGCACGTCCATGCCCGCAGGGGCTGCGAGCCGTCTTCCGCGCGCCGAACCGGTTATAACACGCATGGCAAAAAACCTTTCCTAAAAACTTTCAGTAACAATTAATTATACATTATTTTACCCGATTTGTAAACACCCAATGTAAATTTAAAATGTAAATTTTTTCTAAATCAAAATGTCCGCAGCACGCCTTAGGGTTCTGCGGACATTAAAATCAATACGGATACAAGTGTTACAGCCGATCACACCTGGAAAATGGCAATCTTGTCGCGGAGCGTCGTTGCCTGAGCGTTCAGCTCCTGGCAGCTTGCGGCGCTTTCCTCGGCGGTAGCGCTGTTCTGAGAGATAACATCGGAAATGCTGTCGATTTCCGTCTTGATAAGCTGTACCGACTCAGCCTGTCTGTTGGTCTGATTTGCAATGCTTTCGATGAGACTGTTTGTCTCATTGGTTATCTCAATTACCTGAGCCATAGCGTCGGCAGTGCTGTGAGCTATAGCGGAGCCGTTGTTCACAGCCTCGATACAGCTTCCGATAAGCGCTGAGGTATTGCTTGCGGCTTCCGCAGATTTATTGGCAAGGTTGCGCACCTCGTCCGCAACAACGGCAAAGCCTTTTCCCGCAGCTCCCGCTCTCGCAGCCTCTACGGCGGCGTTAAGGGCAAGGATATTGGTCTGGAAAGCGATATCTTCGATAGCCTTGATAATCTTGCTGATCTCGGCGGCGCTGTTCTCGATATTTGTCATGGCGGCGAGCATATGCTCGATCTGATCGTTCTGACTGTTTACCATATCAATGGATTGATTGGACAAGCTCTTTGCCTTATCCGCGTTGTGGGCGTTGAGCTGGATATTTTCCGTGATCTCCGCAACAGAAGCGGAAAGCTCCTCCGCCGAGGACGCCTGACGGGACGTACCCTCCGCAAGGCTTGCGGAACCGGTAGATATCATATGCGAACCGCTGTACACCTCGTCTGCGGAGGCGTTGATGCCTTCCACAACGCCGCGCATCTGTCTTTTGAGCACCTTGGTGGACTCGGCGATATTCGCAAAGTCGCCTTTATATTCTATATCCGAGAAATATCCGAAGTTGCCCTTTGACATTTCTTTCATCATTGTGGAAATACCCGTTATGTAAACGTTCAGAACCGAAATAGCCGTGGAGATCGACTGCGCCGTCTCGCCTATCTCGTTGTCCCTGAGCTTTTTGGAAACGCCTGTATTGTTGCTGAGATTGCCCTGCTCCATCTGGCGGACCATCGCCTTAACGGTTTTAACGGGTTCAATGACCTGATGGTTTATGAAGAGAGTAACTCCCGCTGTAGCTATGACCATCATTACCACGCCGGCAATAACACCCATAAAGATAGCCCAGTTTCTGCTGGAAATAATGGTGTCCATGGGAGCGCCCGTAAAGTATGCGCCCTTTATCATGCCGTATTCGTCGATGATCGGCGTATAGGTTGCCATATAGTTTGTGCCGAAAAGCTTGGTTTTCGACTGATAAACCTCTCCGTTTGTTACAACCTTTTCGTATATGTCGGAATTCATAGTCGTACCTATAGCTCTCTGTCCGTCCTCGCCCACAAAAGTGGTAACTATGCGCAGATTGTCGCTGAAAACAGTGGCGTGGCTGCCGGTCTGCTCATAGATGGCGTCAACCACAGAGGTTTCGGAATAGTCGTAACCCACGATAGCGGTAATGCCGTTGTTTTTGACGACGCTGCGGTAATAGATAGGTGTTCCGCTGTCGGTGGAAATGCCGTCCTTAGCCGAGCTTATCGCGTTGAAAACGCCCTCGGAGGAAAGCGTGCAGTTATCGGTTTTCATAGCGATGATACCGTCGCTGTTAAGGAACAGACCGAAAATGCCCTCGGACTTGCTGAGACTGTTCCACATTTCGTTAAGAGCGTCCTTATCGCCCGCGTTTACAGCCTCGACAAACGCCGCTTCTTCGGAAAAGAGCTTGGCGATCATATGCGTTTCCGAGCTTTTTGAAGATATCTCAAAGTTCAGAATGTTTGAGGCAACGAGAGCCGATTCCTTTAGGTTATTTGTCAGCGCTCTCGAAAAAACATAGCATGTCAAGGCTATGACAGTAGCCATAGCAAGAATAAGAATAAACATTACAGCAGACAGTGTTGATTTACCGATCTTAGACATAGTATATGTTCCTTTCATAAAAAGTAAGTATACAATATATACTATATAAAATAGCAGTGCAAATTCATATTGCCCGGCGCTGCTGCGGATAACGGCTGCAGCGGAGCAAGAATATCCCTCTTAATATTGTACAATATTCTGACTTTTTTGTCAATAAAAACTTTACGGATAATCTCACAGTCAAAGACAAAATTTGCGGCGACTATTTATAAAAAATGCACAAATTTCCGTTTTCCGCCAGTCAAAAAGCGGGAACGCCTCCGAAAAGACGTTCCCGAAAATGCCATATAATAATAGTATAGATTACTTGCCCACATACTCGCCGTTCTGGATAACGGCAACCATTGCGGACTTGTTAGGCTCGCCCTCGGCGGTAAAGCTCATGGAGCCTGTTGCTCCGTCGACGGAAATCTGGGTCATCGCGGAGATAAGAGCTTCGTTGGAAACGTCCCCTCCCGCGGACTCTATAGCCGCCTTGAGAACGTACACACCGTCGTAAGCGTCAGCCGCAAACTGGTCGGGAGTGGAGTTGTAAGCCTTGTTATAGGCGTCCACGAAAGCTGTTACCTTGGGATTGGAGCTGTTCGCAACGAAAGGCGTAAGGAAGATCGCGCCCTCGATGTTGGAGGTATTGCCGTTAAGCTGGTTGATAACGCCGTCCCAGCCGTCGCAGCCGAAGTAGGGAAGCTCAACGCCGACGGTAACGGCCTGCTCGGAAATGTAGCCTACCTCGGTGTAGTAGATGGGCAGGAACAGGCAGTCCGCGCCGGAGGACTTGATCTTTGTGAGCTGAGTTTTGAAGTCAACGTCGCCGCTTGTGAAGCTCTCGTCCGCAGCGATCGTCATGCCCAGCTTGCCCGCTTCCTCGACAAACGCGTCGTGGATACCCTTGCTGTAGTCGGAAGCCACGTCGTAGATGACAGCGGGGCTTTTAAGACCCTGCTCGGAAATGTACTGCGCCATCAGCTTGCCCTGAAGCGGGTCTGTGAAGCAGATACGGAAGCTGTTGGGGTGCTTTGTGCAGTCCATTGCGGAGCCGGAAGGAGTGATCTGGAGAATGCCGTCGTTGACGGATTCCTCGGAAACCGCGATGCTGCAGCCGCTTGTTACCGCGCCGAGAATGGCGTTCACATTGGAGTCCATAAGCTTGTTGTAGGCGGAAACGGATTTTTCCTCGTTGCACTCGTCGTCCTCGAAGAGAAGCTCCAGGGTCATGCCGTTTACGCCGCCCGCAGCGTTGATCTCGTCAACGGCAACCTGAGCACCTTGTTTAACGGAAATTCCGTAGGAAGCGGCGTCGCCCGTAAGAGGTCCTATACCGCCGATCTTGAATGTGCCCGCCGCCGAGGAAGAAACGTCTCCGCCGTTGTCGGCGCTGTCGCTGCTGTCCGAATTGCCGCCGTTGCCGCCGGACTGAGAGCCGTCGTCGGAAGAACAGCCCGCAAGGAACGGAACGGTCATGAAGCCTGCAAGAGCCAATGCAAGGATTTTCTTTGATACTTTCATTTTATTGCCCTCCAAATTTAGATTTTGTGTTTTACAGAATTATAATACTTTTTATCGCGAAAAATGTCAATGGGGAAACACGCCATAATTTACGAGAAAATCCGCCTTTGTTTGGTAGATTTACACATATTTAAAATTCTTTGTAAACAATGTATGATTACGGTGTAATGATTTTTTGTAAAACAAATTATTCATTTTGACATCGGGGACGCGCCCTTCCCGGCGGTTTCCTTTACCCAGCGGAAAATCTTCCGAACTGCGGGGTTGTGAAAAAATACACAATGTTTAATTTTAAATTTTGGTTAATTTGGTTGTAATTTCATAAAAATTGTGCTATAATGTTTTTTAACAGTATTTACACTTATCTATGCATTTATTCTCGAAAGGACTGTTGCAGCATGATGGAAAAAATCAACCTTGCGGGGACTTCCTGGAAATTCGCGCTCCGCTCCAGGGAGGAGGGAATGCCCGATATCGGCGCGGGATTTGCTTTTGACGGCGAAATAACCCTGCCCTCCACCGTTCAGCAGGAGAAAAAATCTCCCGTTACGGACGAGCGCAGCGACGGTTATCTCACCGATCCCCACAGCTTCGAGGGATACGCCCTGTACGGCAGGACGGTGACGGTTTCCCCCAAAAAGCCGGACAGCGAGGTGTTCCTCGTTTTGGAGCGCACCCGCACAACAACGGTATGGGTAAACGGCAAAAACGCGGGAACTCAAAACAGTCTCTGCACCGCCCACCGCTACAATATCACGGAGCTTGCCAATAACGGCGAAAACGAAATAATCATAGCCGTTGACAACGTTTCCTGTCCCGTTCCCGGAGGACATATGACCTCCCGGGACACCCAGACCAATTGGCTGGGCATTACGGGCGGTATCTATATAGAATACAGAAATCCCCTCCGCTTCGAGAATGTGATAATTACTCCCGACGTTACTGCGAAAACCGTTGAAGTAAGCGGAAAGATCGTCGGCGGGGACAGTATTTCTCTGACCGCCGAGGTGACAAATTTCAAGCCGCTGACGGTTACGGTCACGGCGGATAATCCCTCCTTTGTGTACGAAATGCCGGGGGCGGAGCTTTGGAGCGAGCACAATCCCGCGGTCTATACAATGAGCGTTTCCTCCGACGGCGATACCGTAAAGATACCTTTCGGTATGCGCAGCTTCGGCACGCAGGGCGCGGATTTCCTTCTCAACGGCGAGAAAATATATCTGCGGGGCAAGCACGACGGAATGATCTTCCCCATGACTGGAGCCGCTCCCACCGATACCGACGGCTGGCTGACCGTCATGAAAACAGCCAAGGAGCACGGCATAAACCACTACCGTTTTCACACCTGCTGTCCCCCCGACGCGGCTTTCCGCGCCGCCGACCGGCTGGGTATCTATATGGAACCCGAGCTGCCGTTCTGGGGTACGGTCGAGGACGAGATCACCGAGGGTCAGCAGTACCTCATTGACGAGGGTTTCCGCATTCTGGACGAATTTGCCAATCACCCCTCGTTCTTCGCCATGTCGCTGGGCAACGAGCTTTGGGGCAGCAAGGAACGCCTTAACGATATTTTAGGCGGCTACAAGAAGCACGATCCCCGCCCGCTCTACACGCAAGGATCCAACAACTTCCAGTTCTGGCCCTGCGTGCTGGACAACGACGACTTTTTCGTGGGCGTGCGCTTCTCGAAAGAACGGCTTTTCCGAGGCTCATACGCCATGTGCGACGCGCCTTTGGGACATATTCAGACCGACGCGCCCAATTCCGACTATACCTACGACGAGCATATCCGTCCCGCCACGGTCAACACGGAGCGCGGCAGCGGCGGCACTGTCGAAATACAGTACGGCACAGGCGTCAAGACCGTTTCCGTGGGCGACAGCGGCGAGTTCGTGGCGGCTGTCCCCGTGGTGAGCCACGAGGTGGGACAGTATTTCATGTACCCCGATTACGGCGAGATACGCAAGTACACGGGCGTGCTTAAACCCTATAATCTGGAAATTTTCCGCGAACGTCTCGAAAAGGCGGGATTGGGAAAGCTTGCGGACAAATTCTTCCGCGCTTCGGGACGTTTTGCCGCCGAGTGCTACAAAAACGAGATAGAGACTGCTCTGCGCTCAAAGGAGCTTTCCGGTTTCCAGCTTTTGGACATTCAGGACTTTTCGGGACAGGGCACTGCGCTTGTGGGGGTTCTCAACGCCTTTATGGAAAGCAAGGGCGTTATCACCGCCGTTGAGTGGAGAAGCTTCTGCTCCGACAGGGTAATACTCGGCTGCCTGCCGAAATTCGTTTTTGCGGCTGGGGAGAAAGTCTCCATGCCCGTCAAGCTTTACCAGTACGCCGCAAAGCCCGATACCGACCCGACCGCGGCTGTGCGTCTTGCCTCGGGGGGAGAGACCCTCGCGGAATATTCGGTTTCCGCAAAGGGCAGCTTTAAGGGCGGACTTTTCGACATAGGTACGGTCGGTATTGAAATGCCCGCCTGCGCCGAACCTAAAAAGGTCACGCTGACAATAAACTGCAAGGATATCTGCAACAAGTATATACTTTGGGTATATCCGGAGGTAAAGGCGGCAAGTTCCGAAAACGTAGTGACCGCAAAGGATTGGAACGTAGCCAAAGCCGCTCTCGCAAAGGGCGGACGGGTGCTGTTCCTGCCCGAAAATCTCGGCGAAAGCAATTCCTTGGAGGGCACATACTGCACCGATTTTTGGAACTACCCCATGTTCCGCTCCATATCCGAATCCATGAAGAAGCCTGTCCCCGTGGGAACGCTGGGTCTGCTCATCGACAAGAACCACCCCGCGCTTGCGGAGTTCCCCACGGAAAGTTACTCCACGGCGCAGTGGTACGGTATAGTGACGGGCTCGAGAACGGCTATCCTTGACGGTCTCGATATCGACCCGATAGTCCGCACTATCGACAACTGCGAAAGAAATCACAATCTGGGTACGGTATTCGAGGTCAAAACCGGCGGGGGAAAGCTGCTCGTCTGCACAGCCGCCCAAAACGATACTCTGCCGGTCAGACAGCTTCTGAAAAGCCTGACCGACTATGCCGCTTCGGAAAATTTCAACCCCGCAAAAACGGTCGATATCTCGGAGCTTGACAGGATATTTGAATAATTTCCGTAAAACTGCACAAAATCTAAATAAAAATTTTGTTGTAAAATTATAGCGGCTAATGACGAAAAAGGTTAATTTTGTTTAAAATTACGGTTGTTTTAACCGTCGGAATGTTGTATAATAATTTATACAATGCCTGTATTGCATACATTTAACAAGTCCCGCCAACAGGGCGCGGACTTGATCCCCCTACAGATTGGAGAAGATTATGATGATTCCCGTTATTGCAAAGGACGAATTTGAAGAAAGACTGCGGAGAGTGCTCCAGACAGAGTACAGCGTTACCCCCGTGGACGCCTCCGATATGCAGATCTATAAGGCTCTTTCGGCTGTCGTTGTGGGTATCCTCCGCGAAAGACGGCGCAAGTTCCGCACGAAAAATCAGTCGGCCGGCAAAAAAGAGGTATACTACCTTTCAATGGAGTTCCTTATGGGACGTTCCCTGAAAACCAGCCTTTTCAACCTTAACATCAACGAAATGGTGGAGGATATCTTCAAGAAATGGGATATCAACCTGGACAGGATATACGAATACGAGCCGGACGCAGGTCTGGGAAACGGCGGTCTGGGCAGACTTGCTGCCTGCTATCTGGACGGTCTCGCCACCGACGGATACCCCGCTATGGGATACTCTATCCTCTATGAGTTCGGTATCTTCAAGCAGAAGATCGAGGACGGCTGGCAGACGGAGCTTCCCGACAACTGGCTGCCCGGCGGCGAAAGCTGGCTGGTGCAGAAGTCCGACCGCAGCATCGACGTTCACTTCGAGGGCGATCTGACCGAATACTGGGACGACAAGTACCACCACATTTCCTACACGAACTATAACACCGTTAAGGCTGTGCCTTTCGATATGTACGTTCCCGGCTACGGCAACAAAGCTGTGTCCGTGCTCAGGCTCTGGCAGGCGAAAGCTCCCTCCTTCGACATGGCAATGTTCAATCAGGGCGATTACACCAAGGCGCTCAGCCAGAACACCGTTGCGCAGGCTATCTCAAAGGTTCTGTACCCCAACGACAACCACCTTGAGGGAAAAAGCCTCCGTCTCCGTCAGCAGTACTTCATGTGCGCCGCTTCCGTGGGAGACATCGTTGACAGGCATATGCGGGTTTACGGAACTCTCGACAACCTCCACGAAAAGGTTGCCATTCACATAAACGACACCCACCCCACGCTGGCTATCCCCGAGCTTATGAGAATTTTGCTGGACGACTGCGGCTACAGCTGGGCTAAGTCATGGCATATCGTTACCAATACCTTTGCCTACACCAACCACACCGTTCTCGCGGAAGCTCTCGAAAAGTGGGACGTCAACCTTGTAAAGCAGGTAATTCCCCGTATTTTCTCCATTATCGTGGAGATCAACAACCGCTACTGCGCCGACCTTATGGAACGTTTGGACGACAGCGCAAAGGTCACGAGAATGTCCATTATCCAGAACAATCAGATACACATGGCTTTGCTCTGCGTATGCGCTTCCCACAGCGTAAACGGCGTTTCAAAGCTGCACTCCGACATCATTAAGAAAGACGTTTTCAAGAACGAGTACGCCGACACGCCCCACAAGTTCAAGAACGTCACCAACGGCATCGCTTACAGAAGATGGCTGCTCCAATCCAATCCGGGACTGACCTCCCTGCTCGAAAGCACTATCGGGGACGGCTTCAAGAAGAACGGCGCGGAGCTTATCAATTTCAACAAGTTTGAAAACGACGCGAACGTTATCAGCCGTCTTGCGGAGATCAAAAAGGAAAACAAGGAGCGTTTCGCCAAGTATGTAAAGACCAATTTCGGTACGGTTCTGAATACCGACGGCATTTTCGACGTTCAGGTAAAGCGTCTCCACGAGTATAAGAGACAGCACCTTAACGTGCTCAACATTATCGCCGAGTACAACCGTCTGCTGGAAGATCCCGACGCGGATTTCGTTCCCAAAACCTATATCTTCGCGGCAAAGGCAGCTCCCGGCTACTACCTTGCGAAGCAGATCATCAAGATGATCTGGGCGCTGAGCGAGGAGATCAAAAAGCACCCCAAGATCAGCAAGCAGCTCCAGGTGTTCTTCCTGGAGGACTACCGTGTGTCACTTTCCGAGCTGCTCATGCCCGCCGCCGAGGTTTCGGAGCAGATATCCCTCGCGGGCAAGGAGGCTTCGGGTACGGGCAATATGAAGCTCATGCTCAACGGCGCGCTCACGCTGGGAACTCTTGACGGCGCGAACATCGAGATAAAGGATCAGGTCGGCATCGACAACATCTTCATCTTCGGCATGACTGCGGACGAGGTGCTCGCAAAGCAGGCACAGGGATACCACCCCGAGGAGTACTGCGCCAACAACGACGTTATCGACAAGGCGATCAACATGATGTACCACGGCATAAACGGCTGCACCTTTGAGGAAGTGGCGAACTCCCTGAAATTCAAAGACCCCTATATGGTTCTTGCGGATTTCGACGCGTATCAGTGTGCGCAGCAGTATGTTTCCGAGTGCTACAAAGACCCGTCTAAGTGGAACAAGATGTCCCTGCACAATATCGCGGGAGCGGGAATTTTCTCCGCCGACAGAGCGATCGAGGACTACGCAAGCGATATCTGGAAGCTTAAATAAAGTAAAAATTTCCCGCGGTATTCACAGTGAATGCCGCGGGAATTTCGGTATGTATAAAAGGTATAAGCCGCTGATTAGCGCAAAGAATTATTTTTCCTTATAAAATATACTCTGTAAAAATCATTACAACGCCCAGCACCAGAAGAACGGTTCCCACCGCCCTGTTGAGAGTTTTCGGAGAAGCCTTGTTTGCGAATTTGGAAGCGATAGCCGCTCCCGCAAGCGTGAATATAACGCACATTATCAAAATAAAGATATCGGGTACCGCGCCGTCTATAACAAAGTGTGAAACAGCTCCCGTAAAGGCGGTAAAGCTCATGATAAAGACGCTTGTTCCCACTGCGGTTTTAAGCTCGTAGCCCAGCACGCTTGTCAGCACGAACAGCATCATCATTCCTCCGCCCGCGCCCACGAAGCCGCAGATAAAGCCGATCATCATTCCGCATATTACCGACTGCACGGCAGCGGTTTTTTTGTCCTTTTTCATCATCTTGCTCTCGGTTGCCGTAACGGGCTTGACGATAAACCTTACGCCCAGCAGAGTGGTCATCACCACGGAAAAGCCGCCTATTGCCGTCCCGGGAAGAAGCGAGGCAACGAAGCTCCCGACGAGAGTGAAGCACAGAACGGATACCATCATTATCACGCCGTTGCGGATATCCAGATTTTTGTTCTTGCCGTATGTGTACGCCGAAGCGGCGGAGGCGAGAACGTCCGAAGCGAGAGCTATTCCCACAGCCTGATACGGCTCGACGTCCAGAAAGGTTATGAGCATGGGGGATATGACCGCCGCCGCAGACAGTCCCGCTATTCCCGTACCCAGTCCCGCTCCCAGTCCCGCGATGAGGGCGACGATTATTTTAATCGGCATTTTGCGGTTCTCCTTTCGTCATAAAATCGGACAGCTCCCGCTTCAGTCTTGCGGCGGGAAGTCCCATTACCGTAAAAAAGTCCCCCTCTATGCCCTTTATGAGCACGCAGCCCTCGCCCTGTATGCCGTAAGCTCCCGCCTTGTCCATAGGGTCGCCCGTGGCGATATAGCCGTATATTTCCCTGTCGGACAGGGGGTAAAATTCCACACGGGTGGATTCCGAAAAGCTTTTCTTTTTATCTCCCCGGGAAATGCACACGCCCGTAACGACGGTGTGGATTTTCCCCGACAGCTTTTTCAGCATTCTGTACGCGTCCGCTTCGTCAACAGGCTTGCCGAGGATGTCCCCGTCCGCCAGAACCACCGTGTCGCTGCCTATGACAACGCTTTCGGGATACAGCGCGGAGATATGCTCAGCCTTTCTGACGGCGAGGAATTCCGCGCTTTTTTCTGCGGGGAAGCTGTCGGGCAGGGTCTCGTCAACGTCCGCGGGTATAACCTCGAATTGGGGGACGATATAGCTTAGCAGCTCCTTTCGTCTCGGGGAAGCCGAGGCAAGGATCACTTTCATTTTATCAGCTCGTTTCTTTTACGCGATGTTTAATACGATAATTATAACACTTTTCGGAAAAATATGCAAGAGTAAAAAACAAACCGTCCAAAAGCAAGCGGTAATGTAAATTGTTGTTTAGCGCAAAACAAAACGACAGCGCATTGCGCGGCGAAGCCGCGCGGGACGCTGACGTTTTGTTTGTGCGCTAAACAACAATTTATACTTCCGCGAAAATCAAAGTCAGCCCTTTCTTGACTGAACAAGTCTTGCCGCCGCTGCGGCAAATGAATCCGGAATAAGCTTTGAAACGGCAACTGCCGCTTTTACCGTCATTGTGGGGAAAATAAGCGTCTTTCGGGCAAACATTCCCTCAACGGCGCATTTTGCCGCGTATTCGCTCGATATCCCTCTCAGCGCAAATTTTACTCCCGCCGTATCGTTGAACCGTGTATCCACCGGTCCGGGACAGAACGCTCCGATATAAACTCCGCTGTGCTGACAGCGAAGCTCTTCATGTATAGCTTCGGTAAGCTTTACAACATAGTTCTTGCTCGCGTAATAGGTCGCCATAAGAGGTCCGGGCAAAAATCCCGCTATAGAAGCGACGTTGAGGATATAGCCTTTGTCCCTTGCGGAAAAATCCTTGAGAAACAGCTTTGTGAGAATGTGTACGGCACTGATGTTCACGTCGATCATTTCAAGCTCTTTGTCCAGCTCGGTAACGGAAAATTTTCCGTACAGACCGAACCCCGCGTTGTTTACAAGGATATCCACACCGTAAGCCGACGCTTCCCTGTACAGCCGAACGCACTCCTCGCGCCGGGAAATATCCGCCGCGATTACCTTTACCCGTCTTTCGCCTATCTCCTGCCTGAGCGTCTCCAGCCGCGCTTCGTCCCTGCCTGTGATTATAAGTCTTATGCCCATTTCGCCCAATCTGCGGGCAATGTCTCTTCCGATCCCGGAACTTGCTCCTGTTACCAAAGCTGTCATTGTCAGCCCTCCGTTTTATTAATTTTTTGGGGGAATTTTTTCCGCTTTTTGCCGAGTTTGCGCATTGCCTTTGCCTGTGTTTTATAGCATTCGTACGCTCCCTCAAATGTTTCTCTGCCGATCTCCTTGCCGCCGTAGCAGACCTGCGTAAAAGGCTTTGTCAGCGGCTCAAGGCTCTGACCTGTCTTTTCGTCCGCGATACGCTCCATCTGCTCCGGAGTAAACGCTCTGCAGCTTTCTTTAAAGCTGTTCTCCGCGTTCCTGACGTGCCTGTTATAGAGCATGATAACGCCCTTTCCGCAGCCTGCGTGTTTCGCTCTTGCTCTGAATATGCCCTCGGCTATCTTGGGAGAAAACAATATCAAAAGTATGAACACGCCGAAACCGGCAATGAATACAGCCGCTGTAAGAGCAGCCGCGGTGTAGTCGGTTGCACCGTCCTCCGAGGTTCTGTTTCCTCCCCTGCCAAGATAATTTGAGGGAGTGGGTTCAAAACGCGTCCATCCTGCCATGGGAATGTATACTTCCGGGTAAGCGTGAGCGTTATCGCTGTAGATAAAGTATGTACCTGCGGTATCGGCTGACGGCTGGGGAACAAAGCCTTCCGCGTATCTTGCCGTAAGTCCCGCCGCCCTTGCAAGCAGCACATAAGCGCGTGCAAAGTCGGAGCATATTCCCGTCCTGCTTTCAAACACGAAATATTCGGGAGTGTCGCTGTCTTCGGGAGGCTCAAAGGAAAGGTCGTAAAGAAAGCTTCCGTCCGTGAAAAAATTTTCGATTGCCTGAGCTTTTTGGCAGTCGTATTCAAGTCCTGCCGTCAGTTCTTCAGCAAGGGCTTTAAGCTCGGGCGAAATCTCCGTATCGAAGCTTTCGCGGTACGCCGACGCGCTTATGCTCTCGGCAAAAAAGCGGTCCAGAACCGCGCTTTCCTCCGAACCTGCTTCTGATTCCAACCAAAGGTCGAAAAGAAAATCATGCCAATCGTCGGCGCTTATATTGCACAGACCGCTCTTTATGAGCGATTTCTGCGTATTTTCGCTGTAGTACCTTACCGTATAGGAAACGTTCGGAGAAAGCAGAGGCATATTGGTAAAAACCTCTCCCTCATCGGAACGCGCCGTCCACATAACTCCGCGCTCGGAAATACTTATATCCATCGTCCTGAGCGGGGCGGGAAGATACACAGCCGGGAAATTCTGCGCGTAAACAACGCTGTACTGCTGCCTGTCCCGGAACGCGCCGCCGTCCGCAAGTCCGATCAGCTTTTCCGCCCAAGGATACCTGTTCAGCAGGATATCCTCTTCGCCGTAAGAATATTCCTCGGCGTCAGCGCTGTTCTTGCCGATGACGGTTCCGGCTGCGGAGACAAGCTTTTCGAGATCCATCAGCTGCGCGTCCTCTTCCCAATCCTTGCTGCCGCTGATCTCACTGTAACCGTTCCACAGTCCCGCCGCGCTGTCATATTCGTTGAAAACCTGCGTTTTCATATAGGTTGGCTCGGAGGAACTCATAATATACAGCAGCACGCTTTCACTTTTGAGGAACTCGTCGGTTTGTCCCGAGGTTTCCTTGTATTCTCCTTGATACTCGGTCTCGCCGCTGCCGCCGAAGCTGAACATACTTACCATCGCGTCAAATTTATCGTAGTACGGCGTTACCGACGGCTTAGGCACGAGCAGGGCAAGCATTACCGCCGCCAGAGCAAAATCTGTATAGACAGTCAGCGCGGAACCCGCCGTTCCTTCCGACGAAGAACCTGCGAGAAATTTTTTGTGTCCGTCGGCAATAAAAAAGACAAGATCTATCGACGCGGCGGTCGCCGCGTAAGCGTAGGGAAGCTGCACAGCCGCCTTCACCGCAAGCGCAAAGGGTATCAGCGATACCAGCGTCAGCATTGAGGAACGGTAAATTATCCGCGTAAAATAATAAAGCGCCGACGTAAGAAAGAATACGATCAGCGGCGTAAAAGTCAGCATAAAGCTCACTCTTGTTTCCTCCGCCTGTGCGCCCGAGAAAAACCATCTTATAAACGCAAATCTGTCCTGCCATGATCTGCCTATAAACAGAGAAGGCACAATAACGCACAAAGCAATAAGGATACCGAAATAAAGCGAGCCTCCGAATTTTTTTTTCCGAAGCTTCCCGAAAAGCCATATCAACCCCGCTGCCGCAGCCGAGCCTGCCGCCGTATAGAGATTTATCACGCTGTCGGTATAAATGTACAGCGCAGCGGATATCGACACGGCGCACAGAAGCCATAAAAGAAAGACCGCACCGTATTTATTCAGTATGCGCAGTATCTTTCCCGCCGACGTTCCGTTCATCAGCTTTTACCGCCTTTTTTCGTCATGACCAGAACCGTTGCGAGAACGGCGATGATTGCCGCCATAATTACAATAACTATTACAACGCCCACGCTGAGACCGTTCTGCTGAGCCGTCTGAGCCTGAACGGGAGCGGCGGCTTCCGTTGTTTCGGCATTGGCGGTTCCGTCAGTCCCGGAGCTCTCTTCGTCCGCGGGAGTTTCCGAAGATACGGACGTTTCCGCAGGTTCTGTCTCGTAGGTCTCGCTGTTCTCGGCGGACACCTCCGCTTTTAGGGAGTATTCCCCCGTAAGGTCTGCGGTCACGGTAATGTTGTTCTGCTTCCAGCTTTCCTCATAGCTTTCCGCCGAATCCTCATAGCAGTGAATAACCGCGCTCACGTTGCGGAAAACGTCGCTGTCCAGCGCGGGAGCTGTTTCACCGTATGCGTAAATATCTTTAAGATTATTGCAGTCCGCGAAAACGCTGCCGCCGATTTTCTTAACGTCCGGACCTATGGAAATGCTCCCGAAGCCGCACTTGCTGAAAGTATTGGGGTACAGCTCCGATATTCCCGCGGGGATAACAAACTCGGTTATCGCCTTGCAGTCCTGAAACGCGCCCTCGCCTATGTAGGTCACAGCTGCCGACACGGGGACTTCCTCCAAAGCCTCGCAGGAAGCGAAAGCGTAGTCGCCGATTTTTGTGACCGTGGACGGCATAAGAACTTTCACAAGCTTTCTGTTGCCCGAAAAAGCGTTTTTGCCGATCTCGGACGTGTTTTTCGGCAGGGTCAGCACCGTTAGCTGATTGCGGGAGGACAGGGCGTTCTCGGGAATTATCCCGTCCTCGGTCTCCGTACCCGCAAGCTCGATTATCTCCAGATTGGGGATAGCCGTAAGCGCACTGTAGTCCGCCGCGTTAAGTGTGCCCGACAGAACGGCGATATTCTTTATAAAGTTGTAGTCAGTGCCATTGGCAGCCTCGCTTATGGCGTCCGCAAGCTTTCCCGTCTCAAAGGACTGCACCGTAACGTTTTCCGCGCCGTCCTCCGCTCTCACGGGGAGAGCCATTATCACGATACCCAGAAACAGCGCGATCGCCACGACAAATACCAGTATTCTCAGCGCGACGGGTTTTTTCTTGTTTTTGTTGTATGTAAATTTTGCCATAGTAACTCCTTTCTCAATGCGCCGCGCTTACCGCGCCTCCGCTTACGGTATCCGTGTTTTCTTCAGGCGGTACGGACGGTCGTTCCGTACTGCGGCTGTCCTCGTCTCTGCCGACGGAGAAACGTCCCGCCACCTGTATTTCCTGCGGAGTGAACAGCAGCACGTCCGTGGTAAGCGGATTTTTGGCTTTTCTGTACTCGCTGAGAATGGCAGTTCCCAATCCTTCGAGAATGTTGTTGGTAATATTTTTCAGCACCAGCAGATTTTCCCTCGACGGGGCGACTACCAAAAATTTCGCTCCCAGCTTTTCGTACACGGTCGGTCTGAACTCATTGCACATTATCAGCGAGCTGCAAAAGGCAGGCGCGGATATTTTTATTTCCAGAGCCTTTATGTCCTTGCCGAGGGACTCCTCGTTGATCTCGGCTTTTGAGAGTATCCTGCACATATTTCTGTCCGCCACGGAGAAGATCACCTCGCGGGGAACTCCCCATCTTTTCAGGGTATCCTCGTCAAGGAAATGTATTATTTCGTCGTCGGGGGTGTAGACGGCAACTTTTTTAAGTCCCTCCACGAAGTCCGCGCATATCATATCCGCCGTAACGTCTTTTTCGCGCATCATAAGCAGGCGCAGGAACTCCTGTCCGTTGGTAAAGGACACCATTCTGCCCTTTGTCAGGCAGTCGTGCTCAAGACGGTTTATCAGCCTGTCAAGCTCCTCATCGGAGCGGCTTTGTTCGTATGCCGCCCGAGCCTCGCTAACGTCCACGGTAAACACCACTGTGCCGTTGGACACTTCGTATTTATTGTCGTCCGGTTTTGAGACGACAGTGAACTGCCGGCGCTTCAGTGCGTTCCTGAAGCCGGCTTCAAACTTATCGCGGCGGAAGATCCCGCCGAATTTTTCCGCAAGCTTCATAAGCCGCGATTCTCCTTTCGGTAACACTTACATATAACAAGTATAGCATATTTTAAAGTATTTGTACACAGGTTTTGAAAAAAATTTGCGGATATTTTCTAAAACGGGTATTCATGTAAGTTGCTGTTGTATGTCCGCACACTCCCGTTTCGCTGCTCCGATATTGACAAACCGCATAAAAAGAGTTATACTTATTATTAAGATATTATTACGGCATTGTTGCACAAAATGTTTTGCACAGCTTTGAGAAAGGAGCTTTTCTATGGTACAGCAGCTTAATGAAAACTGGATACTCCAAAGCGATACGGCGGACGGAATACGCGCAAATATCCCCTGCTCCGTTTACGATTGCCTTATACGGGCGGGAAAACTGCCCGACCCGTACTACGGCGAAAATCAGTACGCCGCGCTGGAGCTTTCCGACGGAAATTACGTTTTTCAGCATACGTTCGTCCCCGCAAAGGATATCCTCGCATGCGAAAAAATATATCTTCGCTTTAACGGGATAGATACCATTTCCGAAATACTGCTGAACGGCTCGCCCATAGGCAGAACGGAAAATATGCACCGCGTTTACGAGTTCGACGTCACGGAACTCCTGCGGGACGGTCAGAACATTATCGCGGTAAAGCTGTTTTCTCCGCTGGAATATATACGTTCCGCCCAAAAGACCGATCCCGTGTGGGGAGTAAATTCCACGTCCGACGGTTTCCCGCATATACGCAAGGCTCACTATATGTTCGGCTGGGACTGGGGACCGCAGCTTCCCGACCTGGGCATATGGCGGAGCGTCGAGCTTGAGGGCGTAAACGGCGGACGGATAGAAAGCGTTTACGTCAGACAGGAACATTCCGCAAAAGAAGTGAAGCTGATATTCGATACAAGAATTGCGGACATATCCTCCGACGAACTGAAAATCGGCATAAGCGTTACCTCTCCCCTCGGCGAGGACATTGTGATATCCGAACCCGTAAAGGACAAAGCCGCCGCTCTCGAATGTACGGTATCCTCCCCGCTGCTCTGGAACGTCAGGGGTTACGGCAGACAGGATCTTTACATGGTCAAGGTAATGCTTTTCAGCGGTGAAGATCCCGTGGATGTGCGTGAGTTCAACATAGGTCTGCGGACGGTGGAGCTTTGCCGCGATCCCGACAAGGAGGGCGGCGAGGAATTTTGTTTCCGCGTAAACGGGATAAAAATATTCGCCATGGGCGCTAACTATATCCCCGAGGATCAGATACTTCCCAGACGTTCCGCGGAACGCACCGGAATACTGCTGAAAAACTGCGCCGCCGCAAATTTCAATATGATACGCGTCTGGGGAGGAGGCTTCTACCCCGACGACAGCTTCTACGATATATGCGACCGTCTCGGTCTGCTGGTGTGGCAGGACTTCGCTTTCGCCTGCGCCGTCTACAACGCCGACGCGGCTTTCAGCACAAATATCAGGCAGGAATTTATCGACAATATCAAGCGCCTGCGCAATCACCCCTCTTTGGGTCTGTGGTGCGGAAACAACGAGATAGAGTCCGCCATTCAGTACTGGGGCATACCCGTCACCGAGGAGCAGAAACAAGGCTATCTGAGAGTTTTTGAAAAGCTGATACCCAGCGTTCTGAAACACTACGACCCGCAGACCCCGTACTGGCCCTCGTCCCCGTCGTCGGGGGGAGGCTTCGACGGGTCAAGCGACGAGCACAGGGGAGACTCCCACTACTGGGCGGTATGGCATGGCTGCAAGCCCTTCGACGACTTTAAGAAGCACAAGTTCCGCTTCTGCTCGGAGTACGGCTTCGAGTCCATACCCTGCATGAAAACGGTGCTCGCCTTCGCAGCCGAAAAGGATCTGAACCTCTGCTCCAATGTGATGGAGGCTCATCAGAAATGCGAGGCGGGAAACGAAAAACTGCTGTACTATCTTGCTCAGATGGTAAGATATCCTTATAATTTCGAGAACCTTGCATATGCCACACAGCTCGTCCAGATGGAGGCTGTACGCCAAAGCGCGGAGCATATGCGCCGTAACCGCGGCAGGTGTATGGGTTCGCTGTACTGGCAGGTCAACGACAGCAACCCCGTTATTTCGTGGTCGTCCATAGATTATTTCGGCAGATGGAAATCCCTGCACTATGCGGCAAAAAGGTTCTACGCGCCGGTGCTCTGCTCGATGGACGACAGCGACAGGGACAATATCGTCATAAATATTTCCAATGAACGCCTTGAGACGTTTGTCGGTTCGGTTCGCTGGCGTGTGAGACGGAACGATACCACAATAATCTCCCAGGGAGCGGCAGATGTGAACGTCCCGCCGCTGACGGCAATGAACGTGGAGACGCTCACTCCCGGCAAGACAAAGCTTGAAAAGGATATGCTCCGCACACACTATATAGAATACACTCTCGTTCACGACAACGCGGCGATAGCCAATGGCACGCTCATGCTCGTTCAGCCGAAGCAGTTTGAGTTCCTGAAGCCGGAAATAACGGTACACGCGGACAAAATCGGCGACAAGTACCGCTTTGAGCTGACGTCCCAAAATTTCGTCAAGGGCGTGTATCTTGATTTCGACGAGTTCGACTGCACATTCGGGGACAACTGGTTCGATCTGCACGGAAAGGCATATTCGGTTCTGGCGAACAGGAGGTACTTCCCGGAAGGAATGACCCCCAAGGAGCTGGAGGGCAAACTGAAAATAAAGAGCTGCTACGATTTGCAGCAATGAAAGGATAATCGGGCGAAATGGATCATAAACAGGAATTTCTTGATATTTACCGTTCGTGCATAACAAGAGAGGGCGCGGATAAGCTGCTGGAATATCTGCTGTCGGACAAGAGCGATTTTTTCACGGCGCCCGCGAGCACCCGCTTTCACGGCTCTTACGAGGGGGGGCTTCTCGAACACAGCCTGAACGTTTATCACTGCCTTAAGGATTATCTCAGCCGCGAGAGGGCGAAAACTGTCTACGGAATGAATTACTCCGAGGAGACGATAGCGGTGTCGGCGCTGCTGCACGATATATGCAAGGTGAACTTCTATAAGGTGGACTACCGCAACGCCAAAAACGACAAGGGCGTGTGGGAGAAAGTCCCATACTACGCGATAGACGACAAGATCCCCTACGGACACGGGGAGAAATCGGTGTACATAATAACGGGATTTATGCGGCTGAGCCGCGAGGAGGCGTTTGCCATAAGATACCATATGGGATTTTCAAACGGGGACGATCCCAATCAGGTGGGGCGGTCGTTCGAGATGTTCCCGCTGGCGTTCGCGCTGAGCACAGCCGATATGGAGGCTTCTTACTTCCTGGAGGGCGGCGAAAAATAGTCCCTCATGAAAATCCCGGAAAGGACGGTAAAAAATGACTTTTTCCCACAAATTTTACGGCGCGCTTCCCGACGAAGCGCGCCTGATACGAACGGAAGTATTTGTGGAGGAGCAGGGTTTTGAGAACGAATTTGACGGCGACGACAGCCGCTGCGTGCATTTGGTGATTTTTGCGGATGGCGTTCCCGCGGCGGCGGGACGTATTTTTCCGCCCGAAAACGGCGTGTGTGCAATAGGGCGCGTGGCGGTGAGAAAAGCGTTCCGCGGAAAAGCTCTCGGCGCGGAAACGGTAAGGCTTCTCGAAGAAAAAGCGCGGGAGCTGGGCGCGGAAAGGGCGGCTCTGTCCGCCCAATGCAGAGTTCGGGCGTTTTACGAGAAGTCGGGCTACAAAGCGTCGGGGGACGTTTACAACGATGAATTCTGTCCTCATATTCATATGGAAAAGGATTTGGCGGAGTAAATTCCGTCTCTGCAAACCAATAAAAACCTCTCCAACCGGACAGACCGGGACAAAGCGGACTTCCTTTGGGAAGTCCGCTTCATAGCTTCAAGAAAATACACATTTATGTGCTGATTTTTTGTTGCAAATGCACAAAAAATGTCGAAACTATATATATATATATATAATTTATGTATAGCATTTACAATTGATTTGTGTTACAATATAATGGTTATGACAAAATACATAACATACATTATTTTTGAAGTCGGAGGTTTTTTATTTTATGAACGGAAAGGGTACTCTTATTTCCGCGTTTGTGTGCGGTATTCTGTCGCCGGTAGTTTATTTGATCGCATGGTTTCTTGATTCAACAGGCGCTGAATTGTTTTTGATCTTATGCGGAGTAGCGCTCGGAGTGCTGGCAATAGTGCTGTCCGCAAAAGTAAAAAAAGAACAAGGCAAATCCGGAATGCAGACAGCGGCGTTTGTTTTGGGTATTGTAGGAACATCGCTTAGCGGATTGAATCTCTTAATAAGCATTTTGTTTATTGGTACGTTTATTGATGAGCTTTAATGCGGCGTTTTCAGATATGTCCGAAATCAACGGCGAAATATGTTTTAAGTGCGCACCTTTAGGGTGCGTATTTTTTTGCGAAAAGCATTTTTACCGCTTTGTGACTTCATAGTCCTCCCCGCTCGAAGCCCGCTTCATAGCCTCGAGAAAATCGGGCGTGCGCCATTCGTATGTGTTTCTGTCGACCTGACCGCCGTTGTCCCAGTAGAAAGGCGCCATGCCGTAATCGCTGCAAAGCTTCACCATCTTCTCGATAAAGAAAACGCAGCTTGACTTGTCGTTTCCGCTGGCGGCGTATTCTCCGATAATGACGGGAACGCCCCTGTCAACAAAATTGGTTTTCATCATGCCGTAAAGATCCTCCATCTGCTTGACCTCCGCGTCCGTACCCCAGGTGTTGTGAACGTTGGTCGTGCAGAATTCCCAAGGGGTGTAGTAATGCACCGAAACGATACATCTTTCCGCAGGATCGTCGGGCATTTTAAAACGGCTGTCGCAGGTCATTCTGATGTCCGTCCAGTAGCCCGCGATAAGCAGATGTCGGGAAGCGTTGTTGCCGCCGCTGTCCCTGATAAGATTTACAAATTCCTGATTTATCCCGTTTAACAGTTCGTAGGCGTCGTTTTCGGGAATACCGTCGAAACCCACCTCGTTCATGGACTCGAATACCAGCCTGTCCCCGTAGTCCTTGAATTCCTCCGCTATCTGAGACCAGAGGGTCTCATACCTTTTTAATGTGTTTTCCTTGTCGGTTTTCATGCCCTCGATTATCCACGCGCCGAATTTTGGGTCTCCGCCGCCGTCGTGGTGAACGTTAAGTATAACGTACATATCCTGCGAATAAGCGTAGTCCACTACTTCGCGTACCCTGCCGAGCCAATCGCGGTCGATGTTTCCCGCCTCGTCGATGTGGTCGCGCCAGGTCACGGGAATTCTCACCGACTTTATCCCGTCCTCTTTAAGGGCGGTGAAAAGCTCTTTTGTTGCTTTGGGATTTCCCCACAGGGTCTCGTCCACCTTTTCGCCCTCCTCAACGTGTTCGTTGACCTTTCCGTCTCCGTCGCGGTCGGCTTGGCATACGTCGAGAGTGTCCCCCAAATTCCAGCCGAGACCCATATCCCCGACCAGCTCCATGGAGGTAATGTCACGCATTTCTCCCTGTACGGAAGCGGTTTCCTGCGGGGAAGCTTCCGCGGAAACTTCTCCCTGGGAAGAATTTCCCTGCGAAGCGCAGGACGTAAAAACGGTCAGCGCAAGAGCCGCCGCAAGTACGGCTTGTCCGAATTGTCCCAATGTTTTTTTCATTTAATACCGTCCTTTCTGTGGGTTCAGTATGAAGTGAACGGGAATGCCGTTCATACATTCGATCTTAAAGGGCTTCCGCTTGTTCCGATTACGGTTTGCAATATTTTTAGCTGAGTTCTTCTCACGGCAAGCAAGCTGTGTTTAGCTTTTAACCGTTCATTTTCCAAAAAAGCTTTCGGGTATTTTCCATTGTCTGCTTCGCCGCAAGCTCGGGAGAAATCCCCTTGACCTCCGCGATCTTCTCGATGATATGGACAATCATTCCGCTGTCGCAGCGCTTGCCCCGATTGGGTTCGGGCGCCATATAGGGACAGTCTGTTTCCAGCATGAGCCTGTCCATTGGAACGGCCTCCAATGCCTCTATGGCTTTCCTCGCGTTTTTAAAGGTGAGCACTCCCGTGAAACTGATATTCATTCCCAAAGCAAGGACTTGCTTCGCCGTCTCCGCCGAGCCGGAAAAGCAGTGCATTACCCCGCGGACGGTTCCCCGCTCTCTCAGAACAGCCATCGTGTCCTCCGTCGCGTCACGGGAGTGAATAACTACGGGCAGGGAAAGCTTCTCCGCCAAATCGAGCTGCTCCCTGAAAATGCGCTTCTGCAAATCGGGATTATAGCCCTCGTAGTGGTAGTCCAGACCGATCTCGCCTATGGCGACGGTTTTGGGCAGTACCGCCCATTTTTTCAGCGTATCGAGGTAATCCTCGGGAGTACCCTCAACGTCCTCCGGGTGGATACCCACCGCCGCGTACATAAACGGAAACTTTTCGGCGTACTCCACCGAAAGCCGTGAACGCTCCAGATTGCAGCCCATATTCACTATACTGCGCACGCCCTCGCTGTGCAGACGGTTCAGCAGTTCCTCCCTGTCGGGGTCGAACTGCTCCGCGTCGTAGTGGGCGTGGGAATCTATAAATTCAAGCATAATATCCCTCCAAAATTATTGTCGGCAAAAACTCCGCGTCAGCCCGCGCAAAGCGCAGGATTCCGCGGAGCTTTTAAGTTATCGTACCTTACAGCGTTGTGGGCGCGGGGATATGCTCCGAGGAGCTTTCGTTCTTGACGATCTGAATGTTGTTGTAAACGTCCATACCCGTACCCGCGGGAATAAGCTTGCCGATGATAACGTTCTCCTTAAGACCCTGGAGATAGTCGCTCTTGCCCTTGATGGCAGCGTCGGTAAGGGCGCGGGTGGTCTCCTGGAAGGAAGCCGCCGACAGGAAGCTGTCCGAATTGGAGGACGCTTTTGTGATACCCTGAAGCACCGGGATAGTGGTCACCAAGCTGAGACCCTCCTCGCCGCCGTCCATTCTGCGCTTGATGTCCGCATTGATAGCGTCGATATCCCTCTTGTCCACAAGCGAACCGGGGAGCATATAGCTCGAACCGCTGTCGTCCACCTTGACCTTGCGCAGCATCTGACGGACGATTACCTCGATGTGCTTGTCGTTGATGTCAACGCCCTGCAGGCGGTACACTTTCTGCACTTCGGTGATGATATAATTCTGAACAGCCTGCTGACCGTTTACAGCCAGAATGTCGCCGGGATTGATAGAACCCTCGGTAAGCGGCGTTCCCGCCTCGACTTTGTCGCTCTCGTGAACTCTTATCTTGTAGCCGTAGGGAACGGGATAGTATTCCTCCGTACCGGTTTCCTCGTCGGTGATGATAACGTTGCGTATCTTCTTGATCTCCTCCATGCGGACTGTTCCCGCAATTCTGGAGATGATAGCCGCGTTCTTTGGACGTCTGCTCTCGAACAGCTCCTCAACGCGGGGAAGACCCTGCGTGATGTCCTCCGCCGAAGCGATACCGCCCGTGTGGAACGTTCTCATTGTAAGCTGCGTGCCCGGCTCGCCGATGGATTGGGCGGCAATTACGCCGACAGCCTCTCCCACTGCCACAAGGTTGTTGTTGGCAAGGTTCGCACCGTAGCACTTGGCGCATACTCCATGCTTAGCCTTGCAGTTAAGCACAGAACGTATAGTGATCTTTTCAACTCCGCTGTCCACCACTTTCTGAGCGTCGGCTTCGTTCATAAGCTTGTTGCGGCTCATGATAAGGTCGCCCGTTTCGGGATCGCGGAGATCCTCCATAAGGTAACGTCCGAGAAGTCTTTCTTTAAGCGGCTCGATCATTTCGTTGCCGTTCCTGATCGTGTAGACCTCGATACCCTCGTCCGTACCGCAGTCCTCCTCGCGGATAATTACCTCCTGAGAAACGTCTACCAGACGGCGGGTAAGATAACCCGAGTCGGCTGTACGCAGCGCGGTGTCGGCAAGACCCTTTCTTGCGCCTCGAGAGGAGATGAAGTACTCCAGAATGTTAAGTCCCTCACGGTAATTGGCGCGGATAGGCATTTCGATGGTCGAACCGGAGGTATTGGCGATAAGTCCGCGCATACCCGCAAGCTGACGTATCTGGTTGATACTGCCTCGCGCTCCGGAATCCGCCATCATAAAGATTGGGTTGTATTTGTCAAGACCCGTTCTCAGCGCGGTCGTTACCTCGTCGGTAGCGTTGTTCCATATTTCGATAAAGCGTTTGGATTTTTCCGACGAAGAAATAAATCCGCGCTTGAAAAGCTTGTTGATCTTGTCGACCTTTGCGTCGGCGTCGGCAAGGATATCCTTTTTGGCTTCGGGTATTTCCGCGTCGCATACCGCAACGGTAATGGCCGCTCTTGTGGAGAAACGGAAACCCAGAGCCTTGATCTTATCCAGCACCTCCGATGTGGTGGTCGTGCCGTGGATACGGATACATCTTTCGATGATATCGGAAAGCTGACCCTTTTTAACAAGGAAGTCCACTTCAAGGTCGAACTGCTTGTCGGAGCTTGTTCTGTCAACATATCCCAAATTCTGGGGAATATTCTCGTTGAAAATAATTCTGCCCACGGTGCAGTCGATCAGCTTGGAGACAGTTCTGCCGCCGATGTCCTTTGAAACTCTTACCTTGATGGGGGCATGAATGGAAATCGCTCCGCTGCTGTACGCCATAAGAGCCTCGTTCACGTCGCGGAAAACCTTTCCGCCGCCCTTTTCGAGGTAGTTGCCGTTCTCGTCCTTTTCGTCCTTTTTCATTGTCAGGTAGTAAGAGCCGAGAACCATGTCCTGTGACGGAACAGCCACGGGACGTCCGTCGGAGGGCTTCAACAGGTTATTCGCCGCAAGCATAAGGAACCTTGCCTCCGCCTGCGCCTCCGCCGAAAGGGGAAGATGGACAGCCATCTGGTCTCCGTCGAAGTCGGCGTTGAACGCGGTACAAACCAGCGGGTGAAGCTTAATGGCGCGGCCCTCAACAAGGATAGGCTCAAACGCCTGGATACCCAGTCTGTGCAGCGTAGGGGCGCGGTTCAGGAACACGGGGTGATCCTTGATGACATTTTCCAGAGCGTCCCAAACGTCGTTTTCGGCTCTGTCCACCTTTTTGCGGGCGGACTTGATATTGGTAGCCTTGCCCGTGTCCACAAGGCGCTTCATAACGAAAGGCTTGAACAGCTCCAAAGCCATTTCCTTGGGGAGACCGCACTGGAACATTTTCAGCTCCGGACCCACAACGATAACGGAACGTCCCGAGTAGTCCACGCGCTTGCCCAGCAGGTTCTGACGGAAACGTCCCTGCTTGCCCTTAAGCATATCGGAAAGGGACTTTAACGCCCGGTTATTGGGACCCGTAACGGGTCTGCCGTGTCTGCCGTTGTCGATAAGAGCGTCAACGGCTTCCTGGAGCATTCTCTTTTCGTTTCTGATGATGATGTCGGGAGCTTCAAGCTCCAGCATCTTTTTAAGACGGTTGTTTCTGTTGATTACACGTCTGTAAAGGTCGTTAAGGTCGGAGGTGGCGTATCTGCCGCCGTCCAGCATAACCATAGGTCTGATGTCGGGAGGGATAACGGGAACCACGTCCAGTATCATCCAATCTGGCTTGTTTCCCGAAAGGCGGAAGGACTCCATGATCTCCAGCCTTTTCAGAAGCTTGATCTTCTTCTGTCCCGGAGGAAGCTCCGCAAGCTCGGCTTTAAGCTCGTCGGATGCCCACACAAGGTTGTTGACCCAGTTTTCCTTGTCCGCGATCTCGCTGTATTCTCCGTTTGCGTTTGCGGCTTCGATATTCTCGAAGAAGCGCTTTTCTATATACTGCGAACCGGTTTCAACGGTGATGGGAGGAAGCTTCGCCTCCTCGTTTTTGCGGTTGATATAGAGGACTTCCTCGTTGTATTTGGTTCTGGAAATAACGTCGCCCGCGGAGAAATTCTCGTTCTCCGCGTTGTCGGTTACAACGTAAAGGCGTTTTGCCAGAAAGTCCCTGATGTCGTCCTCGTCAATGCCGGTAACCTTGGAAAATTCCTCCAGATGCTTCATTATATAGTTGTCGTAGCGGTCGGGACTGTACTCGTCAAGCAGCTCCTTGATCGCCTCCGCGCCCATTTCGGCGGCGAAGTCGTCCTCGTACTTTTCCCGCATATCGGCGTATTCCTTTTCGGTAAGGAGCTGCTTCTTGACAAGCTCCGTATTGCCCGAATCCACAACGATATACTTTGTGAAGTACAGCACCTCTTCAAGGCGCTTTTGGGACACCTCGATGACCTGACCGATACGGGAGGGCGTTCCCTTGAAGTACCATATATGGGATACGGGAGCGGCAAGCTCGATATGACCCATACGCTCGCGGCGCACCTTTGCGCGTGTGACCTCAACGCCGCAGCGGTCGCATATCTTGCCCTTGAAGCGGATCTTCTTGTACTTTCCGCAGTGACACTCCCAATCCTTTGTGGGTCCGAATATCCTTTCGCAGAAAAGACCGTCTCTTTCGGGCTTTTGGGTTCTGTAGTTTATTGTTTCGGGTCTTTCCACAACGCCGTGGGACCAGGCTCTTATCTGTTCGGGAGAAGCAAGACCGATTTTTATAGATTCAAAGGTATTGAATTCCAAATATAACACTCCTTTGTTAGAGGTTGGAAAGTTTGAGAAATTTCAAAGGGAGAACGCGTTCCGTCAGATAAGATCGTCTTCCCCGCCGCCGTCTTCGTCCTCGTCTCCGAAACCGAAATCGTCGTCGTCGCTTTCGTCGTCCTCATCGTCGAAGTCGTCGAAATCTCCGTCGATATCCTCGATGGAGAAGCCGCTGTCAAGGTCGCCGTCGGCTATGATGCTCTCGTCCATATCCTCCGCGTCCGAAACGGGCTGAGGAATGATATCGTCGTCGTCCTCAAAGGTCTGCTTAAGGTCGATCTCCGCGCCCGATCCGTCAAGGACTTTAACGTCCAGAGAAAGGGACTGAAGCTCCTTGATAAGCACCTTGAAGGATTCGGGAATTCCCGGCTTGGGAACGTTCTGACCCTTGACGATAGACTCATAGGTCTTGACGCGTCCCAATGTGTCGTCGGACTTGACGGTAAGGATTTCCTGCAAGGTATAAGCCGCGCCGTAAGCTTCCAGCGCCCATACTTCCATCTCTCCGAAACGCTGACCGCCGAACTGAGCCTTGCCGCCCAGAGGCTGCTGCGTAACCAGCGAGTAAGGACCTACCGAACGGGCGTGGATCTTGTCGTCCACAAGGTGGTGGAGTTTAAGATAGTACATATAGCCCACTGTAACGGGATTGTCGAACTTGTCGCCGGTTCTGCCGTCGTAGAGAACGGTCTTGCCGTCCTCACGCATACCCGCTTCGCGGAAGCAGGCGCGGATATCGTCCTCGTGTGCGCCGTCGAAAACGGGGGTCATTATCTTCCAGCCCAGCTTTTTGGCAGCCATTCCCAAATGGACCTCAAGCACCTGACCGATGTTCATACGGGACGGCACGCCCAGCGGGTTGAGCACGATGTCCAGCGGAGTGCCGTCGGGCAGGAAAGGCATATCCTCGGATTTGAGGATACGGGACACAACGCCCTTGTTTCCGTGACGACCCGCCATTTTGTCGCCCACGGAGATCTTGCGCTTCTGGGCGATATAGCATCTTACCAGCATATTTACTCCGGGGGAAAGCTCCTCGGAATTTTCTCTTGTGAATATCTTAACGTCTACGATAACTCCCGCCTCGCCGTGAGGAACTTTAAGGGAATTGTCGCGGACTTCTCTCGCCTTTTCGCCGAAGATCGCGCGGAGCAGTCTTTCCTCTGCGGTAAGCTCGGTCTCGCCCTTGGGCGTAACTTTTCCCACCAGAATGTCGCCCGCTCTGACCTCCGCGCCTATGCGGATAATTCCGCGGTCGTCAAGGTCTTTGAGAGCGTCCTCGCCCACATTGGGGATATCCCTTGTTATCTCCTCGGGACCCAGCTTTGTGTCGCGGGATTCGATCTCGTATTCTTCTATATGAATGGAGGTATAGATATCCTCGCGGACAACTCTCTCGTTAAGGAGAACCGCGTCCTCGTAGTTGTAGCCCTCCCATGTCATAAAGCCGATGAGAGCGTTCTTGCCTATGGATATCTCGCCGTTGCAGGTAGCGGGACCGTCCGCCAGCACCTGACCTGCGCGGACCTCCTCGCCCTTGTTTACGATGGGGCGCTGATTAACGCAAGTACCCTGGTTGGAACGTTTGAACTTGGTGAGTTTGTAGGAATGGGTAGCTCCCGTTCCCTCTTTGATAACCACCTCGTCCGCGGAGACAGCCTCCACAACGCCGTCGTGCTTGGAGATAACGCACACTCCGGAGTCTACCGCCGACTTATATTCCATGCCCGTTCCCACAATGGGGGCTTCGGTCTTAAGGAGAGGAACGGCCTGTCTCTGCATGTTCGCGCCCATGAGCGCACGGTTCGCGTCATCGTTTTCCAAAAACGGGATCATAGCCGTTGCGATCGACACAACCATTTTCGGGGAAACGTCCATGTAGTCGATGCGTTCTCTTTCGCATTCAAGAATCTGATCGCGGCAGCGGGCGTTTACAATGGGACGGGCAAACCTGCCGTCCTCGGTAAGAGGCTCGTTCGCCTGCGCAACGGTAAAGTTGTCCTCAACGTCGGCGGTCATATAGACAACCTCGGTAGTGACCACGCCCGTAGCCTTGTCAACCTTTCTGTAGGGGGCTTCGATAAAGCCGTACTCGTTGATACGGGCAAAGGAAGCCAGATAGGATATCAGACCGATGTTGGGTCCTTCCGGCGTCTCGATGGGGCACATTCTTCCGTAGTGGGAGTAGTGAACGTCGCGGACCTCAAATCCCGCTCTGTCACGGGACAGACCGCCCGGTCCGAGAGCGGAAAGACGTCTCTTGTGGGTAAGCTCCGCAAGGGGGTTAGTCTGATCCATGAACTGGGACAGGGGAGACGATCCGAAAAATTCTTTTATGGCAGCCGTGATCGGACGGATATTTATAAGCGCCTGCGGGGTGATAACGTCCATATCCTGGGATTGGATATTCATTCTCTCGCGGATAACTCTCTCCATACGGGAGAAGCCGATCCTGAACTGGTTCTGGAGCAGCTCGCCCACGGAGCGGATACGCCTGTTGCCCAGGTGGTCGATGTCGTCCACAATACCCACGCCCTCGCAGAGGTTGATAAAGTAGCTGATAGTGGCATATATATCGTCAAGGATAATGTGCTTGGGGACAAGCTCGTCGGCGCGGGACTTGACCATTTCCTCCAGCTCCTCCTTGTCGGAAGCGCTTTCGAGAATTTCCTTTAAAACGCCGAAGCAGACCTTTTCGTTAATGCCGTACTTGGCGGGATCGAAGTCCACATAGGGAGCCATGTCCACCATGCGGTTGCCTATGACCTTTACCTCCCGCTCCTCGACGCTGTGAGCGGTCTCGCCCGTGGGAGTTGTATAGGTCTCCTTATGCTCGACGGTGAGCCATGCTTCGCCAACGCCCGCCTGCTCGATCTCGAGAGCCTTTTCATAGGTGACAAGCTCGCCCTCGTCGGCGATTATCTCGCCCGTAAGGGGATTGGCCACGGGTCTTGACAGATAGTGCCCCGAAATTCTGGAAGCAATGCCCAGCTTTTTGTTGTATTTGTAACGTCCGAAGCGTGCAAGGTCGTACCTTTTCGCGTCGAAGAAAAGACCGTTAAGGTGGTTCTCCGCGCTCTCCACCGTGGGAGGCTCGCCGGGACGGAGCTTTTTATAGACTTCGAGGAGGGCTTCCTCGCGGTTCTTGGTGGTGTCCTTTTGGAGAATAGTCTGGCTGAGCCTTTCGTCCGTACCGAAAAGCTCTTCTATCTCAACGTCCGTACCGCAGCCCAGCGAACGGATAAACGTAGTAAGAGGGATCTTCCTGTTCTTGTCTATGCGGACGTAGGCGACGTCGTTGGAATCCATTTCGTATTCGAGCCACGCGCCCCTGTTGGGGATAACCGTAGCCTTGAAAAGATCCTTGCCGGTCTTATCCTTTTCAAAAGCGTAGTAAACTCCGGGGGAACGGACAAGCTGGGAAACGATAACGCGTTCCGCGCCGTTGATAACGAAAGTGCCGCTGTCGGTCATAAGCGGGAAATCGCCCATAAAGACTTCGTTTTCCTTGACCACGCCTGTTTCCTTGTTCCAGAGCGTAGCCTTGACTCTTAACGGAGCGGCGTAGGTAACGTCCCTCTCCTTGCACTCCGCAACGGAATATTTCGGTGTGTCGTCGATAGAGTAGTCCACAAAGTTGAGCACCAGATTGCCGTTATAGTCGGTAATGGCCGCAACGTCGCGGAAAACCTCTTTAAGACCTTCCTCCAGAAACCACCGGTAGGAATTTTTCTGCACCTCGATAAGGTTCGGCATTTCGAGAGCCTCGTTGATTTTTCCGAAGCTCATGCGCGTAGTTTTACCGAGCTGCACCGGCTTGACATTCACCATAGGCGTGTCCCTCCTTGTATTTTCGCGGGAATTTGTTTGATCCGAAAATTTTTTTATCGGAACTGTTGCAATCTCAGCCGTAATGTGTTATACTATAAAAAAAGTTTGGGAAATCCGTCAAAACGGCATAAGAATAGATTATGATACAGTATATTATTATACACCAAACTTTTTGGCTTGTCAAGCCTTTTTTGGAGATTTTTTGAAAATAATCGTATTCACTAAAAATTGGATACGGTTATTTTTAATTTTACACAAAAATTATCGGTTTGAGAAAATCCCGTCGGCTTCGCCGCAGGGGAAAAGTGTAAATTGTAATTTAGCGGCGAAACGTTTTGACACCGACCGTAGGGCGGGGGCTTGCTCCCGCCTGTTTCTGCAACGATGTTCGTAGGGGCGGGGTCTCCCCGCCCGCAGGTCACGTAACCAGCGGGACGGGAAACCCGTCCCCTACAGAATTTTACCGCAAACCTATTTAGGCGGGAGCAAGCCCCCGCCCTACAGTAACCAGATCATACACATATAAACAACAATTTAAATTAAACCCTTTTCAACAAGTTAAATTTCCTGTTGAAATTTATCGGAATATGTGTTACAATAATATCAAAAAGCAAAGGAGCGTTTAATGTGGAAAAAGAAAAGAAATTCAGCTTAGGAAGCGGCTTTAAATATCTTGTGATACTCGCGGTGGCGGTGATGGCGTTCATACTCGGCTTGCGGATCACGGGTCTTATTGCGGACAAAAACAAAACTGTGCAGACGGTGGCTGTTGCAAGCGGCGAGAACAGCGTACCCGTAGAGAAAAAGTATACTGTGACCTCGGAATTTCTCGAAAAGAACCTGAAAAATATCGGAAAGCTTTCCGCCGTGGAAGCGTCCTATAACGGCGTTATAACCGCCGAAAACGGCAATTATCCCGTCTTGACCCAAAAAGGATATTCCATGTACTACATAGGTACGGTCACGGCGGGAATAGACGTGGAAAAAATAAACATTGAAATAACCGAAAACAAAGTAACCGTCACCCTTCCGAACGCGGAGATCCAGAGCCTGAAAGTCGATCCAAATTCAATCGCCTTTGCGGACGTGAAAAAAGCCCTGTTTAACTGGACGACCATCGAGGACGGCATCGACGGCATCAAGATCGCGGAAAAAGAGCTTAACCTCAAAGCCTATGAGGACGATATTGTCGGCAAAGCAAACGAGCGCGCCGAAGATATTATACGGTCGCTTCTTGAGGATATCGTCAGCGAAGCCGAGGGAGAACCCGAGCTGAAAATAGTCCCCGGGGAAACGGACAGCGCGGAATAATGCTGTGACCATAAAAAATCCGTATTCTGTCAAAGGCTTAGCCGTCTGAACAAAGTTCAGCACACCCTTGCCGCCGTTTATGGCGAGCAAGGGTAATTTTGTTTCCGTGACGGAATTTGCTTCCGCACCATAATAAACTTACAGCAATCCTCTGGGTATTTGCCCATTTTTCGTAGGGGACGGATTTCCCGTCCCGCCGCAACGGTGCGCCGTGTTTAACTCCGCCCCTACAGATGGCGGTTATTGTTTGCGGCTTTGCTATAAAAACCGCTCCGCTTATTTTTGTACAATTCGCAGAGACGGGCGCGGCTCAGTTTTGGTATTTGTGCTTAAAATGCGGCGCGGGGACTTCCGAACGATTGACAGAAAAAATCCATTGGTGTATAATTTTAATGAATATAAATGCATGACCGGCGCAAACGCCGTGTCTTATGCGGAAAGGAATTATCATGAATAAATTTTGAGGAGGACTTAAAAACGCGGCATTAGCAGCAGCGGCGGCTGTGACTGCGGCGTCAATGTCGGGGTGTACAAACTATACGAAAATGCTGAACGAACAGCCTGCGGAGTATATTTCCATGGCTCGGGAGAACACCGCGAAGGCTATTGCGGCAAGCGGCTTCGGCGAGGAGTACGGCATTCTGAGCGAAGCCTGCGAGGACGGTTCGTTCAAGCTGGACTTTGAGATAGAGGGCGTGCAGTTCAGCGGTGAACTGTACGTCAGCAAAAGGGACGAAAAATCCGCGCAGATCTATAAACTGACGGGCACGGAGGGAACTTCCGCGGAGCTGTATCTTTACACAGGCAAGGACGGTATGAAGTTCGGCACGAACGGCAATTCGGGCAGACACGTTTACGACCTTACCGTTGACGGCTTTGCCGAAAAGCTTGCGGCGTCCGTATTTGCGCCCGAATCGGGCACTGACTACGCCATGTCGCAGGAGGACTACGACGCTTTTGTGAAAGTCATGGAGAAGTTCTCTACCGCTGCCGAAAGCACAGAACCCGACAAGCTGACCGCAATGTTTGAAGAATACGCGGAGGAGCACCCTCCCGTTACCGAGGAAAAGGTCGAGACGGATATCGGCGGCGAGACGGTAATCGCGAATACCGTTACCTACAGCTTCACAAAAGAGGATATTATGTCCGTGACCGAACAGTTCGTGGATATTTGGCTGAACGAGTATGCAAGCGACGAGGAGTTTGAGTACTATACCCGTGAGGAGACAAAGGAGCAGATCATGTCCGTCTTTGACGAGATAGACGGCTGCGAACTGAAAGCGGTATACTGTGTGAACGGCAAAAGCCACGCGCTGATGACGTCCGACGTTGAAATGCTTATCACTATCGGCGAGGAGAGCATGAACTTTTACGCCAACGCTCTTTACGGAGCAGACCCCGAAAATTCCGGCACGCAGATCTACACTGCGGGAATAAGCAGCGGCGACGAGGAATATTCCGTTAAGGCAGTGACAACGGGAACGGAAAACGGTTCGTCAACAGCCGTTACTGTTTCGGCGAACGGCGAG
This sequence comes from Prevotella sp., assembly GCA_023663025.1. Classification (GTDB taxonomy): domain Bacteria; phylum Bacillota; class Clostridia; order Oscillospirales; family Ruminococcaceae; genus RGIG8773. Next base: position 372,176 of record JAMPIC010000001.1, read on the forward strand.
GAAAGCGAGTTTGCGGAGTTTTCCGCCAACAGGGACGGAGAGAACTACACGCTGACTTTGGAGATACCCGAGGAGGAAATTTCCTGCAAAGCCGAGGGTACGGTAAAAACGGATAAAAAATCCTTTGAGATAACTCTGGACAGAGTTTCCGCAGTAAGCGGTTCGGCGGAGGTATCCTATCTGCCCAAAGGGGTTGTCCGCGCGGAAAAGGGCGGGGCTATGCCCGAGCTTGACGCGGATAAGGAATTTCTTGACATTACCGTGGAGGAGCTTGATACGCTTCTTGAAAATATTGAGGATGACTTTACAGCCGTTCTGAAAGAGACCTCTATGGGCGGCACAATGCTGGATTATATTGACAAATCGAAGCTGTCGCAGGCTAACGCCAACGCGAAAACCGCGCATGTCGCCGCTACGGCGGCGCTTGTTCGGGAATATGTGAACAACGGACGCAGTTTTCCGGGCAGTGAAATTTCGGGAAACGGAACGGAGTTCAGCTTCGGCGGCGAGGAGACCGATCTTGCCGATTTTCTGGGCGAAAGCTTTTCGGGATATGTATACGGGGAGTTTGACGGCGAGGAATGCGTCCTTGAATATATGCTTTGGTCGGCGGAGCCTATTCCTGACGGCAAGAAAAAGCTGCTTTCCTCGGACGAGCAGCAGGAGCTTGCGGAACAGGGAACGTATATCGGTTGTTATCCGGTGCAGTATTAATAATAAGTAAATTGTAATTTACAGCAGAACATGTAACGAGTATTCGGCGGCGAAGCCGCGACTAAAAAGTTCGCCAGCCTTTCAAGGCTGCGAGTTTCCAAAGGGCAGAGCCCTTTGGTCGCCCTCCGCAGAGGGCGAAATTCTCCTCGCGCCGTAGGCGCAAATCCTCCCGAAACGGGGAAGAGGGTGAGGAATGGCGACAGCCATTCCGAGGGGGAGCGGACACGACCGCTCCCCCTTTTGACAGTACGCGGCACAGTAACTCTTGAAAACAGTCCGGTGGACTGTTTTCAACGCGACAAAATTGTGTTGGGTTTCCAAAACATCACTATAGGTCTGCTCCGTCCAAAACGTCCCACCGGGACGTTTTGGAGAGTTGCTTTGCCGCATACCGAGGGGAACGCCCTCTATCGCAGGGCGTTCCCCTCTTGAAAACATCACGCAGTGAT
>JAMPIC010000001.1:373438-391429 GCA_023663025.1 Prevotella sp.
AGTCACGTTGAAAACAGTCCACCGGACTGTTTTCAAGGGATATTTTGTTTGCACATAACAAAGGGGGAGCGGTCGTGTCCGCTCCCCCTCGGAATGGCTGTCGCCATTCCTCACCCTCTTCCCCGTTTCGGGAGGATTTGCGCCCTGCGGGCGCGGGGGATTTCGCTCCCTGCGGGGAGCGACCAAAGGGCTCTGCCCTTTGGAAACTCGCAGCCTTGAAAGGCTGGCGAACTTTTTAGTCGCGGCTTCGCCGCGCGGGGCACTGTCGTTTTGTTTTTGCGCTAAATTACAATTTATTGCCCCATTGCCGAACCGCATACTGTAATTATACAATATCTTTACCAAAATTACAATAAGTTTAAAAAAAATATTGCAGAATTCTCAATTATATGGTATAATAAATTGTTAATTATGATTTGGCAGGTGCAATTATTGGGAAAAACAAGAATTCTCGGCATCGACCCCGGCTACGCTATCGTGGGCTTCGGGGTGGTGGAATACGACGGCTATAACTTCGTCCCCGTACATTTCGGGGCGATAACCACTCAGGCGGGGACGGACTTTACCCGGCGGCTCAAAACCATTTTCGACGACATGAACACAGTGCTGACTACGTTCAAACCCGAGGCTATGGCTATCGAAAAACTGTTCTTCAACACAAACCAAAAAACAGGCATTGACGTCGCTCAGGCAAGGGGCGTGACCCTGCTGGCGGCGGTGAACGCGGGAGTCCCCATTTTCGAGTACACGCCCTTGCAGGTGAAGCAGTCCGTCGTGGGATACGGCAGAGCCGAAAAGCCCCAGGTTATGGAAATGACCCGCAAAATCCTGGGACTTTCGGAAGTCCCCAAACCCGACGACACCGCCGACGCTCTCGCCATTGCCATCTGTCACGGACATTCGGGCGGCAGCATCAGGATACGGGAGGGCAAACTATGACGAACGGCAAACCGTCCGCAAACGCAGCAGCACAGCTCTGAAAGGAGAATTTTTATGATATACAGCGTAAAAGGAAAAATTATACATAAAGGCACGGACGTTGCCGTCATCGAATGCGGCGGGGTCGGCTATGCCTGCCGCACCACGCTTTCAACCCTGTCCCGCATAGGCAGGACGGGCGAGGAGACCATGCTTTACACCTATCTGCACGTCCGCGAGGACAACATCGAGCTTTTCGGTTTCGCCGACGAGCAGGAACTGAACTGCTTCAAGATGCTGATCACCGTCTCCGGCGTTGGTCCGAAAGCGGGACTTGCCATTTTGTCCGACACCACACCCGAAAGGTTCGCTCTGACCGTGGCTACGGGGGACTACAAGGCTTTCACCAAAACAAAGGGAGTAGGTCCCAAGCTTGCCCAAAGGGTGGTGCTGGAGCTTAAGGACAAGATAACCAAGGAGCAGCTGGCTTCGGCTGGAGGCGCGGAGCTGAACTTTTCCGCCGTCACGGAGGGAAGCAATACCTCCGAAGCTATCGCCGCGCTTGTGGTGCTGGGATACTCCCAGACGGAAGCGGCTTCGGCTGTGGCGGGTCTCGACCCCGCCCTTTCCGTGGAGGAGCTTATCCGCCTGTCCCTTAAAAAAATGGCGGCAAATCTTTAAAATTGTAAACGTACACGCCGTTTCGGCATACTATAGAGAAAAGGAGCGGTCAAAATGCTGTCTTACCCCGATTATACAAGGTGTCCCGTAAACATCGTCTCGTCGATAAGAAAATATTACCGCGAGCCTAACGTTTACCCCACGCTGCCCAAGCTGGACGCGCACCTTTCCAAATTTTACAAGAACGTCGTGCTGATAGTTCTGAGCGGCATGGGTACGGATATGATGGAGAGAAATCTTCCCGCCTCAAGCTTTTTAAGACGCAATTTCATCGAAAATCTCACTTCGGTATTTCCTTCCTCCACCGCGGCGGCAACGAGCTTCTATACGGGAGTGTCCCCCAACGAACACGGCTGGCTGGGCAAGTCCCTGTTCTTCAAGGAATTTTGCCGCACCGTGGACGTTTTCACCAACCTTGACAGCTACACCAAAACTCCCGTGGCAAGCGCAAACGCGGCGGAGTTCGTAATGCCCTACGAGACGATATACCGCGATATCGCGGACTCCATTATCGGGGACGTTCAGCCGTTCACCGTGACAAATGAAAAAACCGGCATTTCCGAAAAGGGAAATATCCACAAGACGGCGGACACCTTTGAACGGGTCTGCGAGCTGCTGAAAATGATCTGTATGACAAATCAGAACACTTTTACTTATGTGTACTGGAACAGTCCCGACGATATCGCCCACAGGGACGGCACTGCGGGAGAAAAGACCGCCGCCGCGCTGAAACTTATCAGCAAGCAGCTTGAAGTGCTTTGCAAAGACCTTACGGACACAGTCGTCATTGTTACGGCGGATCACGGAATGAAAGACGTTTCCGAGGAAATAAAGATAAACTACATTCCCGACATTATGGAGTGCCTGGTCATTCCGCCGTTTGCCGAGAGCCGCGCGGCTTCCTGCTTCGTCAAGAACGACAGGCGCACCGACTTTGAGAGAGCTTTCCACAATCATCTGGGAAACGATTTTATACTGCTGTCCAAAAACGATATCATCGCAAAGGGCATTCTGGGCGGAGGACGTCCCCACCCGAAAATTGCCGACTTTATAGGCGACTATATGATCTGCGCCATCGCGGACAAGAGCGTTCGGTACTTAACTCTGAACACCAAGCCCAAGCCGCCCCGCGCGGCGGATCACGGCGGTCTTACCGAGGAGGAAATGACCGTACCGCTGATAATAATTCCCACAAAGCAGACTAAGGAGTACAAGCAGAAAAAGCTGCTGTAACCGCAGATCCCGAAAGGAAAGATAAAATTGCTGGAATCAAGCGAAATGAACTTTGAACGTCCCATGAACAGGACGGTGTCCCCCGAGGTCATTCCCAATGACGCGGAAGAGCCCGACCTTAATCTGCGCCCCAAAACTCTGTCGGAGTATATCGGTCAGGACAAGGTAAAGGAAAATATGTCCATTTATATAGAAGCGGCGAAAAAGCGGGGCGAACCTCTTGACCATGTGCTGCTGTACGGTCCTCCCGGATTGGGAAAGACCACGCTGTCGGCTATCATTGCCCACGAAATGGGGGTAAATATCCGCATAACGTCGGGACCCGCCATTGAAAAGCCGGGCGACCTGGCGGCTCTGCTCACAAATCTGTCGGAAAATGACGTGCTGTTCATCGACGAGATACACCGCCTTTCCCGCGCCATTGAGGAAGTCCTGTACCCCGCTTTGGAGGACTACGCGCTGGACATCATCATCGGCAAAGGTCCGTCGGCGCGCTCCCTGCGCATCGACCTGCCCAAGTTTACGCTTATCGGGGCGACTACCCGGGCGGGACAGCTCACCTCCCCTCTACGCGACAGGTTCGGTATGCTCCAGCGTCTGGAGCTGTATACCTGCGAGCAGCTCTGCGACATTATAATGCGCTCGTCGGTCATTCTGGGAATTGCCTGCGACAAAAAGGGCGCTATGGAGCTGGCGAGACGGGCGAGGGGTACTCCCCGAATTGCGAACCGTCTGCTGAAAAGAGTGCGGGACTTCGCCGAGGTCATAGGCAACGGCAGGATAACCGAGGACATCGCCAAAATAGCTCTCGACCGCATGGAGATAGATTCTTTGGGACTTGACAATCTTGACAAGCGTATGCTGGATATGCTCATACGGGGCTACAGCGGCGGTCCGGTGGGTCTGGAAACTCTCGCCTCCGCCATCGGCGAGGAAGCGGTCACTTTGGAGGACGTATGCGAGCCGTTCCTTATGCAGCTGGGATTTATCGCCAGAACCCCCCGCGGACGGTGCGCCACGGCTCTCGCCTACAAACATATGGGATACGAGTACGGGGAGACGGAAACGGACAGCTCCCAGCAGACATTTTTTGAGTGAACAAAACGGTTTGAACCGTTGCAAAAAAGATATATAAAAAGGAGAAATACACAATGGGCAGACTATTCGGAACGGACGGCGCAAGAGGCGTTGCGCTTACCGAGCTTACCTGCGAGACCGCCATGCAGATCGGCAGGGCGGCGGCTATGGTGCTTACGGCGAAATCCCACCGCAAGCCGAAAATTTATATCGGAAAGGACACGAGAATTTCCTCGGACGTTCTCGAAGCGGCTCTGATCGCGGGAATATGCTCCATGGGCGCGGACGCGGTTCTCATGGGCGTTGTGCCTACTCCCGCAGTGGCTTTCCTTGTAAAAAAGCGGGGCGCGGACGCGGGCGTGATGATATCCGCTTCCCACAACAGCATGGAGTTCAACGGCATAAAGCTGTTTTCCGGCTCGGGCTACAAGCTCTCCGACGATATGGAGGAGGAGATAGAACGTCTCGTGCTCGACGCTCCTGGGGAGATAGCCGCAGCAATGACGGGCGGCGGCAACGTGGGCAAGATAACCTACGACAAAAACGCCGAGTGGGACTACATCAGGGGCATTATGAAAACCGTGGACATCAACCTTTCGGGACTGCGCGTGGCTATCGACTGCGCAAACGGTTCGGCAAGCTCCACGGCGGAAAAGCTTTTCGCGGGACTGGGCGCGAACGTCTTTCTTGTGAACTGCTCCCCCAACGGCATAAACATCAACCTGAACTGCGGCTCTACCCACATGGAGACAATTTCCAAATTTGTGGTGGACAAAAGATGCCATGTGGGAATTGCCTTTGACGGCGACGCGGACAGATGTCTTGCGGTGGACGAAAACGGCGTGCTCATCGACGGCGACAAGCTTATCGCCATATTCGCCCGCGATATGCGGGACAAGGGCACTCTCAAAAAGAACACGGCTGTGGTGACAATCCTTACCAATCTGGGATTTACTCATTTTGCCAAAAACAACAACATAAATATGATAACCACCAAGGTGGGAGACCGTTACATAGTCGAGCAGATGCTTGCAGGAGGCTACAATCTGGGCGGCGAGCAGTCGGGACACATCATCTTCCACGACTACGCCACCACGGGCGACGGTCAGCTTACGGCGGTGCAGCTTCTCAGCGTGCTGAAACGTCAGGAGCGCAAGGCTTCGGAGCTTAGCTCGATCATGGAAAGATATCCGCAGGTAATGGTGAACGTGAAGATAATCCCAAAATGGAAAGAAGCCTGGAAGAACGACCCCATTATCGAGGAATTTATCAACGAAAATCAGAAAAAGCTCGGCTCAAGCGGCAGGATACTCGTCCGCGAGAGCGGCACCGAGCCGCTTATCCGCGTTATGATCGAGGGCAAGCGTTTCGATCAGATAAACGCCATGGCTGTGGAGATCGCCGACAAGATAAAGGAAAGGTGTCCCGACGTGGATTAAGCGCGGCGGGAAACAAGAGGTTAAAATGAGAATTGCGGAAAACTGGAAAGACTACCGTCTTATAGACTGCACGGGCGGCGAGAAGCTGGAGCTTTGGGGTGATATTTCACTTATCCGCCCCGACCCGCAGATAATCTGGAAAACCGAAAAAAAGTCTCCCCTTTGGGATACGGCTCACGGGCATTATCACCGCTCCGAAAAGGGCGGTGGACAGTGGTCTTTCAAAAAGAAGATACCCGAAAGCTGGGTCGTGGGTTACGGGGAGCTGCGGTTCAACATACGTCCCACGGGGTTCAAGCACACGGGGCTTTTCCCCGAACAGGCGGTAAACTGGGATTATATGGACGGTCTCATACGCGGAGCGGGTCGGCAGATAAACGTGCTGAACCTGTTCGCCTACACGGGGGGAGCGACACTCGCCTGTGCAAACGCGGGGGCAAGCGTGTGCCACGTGGACGCGTCCAAAGGAATGGTACAGTGGGCGCGGGACAACGCGGCGGCAAGCGGACTTTCCGACAAGCCGATACGCTGGATTGTGGACGACTGCGAAAAATTCGTAACCCGCGAGATAAAGCGGGGCAGACGTTACGACGCGGTTATAATGGATCCGCCCTCCTACGGCAGAGGTCCCACGGGGGAAGTGTGGAAGCTGGAGGACAGCATTTACGATTTGGTAAAGCTTTGCACCGGCGTACTGAATGACAAGCCGCTTTTCTTTCTGCTGAACAGCTATACGACGGGGCTTTCGCCGTCGGTAATGGCGTACATTCTCAAAGAAACCGTGGGGGAAAAATTCGGCGGAACTGTCACGGCGGACGAAATAGGCTTGCCCGTTGAAACCGGCGGAGGGGTGCTGCCCTGCGGTTCAACGGCAATTTGGCGGGGAGAATAATTTATGCCCCCTGCTTTCTATATCAATACTATAAAAATAACGCTTTTTGTAGGGGCGGGGTTTCCCCGCCCGCAGATATAGAACAACGGGACGGGAAACCCGTCCCCTACAGATCGTTGTTTGTTAGATGGCTAATAATTTCTACCCTCTAACAGGAAAGGACGTTTAAAATGCCGATTTTAGCTCTGCTTGGCGGACTGTACTGCATTATTGTGGGAGCGGTCAAAAAAGGAAAGGCGTACAAGTCCAAAATGGGAACTCCCCTTTCCGAAAAGGAAGTAAAAACGGTTCGGATCACCTATTTCACCGTGGGCGCGCTTCTGCTCGTTGTTGCTCTTGTCAGCGGACTTAAACTTCTTGCGGAGACGTGACCCCTTTTTGGAGGAAGCTATGAGGTCGGTTATAACCGTTATCATGGGCATAATACTGCTGTGGGCGGCTTTCTCAGCGCGGCAGGAGGGCTTCCGCCGCGTGAGAGGGATAACGCTCAAAGGCGCTGCCCGGCTTGTTATGCGGGTTCTGTACGCGACTGCGGGTATCGCGGTCATACTGTATATCATAAAACTTGAATAAGGTGCGGATATGGAAAAAAATATCATTTCCGTCCAAAAGGCGGAATTTCACTACAATAACGAATATGAGGAAAATGAAGCTCCCAAACCTGTGAAGCAAGTGCTGAAAGGAGTTTCGCTGGATATTCCACGCGGCGGCTTTACGGCGGTACTGGGTCACAACGGCTCGGGAAAATCCACGATAGCGAAGCATATGAACGCCATTCTGCTGCCCTGCGGCGGAAAGGTTTATGTGGACGGCATCGACACCGCCGACGAGGAGCGGCTGTTCGATATCCGCCGCAAGGTGGGAATGGTTTTCCAGAACCCGGACAATCAGATAGTCGCCACAATCGTCGAGGAGGACGTGGCTTTCGCTTTGGAAAATATGGGCGTTCCCCCCGATGAAATGCGGCAGAGGGTTGACGACGCTTTAAAGTCGGTGGGAATGTATGAGTACAGAGAGCACTCTCCCCATCAGCTTTCGGGGGGACAGAAACAGCGGGTAGCCATTGCGGGAATAATCGCCATGCGCCCCGAATGCATTGTCTTGGACGAGCCTACGGCAATGCTCGATCCGAAGGGCAGAAAAGAAGTGCTGAAAACGATCCGCAAGCTTAACGCGGACTTCGGCATAACCGTGATACTTATAACCCACTACATGGAGGAAGCCGCTTTGGCGGACAGGATAGTCGTTATGGACAACGGCGAGATAATTATGGACGGCGTTCCCCGCGACGTGTTTTCCAATGTGGAGCTGATGAAAAAGGTGGGACTGGACGTGCCGCAGGTCACGGAGCTTATGTATCTTCTGGGACAGAGCGGTCTGCCGTCGGATACGCGCATCATTGACGAGGAAGAATGCGTGAACGCGCTGCTGGGACTTCTCAAATGCTGAACCGCAAACCCGCAAACCGCACACAGGAAACATTACTGCGAACAGCAAAATGTATTCCGTTTCGGAGGAATTTAAATGTCAGTTATTAAAACCGAAAATCTGACCTACACCTACAGTGTGGGAACTCCCTTTGAAAAAACCGCCGTGAACAACGTCAGCCTCGAGATCGAGGAGGGCACGCTGGCGGGCATAATCGGACACACGGGTTCGGGAAAATCCACGCTGATACAGCACTTCAACGGACTTCTGAAACCTACGTCCGGCAAAATATATGTGGACGGCGAGGACATTTGGAGCAAGAACGTGAAGATACGCGACATACGCTTCAAGGTGGGACTTGTTTTCCAGTACCCCGAATATCAGATATTCGAGGAGACCGTCTACAAGGACATAGCTTTCGGTCCGAAAAATATGGGACTTCCCGACGAGGAGATCGACCGCCGCATTAAGGAGACCGCCGAGCTGGTGGGACTTCACAAGGACAATCTTTACAAGTCCCCATTCGAGCTTTCGGGCGGTCAGAAGCGCCGCGTCGCCATCGCGGGGGTAATGGCTATGGAACCCAAGGCTCTCATTCTGGACGAGCCTACGGCGGGTCTCGACCCAAAGGGCAGGGACAAAATTTTGGGTCAGATAAAGGAATATCAGCAGCAAAAAAAGTCCACGGTGCTGCTTGTTTCCCACAGTATGGAGGATATGGCAAAATTCGCCGATAAAATTCTGGTCATGAACAAGGCAGAGGTTTTCTGCTATGAGGACACTCCCGAGGTTTTCAAGCGGGCGGAGGAGCTGGAAAATATCGGTCTTGCCGTTCCGCAGATAACGAGAGTTTTCAACCGCCTGAAGCAGTGCGGAATAGATATCCGCACCGACGTGTACACCGTGGAGTTTGCACGCAGAACTATCCTCGAATACCTGGCGAAAAGAGGTGGGGAAAATGCTTAAGGACATCACCATCGGTCAGTATTTCCCCGGAAATTCGGTTGTACACCGTCTCGATCCGCGGTTCAAAATCATAATCACGGGCGTGTTCATAGCAATGCTTTTTTCCGCGGACGGCTTTCTCGGTCTCGCGGTGGGGGGAATTTTCCTCACTTTCAGCTTTCTGCTGTCGAAAATTCCCTTCAAACTGATGCTGAAAAGCCTTAAACCGATAATTCCCATAATACTTTTCACGTCGGTGCTTAACATATTTTTCCTGGACGGCGTTCCGCTTGTGAAATTCGGCTTTATAAAGATCACAGCCGAGGGTCTGCGCACAAGCGCGTTTATGATAATACGCATTATCGCGCTTATCATGGGCAGCTCCCTGCTGACCTACACCACGTCCCCCATAACGCTTACGGACGCGATCGAGCGGCTTCTGTCCCCGCTGAAAAGGATAAAGCTGCCCGTTCACGAGCTTGCCATGATGATGACGATCGCCCTGCGGTTCATACCCACGCTTATCGAGGAGACGGACAAAATAATATCCGCTCAGAAAGCCCGTGGCGCGGATATGGAATCGGGTACGGTCGTACAGCGGGCAAAGGCTCTCACGCCTATCCTGATACCCCTTTTCGTGTCGGCTTTCAGGCGGGCGGAGGAGCTTGCCACCGCCATGGAGTGCCGCTGCTATCAGGGCGGCGAGGGAAGGACCCGTTTAAAGCAGCTTCATTCCACAGGAGGAGACTTCTTTGCTTTGGGACTGTCGGTGATTTTTTTGAACGCCGTCCTGTTTTTGAATTTTCTGTTAGGATAATATTATGAGAAATCTAAAAGTAACAATGGCGTACCGAGGCACAGCCTACCACGGATTTCAGCGGCAGGAAAACGCCGTGGGGATACAGAACGTTCTGGAGGAAAAGCTGTCATCGCTGACGGATTCGGCGGTGAAGCTGAACGGCTGCTCGCGGACGGACGCCGGCGTACACGCGCGGGAATACTGCTTCTCCTTTGAGACGGAAAGCTCTGTCCCCTGCGGAAATATCGTTCGGGGAATGAACTCCCTGCTGCCCGGCGACCTGGCAATACTGAACTGCGAGGAAGCTCCCACGGACTTCCACGCCCGATATTCCTGCAAGGGAAAGGAGTATATGTATCTTATCCTGAACAGGAGGGAAAAAGACCCGTTCCTTGCGGACTTAGCCCTGCACTATCCCTACGGGCTGGATACGGAGCTTATCTCCAAAGCCGCCCGGGATTTCGTCGGGGGACACGATTTCACGTCATTCTGCGGGACTGCCAACCAAAAGGAGGACAGCTTCCGCACCGTCGAATACTTCCGCGTGGAAAAATGTGAAAATCTGGTGAAACTGCTTGTAAAAGGCGACGGATTTTTGTATAATATGGTTAGGATAATGGTGGGCACGCTTATCTTCATAAACGAGGACAAGCTCCCCGCAGACTGTATCCCCCGCATTCTGGCGGCTCGGGACAGAAATCTCGCGGGAAAGACCGTCCCCGCACAGGGGCTGTACTTAAATAAGGTATACTATTAAACGCAAACAGGTTCGTAAAAACGCAAGGGAGGGAAAATTTTGGCAGTAACCGACGTTTCCATGCTGCGCGAAAGGCGCAAAAAAAAGAAAGCCGTCAAGCTTTTGAAAAAGATTTTGATAGTTCTGGGAGCAGCCGCCGCAGTCGGAACGGTCGTGCTGACGAAAAATCTGTGGTATCCCAAGCTGGACGGAATACTGACAAAAATTCCCGTCCCCGAAAATACCTCAGAGCTTGCGGAGGGGTATTTCCCCCTGTCGATAGAGGGCGGCGCAAGGTATCAGCTCAAGCCCATAGACGGCAGTCTTGCCGTTGCGGACGATACCCACTTTTTCGTCTACAACGAGGACGGCAAGCCCGTCTACACCGAGCAGCACACCTTTGCAAACCCCGTCATAACCGTGGGAAACAAAAAGGCTCTGCTGTACGACCTGGGAGGAAAAAGCTTCAGCCTTTACAGCAAGTACAAAAACGTTTACACCAAAACCACCGACGACCCCATACTCATCGCCCGCATAGGCGGCAGCGACACAGCCGCAGTCGTTACCAGAAGCGACAAATATCCCTCCGCGCTGATGGTATATGATTCGTCGGGAAAGAATATTTTTAATTACCGCTCCGTTTCAAGGATAATCGACGTGACGTTCAACGCGGACAGCTCCGGCTGCTACATCACTGCGATAGGCGTTTCCGAGGGACTTCTCGTCTCGAAGATACTGTACTACAAATTCGACCACATTGACCGCGACGAAATGGACAATCCCGTTCCCGTGTGGGAAACCGACGAACTTAAAACACTCGCTCTGTCGGTGCGGCTTTTCGGGGATAACAGCATTATAGTTTTCGGAGACAGCCTGTGCGCTTACTACAATACCGACGGCGCGTTCATCAACAGCTATACCTATAAGCGGGAGCTTGTGGACTATTCCTCGGACGGCAGCACAGCGGCGCTGATATTTTCCAATGAGGAGAGGCGCACCTCCGAGCTGGTGACGATAAGCTGTGCGGAAGCCGGCGTCGGCGGAACGATCGCGGAAAAAACTCTCGACCGCGAGGCGCTTAATATACAGGTCAGCGGGGATACTGTCTATATCCAGACGGAAAACGGTATAGAATCCTGCACAGCGGCGGGGGACGTTATTTCCTCCGTTGAGCTTGACACCGACTACGAGGGCTTTCTGCGGATGGGCAAGTACGTCTATCTGCTTGGCTACGACGAAATAAACAGGATAGATTACAACTGATTGGACTGATCGCTTGAAATATTTTCTTGACGCAGCCGTCGTCGTCGGACTGTTAGTCTGCGTTTTTGCGGGACGGCGGCGGGGCGCGGTAAGGACGCTCATCTTTATAGCGGGATACGCGGCGGCTTTCGCGGCGGCTGTCCTCGTCAGCAGGGCGGCTTCGGAGTACGTTTACGAAAAGGCGGTAAAGCCTGCGGTAATGTCGGCTGTGGAAACCAAATCCAAAGAGCTTGCGGAGGAGTACCTTTCCTCCGAAAAATTGGGAGAGATCCTCGAGCGGCAGGGCGTGAGCCTTACCGAGGAGCAGCTTGACGGCGTTCTCGAAAAAAGCGGTGAATACGCCGAGCTGCTGACCGACGAGCAGTTCCGAGGCACGCTTAAGCATATGTTTACCGAATACTGCCGCGCTCTGACGGAAGCGTTCTCCGGGGTTGTTCCCGAGGAAATTCTGGAGGAGGCGGACAGGTACGTCGCCGAAACGGAGGCGGCAAACCGAGACGTTTCCGAGCTTGCGGGAGAAACGCGGCAGTCCCTGTCCGAGACGGTGGAGCGGGAGATAATCCGTCCCGTGATGCTGAAAACCGTCAGGACGGTTCTGTTCACCGTGACGTTTGCGGCGGCGGCGCTGATCGTATCGCTTATCGCGCGGGCGGCGGGAATTATCAAGCATATCCCCGGCGTGCGCTCTGCCGACAGCTTCGCGGGGGGACTTTTAGGTCTTTTGCAGGGACTGCTTTTCACGGTGATACTCAGCGTTGCGGCAAACGTTTTTATCAGTCTCACGTCGGGCGCGAACGAGTACCTGAACGCTCGGGTAATATCCGAGACGGTAATATTCAAACGGCTTTACGGCGGGACGTTTTTCCTGCTCTCGCTGATTTTGAAATAGACCCAATTTCTAAGATATGGAGGACAACGGCGATATGCTTTGTACAAGATGCAAAAAAAGGACTGCGGTGGTTTTTATAACGGCAATGCAGGGAGATGAAAAGCGCAACGAGGGACTTTGCCTTGTGTGCGCAAAGGAACTCAACATTCCCCAGGTGCGGGAGTATATGGAGCAAATGGGTATCGACGACGACAACATTGAGGAATTTGCCGACGAGATGACGGATTTTTCCGAAGCTGTGGACGGGGATTCCTTTCAGCGGGGAGGAACAGGCTCTCTGCCGAACTTTATTCAGAGCCTGTTCGGCGGGTCTATCAAAAACCTTAACGATCTGCTGGGCAAAAAAGAGGACGGCGCGGTCTCGGAAAGCTTTCACGCGGAGGACGGGCATATCCGGGAAAATCATCAGCGCACGAAAGAAAAGTCCGCTGCCGGCAAGAAAAAGAAAAGCAAGTTTCTGGACAATTACTGCACCAATCTGACCGAACGCGCCGAGGAGGGCAAGCTTGACAACATCATCGGCAGGGACAGAGAAATTGCCAGAACTATCCAGATACTCACCCGGCGGCAAAAGAACAACCCCTGTCTTATCGGCGAGCCGGGCGTGGGAAAAACTGCCATTGCCGAGGGTATAGCGCAGAAAATAGTCGCGGGGGACGTTCCGTTCAACCTGAAAAACAAGCGGGTCTACCTGCTCGACCTGACCGCTCTTGTGGCGGGAACTCAGTTCCGCGGACAGTTTGAAAGCCGCGTAAAGGGTCTTATCGACGAGGTGAAAGCTGCGGGAGACGTTATCCTCTTTATCGACGAGGTGCACAACCTTGTGGGCGCGGGAGACAGCGAGGGTTCCATGAACGCGGCGAATATCCTCAAGCCCGCTCTTTCGAGGGGCGAGGTGCAGGTCATCGGCGCGACCACCTTTAAGGAGTACCGCAAGTACATCGAAAAGGACAGCGCGCTGGAAAGGCGTTTCCAGCCTGTCACGGTCAGCGAGCCGAACATTTCCGAAACGGAAAGCGTTCTCCTCGGCATACGCGGGTACTACGAGGAGCACCACAGGGTCAAGATAACCGACGAGCTGCTGAAACGGTGCGCGGTACTGTCCGAACGGTACATCAACGACAGGTTTCTCCCCGACAAGGCTATCGACCTTCTGGACGAAGCCTGCGCCTGCGCAAGCATAAGAAGCAAGGAGATCGGCGAGTACGACGAGCTTTGCGATAAGCTTGTGAACACGGAGATAAGCATTACCGAGATGGAGGAAGTCCCCGAGCCGGATTTCGCCCAGATTGCCGAAGTGCGGGCGGAGGCGCTCCGTCTCGAAAACGAGAAAAAGGAGCTTGAAGAAAAGGTTAATAACATTTACGTCACCGAGGCGGATCTGTCCAAGGTAATTGAGCTGTGGACGGGCATTCCCGCAAGCAAGGTCACGGAAAGCGAATACACCAAGATCGCCAATCTGGAGGACGCTCTCAAGGCGCATATAATCGGTCAGGACAAAGCCGTGGAGCTTGTGAGCAAGGCGATCAAGCGGACGAGAGTGCAGCTCTCCAAGCGGCGCAGACCCGCTTCGTTCATATTCGTGGGATCTACGGGAGTGGGAAAGACCGAGCTGGTGAAAGTCCTCGCGGCGGAGCTTTTCGACGGCAACGAGCCGCTCATCAGGCTTGATATGACGGAGTATATGGAGAAGCACAGCGTGTCGCGGCTTATCGGTTCGCCTCCGGGGTACGTTGGCTACGACGAGGCGGGGCAGCTTACGGAAAAAGTCCGCAGGAAGCCCTACAGCGTGGTGCTGTTCGACGAGATAGAAAAGGCGCACCCGGACGTTATGAATATCCTGCTGCAAATCCTCGACGAGGGCAAGGTCAACGACGCGCAGGGGCGTTCCGTAAATTTTGAGAATACTATCATTGCCATGACCTCAAACGCGGGTTCGGCCGACAAGGGGACTGGCGTGGGCTTCAACAAGACCGAGGGGGACATCTCCCGCGAAAAGGCTATGAAAGCCTTGCAGGACTTTTTAAGACCCGAATTTCTCAGCCGTATAGACGAAGTGGTCGTGTTCGACCCGCTCACACTGACGGATTACGAAAAGATCGCCGCGCTTATGCTGGACGAAATGAAAGAACCTTTGGCAGAAAAAGGAATTACATTGAAGTACAGCCAAAAGGCGCTTGAAGCCATCGCAAAGAAGTCCCACGGAAAGAAGTTCGGAGCGCGCGATATCCGCAAAGTGATCCGCACCGAGATCGAGGATAAAATAGCGGAGCTTATCATCGGCAGCGCGGAAAGTCCCGTGGCGGTGATAAATATAGGCGAAAAGAAAGACGGCGTCGAGGTTACGGCTCAGTAACAAAACCTTTCGGGGGACGTACCCGCGTTCCCCGAAAAATTTTTCCGAAAAAATTTGCAAAACCGCTTGACAAATTTTTCGGTATATGGTATAATAATTTTTGTTGTAACGCGGGTGTAGTTCAATGGTAGAACTCCAGCCTTCCAAGCTGGTCGCGTGGGTTCGATTCCCATCACCCGCTCCAATTGCAGTTGACAGTTGATAGTGTATAGTTGACAGTTATGGTCTTAACTATCAATTGTACACTGTCAACTGTCAACTGCCTTGTGCGCCTTTAACTCAGCTGGATAGAGTAACTGCCTTCTAAGCAGTAAGCCACTGGTTCGAATCCAGTAAGGCGCGCCAGCGGCGAACGCGCCGCAGCGAAAAAAATGTTCCGCACGTTAATGCGGGACATTTATTCGCAGAATAAATTTGTTTTCGTATGGAAATCAACCGTGTATGGTGGGTGTAGCTCAGCCGGTTAGAGCGTCGGATTGTGGTCCCGAAGGTCGTGGGTTCGAAACCCATCTCCCACCCCAGCAGGATATCCTGCCTGAAACTTCCGTATTCCTTTCGGGGGATACGGATTTTTTCATTATGTCAAAAAATCACAGGGAGGAATTGTCATGGAATTTATAAGCTCGTCCCATATTAAGGAGCTTGCCAATCCGGGAGTTGTATCCCGTCAGCTTCTCAACCCCGAAAATTCGGAAAGCGTCAGAGTGACGATAACCGAGGTGCACCTCGTTCCCGGAGCAAGTCAGCCCCGCCACACTCACGGCTCGTCGGAACAGATATGGTACGCTCTCAAAGGCAAGGGCAAGCTCCTGCTTGCGGACGAAGAGGTCAAGGATTTTGCCGCGGGAGACGTTGTTCGGTTCGCGGACGGAGACGTTCACGGTCTGCTTAACGACGGAGACGACGAATTTGTATATCTTTCCGTGACCGCTCCGCCGATAAATTTCGGTTACGCTTACGCCGAAAAGCGGTGACGTCTCTCACCCGCCCCGACCGTGAACCGCCGTTCCTTATGGCATAAACAGTAAAAAATTATACAAAAAATTGCTTAAACCTATTGATTTTTTTGTCGTATCGGTGTATAATGTATGTATATGCGGACGTCCCTCGAAGTCAGCTTCGGGACGCGGCAAATTCTGAAAGGAGTATGTACATATGATCTATTCACATGAGGTTGAGAAAATGTGCTCCGTGAAGCAGGGAGTTGCTCACGGCGCGGCGCCTATACCCGAGGAAGCCAAATGGGTAAAGGCTAAGGAAATCAAGGATATTTCCGGCTTTACGCACGGCATAGGCTGGTGCGCGCCCCAGCAGGGTACCTGCAAGCTTTCCCTCAATATCAAGGAGGGCGTTATTCAGGAGGCTTTGGTTGAGACTATCGGATGTTCCGGTATGACCCACTCCGCCGCTATGGCTTCCGAAATTCTCCCCGGAAGAACCATTCTCGAGGCTCTCAATACCGACCTTGTATGCGACGCTATCAACACGGCTATGAGAGAGCTGTTCCTCCAGATCGTTTACGGACGTTCCCAGAGCGCGTTCTCGGAGGACGGTCTTGCGATCGGCGCAGGTCTCGAGGATCTTGGCAAGGGTATGCGCTCCCAGATCGGCACAATGTACGGTACTCTCGCAAAGGGTCCCCGCTACCTTGAAATGACCGACGGCTACGTTACCGGCATCGCCCTCAACGAGGACGGCGAGATCATCGGCTACAAGTTCGTGAACTTCGGCAAGATGATGGACTTCATTAAGTCGGGCGACGACGCCAACACCGCTTTTGAAAAGGCTCAGGGTCAGTACGGCAGAGTAAACGACGCCGCTAAGGTCATCGACCCCAGAAAGGAATAAGGAGGTACACTGAAATGGCTTTATTTGAATCATATGAAAGAAGAGAAAAGCAAATTCTGGACGTTCTCTCTCATTACGGAATCAATTCCGTCGAGGAAGCGGCGGAAGTGACAAAGGCTAAGGGTCTCGACATCTACAAGCTGGTGGAAAGCATTCAGCCTATCTGCTTCGAGAACGCCAAGTGGGCGTACACCGTAGGCTGCGCCATCGCCATCAAGAAAGGCTGCACAAGAGCCGCCGACGCTGCGGCAGCTATCGGCGAGGGACTTCAGGCTTTCTGTATCCCCGGTTCGGTTGCGGATCAGCGTAAGGTTGGTCTGGGTCACGGAAATCTGGGCAAAATGCTCCTTGAAGAAGAAACGGAATGTTTCGCGTTTTTGGCGGGACACGAGTCCTTTGCTGCCGCCGAGGGCGCTATCGGTATTGCCGAAAAAGCCAACAAGGTTCGTCAGAAGCCTCTCCGCGTTATCCTGAACGGTCTCGGAAAGGACGCCGCTCAGATCATCGCCCGCATCAACGGCTTTACATACGTTGAGACCGAGATGGACTACTACACGGGCGAGGTAAAGGAAGTTTTCCGCAAGGCATACTCCGACGGTCTGCGCGCCAAAGTAAACTGCTACGGCGCGAACGACGTTACCGAGGGTGTTGCCATTATGTGGAAAGAGGGTGTCGACGTTTCCATTACGGGCAATTCCACCAACCCCACACGTTTCCAGCACCCCGTTGCGGGCACTTATAAGAAAGAGTGCAACGACAAGGGCAAGAAATACTTCTCCGTTGCTTCGGGCGGCGGTACGGGACGTACACTCCACCCCGACAATATGGCTGCGGGCCCCGCTTCCTACGGTATGACCGACACAATGGGACGTATGCACTCCGACGCTCAGTTTGCGGGTTCGTCCTCAGTTCCCGCTCACGTTGAGATGATGGGACTTATCGGTATGGGCAACAACCCCATGGTCGGCGCGACGGTAGCCTGCGCGGTTGCGGTCGAAGAAGCTATGAAAGCATAATCTTTAATAATAAAAAAGAAAAACCGCGCAAAGGTTAATTTGAATTGACCCCCAAAAGTTAGACAAAGATTAATAAGGAAATATATACAAAGCGACTAAGAGAAATCTTGGTCGCTTTTTATGCCGCATAGAGCCTATATTGAATGGGAGACAAACCATCAAGATTAAGCTTGATGCGCTTGTTATTGTACCAATCAATATAAGCGAGCAGTTCAGTAATGAAATGCTCAGCATAATCAAACTCTTGCAGATAGAGAAGCTCTGTTTTCAATAGGCTGAAGAAGTTTTCTGCACAGGCGTTGTCAAGACAATTGCCTTTTCGTGACATACTCCGGCGGATGCCTTTGTCCTTCAGCATTTTCCGATAATGCTTATGCTGATACTGCCAGCCTTGATCGGAGTGAAGGATCAGTCCGGTATCATCAGGGATCTTCGCAAATGCCTTATTCAGCATATCTGTGACTTGATTCA
>JAMPIC010000020.1 GCA_023663025.1 Prevotella sp.
CAAAGGAGGGGCGGTCGTGTTCGCCCCTCCTCGAAACGCTGTCGCGTTTCTCACCACCCTCTCCGTTTCGGACGAATGCGCCTGCGGGCGCGGGGAGGGGAATTTCGCCCTCTGCGGAGGGCGACCAAAGGGCGCCGCCCTTTGGAAACCTGCCGCCTTTGAAAAGGCGGGCGAAACTTTTAGTCGCGGCTTCGCCGCGTGATACGCTGTCGTTTTGTTTTGCGCTAAATTACAATTTACAGTTCCTTCGTTTTCGTTTGTGTTCTTTTTGTGTCGTTTCCCAAATAAAATAAAAAAATTTCTCAAAAACCCTTGACAAAGAAAAATTGCGGTGTATAATATAATTAGCACTCAAAGAAAAAGAGTGCTAACACATGATCGGGTCAAGTGCTAAAATCCCCCGCCGATTTTTTTCAAGGAAGTGATCAAACTGCTGGACGAAAGAAAACGCCGTATCCTTGCTGCGGTCGTTGACGCTTATATCCTGACGGGCGAACCCGTGGGTTCAAAGGCTGTCGCCGCCCTGCCCGACATAAGGGTCTCCCCCGCTACCATAAGAAACGATATGGCTATGCTTGAACAGCTTGGCTACCTTGAACAGCCCCATACCTCAGCGGGACGTATCCCCACCTACAGCGGCTATCGGCTCTATATCGACGAGCTTATGAACGAAAAGGCTTTGTCAAAGGAAGAAAAAGCTCTCCTTGACAGCAGTCTGGATGTGGAAGTCCCCACGGCGGACGCTCTTATCGAAAGCGCGTCGAAAGCTCTTGCCGAGCTTACCCAATGCGCTACCGTGGTAAAGAACGTCGCTCCGAAATTTTCGGTCATCACAAAGGTGGAGCTTATCCCCACGGGCAGGCGTATGTATGTGCTGCTTATGGTCACCTCCTCGGGAAACATCAAAAACAAGGTGTGCCGTCTGGAGTTCGACCTTACCAACGAGCAGATCGAGTTTTTCAGCCGCTATATGGCGGAAAACCTCCAGGGCGTTTCGATCGAGGATCTGGACGGGGACACTATCGACCGCCTTGTGTCCGCCATGGGAGCTTATATGGTGACCCTTGCCCCTCTTCTGAAAGGTGTGTGCGAGCTTGCGGAGGGCTTCAAGGATAACGAGATAAAGCTCCAGGGCGAGAAAAATCTTCTTGCGCGGCAGGACATCAATCCCGACCAGATCGTGCGGTTTTTCGAGAACAAGAACAAAGTTGTGAAAAATATGCTTGACGACAGCTTTGGCGACTTGCAGGTGCTGTTCGGAGAGGACGGCGGCTTCATTATCGAAAATTCCAGCATGATAGTCTCGAAGATCAAAAAGGACGGCAAGACCGCCGGCTCGCTGGGCGTGATAGGTCCCATGCGGCTGGATTACGCGAAGATCATTCCCTATATCGAGTACCTGACAGACAGGATAACCGATATTATTTCGGAAGATGAAAACGACGAGGACAATTAACAGTACGGAGAAAGGAGTTTTCCCAATAATGATAGACGAGGAAAAGAACGGTTTGACCGAGGAGGATATTCCCGAAGAGGAAGAAGTTTCCGGGGCTGCCGAAGAAACGGCTGCAGAGGGAGATACCGCCGGGGAAGCTTCCGAGGCGGAAACAGACCCCGTGACCGCTCTCGAAGAAAAGATAAAGGCTTTGGAGG
Source organism: Prevotella sp. (assembly GCA_023663025.1). Classification (GTDB taxonomy): domain Bacteria; phylum Bacillota; class Clostridia; order Oscillospirales; family Ruminococcaceae; genus RGIG8773. The sequence goes on from JAMPIC010000020.1 coordinate 1,654, forward strand.
AATCCGCCGCCGCAGACAAGGACAAATACCTGCGGCTTCTTGCGGAGTACGACAATTTCCGCAAGCGTTCGCTGAAAGAAAAGCTTGACGCTTCCGCAGACGCTACCGCAAAGGCTGCGCTGGAGATAATTTCCGTTATCGACAATTTCGAGCGGGCAATGGCTGCGGAGTGCTCCGACGAAAGCTACAAAAAGGGCGTTGAGATGATCTACGGACAGTTCACCGAGGTGGTAAAAAAACTGGGCGTGGAGGAAATAGACGCTCTCGGCAAGGAGTTCGACCCCAATCTCCACAACGCGGTAAGTCAGGTCGAGGACGAGAATTTCGGCGAGAACACCGTATCGCAGGTATACCAAAAGGGCTACAGGCTGGGCGATAAGGTTATAAGGTGCGCAATGGTTGTGGTTGCAAACCCCTGATAGAAAATAGAGAATAGAAAACAGAGGATAGAATTTGCACCTCTTGACTGTTCTTGAAATTACAAAAATAAAAATAAATGCACGGAGAATAGCGGCAAACGATAGGTAACAATTTCTATCCTCTAACCTCTATCCTCTAACTTCTAAAAGGAAAGGTTGATTTTTATGGCAAAAATTATAGGAATTGATTTAGGTACGACAAACTCCTGCGTGGCGGTCGTCGAGGGCGGAAACGCCACCGTCATCACCAATGCCGAGGGCGGCAGAACCACTCCCTCCGTTGTGGGCTTTACAAAAGCCGGCGAAAGACTTGTGGGTCAGGTGGCTAAAAACCAGGCTGTCACAAACGCGGGCAGAACGGTCGCTTCCATCAAAAGACATATGGGAAGCGACTACAAGGTTGACATCGACGGAAAGAAATACACTCCGCAGGAGGTCTCCGCAATGATCCTCCAGAAGCTGAAAGCGGACGCGGAGGCTTATCTCCACGATACGGTTTCCGAAGCCGTTATCACCGTTCCCGCCTACTTCACCGACGCGCAGAGACAGGCTACCAAGGATGCGGGACAAATCGCGGGACTTAACGTGCGCCGTATCATCAACGAACCTACGGCTGCGGCTCTTTCCTACGGCATCGACAAGGAAGAGGATCAGACCATTATGGTGTACGACCTGGGCGGCGGTACGTTCGACGTTTCCATTATCGAGATGGGCGACGGCGTTACGGAGGTTCTTGCTACGGCGGGAAACAACCGTCTCGGCGGCGACGACTTCGACCAGCGCATTATCAACTGGATGATCGACGAGTTCAAAAAGTCCGACGGTATCGACCTGACCGGCGACAAGCTTGCAATGCAGCGCCTCAAGGACGAAGCGGAAAAGGCTAAGATCACCCTTTCGGCTACTCCCTCGGCTTCGATCTCCATTCCCTATATCACCGCAGACGCAACGGGTCCGAAGCATCTGAGCATGGAGCTTTCGCAGGCTAAGTTCAACGAGCTTACAAGCGACCTTGTGCAGTCCACAATGGGTCCCGTTAAGCAGGCTCTTTCCGATGCGAACCTTAAACCCTCGGACATAAAGAAAGTCCTCATGGTAGGCGGTTCGTCGAGAATTCCCGCCGTTCAGGACGCTGTCAAGAGCTTCATGGGTATGGATCCCTTTAAGGGTATCAACCCCGACGAGTGCGTTGCTCTCGGCGCGGCATATCAGGGCGGTATCCTCTCCGGCGACGTTGACAAGGAAAACGCGGTGCTTCTCCTTGACGTTACTCCCCTTTCTCTGGGTATCGAGACTGCGGGCGGCGTATGCACAAGAATGATCGAGAGAAACACAACCATTCCCACCAAAAAATCACAGGTGTTCTCCACCTATGCGGACAATCAGACCGCAGTTGACATAAACGTTCTCCAGGGCGAGCGCGAATTTGCCAAGGACAACAAGCAGCTGGGCGTTTTCCGTCTGGACGGTATCGCTCCCGCGCCCCGGGGCGTACCTCAGATCGAGGTTACGTTCGACATCGACGCAAACGGTATCGTAAACGTATCCGCAAAGGATTTGGGTACGGGCAAGGAGCAGAAGATATCCATTACCGCTTCCACCAATATGTCCAAGGAAGATATTCAGAAAGCCGTTGACGAGGCCGCGCGCTACGCCGACGAGGATAAGAAGCGCAAGGACGCGGTTGACGCCAAGAACGCGGGCGAAAACATGGTATTCCAGTGCGAAAAGGCTCTCACCGATTTCGGCGGCAAGGTTTCCGAGGAGGAAAGGGCGAATATTCAGTCCAAGATAGACGCACTCAAAGCCGCCAACGCAACGGACAACACCGACGATATCAAGGCTAAGACCGAGGAGCTTCAGAAAGCGTTCTACGAGGTTTCGCAGAAAGTATACCAGGCTGCGGGTGCTCAGGCTCAGCAGGACGGCGCGGCGGGTCCCGGTCCCGATATGGGCGGAGGTTCGTCCGACGGTAACGGCGGCGGAGACTTTGTTGACGCGGATTTCACGGAAAAGTAATTACTTCCTACAGCAATAAGGGCGGAGATTTTCCGCCCGTAAGCTGTTTTAGGACATATTCAAAAACCGCCTATAGGCGCGGGACGGGAAACCCGTCCCCTACGGTAAATTACATCAAGTCACACGAAAGGAAATTCCCATATGGCTGATAAAAGAGATTATTACGAGGTGCTGGGGCTTCAGAAAGGCGCGTCAGAGGACGAACTCAAACAGGCTTTCAGAAAGCTTTCAAGAAAATACCACCCCGACTTTAACCCCGACAACAAGGAAGCCGAGGAAAAATTCAAGGAGGTCAACGAGGCTTACGAGGTTTTGTCCGACCCCGAAAAACGGTCGCGCTACGATCAGTTCGGTCATGCGGGCGTAGACCCCTCCTACGGCGGAGGAGGCTACGGCGGCGGCTTCTCGGGCGGCTTCGGAGACATGGGCGATATCAGCGACATTTTCTCCAGCTTTTTCGGCAGCGGCTTCGGCGGCAGCTCCAGAAGCAATCCCAACGCCCCGAGGCGCGGTCAGGACATTCAGAAAAGCGTGGTCATCAGCTTCATGGACGCCTGCAAGGGAACTTCCTCGGACGTTTATATTTCCCGAATGGAAAAATGTCCCGACTGCGGCGGCAGCGGCGCGGCGGCGGGTTCGTCCGCCGATACCTGTCCCGACTGTCACGGAACGGGTCAGGTCAAAGTTACCCAGCGCACGCCTTTCGGCATGATATCCTCACAGAAGCCCTGCTCGAAGTGCGGCGGAAAGGGTACTGTTATAAAAAATCCCTGTCCGAAATGTCACGGCAACGGGCGCGTCAGCACGGAGAAAACCATTTCAGTTTCCATTCCTGCGGGTATTGACGACAGTCAGACTATCCGCGTTTCGGGACAGGGTCACGGCGGCATAAACGGCGGTCCGTCGGGAGACTTGCTTGTCACCGTTACGGTTCGTCCCGACGCTATCTTTGAAAGGGACGGCTACGACGTTCACACCGAAATGCCCATAACCTTCGTTCAGGCGGCTCTCGGCGCGGAGGTGGAAGTCCCCACCATCGACGGAACGGTTTCTTACACCATTCCCGAGGGCACTCAGCCGGGAACTGTTTTCCGCTTCAAGGGCAAGGGTATCAAGAAGCTGAACCGCAGCGACAGAGGAAATCAGTTCGTTCATGTTACCATCGAAGTTCCGAGCAATCTTACCAGAAAGCAAAAGGATCTGCTGAAAGAGTTCGACGAGTCCCTCGACGACGGCAAGAACTACAAAAAGCGCAATAACTTTTTCGATAAGATCAAGCAGGCGTTTGAGAAGTGAACCGAGCGGAGAGCCTCCGCAGACTGAGTTATCCCCTGCTTAAAATGTTCTGACTGTTAATTTTGTTTTGCCCCCAAGGGGGCGGGTGGATTTGCTGGATACCTAATTTATTTTTTGTTAGGGCGAGGGCTTGCTTTCGCCCTGCAAAACTGTGCCCCGCCAAATCAAGATTTACGCCTATCAAATTTTTTGAAAAAACTTCTTTCCGTGAAAAATTTTGCCGTTCTGAGTTGTATTCATTATATAGGACGTTCGCAAGCTTTTGAAAGGATTGATTTTTATGAAAATGAGCAAAATTTTCGCGGCGGTATCGGCGGCTGTTATGGCGGTATCGGCTGTCTCCGCGGCTGCGGTATCGGCAAGCGAAAAGGAATTTGACCCCGAGAGAGATCTGACGGGTACGGATTACTACGATTACTTTTACGATTATGACCCCGCAATGCCGTTTAACGGTGCGGTGTTCGCGGAGGACGGGAAATTTTTATTCTCCGAATATATGGAGATATGGCAAAAACAGGTATTCGACAGGGATTTTACCGTTGAGAGCGGTCAGCGTCTGAGAATACAGCCTATCGGAAACAGTCCCGGCACAATGAGCGGCGGCAGGCTTGTTATAAGCGGCGGCGTGACCGCCGAGATAATGGGAACCGTCTGCGTCGAGCGCGGCGGAGTTCTGGAAATAGAGGACGGCACGCTCTATATCCACGGCGGAAGCCTTAATAACTACGGTACGGTTAAGATCGGCAAAAAGGGCAGGCTTGTTTTCCGCAACGGCAGCATTACGTCCGCTGCCTCGGGAAATATCGAAAACGAGGGCAGGATACTTTGTCTTGATTCCGAAAAGGATATGGAGGGTATTTTTAAGTCTATCAAAAAATATGACGTCAATTTTAATCTTTCAGACTATTCGCTCCGTATGTACGGGCGCGGCGGCGGAGAAGCGGACGTGCTCCTCAGCTACTGCATAAACGACGTTGAGACAAGCTACACCTACAAATTTACCGTTGACAGGAACAAGCAGAAAACCAAAATTATCCGCAAGCCGTACAGCCTTGAAACCGTTTACGGCAAGGATACAGAAAAAGACATTCTTGACCGCGTATCGGAATTTGAAAAGAATTACGCCGGGGAACGGGATAACGACTGTTGGTTTGACAGAAATTACGGTTACAGCTACAATTACAAAAGCGGAGAGCTTGTCTACGAGGAGTGCTGGTTTGAATTCCGCGAAGAGAACGGCAGCTTTATGACCTATGACCATGCATACAGCGAAAAGCTGTAAATGCTCCCTGCGGAACATTTACACTAAAAAGGCTGAAATTTACCCTTATTGACATATTCGTCAATAAGGGCAAATTGCTTACATGGGCAGCATTCTTCCGTACCGTTTGTCCGACAGGGGCGCACTTTTTGTTTTGATATTCGGACGCGCGGCGCGTTAATCCTGAAAATCGGAATTTTCCTCATGAGCGGGAGCTTTCGGCGGCTCGGTTTCTTCCGTAACCTTTTCCGCAGTATCCCCGGCTTCTTCCGGAGACTTTTCCTTTTCTGAGCTTGCCGCAGCAAGAGTTTCCGCAAGCATGAGAGTTTCCTCCGCGCGGGAGGTCATATAGTTCGTGCAGGAATTTTCAAGAGCCGCCCGCGCCGAAGCCGCGGCTTCCCCGTACCGTTCGAGAGCAAGGTAATTCTTCGCCTTTATAGCTTCGGAAAAAGCTTTCCCGCACTTTCTCATGGGACGGGGAAGACTGCGCCATTTTATTTTGCCGGCGGTTTCTATTGCGGAATTTCCAAGTCCTCCCTCTGTCTGGTAGAGAGCCAGAACAGCCATCACCATGTCGCTGTCAGAAAATGCGTCCAGATAGTAAATGCCGTCGTCGTAAGCTTTTGCCGCGCCGCCGCCGTCCTTCGCGATTATGCAGGCAGCCATTTTCACGCAGTAATAGTACGCCGCCGTTTGGAAATCTCCCGTTGACTGCGCCACGTCCAGAATGCTGGTCAGATCGGTCTGAGCGAGAGTTTTTTCGGCGGTGTCGGTCTCGCCGCGCATACAGTACGCCGCAGCGGCTTCGATAAGCCGAAGATTTTTATTGTCCCCTGTCGCGTTCTCAAACAGCAGATTTATATAGCTTTGGGAAAAACCCTCCGTCTTGAAAATATTCACAAGCCTGCGCCTGAGCCTTTTCATGGGTGCGCGTTTCAGCATATTGGTTATAAAATACGTAAGTATCGCCAGCAAGAGCGAGCCGGCGCACATAAACGGCACAAACAGCATTATTCTGAACGGCTTCACGTCCAGGAACAGATCCTGTATCGTTTTAAGCGCAAATCCCGCGCAGCAGCCGAGTATAAGGTATATTCCCCACCATACGCTTATGCCCTTGGCAAGCGCAAGCAGCTTGTTGTTCAGCTTCATTGCCCGACCCCCTCTTAGAGATTAGAGAATAGAAATTGGAGATTAGAACTGCTTTTCCAGTTCCGCTTTCATGTCCTGTATGATTTTTTCCACGTCCTCATCGCGGTAGGACGCGCCGTTCCATATCTCGTGAGCGACAGCCGCCTGCCATACCAGCATAGCCATGCCGCCTACTGCGGGAATGCCGTTCCTTTCGGCAATGCTCATAAGCTTGGTCACATTGGGATTGTAGATGACCTCGAACACGTTTTTGCAGCTTTTCACGGTATCCTCGCTTACGGGGCACTCCTCCGTTTTGGGGAACATTCCCACCGGACTTGCGTTCATCAGCAGATCGAACTCCCCGCTTATTTCCTCATGAGTTATAACGCTTATTTTCGCGGACGGTTTCAGCTTTGCGATCTCCCCCGCGACCTCCTTTGCTCCCGCGGTAAATTCGGGCAGGGAGACGATTGTCAAGTCCGCGCCGTGGAGAGCGGCTTCGGTCGCCATCATTCTGCCCACGCCCCCGCAGCCTATCTGGAGGACGCGTCCGCTAAGGCTTGCTCCTCCCGCTTCGAGAGAACGGAGAAAGCCCGAACAGTCGGTGTTATAGCCGATGTTCCTGCCGCCGCGGTTCACAACGCAGTTTACCGAGTTGTAACGCTTTGCGGTAACGTCAAGCTCGTCCAGACGCTTTATTATGTCTACCTTGTAGGGGATAGTGATATTGTAGCCGTTCAGGGAATTAAGGTACTCCGCCTTTTCGTCCAGCTGCTCGGGGGGAATTTCGCATACCTCGTACTCCGTATCCGGCTTGCCGTCAAGCTCGAACAGCCGTTTATGTATCGGCGGGGACATGGTGTGTCCCAAAGGATATCCCAGAAGCGCATATTTTGACATTTCCGCCGCACCTCACTTCTTTTTGCTTTTTGCCGATTTCGTCGTTTTGGGCTTGGTTTCTTTCTTTTCGGGCTTTTCGGAAGCGGCTTTTTTCTTCATATAGGTGATGAGCTTGTCAAGCTCCAGAGCCTTGTCCGTGCTGCCCTCGACCTTGAGCTTTCCCGACAGAAACGCGGGTACTGCGCCCAGCGAACCCTCGGCGATCTTCAGAAAATTCTCCGCGCTTGCGTAGAGAATGGCGTCGCGGTCGTGGTATTCGTAGGGAGCGACGTCCAGTGCGCCGTTCTTGTAGGCGATATAGAACGCGCCCTCTCCCTCGCCCGTGATGTTTACCTGAATTGCAAAGTCGCCCTCAAATCCGGACGCGTCTCCCTTTGCGAACAGAGACTGAGCCTTTGCGAAAATTTCTTCATAAGTCATAATAATATCCTCCTGTTTTGCGGGGGCGGATTCCGTATCCGCCCGTATGTTTTTACTTTACGGAAACGCTTCGGAAACGCCGAAAATTATTTCAGCAGCTCCAGCGCCTTTTCAAGAGTTTTTGCGTTTTCAACGTTTACGGCGTTTACGCCTTTCAGCGTTTTTTTGACAAGTCCGGTCAGCACCTTGTTGGGACCCAGCTCGACGAAATTCGCGTACCCCGCTTCGGCGAGAGCATTCAGCTCCGAGGTGAACCTGACTGGGGAAACAATGTGCTTCGCGAGCTTTGCGGGCATATCCTCAAAATCGGTCTGAACCGCTCCCGTGAGATTGGAGCAGAACGTTACGGACGGCTTGTTAAAGACGGGTTTCATTTCGCGGAGGGCGGCTTCAAATTCCTCTGCGGCGGGCTGCATCAGCTTCGAGTGGAACGCCGAGGAGACCCCCAGCTTAACCGCCTTTGCGCCCATTTCGGCGAATTTTGCCGCGGCTTTTTCGGCGGCGGCGGTCTCCCCCGCTATTACGGTCTGAGCGGCTGAATTGTAGTTTACGGGAACTACATAGCCGTCGGTTTCCGCGCAGACTTGCTCAATCTCCTCCGCTGACTTGCCGATCACGGCGTACATCGCGCCGTCCGCACTTTCGGCGGCTTTCTGCATGGCTTCGGCTCTTGCCTTTATAACGCGGAAGCCGTCCTCGAACGAGAGTATCCCCGAAGCGACCATAGCCGCGTACTCCCCGAGAGAATGTCCCGCCGCCGCTGAAAATTCCACGCCGTTTATCTTCATTGCCTCGAAAGCCACAAGAGAAGTCGCCATAATGGCAGGCTGTGAAAATACGGTTTTTGCCAGCTCCTCCTCGGAAGAACCGTTGATTTTTTCCGCGATATCAAAGCCCACGATCCCGCTTGCCCTTTCGTAAACGTCGATCTGCGGGTATTTTTCGCAAAGCTCCTTTCCCATTCCGACGTATTGAGAACCCTGTCCCGAAAATAAAAATACAGTTTTTGACATTTTTGCACTGTCCTTTCCGTTATTCTGATGATTGTCCCGTTTGCGAAAATTTTGCCGCGCCGGATTTAATTCTTAAAAATCGGTTGACAAAAGGGACGAAAAATATTACAATAGTATTGTATATATTTTAACTGCCAAGATCGAAAAAAAGACCCGCTGTTAATACTATACCATATTTAACGATAAATTACAAGCGTTTGCCGCAGTTTTTTTGCCGCGGGAACGCTGCGCGCGGAAATTACGGAGGTAACTGCTTTGTTCGGAATTGAAATTTTGGGAATGGGTTCGTACAGCCCGTCGCTGTGCGTGACCAATGACGATATGGCGAAGATAGTCGAGACCAACGACGAATGGATAACCACAAGGACCGGCATACGCTCCCGCAGGCTCGCAAACGGCGAACCTACCTGGGAAATGGGTCTGAAAGCCGCCGAGGAGGCGGTGAAGAACGCCGGCATAGATCCGCTTGACATCGGTCTGGTCATCGACACAACCATCACGAACGACTTTTCCACACCCTCCGTCGCCTGCGTTATACAGGACAAGGTGGGCGCGTCCAATGCCGCCGCCTATGACCTTAACGCCGCCTGTTCGGGATTTGTTTACGCTGTGGACGCGGCAAAGCGGTATTTGCAGACCGATCCAGATCTGAAGTACGTTCTTGTCGCCGCTAACGAGACGCTTTCCAAGGTCACCGACTACAGCGACCGCTCCACCTGCGTTCTGTTCGGGGACGGGGCGGCAGCTGCGGTTATAGGACGTTCCGAGAAGCTTTTCACAAGCTATATCGGCGCGGACGGCTCGGGAGCGCATTTCCTGTACGCCAAAAGCCATAAGGTAAATCACCCCCTCAGAACGGAAAAGGATTCCATGGACGAGGGAGAGTTCGCGGCGGGAACGACTTTCCTTGTGCAGGACGGCAAGGAGGTCTACAAGTTTGCCACAAAGGCTTTGCCGCTGGCGGCGAACAAGGCTGCGGAGAAAATAGGTCTCGACATAAACACGGTGGATTGGTTCATACCTCATCAGGCGAATATAAGAATTATCGAGACCGCGGCTAAAAATCTGGGAGTTTCCATGGATAAGTTCATTGTGAACATCGCGAACCACGGAAACACTTCCAGCGCGTCCATACCCATAGCTTTGAGCGAAGCCATCGCGGAGGGCAAGGTCAAAAGAGGAGACAGGCTTTGTCTCGTCGGCTTCGGAGCGGGTCTTACAATGGGCTGCGTGATACTGGATTACTGATATTCCGAAATCCGGATATTTGAGGGGAGGGCTGAGAATGCTCAACGAATATTTTGCCGCCGAGGTGTGGGATATGCTTTGTCTCTACATCGGACGGGCATTCGTGGCTTTCACCCAGAAAAGCGTGATATTGCTTATTATACAGGGAGTAGTTATTGTGTTTTCCGCTTGGGACAGGAACAGCGGATTTTTCGCTGTACTGGCGGCGATCGGGGTGCGTTCGGTCTACGGCAGCGTTTCGGTATGGGTAAACCTGCGGCGCATGGAGCTTGCGGCGAACCGTCTCAGCGAAACGAAACGCAGGCAGTTCAGGCTGTCCGTCGGCGTAAGGCGCAGGATACGACTGTGCGGCGAGATGATATTTTTCCCCGAGGAAAGCCGCGCGGAGGACAAATACGGAAGCTATAGAAATTATACTGTTTGTAATATAATATAAAATTTGAAAGGAATTAAAATTATGTCCGATACATCAAAAACAGCGATAATCACAGGCTCGTCCAGAGGAATAGGCGCGGCGATCGCCATGCGGCTGGCGCGGGACGGCTTTAACATAGCTTTAAACGACCTTAACGAGGGTATGTTCGAGAACAACGATATAAAGGAAAAAATCACCGCCCTCGGAGTTGATGCGGAGATTTTCTGCGCGGACGTTTCCAACTACAGTCAGTGCGAAACAATGGTAAAGGCTGTCAAGGAACGCTTCGGCACTATAGACGTGCTTATCAACAACGCGGGAATTACTCGCGACGGTCTTATGGCGAGAATGTCCGAGGAGCAGTACGATACCGTTATCGCGGTAAATCAGAAAAGCGTTTTCAATATGATGAAGCTGGCGGGTAACGTTATGATACGGCAAAAGCAGGGAAAAATTGTCAATCTTGCTTCCGTGGCGGGACTTTACGGCAATCCCGGGCAGATGAACTACTCCGCCTCGAAAGCCGCTATAATCGGTATGACGAAAACCGCCGCAAAGGAGCTTGGCTCGCGGAATATCAACGTAAACGCGGTCGCGCCCGGATTTATCAGCACCCCCATGACCGACAAGCTCACCGAGGAGCAAAAGGCGAAAATGCTTGAAGCTATCGCTATGAAACGCTACGGCACGGTTGAGGAGATCGCGGGCGTGGTGTCTTTCCTCTGCTCGGCGGACGCGTCCTATGTCACGGGGCAGACCATTGAAATTTCCGGCGGTTTATCTATGTAAATTTGTAGGGGCGGGGTTTCCCCGCCCGATGAAAATGTCACGCGGGACGGGAAACCCGTCCCCTACAAAAATTGTCAATTATTTGTAATTTGAAAGGATTTAAATATATGAAAAGAGTTGTTATAACGGGAATGGGCGTGGTTTCCCCCGTGGGAAACAGCCTTGACGAGCTGTGGGAAAGCCTTAAAGCGGGCAGACACGGCTTCGGCTACATCAACGATATTACAGGCGACGACTTTGATGTGAAAATCGCCGCGCGGGTAAAGGATTTCTCCCCCGAAAAATATGTGGAGAAAAAGGAAACCCGCCGTATGGACAGGTTCACCCAGTTCGCGGTGAACGCCGCCCTTGACGCGCTTGCGGACAGCGGTTCGGATTTTAAGGATTTAGACCCGTTTCGCGCGGGGGTTATCTTCGGCGTGGGTATCGGCGGACTTAACCTTACACTTTCCGAGCACGAAAAGTTCCTCGAAAAGGGCGCGGACAGGATTTCCGTTTTCTATGTGCCGATGATGATCGGCAATATGGCTGCGGGAACCATCTCTATGCGCACGGGCTTTAAGGGGGACAATTTCTGTTCCACCACGGCTTGCGCTTCCTCGGCGCACGCGGTGGGCGAGGCGTTCCGCAAGATCAAGGACGGCTACCTTGACGTGTGCATTGCGGGCGGCTCGGAGTCCTGCGTGGGGACTTTCGCGCTGGGCGGCTTCAACAATATGAAAGCCCTGACACGTTCCGACGATTTGGACAGGTGTTCAATACCTTTCGACGGCGAGAGAAACGGCTTCGTGCTTGGCGAGGGTTGCGGCGCGCTTATTCTTGAAGAGCTTGAGCACGCCAAAGCGCGGGGCGCGAAGATTTACGCCGAAATAGCGGGGTACGGCGCAACCTGCGACGCGTACCATATGACTTCCCCCTCCCCCGAGGGAGACGCCGCCGCGCGGGGAATGGTGAACGCCTTTACAGAGGCGGGACTTAAAGCCGAGGATATAGACTACATCAACGCCCATGGCACGTCCACGGGGCTTAACGACAAGTACGAAACAAAGGCTATAAAGAAAGCTTTGGGGGAGGAAACTGCCAAAAAAGTGGCAATAAATTCCACAAAGTCTATGACGGGTCATCTCCTCGGCGCGGCGGGAGCTGTTGAGGCAATCGTTACCGCGCTTTCGGTAAAGAACGATTACGTCCACAAAACGCTGGGGTACAAAGTCCCCGACCCCGAGTGCGACCTTGACTACTGCACCGAGGGGGGACGGAATATGCCCGTAAACGCCGCGCTGTCCAACAGTCTCGGCTTCGGCGGACACAACGCCACGCTTTGCATTGTCAAATACAAGAATTAAGGAGAACTGAAATGAGCGAGAAAATCTACAATATGATTGAGCTTGAAACCATCGAGAAGCTTGCGGATATTGTGACGGAGAAAAATCTGGGCGAGATAACCGTGACAGACGGAGAAAAAACCGTAACGGTAAAGGGCAGAAGATGTCAGCCTCCTTTAGGCGGCATGCCCCCTCCCCCGCCTATGGGTGTGCCTGCGGGCATGCCTTTGGTTCAGACCCCCGTTTTGCAGCAGCCCGTCCGTCAGACGTCAGCCGAAGCTCCCGCCGTTTCGGGAAACGTGGTCAAGGCTCCGATAGTGGGAACGTTCTACGCCGCCTCCGCCCCCGACAAGCCCCCGTTCGTGACGGTGGGGCAGCAGGTGAAAAAGGGCGACGTTATCATGATAATCGAGTCCATGAAGCTGATGAACGAAGTCCAGAGCGACTTTGACGGCACCGTCGCGGAAATACTGGTGAAAAACGGGGAAGCGGTAGAGTTCGACCAGCCGATAATGATAATCAAGTAAAGGAAGATTTTTATGCCTTTAATGAACAAAGAACAAATTATGGAAATAATTCCCCACCGCGATCCGTTTCTGCTTATCGACGCGATAGAGGAAATGGAGGTCGGCAAGCGGGTTGTCGCAACAAAGCATATGAACGAGGACGAGTTCTGGTTTAAGGGACATTTTCCCGACTACCCCGTCGTTCCCGGGGTGCTTATGCTGGAGATGTGCGCTCAGGCGGGAGCGGTTGCAATGCTGTCTCTGCCCGAAAACAAGGGCAAGATAGGCTTTTTCGGCGGGGTAAAGGAAGCGAAATTCCGCCGACAGGTTGTGCCGGGGGACACCCTCCGCATCGAGGTTGAGATAATCAAGATAAAAGGTCCCGTGGGCGTGGGAAAGGCTCTTGCCACGGTGAACGGAGAAAAGGCGGTTTCCGCCGAAATATCATTCGCGATAAAATGACAACGCGTTTGTGCAAATAAATTCAATCATTTTCCCCGAAAGGAAATAACGCTATGTTTAAAAAGGTACTTATTGCCAACAGGGGCGAAATAGCGGTTCGTATCATAAGAGCGTGCAGAGAGCTGGGTCTGAAAACGGTGGCGGTCTTTTCCACAGCGGACAGGAACGCGCTCCACGCGAAGATCGCCGACGAGGCGGTCTGTATAGGCGCGCCCGCCGCAAAGGACAGCTATCTGAACGAGAAAGCCATTCTCGCCGCATGCGAGATAACCGGCGCGGACGCGGTGCACCCCGGCTTCGGATTTCTGTCCGAGAACGCCTCTTTTGCCCGAAACTGCGGGAAGTGCGGGATAACCTTTATAGGTCCGTCGCCCGAATCCATTGAAATGCTGGGGGACAAAGCCGCCGCAAAAGCCGCGATGAAAAAGGCGGGAGTACCCGTTATACCCGGAAGCGACGGGGCGGTGTCCTCGGCCGCCGAAGCGAAAAAGCTTGCGGAGGAGATAGGCTTTCCCCTTATGGTAAAGGCGTCCGCGGGCGGCGGAGGACGGGGCATACGTCTCGTCGAGCGCATGGAGGATCTGGAAGCGCAGATGACAGCCGCGCGTACCGAGGCTCTGAATTATTTCGGCGACGGCAGCGTTTACATGGAAAAATTTATCGTCAACCCTAAGCACATAGAATTTCAGATACTTGCCGACAAACACGGCAACGCCGTACACTTAGGCGAGCGGGACTGCTCCATGCAAAGGCGCAACCAAAAAGTGCTGGAGGAAAGTCCCTCCACCGTCATGACCCCGCTGCTCAGGGACAGAATGGGCAAGGCGGCTGTGGCTGCGGCTAAGGTCTGCGGCTACTACAACGCGGGTACTATCGAGTTTTTGGTGGACGGCAAAAACAATTTCTACTTTATGGAAATGAACACCCGCATTCAGGTGGAGCACCCCATTACCGAGTTCGTCACCGGGATAGACCTTGTGAAAGCGCAGCTTAAGATCGCCGCCGGCAAGGAGCTTCCCTACAGTCAGGAGGACATACGCGTAAAGGGACATTCCATCGAATGCCGCATAAACGCGGAAAATCCCGAAAAGGGCTTCCGTCCCTGTCCGGGAAAGATAAACGCCCTGCATATCCCGGGCGGTCCGGGAATACGCATAGACAGCTCGGTTTATTCGGGATACGAGATAACCCCCTATTACGACAGCATGATCGCGAAGCTTATAGTTTACGCTCCCACAAGACAGGAGGCTATCGCCAAAATGAAATGGGCGCTTGCCGAGTTTATCGTAGAGGGCGTGGACACCAACATAGATTTTCAGCTTTCCCTTATCCGCGACCCCGCGTTTGAGGCGGGAAGCTACGATATAGGCTATCTGGGCAGAAAAATGAAAGACGTTTGACCGCGTTCGGAAACGGAGGGATCGGATTGGCTGAAAGATGTCCCCTCTGCGGGGGAGAGACCGTTCTGGGAACGTGCTCGGACTGCGGCTTTGAAGTTCCCGACTGCGGGGCTATAGCCGCGCCCTACGACCTTGATCCCTCAAACGACAGCTTCGGCGAGGCGGGTACGGCTGAAGATATGTTCCCCTCCGTCGATACGGCTGCGGCAGCCGAAAGTCCTGCGCTTGAAATACCGTCGGTGGCTTTGCCGAATATCCCCTCCGCAAACTCTTTCGGGCGGTTTGCTTCGGCAGGCGTTCAGCCTCTGCCCAATATCAGGGTAAGAGCCGGGCAGTCCGCAAGATCCGCAAACGTTAATCCGCCGCCCGCGAATGTTCAGCCTGCGCAGCATGTGCAGTCTCAGGCAAGTCCTGCGGTAAGATTGGTAAAGGCTGTGTCAGACTTTGTGACAAAGCGCTGGTATATGCTTCTTGCGGCGTTTTTCGCGCCCACTGCGGGAATACTTATCGGGGCGGGGTATCTTTTTATGTTCGGCTGTATGCGGAACTGCAAAAAATACAGCGACCTGTTCAAGGGGATACTGTTCGGTGCGGCGGGACTTCTCCTGCTTCTGGACGGCTTCGACCCTTTGGGTCTTGACTCGGTGCTGCGGCGGATACTTCAGATATTTTTTGATAATGCATGACATTTACCGATGATTGGGAGAGTGAGAGATGTCCGCGAAAAAATGTCCCCTCTGCGGAGGGAAGCTTAAAGGCAGTTACTGTGAGAGCTGCGGCTACGACGTTCCCGAGGACGACGACCTGAGCATGGTCTACGATATGGATCCCGAAAACGACGCTTTCGGCGAGCAGGTCAGGGAGATAATCCCCGAAGTCCAGATGGAGGAAATATATCCCAACCGCGAACCGCCAAAGTTCAAGGTAAGGGACGAGGACGGAAAAACCGTGCGTCGGAATTATCAAAGTCCGCCGCCGTCTCCCCCGCCCTATGCCGGCGGCGGGAACTACGGAAATTACGGAGGGCAGGCGCAGCAAGCACAGCAAGCGCAGCAGGGAAATCCCCCGCCGTCCCCTTACGCCAATAACGGGGGAAATTACGTTCCTCCCCCCTCGCCCTACGCGAACGGGGGACCGCAGAGCGGTCAGCAGACCTTTGCCGAAGAGATAAAGGAGTTCGCGCAGAAATACTGGTGGGTCTGGCTTCTTATGTTTCTGCTTCCCTGGTGGCTGTGTGTTATTGCTTTTACAACATTGTGCCAAAATAGTTCTGTTATTTTCCAAAAATACAAACGGGTGCTTGTGCTCTCGTTTGTGGCGGCGCTTATCCTGCCGCCGTGGTGACAGTTAACCGAAAGGAGTGACCTCAGTGGGTCTCGAAGATCTGTTCAACGTGGTGAAAACACGTTTAAACTCCGCCTCCGCCGACGAGGACAAGGACAAAGCCGACAGGGAGGACAGGGACAAAGCCGCTTCGGCGGTGAAAGTCCCCGCAAATATAGCGTTCAAGTGTCCGCGCTGTCTTAATATGGTGATGACGGACGAGCTGGAGAAAAATCTGCGGGTGTGTCCCGAATGCGGCTATCATGCAAGAATGACCGCTCCCGACAGGATAAGGCTCATCGCCGACAAGGGAAGCTTCCGCGAGTTCGACGGGGAGATGAAAAGCCTGAACCCCATTGATTTTCCCGACTACGAGGTCAAACAGCAGCAGCTGAGAGAGACCACGGGTCTGACCGACGCGGCAGTGACGGGAGAATGTACGGTGCGGGGAGAAAAATGCGTCATAGGCGTTATGGATTCCCGCTATATGATGGCTTCCATGGGCAGCGTTGTGGGCGAAAGGATCACACGCGCCTTTGAGTACGCAACCGAAAACAGGCTGCCGGTTATCCTTTTCACCGCTTCGGGAGGAGCGCGTATGCAGGAGGGGATAGTTTCCCTTATGCAGATGGCTAAGACCAGCGGCGCGGCCGCCCGTCACAGCGACGCGGGGCTTTTGTACATAACCGTCCTTACCGACCCGACCACGGGGGGAGTGACGGCTTCGTTCGCCTCGCTGGGGGACGTTATCATCGCCGAGCCGAAAGTTCTTGTGGGCTTTGCGGGCAGACGGGTCATAGAGGGCACTATCAAGCAACGGCTTCCCGACGATTTCCAGTCCGCGGAATTTATGCTGGAACACGGCTTCGCGGATATGATAGTGGAAAGAAAATCCATGCGGCGGACTATCGCGCATATTCTTAAGCTGCACAAGCAGGGAGGAGAACTGTAGATGGACAGCATGGAAAATGATATTAAAGACTGCACAAGTCTGGACGAAGTTTTCAAAATGTGGAATACAAAGGATAACCATATAAAGGATACGTTTGTAAAAGACGGAATTATAGATCCCGATGTATGGAACGTTCAGGACAAAAAGATACTGTATATTCTGAAAGAAGCATATGACGAAGACAAGACTGAAAATTGGGATTTGACGGAACGCGTTCTGAAAGGCGATAATATTTTATCCTCGCCTACATGGAGAAGCGTTATTGATTGGACTTACGGAATACTTAACACGACCGCCGACAGGATAGCAAGGTATTCGCCGAAGGATATAAAAAGCCAAAGGGACGAGCTTATCAGAAAAATTGCCGTTTTGAATCTGAAAAAAACTCCCGGGAAGCCTCGCTCGGATATGGAACAGATAAGGCAGTTTGCTTTGGACGATATAGTTCAGATAAAAAGGCAGATCGAAATAATTTCACCCGACATTATTGTTTGCGGGTCTACCTTGAAAGCGCTTGACGAGGCTCTGAAAGCGAAAGGCTGCAAAGCAGTCTGCGGCGGGGAAAAATGTGACAATTGGTTTTACTTTACGGACGCGTTTACGGAAACATATCCGCAGAAAAAGGAAATATTGGTGATAGACTATTATCACCCCGCTATTCATTGGGCTGCGCTTGTAAATTATTATGCGTTGACAAGCATTTATCAGCAGGCTTTGCTTGAAAAAACGCCTTGAAAGGGGCACAATCAAAATGGAAAAACTTAACAAACTAACTCCCTACGAACGTCTCGAGGTCGTCCGTCACAAGGGCAGACCTACGGTTCGGGACTACATACCCCTTATTTTCGACGAGTTTATCGAAATGCACGGCGACCGCTGCTTCGGGGACGACAAGGCTCTCATCGGCGGGATAGCTTCCTTTAACGGAATTGCAGTGACGGTGCTCGCCATGGTAAAGGGCAGGAACATCAACGAAAACAAGGAATGCAACTTCGCCATGCCCAACCCGGAGGGCTACAGAAAGGCGCTCAGGCTCGCCAAGCAGGCGGAGAAGTTTCACCGTCCCGTGGTGTGCTTTATCGACACCCCCGGCGCGTTCGCGGGAATAGACGCGGAAAAGCGGGGGCAGGGCGAGGCTATAGCGCGAAATCTGATGGAATTTATGCGGCTGAGAACTCCCGTGGTAAGCGTTATTCTCGGAGAGGGCGGCAGCGGCGGCGCACTTGCGCTGGGCGTATGCGACGAGCTTGCAGTGCTGGAAAATTCCATATATTCGGTAATTTCCCCCAGAGGCTTCGCTTCCATTCTCTGGAAAGACGCGGGAAAGGAAAAAGAAGCCTGCAATATAATGAGAGTTACCGCCGAGGATATGGTGGAACTGGGCGTCGCCGAGAAGATCATTGAGGAGCCTTTGGGAGGCGCGCACAACGATATTGGTCAAACTGCCGAAAATATAGCTGAATTTTTATATAAAACTCTACACAAAAAAATGAAAATAGATATTGACGTTTTGCTAAATGAACGATATACTAAGTTTAGAAAGGTCGGCGAGTTTACGGAAGTATAAATCCCGCCGGTTTTCAATGCATATAGGGACGTCTGTCTTTATAAAAATTACATGAACGGAGGCAATATCCATGGTATTCGATAAGGTGAAGGAGATCATCGTCGACCAGCTCGACGTTGAAGCCGACAAGGTTACTGCGGGAGCGAACATTCAGGACGATCTGGGTGCGGATTCCCTCGACGTGGTGGATCTTGTAATGAGCCTTGAGGAGGAATTTGACATCGAGATCCCCGACGAGGCGGTCGAGGGTATCAAGACTGTGGGCGATATCGTTAAGTATATCGAGGAAAAACAGTAAGGGGTTTCATCAAAAAGGTAAAAATACGCCGCAGCAAGGGATTTCCGTGTCTGCGGCTATTTTTTTCGGATAAAAAGCGTTTGCCGGGCGGACGTTTTATTTGCGGAACGGCGGGCTGCAAGTGCAACACGGTATTGACAATGCATCACAAATGCGGTATAATAATTGTGAAAGGAGCTGATATTATGGCGCAGACAACTTTAAGCGTAAGACTTGACAGCACGGATAAACGCCGTTTTGAGGAATTCTGCAATGAAACGGGCATGAACGTTTCCGTGGCGGTCAATATGTTTATTAAAGCGGTTTTGAGAGAAAGCAGGATACCGTTCAGCATTGAGTGCGATATTCCCAATGCGGCAACCTTGGCGGCGTTCGAGGAGGGCGAAAAAATGAAGCGCGACCCAAACGCTCCGACGTTCGGCAATGCCGACGATTTATTCAAGGAGCTTGAAAGCTGATGAAATATGAACTGCACAGAACGTCTCAGTTTATAGCAAATCTTAAAAATAAAATTTTTGTAGGGGCGGGGTTTCCCCGCCCACAGGGTTAAATATAACGTACTGTTACGGCGGGACGGGAAACCCGTCCCCTACAGATGCGGGTATTATAAAAAACAATTTCAACGGAGGTACAATATGTTTGGCGATATAATGGGTATACTCATCGGTATTATGCTTGCGGCTGTGCCGCTGGGAATACTGGCAGGATTTATAGTATCCCTTGTCAAATTCAAAAAATGTCCCAAGGAAAACGCCGCCGAGCGAAAGGGCTATAAATTTGCCGCAGTCGTTCTCGGGGCGGTTTTCGGGATAATGGTTCTGGCGTTTGCCGTGCTGCTCATAACATTGTCCGTGTCGATCGCCTATATGTAACGGGGGTACTATGAATAATAAAAAATTCAAAAAAGCCCTTATCGCCGTGCTGACGGCAGGCATAATAAGCACGGCGGCTTTGACGGGGTATACGGTTTACCGCCACTGGCACTGCTCCATACTGACCTATATTGGCAACGAGAGGTGACGGTTGTGACAAAAAGGCAAACTCTTTTTATTGTCGGTATCGCCCTTGCGTTCCTGCTTTTCGATATGGGTATATACTTCACCTTTACTGTGAGATACCGCAACGCCGAGGGGGAGACCTCCCAGCGGGAATCCGTCGCCCCCGAGCTGTACCTGCCCTTTGACGAAAATTCCCTTATCGCCCGCGTTGATACGGATTTCTCCGTTTCGGGAGACCTGCCCGTGCTTGACGGCGCGGCGGCTCTCCTGCCCGTCTATACTGCCGTGGCGGACGCGATATATCCCGAGGGGTGCTGTTCCTGCGACGGGGAGGATTTTTCTCCCGAAAGCGCGGTGCAGTACCGCAACACCCTGCGGGCGTACACGTCTGTGGCTGACGGTACGGCGGACATAATTTTCGTCGCCGCTCCCTCGGCGGCGCAGCTGGAGTACGCCGAAGAAAAGGGCGCTGAGCTTGTTTTTCAGCCCATAGGCAGAGAGGCGTTCGTTTTTATCGTGAACGAAAACAATCCCGTGGACGGGCTGACTTCGGGGCAGATACGGGACATATATTCGGGCAGAATAACAAACTGGAGCGAGGTCGGCGGCGGGAATTACCCCATAAACGCGCTGCAAAGGCTTGAGGGAAGCGGCAGTCAGTCCGCATTGGTAAAGTTTATGGGAGATACGCCCGTGAAAAAGAATACGTCCAACATATTCGGAAAGTCGCTGGGATTTTCGTTCAGGTATTTTGTGACGGGTCTTGCGAAAAAGCCGAACATAAAAATGCTTGCTGTGGACGGCGTTTATCCCGACAGGGAAAACATAGGCGGCGGCAGCTATCCCGTGACAACGGATTTTTACGCCGTATACCGAGCGGACAACGGGAATGAGAACGTCCCCAAGGTGATAGAGTGGATACTCTCCGACGAGGGGCAGGAGCTTATTGAGCTGTCGGGGTACAGCCGTTTGCTTTAATCTGCGCAAAGGTGCAAAAGGTGCAAAGTTTATGTAAGCAATCGGGAAATCTTTTTTAGAGAACCTTACATTTTTTCCGCACCTTTTGCACCCGCCCTCAAAGCAAGATATAGAACCAAACTTTTAAATACGCAGGGTGCAAAAGGTGCAAACTGTCATAAAATATTAACAATCAGCTCATTCGCAATGCGCGTACCGAGACAAAAATATATCAAGGAGGCATTAACCATGATAAACGACCCCGTTCTGAGAAAAATAACCGAGGACATAGTCGCCATATGCGACCCTCTGCAAATTTTTCTCGCCACGGCGAAAACCAACTCAAAGGGCGAGCTGACCCGTTTCAAGCTCTGTATAGTGGTGGACGATAAGTACGAAAGCCACGCCGACCTGGAAAGCGAGATACTGGTAAAGACCGACTGTCCCTTGCCCTGCGATATAATAGTATACACCGTAAGCGACTGGAACGAATGTCTTGACGACGATTTCACGTTCGCCTACAGAATTGAAAACGAGGGGAATTTGCTTTATGAGCAGAAGAAGCAGTCACACGACTGACAGCAAACGATATTACGATTGGCTGTATCACGCCTGTCTCGACATAATGTCGGCAAGGGCACTTGTCGGCGACAGCAGACTTGCGAAGCCTGTTGTGTTCCATTGCCAGCAGGCGATGGAAAAGGGTCTGAAAGCTTTCCTGCTCTATAAGCACCGCAAGCTTTTCGACGGTCACAACATCACCTGGCTCTGCAAGCAGGCAGCCATGGCAGACCGAACCTTTACAGACTGGATAGGCAAAAGCGCCGTTCTTAACAGGTACTACATAGAAACGCGGTACCCCGCCGATATTCCCGAGGAAATAGGCAGGAGCACCGCCGAGGATATACTCAGCTCCGCGGAGGAAATGCTGGAGTTCATATGCGATATAACCAAATTCGATTACAGAAGCTACCGCAAGAGCGGAAAATACTGGCTGAAAAGCGAGAACAGGGACGCGTGACGTTCACCCCGTCAGCAGCTTTATGACAGCCATGGCGGCAGTCCCGGGAAGTCCCAGGGTAAGGGAAACAAAGGCGGTGAAAAGGTTGAGCGGCAGGGCAAGTCCGAGACCGTCACCGAAAAAATGCAGCAGGACAAGTCCCAGTCCGCCGCTTGCCATGCTTTTGAAAGCCGCCGCAAAGGGTTTTCCCGACCGCATGAAGTGTATGAGCATTATTATCCCCGCCAGAGCCAATGCTCCGTAAAAGACAAGCTTCGCGGGCGGCGGGGAATTTGCGGCGTCAAATCCGCTCAGTCCGAAACCGACAGTCTGCATTTTATGTTTCGCTCCTTTGCCGTTCTTATAAGATAATCGTACCGCGCCCGCATGGCAAGCTCCTCGTAGATGAGAGCGTCCACAAGCTCCGGCTCGTCGGTCATGTCATAGCTTTCCCTTATGCGGGAAAGCCGTTCGGCGACGAGATCCAGTTCGTCCAAAAGCTGTCTGCGGAAGAGATCGTTCTCCTCCGCGTTTTTTTTGACGTCCCCAAAAGCAAACAGTTTCAAATCATATCCCTCCGGTTTTGTATCGCTGTAAGACAGGTTCTCAGAGAAGAAGATATCCGAGCGCGAGAATGAGCTTGATATCGGCTTTTTCTTTTATCAGCAGATAAAGTATGAGGATTATCATAAGCTTCTCGTTGTCGAGCTTAAGATCGGACAGAAAAGCAAGCCCTCCCGGTTGGGGGGTTCCCATTTGGGAGTTTCCCATTTGGGAGTTTCCGGTTTGGAAATTTCCCGCCGGGAAGCTTCCGGGCGGACTTTTCCCCTGCGGCGGCTTTCCCGAAGCGGGCGGAACGGCGGCCGGGATATTCTGTCCGTAAGGCGGGGACTGCGCGGCTTGACGGGTCTGAGCCGCGTTCTGCGGGGGAGAGCTTTGTCCCCCGCCGTATGTATTTCCGCGCCCCACCTGTTCAAATCGGGTCTGACCGCCGGAGGGACTTTGAAAATTCCGCTGCATAAATCTGTTGCCCTGTTCGGTGTACTGACGGGTCACTCTGTTCATCTCCCTTACGCGCCGTTCCGCCTGTGCAAGTCCCTGTTCGGACATGGTTCAACGCTCCTTTACAGCTTACTTCAAAGACGGTCACAGCATATTTTCAAGCTCGTTCAGCATACCGCTTTCGCGCATTGCCGTGAAGATATTGTAAAGCTTGATAAGCTTTACGGCTTTGTCGAGACGTCTTTGCTTTTCAAAGGAAAGGTGGGGTCTGAGGGCGAGGAGCAGACCGCAGTCCTTGTCGTCGGAAGCCGTTCCCAGAAGCTGCATCAAAGCGAGCGGGTTCAGACCGCCGGGATTTTCCGCGCCCGCGTTTTCGCCGTACTCTGCGGGATTGTCCGTACCGCCGCCCGTTCCTCCCGAAAACATGGCGGCAAGCTCCTTGATCTGGTTCATGCTTTCCTCGTCGGACAGCAGGGATTGAATTTTTTCGGTAATATCGTCCAGCTTGCTCACCGCCCGTTTACAGCAATTCTGCAAAGCAATAACCGCATATGCAGGGTAGGGGCGGGGTTTCCCCCGCCCGCGGGACGGGAGACCCGTCCCCTACAAAATTTGTGTAAATATTTCGAGGATTAAAGTATGAAAATTATTTTCCGCCCGTAAGCTTGCTGTACAGAGCCTGCGCCTGGGGAGTTGACATAAACTTCTCCAGCATGGCGGGATTGTTCACGATCTGATTGAAAGCCGCCGCCTCGGTCGGCTTCATGCTGTTCAGAGCCGCGTCGAATTTTCCCTGCTCCAAATCGCGGCGAAGTCTGTCCGCGGGAACGCCCAGCTTGGCGCTTACTGCGTTCAGGAGCTTATCAAGCTGCTGAGGAGTTGCGTTCAGGTTTGCCATAAAGAAATTCCTCCAAAAAAATTGTATTCGGCTCTTTCTTTCTCTTACAGCATATGTTATAATATCTGTAAAAAGAACCTGCTATATTATATGAAAGGACGGTTTTTGTGTGAGAATAATCGTAATGTCCGACTCCCACGGGAACGCGGCGGCATTGGAGCGGATCGTCTCCGACAACCCGAACGCGGATATGTTCATACACCTCGGGGACGGCGAAAGAGAGGTTGCGGAAATAAGGATCAAGCACCCGAACATAAACCTTATAAGCGTGCGGGGAAACTGCGATTGGGGTATGGAATCCCCCGATTACGCGGTCGCGGAATGCGGCATTGCTGCGGACGGAGAGCCGGTGAAAATTTTCTGCACCCACGGACACCGCTATTATGTCAAGGACGGTACGGAGACCCTGCGTTCCATAGCGCGGGACAAAGGCTGCCGCGCCGCGCTGTTCGGGCATACTCACGAGCGGTACATCGCCTGCGAGGACGGGATCGACGTTATGAACCCGGGGAGCTGTTCCTGTCCCAGAGACGGCATGAAGCCGTCCTACGGGTATATTGACGTTACCGAAAACGGGGTGTTTATGAATATTATCGAGGTAGGATATTGATTACAGTGTATAGTGTACAGTGTACAGTTGACGGTTGTTGATTTTGTGTACGGCTTGACATACCGGAATAATCGTGCTATAATATGATTAAGATAAAATAAGGTTATTTGTGGTGGTAAATTTCGCAGCGACCACGCGCCGACGGTACGACAGGGAGAAATCCCGAGAGATGCAGGAGAGTGCTGCGCTTGCCAAATAACCGAAGTTTTGCCGCTCCGAAAACCTCGGGGCGGTTTTTGCAGCAAATGAGCAAAGGCGGAAAAAGACGTGAAAATACTCGGCAGACTTAACATTGAAATATATAAATGCGTTGACAGCGGCATAATTTCCGACGAGGTTATTATAACGGAGGAACGTATTCAGCACATTAAAGAGAGACACCCGAACGATTATGAACGTTACTGCCTGTATATGAAAGAAGTCGTTGAAAATCCCGAGTACATTATCGAGGCAAACAAGCCGCGTTCGGCTTTGATTTTAAAATCGTTTTCCGAGGGGAACGAGCAGTTCAAGACGGTATTAAGGCTTGTAACACCCGAAGATAATAAGGATTTTAAAAATTCCGTCATTACTTTTATGAAAATTAACGAAAAAGAATGGAACAGGCTTATAAAAAATAAAAAAATACTTTACAAGTCGGAATAAATATGTTATAATATGATTAAGATAAAACAGGTTATTTGAGGTGGAAGATTTCGTCCCCGTCCACACGCCGACGGTTTGACAAGGGGTTTTGCTCCCGAGAGATGCAGGAGAATGGGACGCCTGCCAAATAACCGAAGTTTTGCCGCTCCGAAACGCTCGGGGCGGTTTTTTAACAGTTTACAGTTGATAGTGTATAGTTGACAGTTGTAATTTGGGGATACAGCGTATGGCGGGGCAGCCTGTATTGGCAGGCTCCCGCCTGTTTTTTTGTAACAATGTCTGTAGGGGACGGGTTTCCCGTCCCTCGCAAAGGATACAAAAAATTTTTCAAAAAAGCTGTGAAAAACGTCTTTTGAATTGTCTGATAAAGTGAAAGGAGGAGATAAGGTGAAAAACGGCGCCGAAAAAACCGAAGAGCTCTTCAGAAAATACGGGGACGAGGTTCTCCGAACGTGTATGCTCATACTGCGCAACCGCGCGCTTGCGGAGGACGCGGCTATGTCCGCATACGAAAAAGCCTTTTCCGCCTTTCACGGGTTTCGGGGGGAAGCCTCCGAAAAAACCTGGATAATGCGTATCGCGGTGAACGAATGCAGAAATATACTTAAATCCTCCGCGTACCGCACGCGGGCGGGGGAAATCCCCGAAACGGTTTCGGACAGGGACATGTACGCCGAGGCGGAAACAAAAGCCGCCGTGTCGAACGCGGTGATGTCCCTGCCCGAGATATACCGCGAGGCGGCTGTGCTGTGCCTTTACAACGGCTTTACGCTGAAAGAGGCGGCGCGGCTGGCGGGGGTAAGCCAAAGCGCGATGACGTTCCGCGTGGGCAAGGCTAAAGAATTACTGAAAAAAGCATTGGAGGAATGTTTATGAACTTGAAAAAAATTATCGACGAGGAGCTTGAAAGCATGACCTTCAATGAGCTTAAGAACAGGAGGTCAATTAAAATGAAAAAGAATGTTAATTTCAGCGTTAAGAGAACGGCGGCGGCTGTTGCGGCTGTAATCGCGGCGGCGGCTCTGCTGGCGGTGTCAACATCCGCTATGGGGCTTTGGAGTATTTCCGATTTTATCAACGACGTTTTCCCCAACAGAACCGGCGCGGGGCGCGAGACGGTGGAAAGCTATATGTTTGAGGCAAACGCCGAAACCACGGAAAATTCAATGCAGTACGATATTGCTTTTGACAATGTTATATGCGACGGAAATATCCTTATCGCTCAGTTTGCCGTAACACGCAGTGACGGCGGCGAATTTGACGAAAGCAACGTTCCGAATATTATGTTTAACGACGATTTGATTTTCCCCGACATTCACGACGTTAATAATTTGGAGGACGGTTCTCATACCGGCGGCTGTCACAGCGTTTTGGGCGGCGATAAAAAAACCGTTATTGTCAATCGGGAGTACACTGTCCTGCCCCGCGAGGTGCGAACGGGCGAGGAGCTTTATATAAGATTTTCGGGATTAAAGGAATTGACGGTAAATCCCGATATGCTCTCCGCCGACCTTAAGGACTTGGACGACGGCAAGCAGGTAATAAAATTTACCGTACCCGAAATTGCCGAGCCTACGCCGCTTGAATTTAAAAATCCGCAGGGAGAAACTGTTTTTACGGCAAAGCTTACGCCGCTGTCAATGGCGGCAAGAGTTGACAAACCCGTATTTGCAAAATATGACACGGCGGAGTATATATTATACCCCGACGAATTAACGGGATATGACGAACAAGTCGAATGGTATATTTCAAACCCCCAAAATCCCAAATTTTATGACGAAAATATGGAGCTTACGGAGAACAACCCGTACAACGGAAATAAGTACATTATAAACAGCGACGGCAATTCGCAGCAGATGATACCCGTTTGTGAGAAAGTCTGCAACGGAGACTGCGCTACAATAATTTTTGGGGACGACCCGAAGATAGACGAGGCACGGTACATCGAATGGTTCGGCTGCATAGCCGAAATCCCCCAAAATGAATAATTTTCCCTCGGGACTTGCAAATAACGGTTTGCAGGTCCCGGTTGTTTGTCTGTTTGCGTTTATTGATTTTGCGCACCGCTTGACAAATCCGTATAAATATGCTATAAAATGAATTGAAAGGAAGTATCGGCATGAAGCTTAAAAAAACTGCGGCGGTTATCCTGACCGTGATAATGCCGCTTGTCTTTGCCGCCTGTGCGAGAGCGCGGCACGTTATTCCCGTAAGCAAGCTGGAGTTCGGCATGGCAAGGGAGCAGGTCAACGCTCTTTTCGGCGGCGAACCCGACACGAGCGGGGACGGTTACGACGTTTATCTGGACATACCCTCCGACCTTGACGCGCGGCTGAACAGCTGTATTTTCAACTATAACGGCGCGGGGCGGCTTTTTGCTCTCTATATCGAAAGCGACTACACGGAGGAGACCGAAGCCGAGAAACTGCGCGAGGACATAACGGAAAAGCTAAACGGGCTGTACGGCTTTTCCGAGGACGGCTGGACGTTCGGCGAGGAGAAAAATTCCTTTACCTATGTTGACGTTGACAGAAAAATATCGTTAATGACAAGGGTCAATTCCTATGACGAGGGCTTTAACGCCTCCGTGACTTTTATGAGCGGCGACCACAGCGAGGACGAAAACGCGGAGAATTTCCCCGTGATACCGAAAAATCATAGCAATCCTACAAAATAATAACCACATCTGTAGGGGACGGGTTTCCCGTCCCGCTGTTCAGCAACTGCGGGCGGGGAAACCCCGCCCCTACAAAAAGCGTTATTTTACAGTATTGCTATAAACGAAAGGAATGTTAATTATGAAACTCAAAAAAACACTTGCACTTCTCACGGCGGCGGCAATCACTGCGGCTATGGCGGGGTGCGGAAACGGCGCGGAAAACGCCGGCACTGCGGAAGCGCAGGAAACGTCAAATATCGAGGGTACGGCTGCAGCCGAAGCCGCTCCCGCTAAGGAGTACAGCGATATGGTACAGCGTTCTTTTGTGTCTTTGGGAAACACATACCGCCTTGAAAACAAGCTTTCAAAGGCTATGCAGGGCGAAAAAATCACCGTGGCGTATCTGGGCGGCTCTATCACCGAGGGTATTGGCGGCACGCCCGACACCTGTTACGCCAAGCTGTCCTACAACTATATCGCCGAAAATTACGGCGCGGGCGATAACGTTGAGTACGTCAACGCGGGGGTAAGCGGCACGCCGTCCATACTGGGCAACCTGCGGGTTCAAAAGGACGTTCTCGACAAAAACGCCGACATTGTTTTTGTGGAATTTGCCGTAAACGACGGTATGGATCAGCTTCACAAGGATAGCTATGAGTCCCTCATACGCACGATTTTGAAGCAGGACAACGAACCCGCTGTCATACTTCTGTTTACGGTGACGAAAACGGGACACACCTGTCAGCCACATATGTCCGAGATAGGCGAGTATTACGGTCTGCCCATGATAAGCGTCCCGGATGCCATTCAGCCCGAGATTGAGGCGGGGAATATGACTTGGGCGGACTACTCCAACGACGAGGCGCACCCCAATGCCGAGGGGCACAAAATGGTGGCGGAATTTATCGAGTACTATTTTGAAACGCTCAAGTACCGCAGTGCGGTTGACCAGCCTGTGGAAATCCCCGTCCTGCCGAAGTTCGGCAACCCTTACGAGGACGCTTTTCTTGCCGAAGTGGATTATGACAATTCCAATCCCGACCTGCAAATAGGCGATACGGGAAGCTTTTCCGTTGAGGCGCGGCGTATCGCGGACTTTACAAAGGGCGCTTGGGTCTACTCGGGAGAGGGTACGGAACCGCTGAAAATGACCGTCAAGGGCAACAGCCTGTTCCTTGTCTGCAAGCGTAACAACAGCGATACTATGGGCAAATTCGACGTGATGATAAACGGAAACAAGGCGGGTACCATCGACACCAACCAAAGCGACGGCTGGGGAGACCCTTACGCGTTCCAGGCGATAAAGTGGCAGGGCATAAAGGACATGGAAGTCGAGATAGTCCCCGCCGAGGACAGCGCGGGCAAGACCATTGAAATTTTCGCGACAGGCTTCAGTCAAAACGAGAGCTTTATGTAAATTCCAAAGCAAACAATTAAATTTGTAAAAATTTTTAAAACCTATTGCAAAAATCTTATACAAATGTTACAATAATAATATGAATTGTTATGCCTTTGGAATATTTTTACAAAGGTCTTTATGAAGGAGTGTATTTCAATGAATTACGGACATTTCGACCTTGAAAACAAGGAGTATGTTATCACCAGACCCGACACCCCCGCGCCTTGGGCAAACTATCTGGGCGACCCCGAATACGGCGCTATGATCTCAGGCAACGCCGAGGGCTACAGCTTCGTTAAATCAGGAGCGAACGGACGTCTCCTGCGCTACCGCTTCAACACGAACCTTGCTCTTCCCGGAAGATTTATCTATATCCGCGACAACGATACCGCGGATTACTGGTCCGCTTCATGGCAGCCCGTGGGCAAGCCTTTGGACAAGTACAAGAGCGAGTGCCGCCACGGTACGGCTTACACCGTTATCTCCGCCGAGTACGCGAACGTCAAGTCGCAGGTCACATACTACGTCCCCAAGGGGAAGACCTACGAGGTTTGGAGAGCGGTGATCACAAACCTTGACAGCAAGCCGAGAAAGCTTTCCGTTTACGGTTTCTGCGAATTCACAAACGACAATAACTACGAGCAGGATCAGGTAAATCTTCAGTACACTCAGTTCATTACAAGAACCTCCTTCGAGGGAAACAAGATACTCCAGCATATCAACGAAAACAGCGGCAAACGGGCGGACGGCTCCAATCACAAAGAGCGTTTCTTCGGCATGGTGGGCGCGGACGTTTGCGGCTACAACGGCGATCTGAACCACTTTATCGGCGCGTACCGCACAATGGCTAACCCCATAGCCGTTGAGAGCGGACGGTGCGACAACGTGCTTAACTATAACTCCAACGCCTGCGGCGCGCTCCAGAGCGCGGTAACTCTCGGCGCGGGCGGAACTATCGAGCTTATCTATATCGTCGGTCAGCGCTGCAACTCCGAGGCTGACGCTATCCTTGACGAGTACAAAGTCCCCGGCAAGGTGGACGCGGAGATCAAGGAGCTGAAAAGCTTCTGGCACGGCAAGCTGAACAATTTCAAGATCGACACTCCCAGTCCCGAATTCAACAACATGATCAACGTGTGGAACGCTTATCAGTGCTTTATCACCTTTATCTGGTCGAGAGCGGCTTCCTTTATCTACTGCGGACTGCGCAACGGCTACGGCTACCGCGATACCGTTCAGGACATTCAGGGCATCATTCACCTCGATCCCGAAATGGCTGCGGACAAGATACGCTTCATGCTGTCCGCTCAGGTGAACAACGGAGCGGGTCTGCCCCTTGTTAAGTTCAACCACAACGCGGGTCACGAGACCTGTCCCGACGAGAACGACGAAAATTCCGTTTACGCCAAGGAGACGGGTCACCCCTCCTACAGGGCGGACGACGCGCTTTGGCTGTTCCCCACGATTTCCAAGTACATAGGCGAAAGCGGCAACAAGGCGTTTTTGGACGAGGTTATTCTGTACTCCAATGGCGGCGAGGACACCGTTTACAATCACCTTAAAAAGGCTATCGACTTCTCCATGAACCATCTGGGAGACCACGATATGCCCGCGGGTCTGCACGCCGACTGGAACGACTGTCTGCGCATGGGCAAAAAGGGCGAGTCCACTTTTGTGGCTTTCCAACTGTACTATGCAATGACCGTACTTAAAGGCTACGCCGAAGAAAAGAACGATACCGAATACATCAAGTACCTTGAGGACGTTCAGGGCAAGCTGGGCGCGTCCCTTGCCAAGTGCTGGGACGAGGACAGGTTTATCCGCGGCATACGCGAGGACGGCGTTATCGTGGGCGCGAAGAAAGACCCCGAAGCAAATATGTGGCTTAATCCTCAGAGCTGGAGCGTAATTTCCGGCTTCGCGACAAGGGAGCAGGGCGACAAGGCTATGGAGTCCGTACACGAGATACTGAACACGCCCTACGGCGTAAAGCTGCTTGAACCGCCTTACGTCAAGGACTATTTCGACGGTGCGCTCATGCACATCTTCAACCCCGACACAAAGGAAAACGGCGGTATCTTCTCGCAGTCGCAGGGCTGGGCGATACTGGCGGAATCCATTCTCGGTCACGGCAACAGGGCGTTCGAGTACTTTATGGAAAGCTCCCCCGCCGCCATGAACGACAAGGCGGAGATACGGGTTATCGAGCCTTACGCCCACGGACAGTTTACCGAGTCCACACGTTCGCCCTTTGAGGGACGTTCACACGTTCACTGGCTGACGGGTACGGCTTCCACGGTTATGGTGGGCTGCGTTGAGGGTATACTGGGTATGCGCCCCAACGCCGACGGACTGGTGGTCGCTCCCGCAGTTCCCTCCGACTGGGCAAGCTACACAGTTGAAAAGATGTTCAGGGGCAAGAAGCTGAGCATGACATTCAACAACCCCAATCACGCGGAAAGCGGAGTTTCCTCCATCGTCCTCAACGGCGAAAAGCTTGACGGAAACTTTATTCCCGCCGACAAGCTGAAAGAGGAGAACGAGGTTACCGTAACTCTTGGCTGATAAAAGTACAATTCAAGGCGGGGTTTGTCTCCGCCTTTTGTATGTAAATACGGTGAGGTCATATATGAAAAAATGTTTTTATGCAGTTCTTTTATCGGCAATGCTTTTTAATTTTTCAGCATGCGGCAATTCGGGGCAGTCTGCCGAAACGCCTCCTGTTTCAGAGACGGAGCGGACAGCTGAAATAACTGTTTCTTTTGAGGAGCAAACAAGCGGGGCGGAAATTGAACACGCCGGTTATGAGTATGAGTATGACGGTAATCTTGGGGGCGTTATAATAACGGCTTATACCGGCAGTGAAACAGACGTTGTTATTCCCGAAAAAATAGGCGGAGAAAAGGTTGCCGCAATAGGTCATCATGCGTTTTGGGAATGCTCGGAAATTACTTCGGTCATAATTCCCGACTGTGTTGAGGAAATCGGCACATATGCGTTTTGCAATTGCAGAGGACTTAAATCCGTAAAAATTTCCGAAAACGTGACAGAGATAAGCGCCTCTATATTTTCGGGATGCACGGAGCTTATATCTGTTATTATTCCGGACGGCGTGACGGAAATAAGCGACTACGCGTTTAACGGGTGCGCAAAGCTGACGGAGATCACTATTCCCGGCAGTGTGACATATTTAGGCGGCAGCGCGTTCCGGGATTGCAAAAGTCTTGAAGCGGTTACAATTCCCGATGGTGTGACGGATATATATGCGGATACATTTGCCGGCTGTACAGGGCTGAAAACCGTTTCTATTCCCGGCAGCGTAACAAATATAGAACGCAGGGCGTTTATAGACTGCAGGGAACTTGCGTCTGTATCGGTTCCCGACAGCGTGACCGAGATAGGCAACGCCGCGTTCCGGAACTGTGAAAATATATCTTTGACATACAAGGGAAACGTTTATACATACGATAATATTGACGAGTTTTACAATGCCGTAAACGGCGGAACTTATTAATTACAAACAACTCAATAAAAAATAACTGCAATTTCAATAGGTGAAAATTATGTCCGAAAACAAATCCAATCCGCCCAAAACCGAATACGGAAGAAAAATTCTGAACGCGGGAACTCTCCTCGCTCCCCTGCCTGTGGTGATGGTCTCCTGCGGGACTTTGGAGAAAGCCAATGTGATGACGGCGGCATGGACGGGTATCATCAACACAAAACCGCCCATGACCTACATTTCCGTCCGTCCCTCAAGGCATTCTTATGAGATCATAAAGGAAAGCGGCGAGTTCGTCATAAATCTGACCACCTCAAAAACGGTTCGGGAGACCGATTTCTGCGGTGTGAAAAGCGGCAGGGATACCGACAAGCTGAAAAAGTGCGGCTTGCACACCGAGCCCGCTTCAAGGGTGAGCGCGCCGCTGATAAGCGAAAGCCCCCTGTCGCTGGAGTGCAGAGTTACCGAGATCAAGCCGCTTGGCAGCCACGATATGTTTATCGCCGAAATTCTTGCGGTGAGCGTCGACGGCAGATACGTCGACAGCAAGGGCAAGATAAATCTTAACCAGGCGGGGCTTATGGCGTACTCCCACGGGGAGTATTTCGCGCTGGGCAGAAAGCTGGGAAGCTTCGGGTACTCGGCGGCAAAGCGAGCCAATCGCGGAACGAGGAAAAAGCACTGACAAGCATACACATCAGGCAGCGATACAGGAATATTTTACATCACCTGCGGCATACTATAGCTTATAGCAATCCTACAAAATAATAATCACGTCTGTAGGGGCGGATTCCATATCCGCCCGTGTGAGGGTAAACCGTATCTGCGGGCGGATATAGAATCCGCCCCTACAAAAAGGCGTTATTTTATTGGTTTGCTATAGAAACCAATGCCGAAAGGAGAAGTGCGGTATGACGTACCGAAGCCATGCCCGCCGTGCCGGAAAACGAAAAAACCGCCCGGCGGCTTTAATACGACTTGCGGCGTTCGCTTCGGCGGCTGCGGCGGGACTGCTGATTATCGCAGTCCCCGTCATAAGCGGAGCTTCCTCCGCGTCCTATGCGGCGTTTGCGGCGGCGAAGGCTTCCGCGATGCTTTCGGTGGGGGACGTTTTTTCCGTACCCGAAACCGCCCGGGGCGAGCAGCAGCCGGAAGCTGGTTCTTCCGCCGACGAAAGCGTTGCTGCGGACAAGCCTTTGGAGGGACTGTCCAAAACGTCCCCCTTGCCGCATTCCGCGCTTTTTACCCTGGACGACAGCGAAATGCTTTCTTGGGGGGAACTTGAAATTCCCAACAGCTCCGACGAGGAAAGAACAGTCCCCGACGAAAAGCCCGACGCGGGTCCCAAACCCTATCCCGAAAGCCTTGAAAGCCGCGACGGTACCATAACCTCCATGACCTACGGACATATGAACGGCGAAGCCTACGTCGACCTCGATACGGCGGGACAGGTGAGGAACGTCACAAGCGTTTCCAACGAGCGGGTTCTGGAGGAAAGCCGTCTGCTTCCCGATTTTACGCTTGAAAAGAACGGCGAGCCGCAGGTGCTGATAATGCACACCCACGCCACGGAAAGCTACGAGCCTTATGAAAGGGATTTCTACGACGCAAGCTTCAACTCCCGCACCACCGACAGGAGCATGAACATGGCTGCCGTGGGGGACAGGATCGCCGAACAGCTCGAAGCCGCAGGCATAGGAGTTATCCACGACACCACCCTGCACGACTACCCGTCCTACAACGGAAGCTATGACCTCAGCCGCGAAACGGTGAGGAAATACCTTGAAGAGTATCCCTCCATAAAAATCGTGCTGGACGTTCACCGCGACGCCATAGAACGCGAAAGCGGCGAAAGGATAGCTCCCGTGGCGGAGATAGACGGCAGGAACGCCGCTCAGGTAATGATAATCTGCGGCTGCGACGACGGTACGATGAATATGCCGAACTGCATGAAAAATCTGCGGTTTGCCTGTCTGCTCCAGCGGCAGATGGAAAGCGACCACCCGGGACTGACGCGCCCGGTGCTGTTCGATTACCGCAAATACAATCAAGACCTTACTACCGGCTCTGTACTTATAGAAATGGGCGGACACGCCAACAGCATAGAGCAAGCCGAATACAGCGGCGAGCTTGTGGGGAAATCCCTTGCGAAATGTCTTGAAGAGCTTACATAGCCGTAAGGCAATTTACGTCGGGAAGTGTTGGAAATGAAAGGACCGTTTATATTCGGAATAAAGATGAGCGGGCGGAAACGCCGCCGCCGCAGGCTGCTGCTTACGGTAACGGCGATGATGCTGCTGACAGCGTTTGCGGCGGGATATATTACGGTATATGTTAATTCTTACAATATTCTTAATGCCGAACCTATGGAGGTGTTCAGTATTTGCCGAACGGCGGACGGGGTGGAGCTTATTTTTCTTAACAGGCTGTATCTGATTGATGTTTAAGGGTGTAAATTATTGTTTAGCGCAAAAACAAAACGTCAGCGCACCGCGCGGCGAAGCCGCGACTAAAAAGTTCGCCAGCCTTTCAAGGCTGCGAGGTC
>JAMPIC010000021.1 GCA_023663025.1 Prevotella sp.
AAAGGGCTCTGCCCTTTGGAAACTCGCAGCCTTGAAAGGCTGGCGAACTTTTTAGCCGCGGCTTCGCCGCCCAGTGTTTCTTACTTGTTCTGTAAACAACAATTTACATTCCCCGATTAAATCAAACGGAACAGTTTACCTGCTCCGTTTGATTTTATTTTTACTTGTTCTGAGGTTTTTGCTGTGCGGTATTCGCAGCGACTTCCTTGATTGAGGTAACAAGTCCCGCAAGTCCCTGTATCTCCGAGGGTATGATAATTTTTGTCGCTCTGCCGTCGGCGGCTTTCGCAAAGGCTTCGAGGCTCTTAAGAGCGATAACGTTGTCGTGAGGATCGGATTGGTTCAGACGAACAAGGCTTTCCGCAAGCGCACTCTGGACAAGCTGAATGGATTCCGCTTCGCCCTGCGCTTCAAGTATCTTCTGCTGCCTTACCGCGTCGGCGCGGAGTATCATAGCCTGCTTCTCGGCCTCGGCGCGGAGTATCTCCGCCTCCTTGTCGGCTTCGGCGCGGAGTATCTTGGACTCCTTTTCACCCTCCGCCACAAGCACCTGGGACTTCTTTTCGCCCTCCGCCTGAAGTATCTTCTCACGTCTTTCGCGCTCGGCTTTCATCTGACGTTCCATGGAGTCCTGTATCTCTCTCGGCGGAATGATGTTTTTCAGTTCCACGCGGTTTACCTTGATGCCCCACGGGTCGGTGGCTTCGTCGAGGATAGCGGTGATCTTGGCGTTTATAACGTCTCTGGAAGTGAGCGTGGCGTCCAGCTCCAGCTCGCCTATGATGTTTCGGAGAGTGGTGGCGGTAAGGTTCTCTATCGCCGCAAGAGGACGCTCAACGCCGTAGGTGTAAAGCTTTGAATCGGTAATGCGGTAGAATACCACGGTGTCTATCTGCATTGTAACGTTATCCTTTGTGATAACGGGCTGGGGCTTGAAGTCCGCCACCTGCTCCTTTACGGAAACTCTTTTCGCCACCTTTTCGATAAAAGGTATAACGTAATGGGGACCCGCGTGAAGCGAACGGGAGTAAGTACCCAATCTTTCGATAACGTACTCGTTAGCCTGCGGGACAAACTTGATGCCCGAAATAAGGATAATGATGACCAAAATGACAAGACCGATAAAAATATACTGCATAATAATGTCAACCCTTTCAAATTAATTTTTTGTATCGCTTGTATTGCTTACGCCTTCGCCGCCGTCCTTGAGAATGACGGCAAGCTTGGCGGAACGCACCTCGGTTACGGAAACCACCGCTCCTTCGGGAATTTTTGTCCCGTCCGAGGACACAGCCGCCCAGTTCACGCCGCCCAGCTTTACCCTGCCGCTGCCCGTTTCGTTGTCGATATCCTCGGTGACGACGGCAGTCTTTCCCACTTCAAGCTCCGAGTTTGTGGGAATGAACCTGTGAGGAAAAAGCCTTTTCAGCATGGGACGGGTAAACGCCAATAGTATTCCCGATACCAAAGCAAAAACAATAAGCTGAAGAGTAAAATTTCCGCCCATCGAAGCTGTGATGAGCGCACCCACCGCTCCCGCCGCGAACCATACCGACACAAGCGCGAAGGTTGCGGCTTCCGCGGCAAGCGCGGCTATCAAAAATATTACCCAGAATATTATATGACCCATATCCGTTCTCCTTTCGGAACATAAAAACGACAAAAAAGGAAACGTCCTTTAAATCAATAATACCATATATATGAGACGAATGCAAGTTAAATTTCATGGAAATTTTAAAATTTGTCAGTCTGCGGAAAAGCCTTTGCGGAACAGCGGGATAAGCATTCCTCCCGCGGCGTTGCCCAGCGTCATCACAAGCATCCAAAGCACGCCCTTTGCCGACCATGCTCCCGCCGCCGTAAAATAAAACATATTCGCGACGCAGTGCTCAAAGCCGCTGAGAATAAATGTCATTACCGGCAGAAAGACCGCCAGCATCTGACCGACGGGATTTTTTATGTTTTTGTAGCCGTCTGCGGCGATAAACATGAGAAGTCCGCAGAAAAAGGCAAGGACAAATATGCTCTGCGGACTGTCGGACAGCTTAACTTCGCACAGCGCCGCCGCTTTTTCGGAAATGCCCGTGCCTATCCTTGTCAGCAGCACAAGTCCCGCAGCCGCAGCCGCGCCTATAAGATTTCCCAGCCAGATAACGGCAAGACCGATCAGGTACGGCGGTTTGTTTTCCACAGCGTAGCCGACCTTTCCCGTGAAGAGCATAAAGCCGAAGGTAAGTATGGTAAACAGTCCCGTACCGAACAGGAACGCTCCGACGGTTTTGTTTTCGCAGGACAGGTAGACAATTCCCCCTATGCCTATGGCGACGCCGGTAAGTATGGCTTTCAGCAGTATATCGGTGTATTTTTTCACAGCGGTGTTTTCGGTATTCATTTTATTCAGCCTTTCTTTGCGGTTTGTTTCCGGACGGGGCGTAAACTCTTACGCGGTCGATTTTCATGCGGTCGGGAAGCTTTTCGGGATCCGGCGTTCCCGTCCATGAACCGGTCTCGGAAGTTATCTTCATATACAGCGGGACTTCGCATGTGCCCAGCGCCTCAGCCGCGTCGGTGCGCCAGGATTCCTTTCCGTCTATGCAGAAAACATACTCGTCCTCCGTCCACAAAAGGGCGAAGGTGTGGTACTCTCCGTCGTAAACGTCAAAGTCTGAAACATTGCCCGAGGATTTGTGCCGATATCCGTAGCCGTCCCAGTTAAGGGTATTCTGAACTTGCTTTTTGCCGAAATAAGGGGTTTCCATAATGTCGATCTCAGTGCCGTTCCTGCCGCCGTTTGTTTCGTTGACCACGCTGTCCCCCATGAGCCAGAAAGCCGTCCAGTATCCGGGAACGGTATTGACCGTACAGCGTATCTCGAAATATCCGTATGCCTGCTCGAATTTTCCCCTGCTTCTTACACCGCCGCTGAGAAAGCGGTCGTTTTCCCTGTCATAGGACATCTCAATGATAAGGTTTCCCTCGCCGTCAAGATAGGACATACCGTCGTCCCAGTAATTGTTCAGATCCTGCCGTTTCTGTTCAGGGCACTTCTCCCAATTTTCGCTGTCGAGCGTATCGCCGTCAAAATCGTCCTCAAAGACAAGACTGTAGGTTCTGCCTTCCATAACGATATTCCGGCTGCCGTCGGGGCCGGGAGCTTTTGCCGCAACATTTACCCGGCATACGGCTTTCAGAGAAGTGTCCTTTATTTTCACGGAAATATCCGCCGTACCCTCTTTCAAAGCGGTAACAATGCCTCCCTTTTTCACGGAGGCGACGGAGCTGTCCGAGGACGACCACACCACAGTGTATTTACCGCGTCCCGTCACAAGGGGCTTGAGGGTGAAAGTCTCTCCCTCATAAAGGGAAATACTTGCGCGGTCAAGGGCAACGGATATTTTTTCGGTTTCTTTCCGGCTTGCGGAAGCTCCGAACGGAAGCAGGAAAACGCCGATCAGGACAGCTGCCGCAAGGGCGTAAATTTTTTTGCGCATAACACAACACCTCCGCTGTACGCAAAACGGTAAATTGGCTTTTGTCCGGAATTTCCGATTTTATTAAATTATATCATATTTATTTTTGTTTGTCGATATTTTTTTGTGCTTTGAACCGCTGCCGAACGTCGGAACAGGCGGCATAATACAGACAGTAAACCCGTTTTCCACAGCTTTACCCCGCTAAAAACGTTTAACTTACTGATTTTTTAACGTTTTCCACCGAATTTTCCACATATTTTTAAAAAATGGGGAGTTTTTAACACAGTTTTCCACAGGAATGTTATTACATATGGTATAAAAAACTCCGCAAACGCCTATACTAAAAGAAACGCGGAGGTTGAAAGATTGTTAAAAAATTATCGGAAAGGAGATTGGTTTCCCAATGATAAAAGGCGTGAACAAAAGAGTGGTGGAGATAACAAGCACGGACCACGAATACTTTGAAAAGGCAGTGCTTTATATCAAGGCGGATAAAAGCGGAGAAGCTCCCGAAAGGCTTGGCGAGGAAGCCAAAGAGTACCTCAGACGCATCGTTCCCGTAAAAAGAAAGCGGGAAATACCGCTCGTGTTCAAGCTTGCTGCCGCTTCGGCGGCACTGGTGCTTATACTGCTGATAATTTACCTTTCCGTATGCGTTTTCTGAAACCGATATCCCGATATCACCCGGAAAAAATCTTCGCAAAATACCCCGCCGTTGAACAGGCGACGGCGGGGAAATATTGTTGCCCTTGGAAGCAATTTACCCTTATTGACAGAGTATGTCAATAAGGGTAAAGGTTCAGCCTTTCTGCGGGGGCTTTTCCGGCACAGCGGGGTATTATCGGACTGTTTTTATTTTTTTCGTTTCTTTTTTACGTTTTTTACCGCAAGTGCAGCCGCCGCTGCCGTAACTGCCGCAGCAATCCCCGAAGCGGCAGCGGCGCGAACGGGAAAAGGCTTCTCGCTGACGGTCAGTCCGAAGCCGAGACCGTTTACCTCGAACACAAGGTAGCTGCCGTCGATATCGGTCTTTGCCGTTCTTGTCTCTCCGTTTTCGGTAACGGTCACAACCGCTTTTTTAAGCGGAACTTCGGGAAGATACCTTACGGTATGGACAGGACTTCCGTCGTCGGGCAGAGTGACCGTCCACATATCGGAATCCACATAGCCCGCTCCCGCGTCCGACAGGGCGTTAAGCTTGTCGCTGTCGGTGAAGTTTCCCTCCGCGATGATTATGGGAAGTCCGTTTCTGCGCAGCTCTATCGAGGACAGCGAGGTCACGAACGGCTTATAGACAGCGTTTATCTCCGCGCCGAAGGTCACGTTCGTAAGATCCGCGTCCTCCCATTCGGCGAAAAAGCCCTCCTTTTCGGGTATGGCGGGCAGCCTGCTTTCGGGAACGCTTTCGCCGTAGCCGCACTCTATCTCGCCCACAATGCCGTCCTCCGTTTTAAAGGTCAGGGTAAGGGTATTGAACTCGTCGGGAACGTTGTCAAGCCTGAGCATATAATTATAGTCCACCGGGTAAGCTTTGCCGCTGTAGCTGATACCGTCAACGCCGCCGGTGCCGCTGTCGATAAAGGCGTTGCCCTCGAAGTCTCCGGTGGATTTTCCCGCTATCGCGCCGACCCGCTCGTCGCCGCTTTCGATAACGGCGAAGCTTCGGCAGTTCACGATGTCGTTTCCCTCGCCCGCGATACCGCCCACAAAGGAAAGACCGTTTACGCGGCATTTTGCGCTGCACCCGGATATCGCCGCCTCGGACTGTCCCGCGACTCCGCCCGCATAGCTTCCGTCGGAGGAGCTGACGTTGCCCAGTCCCGCGCAGTTTATCAGACAGCCTGTTTTCATATAGCCCGCAATGCCGCCGGCGCAGTTTTTCTTGGATATCACCTCGCCGCGGTTTACGCAGTCCCTGACCACGGTTTTGGTCTGATACATAAAATTGGGGGAACGGTCTCCGATCGTCTCGATATCGCCCTCGGGGTCGAAGCCGTACTCTATCGCCATAGCTCCCGCAATGCCGCCCACGTTCACGTCTCCGTTTATCCGGCCGCAGTTGCGGCACTCGGCGATCTTTCCGTCGGAACGCCCCGCCGCGTCCTTTGAGGAAATATCCTCCGTGTAGTCGGAAATATCAGCCGAAGCGGAGGACATTTCGTCCGCCAGATCCATAAGGGTATCTCTTACCTCGGAAGCCTTGCCGTTTATGCCGCGCAAATCCTCCGCAAGCACGGAGACGGTTCCGTCCGCGTTTTCGTTAAGCTCCGAAAGGATATCCGTCAGATCGCCCGCAAGTCCCGAAAGGCGGTCTCTTGAAGCGATAAAGCTGTCGTCCGCGCCTGTAAAGGTGATTTTGTCCATTCCCGCGAAATAGTCGAGGGTCTCCGTTATTCGGTCGAAACCGTCGGAAACGCTGTCCGAAGCGGCGGAAGCCTTATCCGCCGCTTCCGAAGCCGCAGCCGCGGCGGCTACCAAGGAAGCTCCCGCCTCGTCGAAATACTCCGAGGATTCCCGAACGGCTTCTATCATGCCGTTCAGCGGGTCTGCCGAGCTTGAAAGTTCCCCGTTGGCTTCTCTTATGTACCGTATAAAATCGTAAAGAGAGGTGATATCGGTATTGTCGGAGATAGTCCCGACGTTTCCCGAAATATTCTGTCCCGCAGAGCCTAAATTGTCAAACTCGCCGGGAACGTTTCCCGAAACCGCGCCGAGGGTATCCCGCAGTTCAGCCGCAGCCTGAGAACCTATCAGATCCGAGACCGAGGAAACCGTCTCCGAAAGGCTTTCAAATATGCCGCTGACAGAGCCGTCCGAAAAATTATTCAGTATATCCTGAATGTAGAACGAATATTCTGACGGGTCGTAAATTCCCGATGACATCAAATCGGCGATCGCTCTGAAAGACGTCACGGAATTTTTCAGTCCCTCGGAAAGATTTGCCGAAGCTGACGAAAGGCGGTCAAGCTGATTTAATATGCTTGATTTTGCCGCCGCGTACTCGGGAGACGTTTTGAACCCGTTCAGCGCGTTTACCGCTGAAGACGCCGAAACCGAAAGGTTGTTCAGCGCCGCGCTCAGGCTTTGGAAGTCATAGCTCAGGTTATTAAGAGCGGCTTTCATGGTCGCTTCGTCTCCCAGACCCTTTTGCAGCGCTTCAAGGCTTTTGTCGGCGGAATTTCCCGCTTCGGTGATGTTGTCCGTTATCTCCGACAGCTTGCCGAGTATGGGGAAAAGCACGTCCATGCCTTCTCCCGCCGTATCGCCCGCCTCTTCGAGAAGCCGCACCGCTTCGCCCAGCTCGCCGAGAGCTTCCGTCAGCGTATCGGAGGCTTCCGTAAAGCTGTCGGCGGCGGGAGCGACCATATCCACCAAGTCGGACACACGGGAACTTAACTCGTTTACGGAAGCGATATCCCCGTTGACGATACGGTCGGTCTCGTCAAGAAAGCCGTCCGTGCCCGCGCGTATTTCGTCAAGCTTGTCAAGGATATCCTCCCTGTCGGCGGACATAATGTCGGAGCGGGTCTCCGCGTCCGTTACGGCGACGTCTATGGCGGCGTTCAGCTCCTCGAGCCGTGTGCGGAGCTTTGAAAGCGTTCTCTCCGAAAACAGCAGGGAGAAATGGGGTTCAGCCTGACCGACGATACCCGCGATATCC
This sequence comes from Prevotella sp., assembly GCA_023663025.1. Taxonomy (GTDB): domain Bacteria; phylum Bacillota; class Clostridia; order Oscillospirales; family Ruminococcaceae; genus RGIG8773. The sequence continues at coordinate 7,135 of JAMPIC010000021.1, forward strand.
TTTCTGCCGTTGACCGTGCCGTAGTTTTCGCAGCAGCTGACGTAGCCGTCCTGTCTGCCCGCAATGCCGCCGATGTTGTAGCCCACATGGGGATAGCCTACGCTGCCGTAATTCACGCAGCCCTGAACAGAGCCGCCCGAATACCCGGCTATGCCGCCCGCGTCGGTGATGTCCGCCACCTGCTCGGCGGAGTATATCTCGTCGATGTTGAGGTTTTCCGGATCGATGGGTTCGTCGTAAGCGTTGGTATTCACCGACATATTATTGGTGCAGTGAAGAACCGTGCCGAAATTCTCGCCGACCGTGCCGCCTGTAAAGTTACGCGCCTGTACAGCCCCGCTTGAAACGCAGTTAGCGATAAGTCCGCTTTTCTCGTTCACTCCCGCGATGCCGCCGCAGTCGGAGCTGCCCTTTACCGCGCCGCTGAAAGCGCAGTTTATTATCCTGCCCCGGTTTACGCCCGCGATACCGCCGCACTTTTCCGCGCTGCCATTTGGGGCGACGCTTCCCGAGACGATGAGATTTTTCACAACGCCCTCCCTTTCGATATAGCGGAACAGCCCTTGCTCCGAGCCGCTCACGTCTATTCTCAGACCGCCGACGGTGTGGTTTCCTCCGTCGAAGATACCGCCGAAAGAGGGTACGGTCACGCAGCCGTTCAGGTTGATGTCCGCTGTGAGAAGATAGCTTTTCCCCTCCGAATTGCTGTCGAGCACGCAGCTTTCCGCAAAGGCTGAAAACTCCTCGGCGGTGGATATCTCAATGATACCCTCCCCGTTTTCCTTAAGCGCGGGAGCTTCCGCCAAAACGGATATTCCCGCCGCGGGAACGCACAGGCACGCCGCCGTAACGAGCGCGCTTATTTTCTTAAAAATATTATACCGTTTCAAGCTTTTCCGCCTCCGTTTCAGTTTCGCCGGGATTTTCCGCAAGTGCACGGCTTTCGATCTTAGCGTCCACGTCGCCGATGATAACGCCTCTGACGATACCCTCGATACGTCCGTTCACCGTTCCGTGAACAAGTCCGTTTACGGTTATCCTGCTGTTGGTAAGCTGAGTGCGTTCGGTCTTTTTGATGGTAAAGGAAGTCCGCTCGATGATCGTATCGCCCAGAAGCAGTATCTGTGGGAGTATTCCCATAACAAGCACAATGGAAATGACTGTGCCCCGTCCAAGACATACGCCGATGGAGGAAATAGTCCCGTCGGAGGAAAGCTGCCCTATAAGCACGCCTGCGGCGGCAAGGATAGCTCCCGAGGTGATGATGGTGGGGAAAGCCTGATTGAGAGTTTCGGTAATGGCTTTCTTTATGGGCATTTCCTGTTTAAGTTCCATATAGCGGCTGGAGATAACTATGGCGTAGTCGATGTTCGCGCCCATCTGAATGGAGCTTACGATAAGATAGCTCAAAAAGAACAGGTTTGTTGACTGAAGATAGGGGAACGAGAAATTGATCCATATGCTGCCCTGTATCACCGCGATAAGCAGCACGGGAAGTCCCGCCGACTTAAAGGTAAAGAGCAGGACGATTATTACGAACAGAGCGGTAAGTATGCTGATGATAAGGTTGTCGTTCACAAACGACGTGGACAGGTCGTAGTCGCTGGTGGAATTTCCCACAACGTAAACGTTCTCGGGATAATATTTCGCGGCAATCTCATGGATAGTGCCGAGGAAATCAAAGGTTTCCTCCCCCTCCTCGGGAAGATCCGCGTAGACAAGGATACGGCTGTAGCTGTCGCTTCGGAGCTGCAGCACCGCGTCGGTCAGGGTATCGTTAAGCTCGGTAAGAGTGTCCATAAGCTCGTCGTCAAGGGTGACGTAGCCTTTCTGCACCTCGTCGTAGGTAAACAGGAACATATCTATAAGGGGCACTCCGTAAGCCTCCAGACCGTTTACCACCTCGCCGTAGTTTTCCTCGCTGACGGCGTAGGCGGCGTAGAGTATTTTCGCCGCCTCGAAGTCAAGCTCCGCAAGCTCGGAGAACTGCCGGGGAGTAAGCTTGTCGGTGAGGACGTAGCCGTCCATAGCCTCGATGTTGGCAAGCCCCATGACCGAATCCACCTGCGGACAGGCTTCAAGCTCGGCGATAAGCTTCCCCTCGCTTTCGTAATCTCCCGACGGAACCATAAGCGCCATAAGATTGGGCGAACCGAAGTTGTCCCTGATCTTTTCCTCGGCGATCTTGGTCTCGCTTTTTCTTGCCGTTTCCAGGTCGGAGGTTCCGTAGCAGTAGGGGCATTTGCCGGAAAAGACAAATCCCGCAGCCATAAGCACCACGAAAACGGGCGGAATGATATATTTTGTGGCGTAAGCGAATTTCCCCATAAAGGATATGGAGGGGACAAAGTTTTTGTGTACGGTCTTGTCTATCAGCTTGCTGAACAGCATGATAAGCCCCGGCATAAGGGTGAACACCGACAGCAGGCTCAGGAAGATAGCCTTTATAAGCACCACGGCAAGGTCAGCGCCGATCTTGAACTGCATAAAGGCGAGAGCGATAAGTCCCGAAACGGTGGTAAGGCTGCTGGAGGAAATTTCGGGAATAGCCTTGCTGAGGGCGGCAATGCAGGCTTCGCGGGCGGGGAGACGCTCGTGCTCCTCGCTGTAGCGGTGGATAAGAATTATGGCGTAGTCGATGGCAAGGGCAAGCTGGAGGACCACGGTAACGGAATCGGAAATAAAGGAAATAGTCCCCAGCAGGAAGTTAGTGCCCATATTCAGCACAGCCGCCGCGCCGAAGGTCATAACAAGCACGGGCAGCTCGGCGTACGCTCTTGAGGTAAACAGCACAACGGCGACGATGATCACCGCCGCGATAAGAGTGACCACCTGCATTTCCGAAGCAAGCTGCGCGGAGCTGTCGTTTCCCACGGCGCTCGATATGTACAGGTCGTAGTCCGCAAGCTTATCACGTATTTCGTTCATGGCGTTCACGCTGATCTCGTCGGTTTCCTCGCCCTCGAAGGTGACGGAGAACATGGCGTAGGTGTTTTTGTAGTGTTCCTCGGTGTTGTCAAATTCCACAGCCGAAACTCCGTTTATGCCGCGGATAGTCTCCGCAAGCTTTTCGGCGGTCTCGCAGGTGACGTTGGAAACCATTACGGAAGCCGAGCCGTAGGTGACGAATTCCTCGTCCATAAGCGTAAGACCCCGGCGCGTTTCGGTCTCCTCGGAAAGATAGGCGGTGATGTCGTTTTCCACGTTTACCCAATCCTTGGCGAAAACGCAGAAGATGAGAGCGAAAATAAACAGCAGGAAAAACAGGTTTCTCTTGTCCACAATAAAGGACGCAAGCTTGTACATAAAGCTGTCGTTTTCCTCTCCGTCAACGGCGGTTTTGTTTTTCTCGGACAAACGTATCTTCTCCTTTCGGCGGTATTTTTACGATACGGTTATTTTAAAGCATGACGGGGATTTTTTCAATATACAAAATTTCCAGACTGTATAAATTGTTAGACAAAACCGCAAAAATGTATAGTATAATTGCGGGAGGTAAACTGCCGTTTAACGCAAAACGCTCGCCGTATAAAATTCTGCGGCAAAAAAACTTCGTCCGCCTTTTAACGGGCGAACGAAGCCTTTCGTTTATCAATAGTTTGTTTCCGTGATCTCCAAGTCGGCGATAAATTCCTCAAACGCCGCGCTCTGTTCCTCCCAATCCGCCTCGGAGGTATCGAACATTATTGCGTAAGCGTCCTGATTGGAGTAAAAATAGTATGCGACGCCTTTATATCTGCCCCTCTCGCTTTTCTCCTCCTGACCGTCCGCGCCGCTGACAAATTCGTACTGGATAATGTCATAATTGTATTTAACGGTATCAAATCCCATATATGTTATTTTTTCGGGTTCGCCGTAATTTGTATCGCAGGCGGAAGTAATATTGGCGATCTTCATAATGGCGCACGCCTGATCCGCCCATACCGCCAGATCCTGAAGATCGTCCTTGTAGTTGTAAGCGCGGATAACGATTTTTGATTTGCCGTTGTTGTAAAGCTTTCCCTGATTTTCTTTTTCGTATCCGCTTAAGACATATCCTCCCGGGAACGATCCCTCGGGGGAACGGGGATTGATCTTGTCAATGGCGTATTCGTCTCCTTCGGCGATGGGACGGGTCTCCGTCACGGCGTCGTCAACAAGTCCGGCGCCTATTTCGGTGACTGCTCCGCCGGCTTGCGAAGCCTGTGCGCCGTCGGAGGAGGTCTGCGCGGACGAACTGTCCGCAGCGTCGGAAGCGGGATCGTTATTGCTGCACCCCGCAAGCATTGCCGCAGCTGTGAGAACGCCCAAAATCGCAGTAAGTTTTTGTTTTTTCATTTTGTGTACATCCTTTCTTTTTGTGTTCAGTATTCGGATACCGTTTTACGCTTTTTTCAGCAGTCCGGACTGTCCGAACCGCCGGCTTCGGCGGAGCTGTCGATATTGACGATCCTGTATCTTTCCTCAAGATGGTGCTCCGCAAGGGAGAGGGTCATTATGCTGAAACGGTCCGAACGGCCGGAAAATCTCAGTCCGTTCATGACGATCTGCCGTTTGTCCATGCCTATGGAATTGAGAATAAGGCAGCAGGAGCAGCCGTTTTCAAGTTCGCGGCGCGTAAATTCCGCATCGTACTTTTCGCACAGCACACTGCACAGATAGTCGAAGTATATTTTGCTGCCTTTTTTGTCCCTTTCAAATTTTGAGGGAATATTTTCCTTGCCCGAACGGTTTAAGCTTTTTACCGTGATGGAAATTTTGTCCGCTACGTTCGGGTCGGGGTTTACGGCTCTTTTGCAGGTAAAGACAAGCTCGTCGGGATAAAGCTTTCCGCAGCAGCATTCAAGAGCCATGTCCGATATTATTGTCTCAAAAACGCTTCGGTTCATTCGCGTATAAATGCCTTTTTCGGAGGTGTAGGATACCCTTACCGTTTTTCCCAGAGAACGCTTGGCGTCGGAAACCGCCTGAGCGATTTCGTCGGCGACGCATATGGTAACGTCGTCGCAGCCCGGGTCGAGGACATAATAAAGATGCTCGGGATTGATGACCTCCCTGAGTATCAGCATAAGACCTTTATTAATAGTATTCAGCTGATCGGCTACCTCTCCGTAATCCGCGCCGAATATTGCGGCAACGGAGTCTATTTCGTCGGCGGAAACGGCGATCATTCCCACCGATTCGCGTATTCTCGCGCACAGATATGTCATATAGGCTTTTATGTGAGGAGAAGCAAGCAGGGTTTTGATATCGTCGCTTCCTATAAGCTCGATGATATAGAGCGCCGCGGGATCGTCCGCGTTTTTGGATTTCAGGACATTAAAGCGGCGTATTACATCATTATCCTGAAAAAAGACCAAACCGGAAACCGGTGTTCCCCCGTCAAACAGAAAGGAAACGTTTTCGTTTTGCAGGGAACCGTGTTCCGATTCCGCCGGGGAATTTCTCCAGATTATGTTCATAGCTTCGTCCGTTATGACCGTTGGAATGCCTGCCGAGCTGTAAATTTGTTTCAGCAGGGCAAAAAGTTCGGTTGTCATGATTGTCAGTCCTTTCTTTTTGTTGGACTGCGTTTCAGCGTCCGATAGATATTATACCACAGATATTTGGATTTGGCGATAGGTTTTTTCAAAAAATCATAATTTTTTTCTTTTTTCAACACAAAGGGGATATCTCTGTTATGAGTTTGTAATATTTTTCCGAAACTGTAATCAAGCTGTAATTTTTCCGCCGTTGAACCGTAATCTTAATTATGTTAAAATTTTATTAAGAGCATTTTTATTATCGGGAAAGGGGAAATGTCTGTGAAAATAAAAGGACTGCCGGTATTTTTGTCCGCTGCCGCGGCAATGTCCTGCCTGACCGCCTGTTCGGCGTTCGGAGAAGGGAGCGTTCACGGGGACTATTACGAGATATTCCGCGAAACCGAAAGCATTACCGAAAGCCTGACGGAGCCGGAACCCGAACCGCAGGAATTCTATCCCGCCGAGGAAGCGGAGCTTGCCGCGTTCCTGCCCATACTCAAACGCGAAAAGCGGGACGTTTCCGCAGAGGACAGGCTCAGACCCTATATGGAGAAGATAATTTCCGCCGAGGCTTTGCTGGGATACGCAATGTTCGGCGACTACTACGGCTGCGGCGAGGGAATTTTTGCGGAAGAGCATTCGTTTCCTTCGGGCAGTATCTGTACGTGGACCAAAATACGGGAGAATTTCGGCGTAAACAGAGAGCAGCTCCTGAACTTTTTCGGTACGGTCTATACCGACGGTTACATAAACAGTATGTGTGAAAATACGTCTCTTGAGGAAACTCTGTTCGGCATACCCGCATGGGAGGACGGTATCGCTCTTTTCGAGGAGCGGGAGGACGGCGTGTACCGTTCCGTCGTGCTGGGAGCAAAGGGTATGCACAGCTATGACCCGTCGGATTTCGACGTCCGCTTTTTCGACGGAAAGACCGCGGAAGTTGGCGTTCCATATATGCACAGCTACGGCTGCGGCTATGAGATATTTTCCCTGAAGCACGACGAGGGACGGGGCTGGCGGCTGGATTCGCGGGGGAAAAACTATACCGTGATAAGCCATTCGCCGCCGCAAATGGATACCTATCTGGGGCATACCCGCCGCTTTGAGATAACCAAGCTTGACATAGGGGCGGGGCATATCCCGGGAATGGAGTTTATTTTCGAGTATTTCAACGAAACGGCTGACGAAGATATTATCGAGGCGGACGGCGTAAAGTATTGCCGCGTAAGGAACAATTTTCCCATAGAGGATATGAGGGCAATTTTTTCCGAGGGCATAAGCGAGTACAAATGGGATTGGAGCGATGAAGCCGAGGATTTCGTGCAGACGGACGAGCCGCTTTTGCAGCCGTGTATAAAGAAGTACATAGACGATGTGTACGCCGAATTTGACGGAGTACTGTACCGCCGCGCGGACGCTCCCGTATATGAGATAGATCACCCCGACTATAACGGAAACGAACTTGTTTCGGCGCGGGTGAGCACGCCCGCTTTGGGGGAAAACGAGATCATGTCGGTGTTCATATGCGGGAACGGAGAGAAAGCCATGTTCCTTTCGGACGGCAGGCTCGTCACGGATATACCGCTGAAAGAAGCGGAGGAACGGTAAACATTTTACAGACGAAAGGATATTGCTATGGAAATAATTCTTCCCGACCCCGAAACGGGAAAACGTTACAACGCCCAAAGCTCCTATCTGAAAAGGCGGTTCGGCAAAAAGACCGTGAAGGTCAGCCTTAACGGCGGATTTACCTGTCCCAACAGGGACGGCTCAAAGGGTACGGACGGCTGCGCGTACTGCTCGGCAAAGGGCAGCGGGGATTTCGGCGGAAACCCTGCGGAAAGCGTTTCCGCGCAGTTTGAGGACGTCCGCTCCCGTCTCGAAAAAAAGTGGGGGACGGATCTGCTCTATATACCCTATTTTCAGGCGAATACGGGGACTTACGCGCCGCTTGAACGTCTGAAAGCACTTTACGAAGAAGCTCTCGCCCAAAAGAACGCCGTGGGATTGGCGATTGCCACCCGTCCCGACTGCATATCAGCCGAGACAGCCGACTATCTGGGCGGACTTGCCGAACGCACATATCTTACGGTAGAGCTTGGCTTGCAGACAATACACGACAGGACTGCCGCCGGTCTGAACCGCTGCCACACCTACAGGGATTTCCTGTACGGCTTCAGGCTGCTGCGGAGCAGAGGGGTCAACGTCTGCGTACACATTATAAACGGACTTCCCGGAGAGACCCGCCGCATGATGCTTGAAACCGCCGAAGCTCTCGCCGATTTGGATATCCACGGGATAAAGATACATCTGCTGCATATTATCCGGGGGACTGCGCTGGCGGAGCGGTACGAACGGGGAGAATTTTCCGTCCTGGAGCCGGAGGAATACGCGGAGATAGTCTGCGACCAGCTTGAGCTTCTGCCGCCGTCTGCGGTGATAGAACGTCTTACCGGCGACGGCGACAAAAGGGAGCTTATCGCTCCCGTGAAAAGCACAAACAAGAAAGCGATACTCAACAGTATCGACAAAGAGCTGCGCCGCAGAGGGACTGTTCAGGGTTCGGCATACCGGGGGAAAAGCCGCCCTGCGGAGAGGAGCGGTACGGGTTTTTAGCATAATATACATAAATTTCCCGTCCCGAACAGCAAAAATGTCTTAAATGTCAGAAAAAATATGAGGATTTGGGCAAAAAGGCTATTGCTTTTTTTGAATATCTGTGTTAGAATAGATGTGTGTAGAAAATGCAGATACAAAAACAATTAGGAACGGAGGGACGGATTTTATGAAAACCGTTTTGATAACCGGCGCGTCGGGACTTATGGGAAGTGAGCTTGCTTTGGCTTTGCTTGAAAAGGGTTTCAGCGTCGTCGGAGTTGACAATACACCGGGACCGGGTACGGATAACCCGAATTATACCTTTGTGCAGGCTTCCGCAGAAAATAAGGACGCCGTTATACAAGCTATGAACGAAAATAAAATAGACGTTCTTGTCCATCTTGCGTGTACTGTGGACAACGACCTGCCCAACATTATTACTTCGGCTCACGAAAAGCAGTCGGCGGCTATTGACAAGTACCTTTACAAGTCCGCAATAGCGGCGGGAGCTTCTGACGTGATACTTGTAAGCACTCATCAGGTATACGCACAGCAAAAGACCCGCGAACCTATCCGCGAAACTGCGGACGAGAAGCCCGCTACCGCATATGCCAAAATGAAATACGAAAGCGAGAAGGCTTTGTCCAAGGAGATCAAGAAGGCGAACTCTGCCAAGGGCGTTATAGCGAGGGTGTGTCCCATTTACACAAAGGACTACGCTCCCAATCTTCACGCGAGGATATACGATCCCAAGGACAGCTGTTCCTACATATACGGCTATGGGGATTACGGATTTTCGTTCTGCTGTCTGTTTAACCTTGTGGACTTTATCATAGGCATACTCACCGTATCGGGCGGCATCAACTATCAGGGCGTTTACAATGTCTGCGACTCAAAGCCTATCCTTGCCAAGGAGATAGTGGATTTTGAAAGACAGTACCATAAACTGGGCGCGGTCATTCAGAGGAATTACGGTTCGGACGCGGTAAAGTCGGCGCTGTCGTTCGGCGCGAAGAGCGCGAAAACAGACTACCGTTATAATGATTTGAGTACGGTATGCAGCAATATTTCTTATGATAATACAAAGGCGCAGAGGATATCCACGTTCAGGTGGAAGCTTTCCAATACGAAGTAAAAAATTGTCGGAGACCTAAAGGTCTCCGATTTTTTATTAAGAGTAAATTGTTGTTTAGCGCACAAACAAAACGTTAGCGCATCACGCGGCGAAGCCGCGACTAAAAGTTTCGCCCGCCTTTTCAAAGGCGGCAGGTTTCCAAAGGGCGGCGCCCTTTGGTCGCTCCCCGCAGGGAGCGAAATCCCCTCCCCGCGCCCGCAGGCGCATTCGTCCGAAACGGAGCAGGAGGTGAGAAACGCGACAGCGTTTCGAGGAGGGGCGAACACGACCGCCCCTCCTTTGTCATGCACGAGGCAAAATATATCTCCAAAACGTCCCGGTGGGACGTTTTGGACGGAACAAATTCTGTAACCCAAACAAAATATAGTCACGTTGAAAACAGTCCACCGGACTGTTTTCAAGAGATATTTTGTTTGCACATAACAAAGGGGGAGCGGTCGTGTCCGCTCCCCCTCGAAATGCTGTCGCATTTCTCACCCTCTTCCCCGTTTCGGGAGGATTTGCGCCCTGCGGGCGCGGGGGATTTCGCGCTCTGCGGAGCGCGACCAAAGGGCTTCTCGCCCTTTGGAAACCTCGCCAGCTGCGCTCAGCTGGACCAGCTATGCCGCGGCTGCGCCGCGGAGTGCTCTCTACTTGTTCTGTAAATTACAATTTACCGTCGTTTCCAATAATTTTTGTTCGCCGTCCCGCACTTTTTTTGTAAAAATACTTTTAATTTTGTTAAGGATATGTTATAATTAAATATATATTGCGTTTCAGAAAGGAATTTTTACTATGAAAAAGCTTATGCTCGGAAATGCCGCTTTCGCGAGAGGTCTTTACGAGGCTGGTGTTACGGTGGTTTCAAGCTACCCCGGAACTCCCTCCACAGAGATAACCGAATGCGCGGCGGAATATGATGAAATTTACGCCGAATGGGCTCCCAATGAAAAAGTCGCCATGGAAGTCGCTCTCGGCGCGTCGATCGCGGGTTCGCGTTCTTTCTGCGGAATGAAGCACGTCGGTCTCAACGTTGCCGCCGACCCGCTCTACACAGCGTCCTACACGGGCGTGAACGGGGGTATGGTGATCGCCGTCGCGGACGATCCCGGTATGCACTCATCACAGAACGAGCAGGATTCCCGCCATCACGCCGTCGCTTCAAAGGTGCTTATGGTCGAACCCTCCGACTCGGCGGAATGCAAGGATTTCGTCAAGACCTCCTTTGAGCTTTCCGAGGAGTACGACGTGCCCGTTATCGTCCGTATGTGTACGAGAGTTGCGCACTCTCAGTCGGCTGTGGAGATTTGCGAAAGGGAAGTCCCCCCGCAGAGAGAGTATAAGAAAAATCCTCAGAAGTACGTTATGATGCCCGCCTTTGCAAGGCCGAGACACGTCTTTGTGGAGGAGCGCACCCGAAAGCTGACGGAGTACGCGGAAAAGTCCCCCCTCAACAAGGTTATCGACAACGGCGGGGATATCGGCATAATCACAAGCGGAATTTCCTACCAGTACGCCCGCGAGGCTATGGGGGACAAGGCTTCCTACCTGAAGCTGGGTATTGTGAACCCTCTGCCCGAGAAGCTGATAAAGGATTTCTGTTCCAAATACAAAAAGGTTTACGTTATCGAAGAGCTTGACGATATCATCGAAAGCCACTGCAAAAAGCTGGGACTTAACGTGGTGGGCAAGGAGCTGTTCGGTTACATAGGCGAATTTTCACAGGCTGTTGTTGCGGAGAAACTTTTGGGCGTGAAGAAAGAGACTGTTTCCTTTGACGGAAACGTTCCCGTCCGTCCTCCGGTTATGTGCGCGGGCTGTCCCCACAGAGGACTTTTCTACTGCCTGTCCAAAAACAATATTACCGTTTCGGGTGACATCGGCTGCTACACCCTTGGGGCGAGCGCGCCGCTGTCCGCTATGGATACCACTATCTGCATGGGAGCGTCCATCTCCGCTCTCCACGGCTTCAACAAGGCTCGCGGCGCGGAGGCGGAGAAGTCCTCCGTCGCGGTAATAGGCGATTCCACCTTTATGCACAGCGGTATGACGGGTTTAGTAAATATTGCCTACAACAGCACCAATTCCACGGTGATAATCCTCGACAACTCCATTACGGGAATGACGGGTCATCAGCAGAACCCCACCACGGGAAAAAATCTCAAGGGCGATCCCGCCGCCGCCGTAAATCTGGAGGAGCTTTGCAAGGCAATCGGAATAAAGCGCGTCCGCGTTGTAGACCCCTACAATCTCGCGGAGACCGAAGCTGCAATTAAGGAAGAGCTTGCCGCTCCCGAGGCTTCGGTGATAATCTCGCGCCGTCCCTGCGCTTTGCTGAAATACGTTAAACACAAGCCCGCACTCAGAACGTCAAGCGACAAGTGCAAGGGGTGCAAGATGTGTCTGAAGCTCGGCTGTCCCGCCATTTCCGTAAGGGACGGCAAGGCGGTCATCGACCGCACGCAGTGCGTGGGCTGCGGCATCTGCGCGGAGGTCTGCAAGTTCGGGGCGATCTCGGATTAAATCTTTTGGGAGTGACATTTATGCTAAAAGCAAATATAAGCTTTGAACCTACGGACGAGATAAGGGTCAAAAAAGCGTGGCATATCGCGTATCTTACCGGAGCGGCCGTTATCCCCGCAGCTGTGCTTATCATCACGCTTGTCAATGGAACGTTCAATGCCATGACAATACCCGTTTTGCTTATCATCGCGGCGGTAATACTTGCGCTGGACTACGCTAATACCAGAAGCAGGGTCGTGTGGAACAGTGAAAAGATCGCCCTTATACAGGCGTTTTCAAAGCCGAAGGAGTATATGTGGGAAAATCTCTCGGCAATCTATAGCAGTGAAAGTGAAATGCGGCTGGAATTTGACGACGGCAAAAAGCTTTATGTAGTGCTTGCGTATGAAAATATAGAAATGTTTGTCGAAAAGGCAGAGCAGGTATACGAAGCGAAATTCGGCGGAAGCGCGCTTTAACAGGCAAATCAACCAACTTCACAGGAGGAAATATTTATGGATACAAGATCAATCATGATAGTCGGCGTGGGAGGACAGGGTTCTCTGCTGGCTTCAAGGCTTTTGGGAAACGTTCTGCTCGCAAAGGGATACGACGTTAAGGTTTCCGAGGTACACGGAATGTCACAGCGGGGCGGCTCTGTGGTAACATATGTCAAGTACGGAGACGAGGTGTTCTCCCCCGTTATCGAAAAGGGCGAGGCGGACGTTATCATCTCCTTTGAGCAGCTCGAAGCCGCAAGATGGCTTCCCTATCTGAAAAAGGGCGGAAAGCTCATCACGTCCACCCAAAAGCTCGATCCCATGCCCGTTATCACGGGAGCGGCGGAATATCCTGCGGATATCATCGAAAAGCTGACAGCTTTGGATATTGAAGTCACCGCCGTGGACGCTCTCGCTCTCGCGGAGCAGGCGGGCATCGCAAAGGCTTCAAACGTCGCTCTCATGGGCGTTGTGGCGGCTAAGACCGGCTTTGACGACAAGCTTTGGCAGGACGCTCTGGAGCAGTGCGTTCCCCCGAAATTCTTGGAGCTTAACAAAAAGGCGTTCGAGCTTGGAAAGGCAAGCGCGTGACCCTCCGGCGGAAAGGAGACGGTATTATGAAAAAACTGCTCGCTGTCTGCGCTGTGTGCGCAATGCTTGCGGCGGCGCCGGCGGGCTGCTCGTCCGACGCGGCGGAAGCGGGCGGCACTGCCGTTCCGGAGGAAACCGCGCTGCTGCTTGAGACCTCCGAAACCGCCGCTTCGGCGGGCGCGGAGGCAATACCCGATAACGGGGAATACCCCGCCGAAACGTTTGAGGAGGACATAGCCGAGGAGGACGACGTTGCTGTAGAGGAGGACATTGCCGAACCGGCAGTGGTATACGACGGCTCGTCCGTACCCGAAAACGCCCGCGTGTACAAGTTCAACAACAGCGCCCCCGAAGAGCTGCCCGAATTTTCCATGTCTCTCGACGGTTACGGTGAATATTCGCAAATGAATATCGCCCGCGTGCGGCTTGAGATAAAGGCAATGCTGGAATGCTCGCTGACGGGGGAGATACCCTATATAGACCAGTCGGATTACAGCGGATATGAATGCAGACGGCTTGAAAACGTCAGGATAGACAGCTGGTCGGTCAAGGACGAAAAATATACCGAAGAGCCGTTTACACGCTACGAGGTCACGCTGACACTCGGCGTTGCCGAAAGCGAAAGCGAGTTCGTACCCGTCGGTACTGCGGATTATCTGCTCGTATACTGCCCCGGCGAGGACAGGCTTTTCCTGCCTCTGCGAAAGGCCGGCGAGCTTGACGAAAGCAGCCTGCTGCCTTTCTACGGTGACGGCGTAAAGGAATATGTCAATTTCTGCACCTACTACACAGCTTATTTCCGGAACTTTTTCGACGGCGATGTTATAGACGATTTTTCCGCGCCCGAAACGAACCTCGACTATATAGGCGACACCGTTTTCTGCGCTTACGTTGCGGCGTACCGTGCAGGCGGCTTTCGGGACTATGACCTCGGTATTATACCATATGACGAGTTCAACGTCACGCTGAAAAAGACGCTGGGCTTTTCGGCGGACGCGATAGACGCGAAAAACTGTCCCTACTACAACGCCGCCAATGATACCGTAGAAATTCCCGGACGGGGCACAAGCTGGCTCTGCGGTTGGCTTGCCGAGGATACCGACGGCGACGGTGAGGGCGTTCACATTGTCACGGTAGACTATTACGAGGACGACTTTTACTTGATAAAGTCGCGGACTGTCCGCTATACCGTCCGCGAAAACGGCGACGGGACTTGCTCCATGCTGAAGATCGAGAGGCTCTTTACCTCTGACAGGGGCATTCTTGGCGGCTCGGTCTGAAACCAATGCGCGCGGTCGGCTCTGCCGATAAACAATAATCCCCAAAAATAACTACAGGAGGACGATCCAATGGAAAATTACCGCAGCAAGGAAATCGAATGCATGTCACGGGAGGACATGAAAAAGTTGCAGGACGAACGTCTTGTGAAGCAGGTAAAGCACGTTTGGGACAACGTGCCTTACTACCGCAGAAAAATGGAGGAAAAGGGTGTGACCCCCGAGGATATCAAGTCCACGGACGATCTTTGGAAGCTGCCTTTCCTCACCAAAGCCGACCTGCGGGACGCTTATCCCTACGGTCTGCTTGCAAAGCCCCTCGCCGACTGCGTAAGAATACAGTCCACCAGCGGCACTACGGGAAAGCGGGTCGTTGCTTTCTACACCCAGAACGACATCGACCTTTGGGAGGAATGCTGCGCCAGAGCCATCGTCGCCGCGGGCGGTACGAACGAGGACGTCTGCCAGGTCTGCTACGGATACGGTCTGTTCACGGGCGGTCCGGGACTTAACGGCGGTTCGCACAAGGTCGGCTGCCTGACCCTGCCTATGTCCTCGGGAAACACCGAAAGACAGATACAGTTCATGCTCGATTTGGGTTCGACCATTCTTTGCTGTACGCCCTCCTACGCCGCCTATATCGGCGAGACCCTCCACGATATGGGTTACACAACCGACGATATCAAGCTCAAGGCGGGCATTTTCGGAGCAGAGCCTTGGACGGAGGAAATGCGCCGCGAGATCGAAAAGTCCCTGGGAATAAAGGCTTACGACATCTACGGACTTACCGAGACCAGCGGACCGGGCGTGTCCTTTGAGTGCTCCGAGCAGACGGGTATGCACATCAACGAGGATCACTTCATCGCGGAGATAATCGACCCCGACACGGGCGAAGTCCTTCCCGAGGGTTCTAAGGGCGAGCTCGTTTTCACCAGCATTACAAAGGAGGCTTTCCCGCTGCTCCGCTACAGAACCCGCGATATCTGCGTGCTGACGAGAAAGAAATGCTCCTGCGGCAGAACCCTCGTCAAGATGACGAAGCCCATGGGCAGAAGCGACGATATGCTCATTATCAGAGGCGTAAACGTGTTCCCGTCCCAGATAGAGACGGTGCTCATCGAGCAGGGCTACGCGCCCAATTATCAGATCGAGGTGGACAGGGTGAACAACTCCGATACGCTGGACGTCAACGTGGAAATGACTGCGGAGCAGTTCTCCGACACGGTAAAGGATATCCAGCAGAAAGAGCGGGAGCTTGTGAACGCCATCAAGACCATTTTGGGAATTACCCCCAAGGTGCATTTGGTGTCCCCCAAGACCATCGCCCGAAGCGAAGGCAAGGCTGTCCGCGTTATCGACAAGCGCAAGCTTCACGACTGAAAGGAGGATCACAGTATGTTTATTAAACAGCTGTCTGTTTTTGTGGAAAACAAACCCGGAAAGCTCAGCGAGGTAACAAAGCTTCTCAGCGGCAGCGGCATAGATATCCGCGCGCTTTCCGTTGCGGATACCGGGGATTTCGGTATCCTGAGACTTATCGTCAACGATCCCGAAAAGGCGTGCGGGGCGCTGAAAAACGCGGACTGCATCGTCTCAATGACCGATGTTATCGCTGTGGGTACGGAGGATAAGCCCGGCGGACTTACGGGAATTATGGACTGTCTGTACGCGTCCGACATATCTGTGGAATATATGTACGCTTTCATCTCCAAAAAGGCGGGAGAGGCTTACGTTATAATCCGCGCGGACAGCAACGGCAAGGCTTTGGAGGCTCTGAAAGAAAACGGCTTTTCTGTGCTGACCGCAAGCGAAGTATACGAAATGTAATTTTTTATGACAATTATACAACTTGTGCGAGTTTTCCGTGAGAAATTTTTACGGTAAATCTGCAAGCAGCGCTCCCGTCCCCGACCGCCGATAAGCGGTGAAAGGAGACGGGAGCTTTTTCTCTTTCCGAAAAGAAAAAAGGAGCGGAAAAATATGCGGTTCAGCCGTATCTTACGTCCGTCAAATCCTTGACAAAATCCGTAAAACAGAGTACAATTAAATATAGCTCAGGCGGATTTTGCGCGGTCTGACAAAAGCGGAAAACATGTTATTTTAAGGTTTGCGGCAAGGGCGTGATGATATGAATATCTGTGTAAACTGTGGAATGAAATACGGAGACGACGGCTGTTTCTGTCCCTACTGCGACGAAAGGTACGGCACTGCCGCTGCCGAAAACGACGTTATATCCGCCGAGGGACTGCCTCCATACAGGGAGGAGTTTCCCGCGGTCGGCGAAACCTGCGTAAAACAGGAAAGCTTCTCGGCAAATCGAGACAGGATATTCGAGCGGAATATCCGTCTTGCGGCGAGAGAAAATGTCCTGCCGAAAATTGAGGTGAGAACGGTTTACAAGCCTGTTGTGCCCTTGGCTGAAATAGGCAAAAACGGCGCCGCGATACCGTACAAGCCGCCAAATCCTATTGTTCAAAGGCTAAACGGTATGCGCAAAAATCTGTCCGCGAAGGCTTTAAGCAAAACGGCAAAAAGGACTGCTTCGGTCACGGCGGCGGTATTGGTGCCTTTGGCAATTGTAGGTATAAGCTGGTTTGAAACATCTGACGTGTATAACGATTATCAATATCATAAACGTCTGGAAAAATACGGATTATCCGAAGAATTTACCCTTAAGAGCTATAACGGACTTGAAATGAAATTCACGAATTGCTATGAATCCACGGACGGTCTTTATACATACGATTTTGAATTTGAAAACACTTCGGACGAGGATATCCGGTATTTTTGGAATGAGTTTACAGATCAATATAACGACGGTATTTATAAAATGAATATTTACTACCCAAAAGAGCAAAATCACGCTCATGTGAATTTACGCAAACCGGTATATGACGGATACAACGTTTCTTACATAGACAGCATCGACGACGAAACTCATACTCCGCCGTGTGTTCACCCGGGCGATACCGCAGTCGGCACGGTTATGTTTGAATATTGAGTTTACCTTGATAAAATATTGACAATAGACAGAAAAAATGTTATAATGATTATGTATTTTAATGTGAAAATGAAAGGACGATCAAAATGGGATACACATTAACGGAAAAAATTCTGAAAGCGCACCTTGTTGACGGCGAGTTCGTCAAGGGCGGGGAAATAGGCATTCGCATAGACCAGACCCTCACCCAGGACGCAACGGGTACTATGGCTTACCTCGAATTTGAGGCTATGGGAGTTCCCAGAGTCAGGACGGAACGCTCCGTGGCTTATATAGACCACAACACTCTCCAGTCGGGCTTTGAAAACGCCGACGACCACCGTTTTATCGGCTCTGTCGCCAAAAAGCACGGCATTTACTTCTCGCGCCCGGGCAACGGCATTTGTCATCAGGTACACCTTGAACGCTTCGGCGCGCCCGGCAAAACCCTCATCGGCTCGGACAGCCACACCCCCACCGGCGGCGGTATCGGTATGATAGCCATAGGCGCGGGCGGTCTGGACGTTGCCGTGGCAATGGGCGGCGGCGCGTACTATATTACATACCCGAAAATCGTCAACGTTAAGCTGACGGGCAAGCTTTCCCCTTGGGTGGCGGCTAAGGACGTTATTTTGGAAGTCCTCCGCAGAATGTCCGTAAAGGGCGGCGTTGGCAAGGTTATTGAGTACACGGGGGAGGGCGTGAAAACGTTAAGCGTTCCCGAACGCGCCACAATCACAAATATGGGCGCGGAGCTGGGCGCGACCACTTCGATTTTCCCCTCTGATGAGATAACAAAGCAGTTTCTTAAAGCACAGAAGCGTGAGGAGGTTTGGCAGGAGCTTTCCGCAGACCCCGACGCGCAGTACGACGAGGTTATCGAAATAAATCTTTCCGAGCTTGCGCCGCTGGCGGCTTGTCCTCATTCTCCCGACAACATCAAGTCCGCCGAGGATTTAAAGGGTATGAAGATAGACCAGGTCTGCATAGGTTCCTGCACGAACAGCTCTCTTATGGATATGATGAAGGTCGCCCACATTTTAAAGGGCAAGACCGTTCACCCGGACGTTTCGCTGTCTATCGCGCCCGGCTCCAAGCAGGTGCTGAATATGCTTGCGCAAAACGGTGCGCTGGCAATTATGATTGACGCGGGTGCGAGAATTCTCGAAAGCGCCTGCGGACCTTGTATCGGTATGGGGCAGTCCCCCAACTCAAAGGGTATCTCCCTGCGGACGTTCAACAGAAACTTTGAGGGACGTTCGGGTACTAAGGACGGTCAGATTTATCTTGTTTCCCCCGAAATGGCGGCGGCTTCGGCGATCGCGGGCGTACTCACCGACCCGAGAACGCTGGGAGAAATGCCCGTATTTGAAATGCCCGAAGAGTTCGTCATCAACGACAATATGATAGTTCCTCCTGCTCCCGAAGCGGAAATGGACAAGGTGGAGATACTCCGCGGTCCGAATATCAAGCCTTTCCCCGCCACAAAGCCTTTGGCGGACAGCATTTCCGCGCCCTGCTCCCTTAAAGTGGGGGACAACATCACCACCGACCACATTATGCCCGCGGGCGCGAAAATTCTGCCGCTGCGGTCGAATATTCCCGCGATTTCCAAATTCTGCTTTACGGTGTGCGACGAGGAATTTCCCGCACGCGCCGAAAAGCTGGGCAAGAGCATTATCGTGGGCGGCGCGAACTACGGTCAGGGATCGTCCCGCGAGCACGCCGCGCTTGCCCCGTTGCACCTTGGGGTAAAGGCGGTTCTCGTCAAGAGTTTTGCGAGAATACACCGCTCCAATCTTATCAATGCGGGAATTCTGCCGCTGACTTTCGTCAACGAAAGCGATTACGATAAAATTTCGCAGGGGGACGAGCTTGCTTTGGAAAATATCCGCGAGGCTGTTATATCGGGCAAAACCGAGATTACCCTCAAAAATAAAACCACGGGTGCGGAAATACCCGTACTCTGCGAGCTTACGGGCAGGACAAAGGATATAATCCTTGCGGGCGGTCTGCTGGACTACACCCGCGAAAGCTTGAAATAATGTCAAACTGCGTGTCACGCTGCGGTCTGGACTGCGAAAGCTGCGTAAACCGCGAGGAATGCGATTGCCCCGGCTGTCCCGAACTTGAGGAGGGAAACTGGGCTGGGGACTGCGAAATAAAAAAATGCTGCGAAAATAAGCTTTTGGAGCACTGCGGACTTTGCCCCGCGTTCCCCTGCGACCTGCTCAGGAACACAGCTTTCGACCCGGACGAGGGGGACGACGGCGAACGTCTCATAACCTTAAAGCGGTGGGCGGAAGAAGAACCCTCGGCAAGGCGGAAAGCCGTAAGCCGTCCGCTGTGCGGATTGGCGGTCGGCATTGCGGCGGGGGCGGTTTTGGGAGCGTTCACGGGCGGCTTCGGGGCGATGGTGTTCGCCTGCGCTCTTGTGGGGACGGCGATCGGACTTGCTATTGATATATCTTCAAAAAATAAACTCTAATTCTTAATAAAAAACGGAGGAACTGAAAATGTCTGAAAAAATCAAAATGTCCACCCCCCTTGTGGAAATGGACGGCGACGAGATGACCCGTATCATCTGGAAGATGATAAAGGATATTCTCATCAACCCCTACATCGAGCTGAACACAGAATACTACGATTTGGGTCTTGTTCACCGCAACGAGACGGACGATCAAGTTACGGTTGATTCCGCCAACGCCACAAAAAAATATGGCGTGGCTGTAAAGTGCGCCACCATTACACCAAACGCCCAGCGGGTTGAGGAGTACAAGCTGAAAGAGATGTGGAAGTCCCCGAACGGCACTATCCGCGCGATCCTCGACGGCACGGTTTTCAGAAAGCCTATCCTTGTGGACGGCATTACGCCCTACATTCCCACATGGACTAAGCCTATCACAATCGCCCGTCACGCTTACGGCGACATCTACAAAAACACCGAGCTGAAAGCTCCCCAAGGCAGCAAGGCGGAAATCGTCGTTACCGACAAGGACGGTAAGGAGACCCGGGCTCTTATCCACGATTTTAAAAATTCCGACGGTATCGTGCAGGGCGTTCACAATCTTGACAATTCTATCGCAAGCTTTGCGAGAGCCTGCTTTAATTACGCTCTCGACGCCAAGGAGGACTTGTGGTTCGCTTCAAAGGACACTATTTCCAAAACTTACGACCACCGTTTCAAGGACATTTTCGCCGAGATTTACGAGGCGGAATACAAGTCCAAATTCGAGGCGGCTGGTATCGAGTATTTCTACACGCTGATAGACGATGTTGTTGCCCGCGTTATACGCTCCGAGGGCGGATTTATCTGGGCTTGCAAGAACTATGACGGCGACGTTATGTCCGATATGCTCGCCACGGCTTTCGGCTCTTTGGGACTTATGACCTCCGTACTGGTTTCCCCGGACGGCGTTTACGAGTACGAAGCGGCTCACGGCACGGTAACGCGCCACTACTACAACTATTTAAAGGGCGAAAAGACCTCCACGAACCCCATTGCGACTATTTTTGCTTGGTCGGGCGCGCTCCGCAAGAGGGGCGAGCTTGACGGTATTCCCGCCCTCTGTGATTATGCCGACAAGCTGGAAAAAGCTTCCGTTCAGACAATGGAGGACGGTATTATGGACAAGAACCTGGCGGCAATGAGCAAGCTCCCCAATAAGCAGATCGTTGACACGGAAACTTTCCTTGTGGAAATAAACAAGAGACTTGAAAAAATGATGCAGAACTGAACCGAAACCATACCAGAAAGTTTTTCTCAAAAAGGTGAAACGTCATGGCAAAGAATATATCAACATCGGTAATAAAGCGGCTGCCGAGATACTACAGATTTGTGGGAGAGCTTCTCAAGCAGGGCACGGTGAGGATATCCTCGGGCGAACTGGCTGAGAAGATGTCTCTGACCGCTTCGCAGATACGGCAGGATCTGAACTGCTTCGGCGGCTTCGGGCAGCAGGGCTACGGCTACAATTTGCAGGAGCTTCATGATGAAATAGGTAAAATTATAGGCGTTGACAAGGGCTACAGGACTGTGCTCATCGGCGCGGGAAATCTGGGCAAGGCTATTGCCACGCATATGGATTTCAGCGAGTACGGCTGCGATCTGATAGGAATTTTCGACAGCGATCCCGCAAAGGCGGGCAGCGTGGTGGCGGGACTTCCCGTTACGCCCGTGTCGGAATTGGAAAGCTTTTTCCTGAAGGAAAAGCCGCAGATAGCCATTCTGTGCATACCCAAAACAGCCGCTCAGGAGCTTGCGGACAAGCTGGTGTCGCTGGGAATAACGGCTTTTTGGAATTTCAGTCACTACGATATAAAGGTCGCCCACAAGGACGCGGCGGTGGAAAACGTCCATCTGGGGGACAGCATAATGACGCTTGCATACGCGCTCACCCACGCTGACAGCGAAGCCGGCAAAGATAAAAAAGAAGAATAAAGTATCTCCCATACAGTGTTGTATGGGAGATTTTTTTACGAGACCCTTATAAATTTGCAGCCGTCGCGTTTAATGTAGTCGCCGTTAATGTACGGGAGCGTGCTTTCAAAACGCCGATAGCCGTCGTCGGTGTAAGAAACGCCGGTAAGAACGCGCACGCCGACGTCCGTGGGGACTATCTCATACGGCTTGGCTTCGTTTGTTTTTTCAAGATGGTCGTACCAGTTGTCAAAGTCCCAATCGCGAACAATATCGTTATCGCTGTTTGCAGTCTCCGCCTCATACAGCTCGCGGAGCTGCTCGTCGGTTTCCGCGTGTAAGATCACATTGCTGCCGGAAAATTCGTAATAACAGCTTTCGGTATTGCCGTTAAGGTAGAATTTTCCGTCGTTCAGCTTCGGGGTGGTGTACTGATCGTAGACGGGCTCGTCGTTTACAAAAATTTCCTCGAACCGCTGTTTGAAATCGTTCGGCGCGTTGTCCGAATAGGAAACGTTTTTCAGATGCGTAAAGTCGCCGTAGCACAGTATGGGCACATCAAATTCCACCGTAAACTCGCCGCCCGACGCGCTCCATGTCATAACGGCATGCTGGCTGAAATAGCTGCGCATATCCAGAATTTCTTCTTGAATATATGCAACGTCGCCGCCACGGCAGCCACAAAAATCGTAGTCCTCAAACAGCTCCACCAGCCTTTGGGCGTATACACAGTTTATGACCTCCTCATCGGAGATTTTGCGTCCATCGTCATTCCAATTGTCGCATGAAAGCTTTTCGGCAGTTGTAAACCTCCAGAACGTAAAATAAAAATCGGTTTCATTTTCTAATCTGTCAAAATAATCTTCTGCCAATGATTTGGGGACAAGCGCCAATTGGGGAAAAATCGCGTTCAGCTCGCGGTCAAGCTTGTTGTCCTGTTCTTGTCCGGGAAGATTCCAATAGCTATAGCCATCGCCCAGCTTCATAGTGCGCGAACCGCTGTCGTTTTCCTCGAAAGCAAAGTACAGATGCTGCTCCGGCTTGCCGTCCGTGTTCCGAGAGTTTTTCCCGTCAAGATACAGAAACAGATATCCGCTGCCGCATTTTCCGTCGTCCGGCTCGGCTTTCATCTTTTTTATGGGATATTCATTGTAGAATTCCGCCATATCGGCGGCTAACATATCCTTGATGGACGTCAGCTCCTCGGGACTGTACTCGTCCTGATAATACAGATCGACGGTATCGAGAGCGGCGCGGTACTCGCCGCTTTTGAGCATTTTTCCGAACTTTTTCATATCCCGTCCCGCGGAAAGGCTTGAAAAGCTCATACCCTGATCGAGTTCCTCGTTAATATGCAGCGTGAACAGCAGCGCCGACGGAATAAGCACAGCCGCGCATATCAGCAGCGTGCAGACCGCGAGCCGCGTGTAGTGTCTCCTTAATTTTTTGAACGGATTTTCCGGGGAACGTCCATTATCCCCGCTTTGGGGAATTTCGGCGGTATCGGAAGTCATAGCCTCCAGTTTTTTTCTGCATTCCGCGCATTCGGCGATGTGGTGCTCCACAATTGTCTTTGTGTCCTCGGAGCATATCCCGTCCGCGTAAAGGGGAAGCAGATCCTCGATAACTTTGCAGGTAACTATCATTCAATCATTCCTTTCTTCAAGCAGCGTTTTCAGTTTTTCCTTGCCGCGGTAGAAGGTCACTCTCGCCCAGCCCTCGGACTTGCCGAAGATCTCTCCGATCTCGGAGAAGCTCATATCGGTATGCATTCGCAGCAGGACTATCTCGCGGTACGGCTCGTCAAGGCGGTGGACGGTCTTATAAAGCTCGCGGCAGTTTTCCCTGTCAAGCATATCGTTTTCGACGGGAATTTCCATATCGTCAAGACTTGCGCCGTATCTGCGCTTTTCCTTTTTCAGGTGGGAGAAATACGCGTTTTTGGCAATCTGGCAAAGCCATGTGGTGACTTTGACATTTCCGTCAAATTTGTTTGCGGACTTTACCGCGCGGAAAAAAGTTTCCTGAGTAAGCTCCTCGGCAAGATCGGCGTTTCCGCACAGCGCTGTAAGATAACGGAAAACCGAGTCCGCGTATTTTTTGTATGTTTCGTCAAACTCCAGACCGTTCACCCCCTTCTGTATATTAAACATTTTAAAACGTAAAACGTTACAAGAAAAGCAAAAATTTTTTTTGAAAGCTGAAACGCTCGGCGTTCCATATGTATATTATAAATGAAAGATCGCTATTCCGCAAGCGCGGAACGGTTTCAGGCGAAAATTTCCGAAAGGAGGATAGGAAGCCGTACAGTTTTCCCTTACGGACGGGTTTCGCGCAGGCTTTTTTCGTTGACAGCGGAGGTTTTTTATGGTATACTGTAAATTGGATTTTTATAATTAAATGCATATACTCATCTTTCAAGGAGGAATTTTCTATGTATCCAATGCTTTTAAAACCCGCTTTCAAGGACTACCTTTGGGGCGGAACCCGTCTCCGGGACGACTTCGGCAAGGACTGCGACTTCGATAAAATCGCCGAAAGCTGGGAGCTTTCCTGCCACAAAGACGGCAATTCCACAATCGCCAACGGCGAGCACGCGGGGAAAACCCTTGCGGAATATATCGAAACTGCGGGCAAGTCTGTGCTTGGAAGCAATTGCCAAAGATTTGAACAATTTCCCATACTGATTAAGCTTATCGACGCTAAGGACAACCTTTCGGTACAGGTACACCCGAATAACGAGTACGCGCAGCGGGTTGAGGGCGAGTACGGCAAAACCGAGATGTGGTATATCGTGGACTGCGACGAGGGCGCGGAGCTTTTGTACGGCTTCAAAAAAGAGGTCACAAAAGAGGAATTTCGGCAGCGTATCGAGAACAACACCCTGCTGGAGATAACCCAGTCCGTACCCGTGAAAAAGGGCGATGTTTTCTTTATCGAGGCGGGAACTCTCCACGCTATCGGCAAGGGTATCCTTATCGCGGAGATACAGCAGAATTCCAACACCACCTACCGCATTTACGACTACGGGCGCGTGGGTGCGGACGGCAAGCCGAGACAGCTCCACATCGACAAGGCGGTTGAGGTGACGAACCTTTGCCCCGCAAAACCGTACCCCAAAACGGAAAGCTTTGAGGAAAACGGCGCGGTCAAGCGTTTGCTGTCGAAGTGCGAGTATTTCACGGTTTACTCCGTTGAAACGGAAAAGCAAGCGGCATTTAACGCGGACGGTACGTCTTTCCACAACATACTGATACTGGAGGGCAACGCCACGTTAAAGTGCGGAAGTGAAGCTCTCTCCCTGAAAAAAGGCGACAGCGTTTTCGTTCCCGCAGGGTGCGGTGAGTACACGCTGACAGGGGCATTTAAAGCTGTATTTACAAAAATAGACGGTTGACAGTGTACAGTGTATATTGTATAGTTGACAGTTATTTGCAAAATTTGGTAAAATAATTGTAGGGGCGCATCCTGTATGCGCCCGCAGATACATAACAGCGTGACGGAAAAAAATAATCGGAGGATATTGCCTTGGAACTGAAAAGAGCGTCCGTGAACGACGCCGAAACAATATGGCGTATGCAAAAGGCAGCCTTTGCCGAGCTGCTTGAAAAGTACCGCGACTATGAAACAAGTCCCGCCAACGAAACCGTTGAACGGGTAAAGGCAAGGCTTTTGCAGCCGTACACATATTTCTACTATATCATTGCGGATAATAATACGGTGGGCGCGGTGCGTGTGGTGGATATGAAAGACGGCAGCCCTAAGCGGATTTCCCCGATTTTTATTGCGAAAGAGTACAGAAACAGGGGTTACGCCCAACAGGCGATTGCGGCAGCCGAAAAAATCCACGGTCGGGGCGGCTGGGAGCTGGACACAATTCTTCAAGAGAAAGGCAATTGTCGTCTGTACGAAAAAACGGGGTATCGGCAAACGGGGCAAACGCAGGTTATAAACGAAAGAATGACTATTGTGCATTATGAAAAATTTTAAGGGAGAACGGCTATGACAAACCCTTGGGAAAAAATACCGCTGTCCGATTACGAAAACCATATGAAATTTAATTCGGTACTGCAATTGCAGACTATGAACAAAATGATGAGGGAGCAGTTTAACGCTTACCCTGTCGGCTCGGTTATGGTTTTGGGAATTGCGGGCGGAAACGGTCTTGAACATATTGACCCGAAAAAATTCGGAAAGGTATACGGCGTTGATATTAACGGGGAGTACCTTAAAGCCGCCGAGGAAAGATATTCGGACATTTCGGATATTCTGGAATGTATACAGCTTAATTTGATTGTGGAGGCGCACAAGCTCCCGAAGGCTGAGCTGCTTATCGCAAATCTGCTGATAGAATATATCGGTTATGACTGTTTCAAAAAGGCGGTTGAACAGGTTCAGCCGAAATATGTTTCCTGCGTTATTCAGATAAACACGGGCGGCGGCTGGGTGTCCGACTCGCCGTATATACACGCCTTTGACGGACTTGACGAGGTTCACTGCCAAATGGAGGAAACCCGTTTGATACAGACTATGGAGGAAATCGGTTACAGGCTTATAAACAGTACGGACGAACCCCTGCCCAACGGAAAGAAACTGGTTCGGCTCGATTTTGTGAGTTAAATTCCATTTAAAATAAATTATAAAGGAGAAATTTTTATGCCATTTATCAACATCAAAACAAACGCAAGCGTTACAAAGGAGAAAGCCGAGAACATCAAGTCCGCGCTGGGGACTGCCATTACAGCTATCCCGGGCAAGTCCGAAAGCTGGCTTATGGCAGGGATCGAGGGGGACTATACCCTCTACTTCAAGGGCACTGACGAGCCTGCCGCCATGGTTGAGGTACAGATTTACGGAAACCCCTCGGCGGGGGCGATGTCCGCCCTTACGGGGAAAATCACGGAAATTGTTTCCGCCGATCTGGGCGTACCCGCCGACAGGGTTTACGTCAGCTATATGTGTACCGAAAATTGGGGGTGGAACGGCTCTAACTTTTAGTTGACAGTTGACAGTGTATAGTTGACAGTTATTCCCAATAATTAAACCTAAAACAGAACCGTACGGTTCTATCCTCTAACCTCTGTTTTCTAACATCTGAAAGGAGTAATTTTTATGAAGTACTACATCGGCGTCGACTTAGGCGGAACTAACATCAAGGCGGGCGTGGTGAACGAAAACTTTGAAATTATCGGCAAGGCGAAAACCAAAACCCTCTGCCCTCGCCCCGCAAAGGACATCGCGGACGATATGGCTAAGGTCAGCGTTGAAGCGTGCAGGGACGCGGGTATCGACGTTTCCGCCGCCGAGTGGATAGGCATAGGCACGCCCGGCATCGCCGACAACGTGAACGGCACTATCCCCTATTCCAACAATCTCGGCTTTAAGGACGTCCCAATCCGGGAGTATATCCGCGAACACATCGACAAACCCGTTTACGTTGCCAATGACGCCAATGCCGCCGCTTACGGCGAATTTCTGGCAGGGGCGGCAAAGGGCGCGTCCGACGCGGTCTGTATCACCCTTGGCACGGGCGTTGGCGCAGGGGTCGTTATCGACGGCAAAATTTTCACGGGTCGCAACCTTGCGGGTACTGAAATCGGTCATATGGTTATCGAGGTGGACGGTCCCCAATGCACATGCGGCAGAAAGGGCTGTTTCGAGGTGTTTTCCTCCGCCACGGGACTTATAAATATGACAAAAGAGGCAATCGCCGCCCACCCGGAAACCCTTATGGCGGAGTACGCCGAGAGGGACGGACATTCCTCCGCGCGGCACGCTTTTGAGGCAATGCGTGCGGGCGATACCGCGGGCAAGGAGACGGTTGACCGTTATATCAAGTACCTTGCGGCAGGAATTACCAATGTTATCAATATTTTCCAGCCTGATATTCTGTGTATCGGCGGCGGCGTGTGCAACGAGGGCGACCCGCTTCTGCTGCCAATGGTTGAACTTGTGAAAAAGGAAGTTTATACCAGAATGCTTGACAAAAACACGGAAATCACCGTGGCAAAGCTGGGCAACGACGCGGGAATTATCGGCGCGGCGTTCCTCGGCAAGCAGGGCTGATTTTTCGGGGGGACGGGTTTTCCCGTTCCCCCGATACGGGTATAATACCAATCCCTTATTGTTTTCCTTGCATTTCCGGCTTTCTGTGAAACTTCGCCAAACGACGATTTTAAGCCATTGGGTGACATTTGATTTCAAGAAGTTATTGCATCTTTTCGCAAGTTTTCTATCTTTTAAGGATCAAATAAAACCCAATTTTATTAATGACATTTCCTGCATTATCAAAATTTATGGCAATTTTGTCAAACAACTGTATCTCTGGTACAATAGGTACAGCCCCTGAGAAATTTAAGCAATACTGTGATAACTATACAATAGTTTATCACAGTATCGTTTTTGTCAAGTATTTGATTTAGGACATTAACCTATTAAAGTTTGCTTGCGGATTTAGACGAGTTGCCGAAAAGAAGTCGGCTCGCGCCGACTCGGGGTGTGTTTAAAGTAGTAAAAATAATACTGCTAAAAATTCTCAAGGAGATGGTTATTATATGAGATACTGAGAAAGGGTGGGTATGGCGTTTGCGCCGTCAATGGTGGGTTATGACATGAACTGTAACAAACTATTTTACCTCAAGTA
>JAMPIC010000022.1 GCA_023663025.1 Prevotella sp.
CATATTCCGCAAACTACGCTGACAAGCAATATGCCGAACGCAGGAAAAACTGCGGTCGTAAACCCATTCTTGAAGATGAAACCGCAAAAAATTACGTTGTCGAAAAGCTTGAACAGAGGTGGTCTCCCGAGCAAATCGCGGGGCGCACAAAACTTAAAAAGCAGACGTCCAGCTTTTCGTACCCAACCATTTATAGGGCAATCGACAGCGGAATTCTCCCTAAACAGCTGAAAAAAATTATGCGTTTCAAATGGAAACACAAGAAATGCAAAGGCGAGGATAAGCGTGGCAAAATTCCCGATAGAACGTCAATTCATGAACGTCTCGCGGGGACGGGAATGAAAGTCTTTTTCTGCGACCCTTATTCGCCTTGGCAAAGAGGTACTAACGAAAATACCAACGGCTTGCTCAGACAGTTTTTCCCGAAGGGCACTTCCTTTGCCGACATTTCCGGTGAGGAACTTCAGGCTGTTGTTGACCTTATTAACAACCGTCCCCGGAAACGCTTGGGTTTTCGTTCTCCCGCTGAGCTGTTTCTTAACTTTTTGTGAATTTTGGTGCACTTGGGGTGTAAATCTATCAATAGAAATAGAAATAGAAATAACGTTTACCATTTTGCTTTTCGGCAAATGATAAACGCTATCAAATTCAAGTTTCGATAAACAATAATATAATTCAATTTTTGGGCAATATAGAGCACACGCATGAAAATGTTGGTTACACCAATTCGCTGACAAGCTCAGACTTGATATGCACGATGAGATACTTTTTGGACAATTCCGCAAATTCTCACACGACGCTTTTAAGCTACATGAAAAACTTCTGAAACAACATTTACAGCCTAAATTTACCGTGGGCAGAGCTGTTTTTCGCAATTCGATTAGACCGTCTATAGCAACCCCTCAAATTAACGCTCAACAAAGTAAGAACCGAACCATCCGCAGCAGTCATCGACAGAAATCAAATCAAAGGCTTCATTTGTGGCAGATGTTAATTCGGAAGCAGACCTTGCTTTGAGCTTGCGCAAAACAGCTTTTACTTTTGACCACATTTTCTCAATAGGATTATAATCGGGACTATACGGCGGCAAAAAAATAACATTGATTTTAAGTTCCTCAATAACTTTTTTAACTGTTTTGGCATGATGCGTCCGCATATTATCCATAACGACAATATCACTGTCACGAAGCGTAGGCGCAAGCACATTTTTTAAATAATCAACAAATTTTTCGGAAGTTGTTCTGCCATTATAAGCTGTATATGCAGTTTCGCCATTTGTAGCAATCCTACAAAATAACGCATTTTTGCAGATTTGCTATAAACGTATTGACGATAAAATTGTCGTGTGCGGAGGTGTGTTCAAAGGCGTTTTGTCAACACAGCGTGTCCCGCCGAGGCTGCGCCCGTAAAGCCTTGTCATATTAGAGCTTGTTCACATAAATGGCTTAAAAAACAAGAAAAAGTATGATATAATGAAATTAACAAGAGAACAATTTGAGCGTATAGAGCATTTAATGCCGATACAGCGGAAGAAGCCAACAATATCAAATTATGATTTTTTATGCGGGTTACTGTACATAATCGAAAACGGCTGCAAATGGAGGGCGCTGCCGAACGAGTACGGAAACCGGCATACGATATACGTCAAATTTAATCGTTGGTGTAAAAACAGTACAATAGACCGTATTTTTGAGGCGTTGCAGGAAGAAAATATTATTGAAATACGCACTGAAATTATTTGTGTAGACAGTACGAGTGTTAAAGTCCATTCCGACGCGGCGGGAGCGAGAAAGTCCGAAGGGGAGCAAAGCATAGGACGTTCAAAAGGGGGCTCACAACAAAGATTCATTTGGCTGCCGCATCTGCGAGACATGCAGTAATTTTTCGTTTGTCCGCAGGCAATAAGCACGATGCACCCGAAGGACGAAAACTTATTGAAAGCATTTATTCGGAGCACAATCATTATCTGCTTATGGACAGGGCATATGAAGATAATGAAACGCGTGAACTTGCCGTCAAACAGGGATTTATACCTGTTGTGCCGCCGAAAAGAAACCGAAAAGAGCCTTGGGAATACGATAAAGAACTTTACAAACGGCGCAATGAAGTTGAACGGTATTTTTTGCGGATAAAACGTTTCCGCCGTGTTTTTACTCGCTATGATAAACTTGACGTGATGTATTTTGGGTTTCTTGCTTTGACTATGATTTTTGATGCGGTTTTTATGTGAACTGGCTCTAATTTACCCTTGCCGCGCTTTATCGCGGCATATCAAATGATTACAATTTTTTTACAAAACGTATAAAAATATTGCAAATCACCGAAGAATATGATATAATAACCATAATTAACCATGGTGCGGAACAGCTTCGTTTCGTAAAAAAGGTTCATCGGCAGAGAGGATGGATGCTAAATATGAAAAAAAATAAAAAAAGACCGTTATCCGTTATCCTGGCTCTTTTACTTGCACTGCAGGCAAGCGGTGCGGTTTGGGCGGACAACGAATACGCGCAGCCCGCGTTCGGGGGTACGGGACAGGTCAATGTCAGCGTTTCCCCCGCGCTGGAAATGAAGGGCAATCTGAATTTTACGGCGGTGTTGACGGGAAGCGGCGGACAGAACTTTTCCGAAAGCTTTGTGCTTGAGACGGGAGAAACAGCCGACGGAGTATGTTTTTCAGACCTTTCGGACGGGGACTATATTCTTAATGTGTCCGCCAAAGGCTTTGCCGATTATGTGCAGACGGTAAATGTTGACAGTCAGGCTGTTTCCGTCAATCTTACGACGGGCTTTGCCGAGGGTATTTCCTACGGCAGAGGAGCACACCCGGGCGTGCTCCTTATCGGCGACGTCAATAACGACGGAGTTGTGGACGATACCGACAGAAAAATGCTCACCGACGCTGTGGACAGCAGGTCGAACTTCGGAGTTACCGACCTTAACGGCGACGGAAGCATTGACCTTGTGGATTTGGAGTATCTTGCAAGGGGTTACAAGGTTACGGAGAATACCCGGGCGGTTCCCGAGGTGATGATACCGTCCTCGGTTATAAATGCTTCTGTGGGGCAAGGCACTTATGTCGCCGGCGGAAGCCTTGAAAGCCTTTTCACAAAGAACGGCGGCGTACGGCTGGGAACATTAAACGGAGAGGTTATTTCCTCGGAAAACCCCGTGATACTGCAGTTTGACGTTACCGACAACGGCGCTGCCGCTCATGCGGACGGAATTTTTATAGCCGTTTCGGAGGATAACCCCGTTTCAAAAGCGGAGGTTACCGTTGACTACACGGACGAATACGGCATGGAGGGCAGACAGATCGCTCTTATCGAAAACGGCGTTCATCACCTCCTCGATGACGGAAACGTTACCGTGGAGCAGGACAGCAGGGGAAATATCCTCATAAATTTAGGCAGTCAGATCGCGGTAAAAAGAGTGACGTTCAGAATTTCCGGAATGACAAAGGAAAGTCCCCTTGCGGAAATTTCCTATGTGGAATTTGTAAACGGCATGGAAAATAAAATCTCCGAGCCTGCTTCGGATATTCCCGCAAACCTTTCCGCAGCGGCGGGGAACAAGTCCTTTGTGCTGAACTGGAATCCCTGCGTGAACGTTACGGGCTACGAGGTAATGATAACCCGGAACGGCGTCAGCGAAACCAAAAGAGTAACCGGCTGCTCTCTCAGCGTTACCCTGTTTAAGGATAAGGAACTGACAAACGGCGCTGAGTACACCGTAAAGGTGCAGTCCGTGAACGGCGCTTGGAAAAGCGGCTGGAGCGCCCCCGTAACCGTTGTGCCGAAAGCCGCCGCGAAGCCCGATAAACCCGACGGACTTACCGCCGCAGGTGCGTACAGAAGCATAAGGGCTTCCTGGAAAAAGACCGACGACGCGGAATGGTACAATCTTTATTACAAGCTCCGTTCCGACAGTGAATACCAAAAAATAGCAAACATCAGGGCAACGTCCTACACCGTTTCCGACCTTGCGGATAAATCGGAGTATGTGGTATACGTTACCGCCGAAAACGAATACGGCGAAAGCGCGCCGTCCCTTACGGCGGCTGCTTCGACTACCGACGTTGACGCTCCCGTTATGCCCAGGTATATGCTCATAAACACGGGCGAAGCGGGAGAACGCGGTCAGCACATCATTTCCGCAGCTCAAAGCTACGGCACAATGATGAACAGTGCGGTTGAGGACGGCGGCAGAACCGCCTGGGGTACCGTGGACAAAGACCCCAATTCCTACTATCTGCGCAATACCTGGGACGACGGAGGCTACAACAATCTCGGCGACAAAGGTCTTGTTTATGAATTTGACGATGAGTACACCATTCAGACCATTGCCCTGCACGAAGCCATACCCACAAGTCCCAATCTTTTCTACACGAAGATAACCTACTGGGACGCAAACGGCAACGCCACGGCTTTAGGCTATAATCAGGTTTCAACCGTAAGAAAAACCGACAGCGAGGGACGCGCGTACTATCTTCTGAAGCTGCCCCAAAAGGCGCAGATAAAGAAAATCCGCATAGGCCTGGCAAGGTATCTTGCAAGCGGAAATATCAACGTTTCCGAGGTTTATTTCTATAATTACGATACTATTGCCGACGATATCGCAGACCTTTACGATGACGATCTGCACCTTGTCCTCAAGCCCGAGGTAACGCAGGCTGTTATTGACGGTCTGAGAACCTGTCTGAACACTCCCGACGAGGTAAGCGGCGAGCTTAATCCCGACAGGGAACTGCTGGAAGCGGAGCTTGACAACGCGGAGGCTATCCTCAAAAACGGAAATTTAAGCGAGCCTATATACATACACAATTCCATCACTACCGCCGACGTGAACAGAGGCTTTACGGGTCTTAACGCATGGCAGCCCATAGGCGTGACTGCGGCGGCGGGCGATACCGTTACCGTTTATGTCGGTCACAACACGAAGAAAACGGGTGCGGCTACCAATCTGCAGCTTGTGGCGACACAGTACCACGCCGAATCAAGCGCAATGGCTAAGGTCGTAGCAACGCTTAAAGTTGGCGCAAACGTCA
Organism: Prevotella sp.; assembly: GCA_023663025.1. Classification (GTDB taxonomy): domain Bacteria; phylum Bacillota; class Clostridia; order Oscillospirales; family Ruminococcaceae; genus RGIG8773. The sequence continues at coordinate 5,048 of JAMPIC010000022.1, forward strand.
TAGATATACCGAAAATCCAGTCGATAGACACGGAATCGGGCGGCGCGCTGTATATTCAGTACACCGGCAGCAACGCAAACGACAATTACGCGGTTCGGGTCAGCGGCGGCGTGAAAGTGCCCATACTCGACCTTTACGGCGTTGAGGACGAAAACGAAAAGCTAAGGCGTGCGGAAGTCTACATGGAAGAGCTTCAGACATATGTAAACCAAATGAAAACGCTTCACGAGCAGTACCACGCGGGTTCGTCCAACGCGAACGTGAACAGGTATTCATACAGCGCGCAGAACTGTATTTTGGGCGCGACGGATATTCTCCTTGACGATATGCTTCTGTCCCTGCCTGCGGAGCGGGTGCTTGCGGGCGCGGGTTACGGCGACAAGGCGGCGCAGACGGTACAGTCTATGAACGCCGTTGAGGATATGATGCACCTGTTCTATCAGCACAAGGGACTTAACGTTAACGCGGAAAACGAAATTGACAGGCTGCCGAAACGTCACCTTAATATACGCTATCAGAGAATGTTCAGCGGCGCGTTTATGTACGCGGCGGGAAACCACATAGGCATAGAGTGGGCGCAGACGGGCAGTATGCTTTCGGGCAGCGGCGTTGTTTCCGACAGCGAGGGCAGATACCAAAGCGGCAGCTATTTCGGCTGGGGTATCGCTCACGAGATAGGTCACTGCATAAATCAGGGCGCGTATGAGGTCGCCGAGATAACGAACAACTACTTCGCCCAGCTTGCCCAGGCTAAGGACACAAGCTCGGGAATGAGGTTCAATTACGACAACATTTACGGCAAGGTAACGTCCGGCGCAACGGGGCAGTCCTCTAACCTCGCCACGCAGCTTGGTATGTACTGGCAGCTTCATCTTGCCTACGACAACAATTACAACTACAAGACCTTCGAGAACCGCAGCGAGCAGCTTGCAAACCTGTTCTATGCAAGGGTTGACAGCTATGCCCGCACGCCGTCCCTCGCTCCCGCTCCGGGAGGAATTTCCCTTACCCTCGGCGGCGGCACCGATCAGAACCTTATGCGGCTTGCCTGTGCGGCTGCGGAAAAGGATATGCTGGAATTTTTCGAGCGGTGGGGCAAGATCCCCGACAGTACCACGGTTCTGTACGCAAGCCAGTTTGAAAAGGAACAGAGGGCGATTTATTACGCCGACGACGATTCACGCGTTTACCGCATGGAAAATCCTTACGGCGGCTCTTTGGGAACAAGCGGAAACGTTCAGGCGGTGGGATTTGACACGTCTGCCTCCGTTTCTTGGAGCAATCCCTCGCAGGTGAACTTCACGCTTTCCGCGGATATTCCCGCAAACGAAGTTTTGGGCTATGAGATAGTCCGCTGCACTGCCTCGGGCGGAAAGGTAAGCAAGGAAGTTGTGGGCTTTACCACACGGAACACCTATACCGATTATGCGGCGGGACTTAACAACAGAGTTGTAACATACGAGGTGTCGGTGGTTGACAGGTACCTGTACCGTTCCGCGCCGAAAACCCTCGAGCCTATAAAGATACGGGACGACGGCAGTCTTGACAAGACTTGGTGGACGGTAAGCGGCACAGGCATTGCAGCCGTCAATGTTCCTGCCGCCGGAACGGGCGACGACGATATGCCCTGCGCTCCCGCAGCGGAAGATCCCATCGTCCTTGCGGCGGACGGAAACACAGGTACGGAGTACGTCGGCACAATTTCTTCAAACGCGGAAATCACTATGACGTTCAACAGATATGAAACGATTTCCGGCTTCAAGTACACCGCAGGAAGCGGCGGCGCGATAGGCAGCTACAGCTTAGCGGTACGGACGGAAAACGGCTCTTGGCAGGAGGCAGCAAGCGGTTTCCTCGGCGGCAGCGGCACCGTATACTTTGAAAACGCCGACAGGAAGTACATAAGCACCTACAGAGCAAACGCGGTGAAACTGACAGTTTACGACCAGCCCGGACAGCAGATTTCAATAGCCGAGCTTGACGTTCTCGGCGTAACGGGCGACAACGTTGACTTCAGAAGCACACTCGACGGCACTCCCGCGATAGGCGTGCTTTCGGCGGACTACCGCTACGGCAGCGGCGAAAACGATGTTATTCCGGCAGGCTCGACGGTGTTTACCGGAACGTATAAGGGCAGCCCCGCATACAACGTTGTAATGCTGTTCGACCGGGACGGAAATATCGTAGGCGGCGTGGATTCCGCAGGCTATCTTAATGCGCGGCACATCATACTTGCCGACGACCCGGGCAGCGGAATTATCGGCGACGTTTCCGACGGCACTTGGATCTACTGGATAGAACCGTCGGTATATCTCGGAGGAATATCGCAGGTACGCGCGGAACTTTACCGCGTGAACGACGCGTTTACCAATGAGGGAGAGAGACTTGTCAGCGACTCGATGTTTGTGGATATGCCGACAGTCCTTCCCGAGATAAGCTTTGCAAGCAGCTTTATTGACGAAGAGTTTACGGACGAAACCGAAACGGAGACGGAAACCGAGACCGAGACGGAAAATACGGAGACTTCGGCTGAACCCGATAATACGGAGATTTCCGGCGAAAGCGGCACAGAAGCGCCCGCCGAAACGGAAGCTCCCGAGGAGGAGACTGCGGCAACGGAAACTGCCGCGCCTCCGTCAGAATTCATCGGCGAAGAAAACGGCTCGGAGGAATAATGCGTATGAAAATGTATTTCAGTAAAAAGTCTGTCCGCGCGGCTGCGGAAAAAATAATCAATACGGCACTGATATTTTGCTGCGCTGCGGCAATGACGTTTACCGCTTCGGCGGTTTCGGGCAACGAGATAAAGCTTGAAGCAAACGGCAGCGAGGCTGCTTTGGAGCTGTACTTTCCGCAGGCTGCCGCCGAGGAAACAGCTTCCATGCAGCTGTCGGTCAGCGTTAACGCAGGTTCGGACGCTGTGAATGTCGAGTTTATTCCCGACGGCGGACTTTCCTCAAAAATAGTCGAAAGCAGATACCAAAGCAATACCGGAACTCTCAACATCTATCTTGCGGGAACGGAAGCGCTGTTTCCCGCGGACGGATACCTTACCGTCGGCAAGGTGAAAATAACCTCCGCCAACGGTTCGGGAGCCGCAACGCTTGATATTGTAAAGGATTCCGTAAAATTTGTAAGAGGCGGCGAGCTTGTCTCTCCCGACGGAACGATTGATTATCCCGTTCCGGTGAGCATATCCTCGTCGGGGCAGTCCGTTTCGGGCGGTACGGGAGGAGCTGTTACAGAACGTCCCGATTATCCGAGCTACCCCGTCTATCCGGTATATCCGAATTATCCGGCGGTAAACGGCGTTCCCGAGACCTTGCCGTCCGTTACGGATAACGGCGCTTTTCCCGCCGAAGCTGACGGAGAACGCCGGGACGATGCAGCCGGCGGCGAGGATATCCTGCCCGATACGCAGGAAATCGCCGAAGAGAACGGCGATCCCCCCGATACTTCCGATCTTCAGGACGCGCTTTCAAGAGCGGACGGTTACAGAAAGAGCGACTACAGCGAAAGCAGCTATGACGATCTTGCCGAAGCCGCGGAGAACGCAAAGGAAGTGCTTTCCGATCCCGCCGCTTCGCAGGACGAAGTAGACGAAGCTTTGCTCGACATTGAAAACGCGATAGGAATGCTGACGTTAGGGGACGATATCCCCTCGGGAGCGGAAGGTTACGGAGAAAACCACGGCGCGGGCGCGGGTACGGACGGCGGAAACGGTGAATATCCGACTGCGGATTACGGCGAAAACGGAATGCCGATACCCGACGTATCCGAGCGCGGTGACGGTTCGTCAGACGTTTTAAATGCGGATTTGGGCGAAACCGCCGAAACGGACGCAGCTTACGCGGACGCGTCCGCAAACGGGGATATGCCGTCGGAAAACAGCGGCGTCTCTGACAGCAAAAACAGTCCCGCGGTTTTGTTGGCAATAATTGCTGCGGCTGTTATTGCTGCTGCGGCAGCGGTCGTTATAATAAAATTGAAAAAGAAACCAGCGGACGGAAATCAAAATAAAGACTGACACGCCTTAAAAAAGCAGAGCCGGAAAAATCGGCTCTGCTTTTTATTTGCGCCGGGAAAAGCGGCAAGGCGGCTGCGGCGTCGGGCACAGCGTTTTTTACGGTCACTCCTGCAGAAAGAACCGTCATCCTGTGCCATGCCGTACACACTGCTCCGAAAAAAAAATTTCCCGTCGCGGCAGACGTCTCTGAAGCCCTCCGAGGCTGCTCCGATAAAATCATACCTCGTTTTACTCACAGCAAAATCGGGCGCCATATGCATTTTTCCGTCGCTGCACATAACGACGGTTTTGTTCTGTCCCTTTGTGCGGATAACGTCCGTTACCGAATTGTCCTTATATCAGTTGCTGTGCCGGGAAAAATGTTCAAAAAGGTATTGACAAAAATTAAAACATCGGATATAATAACTATAGAAAAAGGATGTTATTGGGAAACAAGAGTTTTCGGTAAGTCCGACGAAACTTAACAGCCTCGGCGGATCTATGAAGTCGATGATGTGAAGAAATAGTGTGCCGGCATTGCCCTGTTTTATTGGGTTTTGGAGAATGATTGTACAATGTTTACCTTGAGTTGGCCTGGGCTTTGGCTGAAAGAAAATGTAATGTGAGAAGCCTTGCGTGCAGCAGGGCTTCTTTCATTAATTAAGTATTGTCTTAAACATTCTTTTTATTTTTTGAAAGGTGCATAAAACAATGCTTGAGGAATATATTTACCGCGGCGCCAAAAAGCTGCGCTGCGGATATACAACGGGTTCCTGTGCTGCTGCGGCTGCAAAGGCTTCGGCGGAAATGCTGCTTACCTGTGAGAAACAAGATTTTTCCGAAATAGTCACACCGAAAGGAATTGCTTTGAAACTTGAAATTCTTAACGCGGAAATATCCGGAAATTCTGCCGTTTGCGCGGTAAAAAAAGACGGCGGCGACGATCCCGACGTTACGGACGGTATGCTTATTTTTGCTGAAGCAAATTTTATTCCGTCGGGTATTGAAATAGCAGGCGGAACGGGAATTGGCAGGGTTACCAAGGCGGGGCTCGATCAGCCTGTCGGAGAGTATGCGATAAATTCCGTACCTCGAAAAATGATAATTTCGGCGATTGAAGAAATTTCTGAAAAATACGATTATCACGGCGGTTTTAAATTAATTATTTCCGCACCCGACGGTGCGGAAATCGCAAAGAAAACCTACAATCCGCGAATGGGTATAGAGGGTGGAATTTCCATAATCGGAACAACGGGGATCGTCGAACCGATGAGTAATTCCGCGCTGATAGAAACTATCCGTGTTGAGGCAAAAATGCGCAAAACCGAGGGCTGCAAAAGCCTTCTTCTGACCATTGGAAATTACAGCAGAAATTTTATTCAAAATTCAATGCCGTTCGATCTTGAAAAGAGTGTTAAGTGCAGCAATTTTATCGGTGAAGCAATTGATATTGCCATGGAATTCGGCTTTGAAAATATACTGATAATAGGACATATCGGTAAGCTTGTCAAGCTCGGCGCGGGAATTATGAACACACATTCGGCACAGGCGGACGGACGCATGGACGTGCTCGTGACATGCGGTGTTCTTGCGGGAGCGGATATAAATTGCCTGAAAAAAATTCCCGAATGCGTTACCGTCGACGCGGCTTTGGATATTCTTGAGAAAAATGATATTTTGCGGAATGTGCTTGACGTCCTTGCAAAACGCACGGATTTTTATTTAAACGCAAAGGTTAAAAATCTGCTGAAAATCGGTGTGGTTATGTTTTCGGAGAAACAAAAAATTACCGTAAAAACAATGTCTGCGGATATGCTGATAAATATAATTTCGGAGGAATACAATGGTTGATTTTGTGGGAGCGGGCTGCGGGGCAGCCGACCTTATAACGCTCCGCGGGAAAAAAATTATTGAAAACGCTGACGTGATAATTTACGCGGGTTCTCTTGTAAATCCCGAAATTTTAGAGTATGCGAAATCCGGCTGCGAATTTTTTAACAGCGCGTGTATGACTCTTGACGAGGTTATTGACGTAATTGAAAAATCCGAAAAAGAAAATAAAAATACCGTGCGCCTGCACACAGGCGACCCGTCGTTATACGGCGCAGTTCGGGAACAGTTCGACAAGCTTGACAAGCTGAAAATCCCATATAAAATTTGCCCGGGAGTAAGCTCGTTCTGCGGGGCGGCAGCGGCATTGAAAGCTGAGTACACGCTCCCCGATGTCAGCCAGACAGTCATCATCACGCGTATGGCAGGACGAACTTCCGTACCCGAAAGAGAGAGCATTGAACGGCTTGCGGCGCACGGCTCGACAATGGTAATTTTTCTGAGCGCGAATATGCTTTCGGAGCTCTCCGAAAAATTGATAAACGGCGGATATTCTCCGAAAACTTCTGCGGCGATCGTTTATAAAGCAAGCTGGAAGGACGAAAAAATTTGCCGCTGTCAGATAGAAAATCTTTCTGAAACAGCCGAAAAAAACGGAATATCAAAAACCGCTTTAATAACTGTCGGAAATTTTCTCGGAGATAATTATTCGCTGTCAAAACTATACGATGAAAATTTTGAGACCGGTTTCAGAAAGGCAAAAAAATGAAAATCGCAATAATTTCCGTGTCGGAAAAAGGACGGGTTCTTACAAAAAAAATAAAGGATTTTTTTGAAGAAAATCATATTGTAAAAAGGTATTGCTTTTATAAATATTCCGATGAATTTTCCGAAAGCTTTTCGGATATTTATACATTAATAAAAAAAATATTTTATGAAAATGACGCTTTAATTTTTGTTTGCTCATGCGGAATTGCTGTACGGTCAATTGCCTCATTGATAAAATCAAAAATTTCCGATCCTGCGGTAATAGCAGTTGACGACTGCGGGAAATTTGCAGTACCGATATTATCCGGACATATCGGCGGAGCAAACCGAATTGCGGAAATCATTGCAAAAAATATCGGAGCTGCTGCCGTTATCACTACAGCTACCGACGCGGACGGAAAATTTTCCCCGGATTTATTCGCGGCGGCAAATAATTTACTTATTTCGGATTTTAATACCGCAAAGAAAATCGCGGCAGTTGTTCTCAGTAACGAAAAAATAGGAATTAAAAGTGATTTTCCGTATGAAAATTTGCCGTTTGAAATTTGTGAAAATAACAATTGCGGAGCAGGAATTTGCATATCCGAAAATATATCGGAAAAGCCTTTTGATTTAACATTAAATCTTATCCCTAAAAACGTTGTTTTGGGGATCGGCTGCAAGAAAAATACCGCTTGCGATGTTATAGAAAAGCAAGTAAAAAAAGCTTTTCTAAATGCAAAAATCAGTATTGAAAGAATTTGTGCAGCGGCAACAATTGAAATAAAAGCCGAGGAAAAAGGGCTGATTGAATTTTGTGAAAACATTGGTATCTCACTGCAAATGTTTACTGCTGTGGAACTTATGAATGTTAACGGAAAGTTTGAATCTTCCGAATTTGTTATGAGCAAAACAGGGGCAGATAATGTATGCGAACGAAGCGCGGTTCTGTGCAGCGGCGGAAACATTGTAATTCCAAAATTTTCAGAAAACGGCGTAACGGTTGCTGCGGCGGAAATTCCGATAAAACTTGATTTTAAAAGGAAGATTTTTTAATGTTGTATGTTGTTGGTTTTGGCTGCGGAAAGCGCGATGGTATGACGATCGAGGCGGAAAACGCAATAAAAAAAAGTAATTTAATTGTTGGATATAAGTTTTACACGGATATAATGAAAAAATATTTTCCCGAAAAGGAATATTATTTTACAGGTATGCGTCAGGAAAAAGAGCGTGTTCAATATGCTGTTGAACGTGCTGAAAACGGCATAACCGTCTCTTTGATATGCAGCGGCGACAGCGAGGTTTACGGTATGGCGGCGCTTGCTTATGAGCTTTCCGAAAAATATCCGCATGCAGAAATTGTTACCGTTGCGGGAGTTACTGCCGCGCTTAGCGGAGGGGCAATTCTCGGTGCGCCGCTTACTGCCGATTTTGCTGTGATAAGCCTTTCCGATTTACTTACTCCGGCAGAAAAAATAGCTGCAAAAATAAGATCGGCAGCGCAGGCTGATTTTACAATAGTTTTATATAATCCGTCGTCAAAGACACGCTGCGACTATTTGCAAAAAGCCTGTGAAATAATGCTCGAATATAAGTCTCCGGAAACAATTTGCGGCATCGCCAAAAATATTGGAAGAGACGGCGAAACATACGAAATAATAACGCTTGCGGATCTCAAAAATACACAAGCGGATATGTTCACAACAATATTTGTTGGTTGTTCCGAAACAAAAATTATAAATGGGAAAATGGTAACGTCAAGGGGGTATAAAATACTACAATGTTAGAATAGCCCCTTTATTACGAACATCAATCAAAATATTTAATTCAAAAATCTTGTACGGATTAAATGATTGATGAAACATCATATTTGTATTTATAAGACGTAATATTTTACATTTTTAATGTGCAATTATACACATAACATTTTTTAGAAGGGAGAACGTTCCATACACGCAAAAGTGTATTTATGCATTATGACACTGTGTTTGCAAGCATTTTAATATATAATGGAATTAGGGAACTGTATATAAATAATGTGTAAAATTCTTATTTTCGGCGGAACTTACGAAGGCAGGCAGCTTGCGGAATTTTGCTCGAGAAATCAAATAAATATTTGTATTTCGGTTACTACAAATTACGGAGCGGAACTTCTTCCGCAAAATAAAAATGTAAAAAAACTTATCGGAGAACTTGATTTTTTTCAAATAAAAAATCTTATTGCGAAAAATAATATCGATTTGATTATTGACGCAACACATCCATATGCCGAACTTGCAACGAAGAATATTAAATCTGCCTGTAAGGAATTCAACAAAAAATATTATAGGCTTGCCAGGGAAGCAAATTCCATGATTTCGGGAGAAATCATGGAAAATATTTACGATGTAATCGACCGTCTTAATTGTTCTGAAAAGCGAATTTTGAGTACATTGGGCAGCAAAGAGCTGCGACAGATAATTAAAATAAATAATTACCAAAATCGCGTTTGGATAAGGGTTCTTCCTACCGATGGAATTGTGAAATACTGCGAAAATCTTGGGTTTTCCAAGGATAAAATAATCCTTGGAAAAGGTCCTTTTTCTACATTGGAAAATATTGAGCATATCAAAAAATGTAATGCGGAAATTCTTGTTACAAAAGAAAGCGGAGAAACAGGGGGATATCCGCAAAAGGCGGAGGCGGCAAGAAATTGCGGGATTGAATTGATCACACTAAAAAGACCTCATGAAAAAGGGTACACGATTGAAGAAATTAAAAAAATTATTTATAAAAAAGGAGTGTTAAAATGAAAATTTACATAATTGGGATCGGAATGGACGGTGATGAAACACTTACATTGAAAGCGTTAGAAATAATTAAATCAGCTGATATTTTGATAGGTGCAAATCGAGCCGTAAAACCATTTAAAGCTTTAAATAAACCCATTTTTTTAAGTTGGAAAGCAGAAGAAATCTGTGATTTTATTGATAAAAATAATTTTGAAATTGTAGCTATACTTATGTCGGGAGACTGCGGATTTTTCAGCGGTGCTGAAAAAATTGCAGCTGCATTAAATAAATATGAAAAGGAAATAATTTGTGGGATCTCCTCTCCGGTTTATTTTTGTTCAAAAATAAAAAAGCCTTGGAAAGATATGAAATTTATAAGTTTGCATGGCACAAAAGAAAATATTGTCAGAAACATTTGCAGGAATAAATTTTGTTTCTTTTTATTGGGCGGAAGCGTTGTTCCTGCGGATATTTGTGAGAAAATGCGTAAATACGGATTGGGCGAAATAAAGGTTTATATCGGAGAAAATCTTTCGCTTGAAAACGAAAAAATTCACATTGGAAGAGCTATAGAATTTACTGAAATAAGCTGCGAAAATTTATGCGTGATGATAACCGAAAATGAAAATTTCGAGCGTGGGACTTCATGCGGAATTTCCGATGAAAATTTTATTCGCGGAAACGTCCCGATGACAAGATCCGAGGTGCGGAGCATTGTTATTTCCAAACTTAATATAGGTGCAAAAGAAGTGTGTTGGGATATTGGATGCGGCACGGGCTCCGTATCTGTGGAAATGGCTTTACAATGTTTTGACGGAACGGTTTTTGCGACGGACAAAAACCGTTCCGCCATTGATTTGACAGAAAAAAACAAGCTTAAATTTAGGTGTGATAATATTAATTTATTCTGCGGGAACGCTCCAGAATGTCTTGCGGAATTTCCCGCTCCCGACAAGGTTTTTATCGGCGGAGGAAGTGAAAAAATCGGAAAAATTATCAGCGCAGCATACAGGAAAAATAGCGGTGCTGATATTGTAATAACCGCTGTCTCGCTTGAAACATTAAAAACCTCTGTTGATGTTTTTTATAGCGCTGGAATTACTCCCGAGATTGTTCAAATTTCAGTAACGAGAACGAATAAAATGGGTTCCCATACAATGTTCGCTGCTGAAAATCCGGTGTTTATCATAAAGGGGGCGAAACGTTGAGAAGAATAATTATTGGCGGTACAAACAGCGGCTGCGGAAAAACAACTGTTACCTGCGGAATTTTGCAGGCTCTTTGCAAAAGAGGACTGAAAGTTTCATCATTTAAGTGCGGTCCCGATTACATTGATTCTATGTTTTACGAGAAAATAATCGGCGCAAAAGCAAATAATTTGGACAGTTTTTTCTGCAATAACGATGTGCTGAAATTCCTGCTTTATGATAATGGAAAAAATTCCGATATTTCTGTAATTGAAGGTGTTATGGGGTTTTACGATGGATATTGTGACAGAGGGTCAGCATTTTCCGTATCGGAAATTACGGAAACATCTGCTGTAATTGTTGTTGACTGCAAGGGTATGAGCGGCTCGATAGGCGCTGTAATAAAAGGATTTTTGGACTATCGGAAGCCGAATAATATTGCCGGATTTATTTTCAACAGGCTTCCGGAAAGACTGGTCGATTTTGTAAAAGAAATCTGCATAGAGCTTGATACAGAATTTCTCGGATACATGCCTCTAAACGATTTCATTATTGAGAGTCGTCACTTGGGGCTTATTACGGCAAATGAAATTGCCGATATAAAGTATAAAATTAATCGGCTTGGTGAACTTGCTGAAAAACATATTTTAATTGACAGAATAATTAAAATTTCAAACAAAATTTTCCCAAAATACATTGCGCCCGGAATTCAAAAAATAAGCTGCGGAATTTTGCCGACAATTGCGGTTTCAAATGACGAGGCATTTTGCTTTGAGTATGCGGAAAATCTTTCTTTGCTTGAAAAAATGGGATGTAAAATAAAATATTTTTCACCGCTTACAGATAAAGAAATTCCGGAAAATTCATGCGGTCTCATTTTGTGCGGCGGATATCCCGAATTGTATGCAGAACAGCTTTCCGAAAACAAATCAATTATTAAAGATATCTATCAAAAAATTAAATCAGGTTTACCGACCATTGCAGAGTGCGGAGGATTTATGTATTTGCATAAATGCCTTGAAAATGATGATGGAATGGAATATGAGTGTATTGGAATAATTTTAGGGAGAACTTTCAAAACTGAAAAATTGCAGCGTTTCGGTTACATTGAAATGACTGCTGAAAATGATAATTTACTCTGCAAGAAAGGTGAAAAAATTCTTGCTCACGAATTTCATTATTGGGACAGCAGCAGCCCCGGAAAAAATTTTACGGCAAAAAAATCCGACGGACGAAGTTGGAAATGTATTCATGCATATAAAAATTTATATGCCGGTTTCCCTCATTTATATTTTTATTCCAACATAAAAATTGCGGAAAGTTTTATAAAAAAATGTATTGAATACGGTGATTTAAGTGAATAGGATAAAAAAAATAAAACATATCGATAATGAAATTTTTTTCGCCGCAAAAAACCATTGGGACGACGTTGCAAAACCTTTGGGAAGTCTCGGTTTATTGGAAGAAGCCATTCAGAAAATTGCCGCAATTCAGAAAAATATCGATGTAGATATCGGCACAAGAAGAGTTGTTGTAATGTGTTCGGATAACGGTGTTACGGCTGAAAATGTAACCCAATCGGACAGCAGTATAACAATGGTCTGCGCAAAAGCGATTGCGGAAGGCACATCCAATATAAATGCACTGGCGAGAGTTTTTGACACAGAAGTTATCGCGGTTGACATGGGAATAAATCACGATGTTGACAGCACGAAAATTATTAACAAAAAAATTGCATATGGCACGAAAAATATTGCCATCGGTGCAGCAATGACAAGAGAGCAAACTGAAAAATCAATTTCTGTAGGAATTGATATTATTCGTGATCTAAAAAATACAGGTGCGCAAATTATTGTTACAGGTGAAATGGGGATAGGAAATACCACAACTTCGGCGGCTCTTGCTTCGGTTTTATTGGACGCATCGCCGCAATTTGTTACTGGTAGGGGTGCAGGACTTGACAGTGCAGGTTTACAGCGGAAAATAAATGTAATTGAAAGAGCGATTGCTGTAAATTACCCCGATAAAAATGACCCAATAGGATTAATATCAAAGCTTGGCGGATTTGATATCGGCGGAATGGTCGGACTTTTTCTTGGCGGTGCGATTTATGAAATTCCAATTATAATTGACGGCGTAATTTCCGCAGCTGCAGCGTTGCTTGCCTATAAAATTGAACCGATTTCTGCAGAATATATGCTTGCAAGTCACGTTTCAAGTGAGCCTGCAGGAAAATTGCTTCTTAAAAAAATCGGATTAAAACCTCTTATAAACGCAGAAATGAGGCTTGGCGAAGGAACGGGGGGAATAATGCTCCTGCCGCTGCTGGACGGGGCGCTGGCTGTGTATAAAAACTCTCACAGATTTAAAGAAATCGGAATTGAAAGGTATGTGGAATTAAAATGATGACGCTTATTACAGGCGGCGCAAAGTGCGGGAAATCATATTTTGCAGAAAAGATATTGGACGGATTTCCGGGGAAAAAAATTTATATTGCAACCATGCAGCCTTACGGAAATGAGGCGTTTCAAGCAATCGAAAGGCACAGAAAAATGCGCATGGGAAAAGACTTTAAGACAGTTGAAAAATATACAGATATCTCGGAAATAATTTTACCCGAAAACTGTGGAATTTTACTTGAATGCACTGCAAATTTATGTGCAAACGAAATGTTTCGGGACGGTAAAATTTTTGATCCTACAGAAAAAATAATCCGAGGATTTGAATATTTAAAAAGTCGCGCAAATGCTCTTATAATTGTAACAAACGAGGTTGGAGGGGACGGTATTTTTTATGAAAAGGGAACGGCGGATTATATAAAGACAATGGGAGAAATTAATCGCAGAGCAGCGGAAATTTCCGATAATGTAATTGAGTGCGTTTACGGAATTCCTATACCGATGAAAGGTGTGGTTATATGATAATTTTAAAATCGCTTGCGTCGGCATTTTTGATGTATTCGAGAATACCCATGCCGCAAATCGAGTGGAAAGAAGAAAACAGAAGATATTCACTGTGTTTTTTTCCGCTTGTGGGCGCTATAATCGGCATTTTTTTTATTTTCTGGAAATATATCTGTACTGTGTTTAAAATAGGTGTACTCCTTTCGGGAACTGTTTCCACGCTTATACCGATAATTATCACGGGCGGAATACATTTGGATGGCTTTTGTGACGTTATTGATGCAAAATCTTCTTTTGGAAACAAAGAAAAAAAACTTGAAATCATGAACGACCCGCATGTCGGATCTTTTGCGTCAATGCGGCTTTGCACATATTTGATCCTGCAAACCGCACTGCTTTGCGAGGTAAAAAATATAGTTATAATTGCCTGCGGATTTGTTTTGTCGCGGTCGTTCAGTGGCATCGCGGCGGTTACTTTCAGAAGTGCAAAAAAAGACGGTTCTTTACGGGAATTTACCAAAACTGCACATAAAAAAATAACGGTGTCTATTCTTTTCACAACTGTAATTTTATGCTTAGCAATAATGCTTTTTCAAAACATTTTTGTGGGTGGAATTGCATTTATAGGAGCAATTTTTTGTTTTATTTATTATAAATTTTCCGCATATAAAAATTTTGGCGGAATTACAGGCGATCTGGCAGGCTGGTTTTTGCAATTATGTGAAATTACCGTACTTGTTTTTACGGTTATCGGCGAAAAATTTTCGGAGGTATTTGTGTCATGATAATGATAACAGGCGGTGCCTTTCAAGGCAAAAAAATATTTGTAAAAGAGCGTTTTAATTTTGCCGAAAACGATATTTTAAGCGGCGAGAAATGCGGTATTAATGACGTTTTTGGAGCAAAATGCATATCCGATTATCACTTATTGGTAAAGCGTCTTATTAATGAAAAAATTGACGTTTTAGAATTTACGAAAAGCTTGTGCGAAAAAAATTCCAACATAATAATTATCATCAATGAAATCGGCTGCGGAATAATCCCTATAGAAAAAGACGAAAGAATTTGGCGGGAACAGGTGGGCAGAGCAGGCTGTATTATAGCGGAAAAATCGTCCGCTGTTATTCGGATTTGCTGCGGAATTCCCATGATAATAAAAGGTGAAATTACATGAAAATTATTTTTATACGTCACGGAAAAACTAACGGAAATCTTGAAAAAAGATACATTGGCAGAACCGATGAAACGCTTTGCGGCGAAGGAATTGACGAGCTGATTAAACATAAATATCCCGACTGCGAAGTCGTTTTTTCAAGTGCTATGCGGCGTTGTACCCAAACAGCGGAAATTATTTACCCGAATAAAAAAAATATTGAAATTGACAGTTTTAGGGAGTGCGATTTCGGCGATTTTGAGGGCAAAAATTATCAGGAATTGTCGGGAAATTCTTATTATGAAAAATGGGTAGACAGCGGAGGAAAAATGACTTTTCCGAACGGTGAAAATCCGGATGAATTCAGGAAAAGATGTGTTTCCGCTTTTGAAAAAAATACTGCCGAATTTGAAAAATATACTGTTATTTCATTGATAGTTCACGGCGGAACTATAATGTCAATACTTGAAAAATACGCCGTTCCGAAAAAGGATTATTACGATTATCAAATTAAAAACGGGGATGGATTTATTACCGAATTTGACGGCGAAAAAATTATTATTTTGGAGAAAATATGATCGTTTTTGTTTTTGCGCTGCCGATAATAATCGGCTTTATAATTGATTTGTTTTTTGGAGACCCATACGAATTGCCGCACCCGGTAAGATTTATCGGAACATTTATTTTATGGATTGAAAACAAGGTGCGCAAATGGTTTGCAGGCAATTTAAAATTGGGCGGAATCATACTTGCATTAACCGTTCTCACAGTTTCGACGGCAATTCCGACTGTAATTTTAATTGCTCTTTACAAAATAAATTTATGGATCGGAATTTCTGCCGAAAGCGTCATGTGTTACTATTTAATTGCACCGAAATGTCTGCGGGAGGAAAGCATGAAAGTATACCATGCAATTGCGGAAAAAAATATTTCGGAGGCACGAAATGCCGTTTCAATGATAGTCGGACGTGACACCGAAATGCTGGACGAAACAGGAATAATCAGGGCTGCCGTCGAGACAGTTGCGGAAAACACATCCGACGGAGTAACTGCGCCGCTGATGTTTATTTCTCTCGGAGGAGCGGTTTTCGGATTTCTCTACAAAGCCGCCAATACATTGGATTCTATGATCGGATATAAAAATGAAAAATACGCCGATATCGGCAGATTTGCGGCAAGGTTTGATGACTTATTAAATTATATTCCATCGAGAATTACGGCTTTGGTGATGATTCTTTCAACGTTTATTTTAAAATTTAACGGCGAAAACGCTTTTAAAATTTGGCGGCGTGATCGCAGAAAACATGCCAGTCCAAATTCAGCGCAAACAGAATCCGTATGTGCAGGCGCACTCGAAATTCAGCTTGCGGGAGACGCATATTATTTTGGCGTGCTTCACAAAAAAGAGTATATCGGTGACAATATCCGTCCTGTCGAAAATGAAGATATACGACGTGCAAACCGCCTTATGTACTGCACTTCGGTGATCGTTTTATTTTTTTCGGCGGCGGTCAGGACATTGATAATGGGGGTAATTTTATGATGAATTTTCTGCATGGCGGCAATGTTTACAGAAATGAAATCCTATATGATTTTTCCGCAAATATCAATCCTCTCGGTATGCCCGAAAAAGTAAAAAATATTCTTAAGAATTCTATTGATGATTGGGAAAAATACCCCGATCCGCATTGCGGAAAATTAATAAATAAAATTGCGGAACATGAGAATTTCCCCGAAAAAAATATTGTTTGCGGAAACGGTGCGGCAGACTTAATTTACAAAACTGTGCAAGCATTAGCGCCCAACAAATCGTTGATTTGTGTTCCTTCATTTTCAGAATATGAAAAAGCGTTACGCGAGTTCGGAAGCGAAGTTATCATGAATTTTCTTTCGGAAGAAAATGATTTTATACTTGATAAAAATCTTCCTGAAAATCTTGACGACAGCATTGATATGCTTATTTTATGTTCGCCGAACAATCCAACGGGAAGAACGATTGACGCCGAAATTCTTGAAATGATTTGTAAAAAATGCTTAGAAAAGAATATTATTTTTTTGTGCGACGAATGTTTTTTGGACTTTATAAAATACGGCGGAAGTAAGTCTGTCAAAAAATTTATAAATAAAAATATCATTGTTTTAAAAGCGTTTACAAAAATCTATGCAATGGCGGGTTTGCGGCTTGGCTATGCGCTTTTCGGCAGCAGCGAACTTGCAGAAAAAGTCCGCCGGACAGGGCAGTTCTGGAGCGTTTCTTCCCCTGCGCAAATTGCGGGAATTGCCGCTGTGAACGAAAAAAACTATATACAAAAAACGTTTGAAATTATTGAGACGGAACGTAATTATTTAGCGTCGGAATTGAAGAAATTAAATTATAAAGTTTACCCGTCGGAAACAAATTTTATTTTATTTAAAAGTAATTTACCGATTGATGAATTTCTCCTGAAAAATAAAATTTTAATAAGGAACTGCCAAAATTTTATCGGGCTTGGAAAAAATTATTTTCGCATTGCTGTGCGTAGTCACGAAGAAAATACCGCGCTTATCGAAGCGTTAAGGAGGGTCAAAAATGGCTAAACCGATAATGGTTCAGGGTACGATGTCAAATGCGGGGAAATCCCTTTTTGCGGCGGCTTTGTGCAGAATTTTTATGCAGGACGGCTATTCCTGCGCACCGTTTAAATCGCAGAATATGGCGTTAAATTCTTATATTACCGAGGATTTTCTTGAAATCGGCAGAGCGCAGGCGATGCAGGCTGAAGCGTCGGGAATTGCGCCGTCGGTTCTGATGAATCCAATACTTTTGAAGCCCGCAAGCGACGTCGGTTCGCAGGTAATTGTGAACGGCGAAGTGCGTGGAAATATGCGTGCAATTGATTACTTTAAGCATAAAAAATCTCTTATTCCCGAAATTATGAACGCCTATAACGCTCTTACAGATCAGTATGAAATTATTGTTATCGAAGGCGCGGGAAGTCCTGTTGAGCTTAATTTAAAGGCGGACGATATTGTTAATATGGGTATGGCAAAGCTTGCAAATTCTCCCGTTTTGTTGGTGGGGGACATTGACAGAGGCGGTATTTTCGCTCAGCTTTTGGGCACGCTTTCGCTGCTTGAAGACGATGAAAAAAATATGGTAAAGGGTGTTGTTGTAAATAAATTCCGCGGAGATAAAAGCTTATTTAACGACGGAGTCGAAATTCTCGAAAAACGCGGCGGAAAGCCTGTTGTCGGCGTTATTCCGTATATTCACTGCGATATTGACGATGAGGACAGCCTTTCGGAAAAACTTCAAAAGAATTACGCGGACGGAGTAATTGACATTGCGGTAATAAAACTGCCGCGAATTTCAAATTTTACCGATTTTGATGTTTTTTCACAGTACGACGGCGTTTCCGTGAGGTATATTTCAAAATCGGGACAGCTTGGTAATCCCGATCTCATAATTATTCCCGGCACAAAAAGCACTGTTGCCGATATGAATTGGCTTAGAGAAAATGAATTGGAAACGGAAATAAAAAAATGCGTTTCAAAAGAAATTCCCGTTTTCGGAATTTGCGGCGGATATCAGATTTTAGGTGAAAAAATTTCCGACCCGGATAATATTGAGGGCGGAGAAAATATTGGCGGTATGGGTCTTTTAAAATGCAAAACATTTTTTTCCGGAGAGAAAAAGCGCAGTCTTACAAGCGGGCAATTTTCAAAGATCGGCGGAATTTTTTCCTGCCTTTCCGGGAAAAATTTCTCCGGATATGAAATACATATGGGTGAAACTTTTTCGGAAAGTCCGCAGCTTTTATCCTGCGGCGGAGCATTTGAAGGCAGCGTTTACGGCTGCTATATTCACGGGATTTTTGATAATCATGAAATTGCCGAAAGTATCGTAAACGCTTTGTACGAAAGAAAAGGTCTGCATTACTGCGGCAAAAAAACCGATAAAAAAACATACAGGGAACAACAGTATAATTTACTCGCGGATGAGGTTCGCAAAAATATTGATATGGAGCTTGTTTATAAAATTCTGGACAGGGGAATATAAAGCTTGCATATTGTGATATTATATAATATTTTTTACGCATTTATAGCAATCCTACAAAATAATAACCAAGTTTGTAGGGGACGGGTTTCCCGTCCCGCTGTTCAGCAACCACGGGCGGGGTAACCCCGCCCCTACAAAGACGTTAATTTGTAGGTTTGCTATAATAGCTGTGGGATTTACCGTCGCGCAAGAATTTTACCCTTTCCGTAAACCGCCGTTCCGGAAAGGGTAAAGCTTTGCGCGCCGCTGTCAGGCTCGCTTTAAGTTTATTTCTTCAGCATTTTTTTCAGATATTTGCCCGTGTATGACTCCTTGCAGGCGGCTACCTCTTCTGGAGTTCCGCACTTGACAACGGTTCCTCCGCCGTCTCCCCCTTCGGGACCCAAATCTATGATGTAATCGGCGCACTTAATAACGTCAAGATTATGCTCGATGACAAGTATGGTGTTGCCCGCGTCCACAAGCTTTTGGAGAACGTCCACAAGCTTGTGAACGTCGGCTGTGTGAAGTCCCGTGGTAGGCTCGTCCAAAATGTAGATGGTGCGCCCCGTGGCGCGTTTGGAAAGCTCCGTCGCAAGCTTTACGCGCTGCGCTTCTCCCCCCGAAAGGGTGGTGGCGGGCTGACCTATCTTAATGTAGCCCAAACCGACGTCCTGCAGGGTTTGCAGTCTGCGGGCAAGCTTGGGGATATTCTCGAAGAACGCAACTCCCTCGTCAACGGTCATTTCCAGCACGTCGTAAATGGACTTGCCCTTGTAGTGAACGTCAAGGGTCTCGCGGTTGTAGCGCTGTCCCTTGCAGACCTCGCAGGGGACGTACACGTCGGGCAGGAAGTGCATTTCGATCTTGATTATGCCGTCGCCCTCGCAGGCTTCGCACCGACCGCCCTTTACGTTGAACGAGAAACGTCCGCTGCCGTAGCCTTTCATTTTCGCGTCGTTGGTGTTGGCGAAAAGGTCGCGGATATCCGTGAAAAGCCCCGTATAGGTCGCGGGATTGGAGCGGGGCGTTCTGCCGATGGGGGACTGGTCGATGGCTATGACCTTGTCGAGATTTTCCAGACCGTCCATGCGCTTGAAGCTGCCGGGACGTATCTTCGCCCGGTTCAGCTTTCCCGCAAGATTTTTGTAGATTATCTCGTTGACAAGGGAGGATTTTCCGCTGCCCGAAACGCCCGTAACGCAGGTAAACGTGCCGAGAGGTATTGAAACGCTGATATTTTTCAGATTGTGCTCGGACGCGCCGATAACGTCAAGCGTACAGCCGTTCCCCACGCGGCGGGTCTGAGGGACGGGTATAAAGCGTTTGCCGCTGAGGTACTGTCCCGTAATTGACTTTTTGCAGGCCATTATGTCCTCCACTGTGCCTGTGCAGATGATCTCTCCGCCGTTCACTCCCGCGTGCGGACCTATGTCAACGATGTAGTCGGCGGCGAACATGGTGTCCTCGTCGTGCTCCACCACGATAAGGGTGTTTCCCAGATCGCGGAGACGTTTCAGCGTGGCGATGAGCTTGTTGTTGTCCCGCTGGTGCAGACCGATGGACGGTTCGTCAAGAATGTACAGCACGCCCATAAGGGACGAGCCTATCTGTGTGGCAAGACGTATGCGCTGGCTTTCGCCGCCGCTGAGAGTGCCCGCCGAGCGGGACAGGGTGAGATACTCCAATCCCACGCTTTTGAGGAAGCCGAGACGGGACTTTATCTCCTTGACGATCTGACCGCTTATCATTTTTTCGCGCTTCGTAAGCTCCAGACCGTTTATGAAGTCTACGCAGTCCGACACGGAAAGACGGCAAAGCTCCGATATGTTTTTGCCTCCCACCGTGACGGCGAGGCTTTCCTTTTTCAGCCTGTGACCGTGGCATTCGGGACAGAGAGTTTCGCTCATGCAGTCCTCGATCTCCCCCTTGCTGTACTCGGAATTTGTGTCGCGGTAACGTCTTTCCATATTGGGAATAATTCCCTCAAACGGCTGGTAGTAAATTCCTCCGCCGTACTCCGTGGCGCGGTGCAGCTTCAGCTTAACGCCGTTCGTGCCGTACATTATCGCGTCCACAACATCGTCGGGCAAGTCCTTGACGGGAGTGTCGAGGGAGACCCCGTAATACTGGGCAATGCCCTTAAAGTACATCATGGCGATCGAGTTTTCGTCCGTAGTCGCCCATCCCGTGGCTTTTATCGCCCCCTGCCGCAGGGAAAGGTCGCGGTTGGGTATTATCAGGTCGGGGTCGATCTTGCGGAACATACCGAGACCCGTACATTTTTCGCATGCTCCGAAAGGGTTGTTGAACGAGAACATTCTCGGCGAAAGCTCGTCGATGGAAACGCCGTGTTCGGGACAGGCGTAATTCTGCGAAAAGAGCATTTCCTCGCCGCCGATAACGTCGGCGATAACAAGTCCGCCCGAAATTGAGGAAACCGTTTCCACACTGTCCGCGAGACGGTTTTCAATGCCCTCTTTGATGACAAGGCGGTCGATGACAATTTCAATGCTGTGCTTTTTGTTTTTCTCCAGCTTTATCTCCTCGGACAGGTCGTAGATTATGCCGTCCGCCCGAATACGGACGTACCCCGCCTTGCGGGCGCGGTCAATTTCCTTGACGTGCTCGCCCTTGCGCCCGCGGATTATCGGCGCAAGCAGCTGCACCTTTGTACCTTGGGGCATTGCCATAATTTGGTCGACGATTTGGTCAACGGTCTGCTGTTTTATTTCCCGCCCGCAAACGGGGCAGTGGGGTATGCCGATACGGGCGTACAAAAGCCGCAGATAGTCGTAAATCTCCGTAACCGTCCCCACCGTGGAGCGGGGATTTTTGGACGTGGTTTTCTGGTCTATGGAGATAGCGGGGGAAAGCCCCTCAATGCTGTCCACGTCGGGCTTTTCCATTTGCCCGAGGAACATTCTCGCGTATGAGGAAAGACTTTCCATATAACGTCTCTGACCGTCCGCGTAAATAGTGTCGAACGCGAGAGAGGACTTACCCGACCCGGACAAACCCGTCATAACCACCAGCTTGTCACGGGGAATTTCAAGGTTCACGTTTTTCAGATTGTGTTCTCTCGCGCCCTTGATAACGATTTTATCAACTGCCATTTTTTATATACTTCCTTCCCTTTTAGAAAATAGATATTAGAGGTTAGAGGATAGAAATTGCCGTCATTTCAGCCTGCAAACCATTATATATTCCTCGTTGTTCTCACCGACCACATCAAACCCGACCTTTTTGTACATCTTCACCGCGTAGTTTTCTTTCTGCACAGCCAAAGAACACCTTTTAAAGCCGCTTTCTTTGAGCACTTCCAACATTTCCCGCATAAGCTCCGTACCAATGCCGCGCCCTCGGTACTCCTTATACAGCGATACTGCAAACGAGGGCGTATCATTGTCAATATGCCCGTAGTCCTCCATTATACGCACCCAAACCGCCCCGATGATTTTCCCGTCCACCTCCGCCACAAGACACCTGTCCTCGGGCTTCTTCCCGAAATCCTCAACATAAACCCGCAGCTCGGGACTGTTTATTATATCTCTCGGCGGCGGCTGTACCCCCTGCGGCACAAATATCGCCTCATACAGAAAATCGTTCAGCAGGGGGTATTCGGTTTCCTCAATTTTCCTTATTGTGTAATTCATTGGCGTACTCCTAATAAATTTCTTGACAATTTTACTTTTTTGTGCAATAATATAAATGAAAGCAAACGTTACCCTTGAAAGGAGAGATGTTTATGGGTATGACCGATAAGCAGTTCAACGGCTTTGTACGCTTTGTTTTGGACGACATTTTGGAAGTCCTCGAAAAAATGCCCGACAGCCCCGAAAGGGAAAAACTGCAAAAGCTTGCGGATAATCTGCAAAAAACCATTGAAGACTAACACCCTTGAAAGGAGAGATGTTTTATGGGTATGACCGATAAGCAGTTCAATAGTTACATCAGACTTATTCTTAACGTCATTTCAAAGGCGTTGAAAACAATGCCCGAGGGCGAAGAGAAAGAGGACTTGCAGAACTTAGCCGACAACCTGCAAAAAACAATCGAAGATTAATTTCCGAAGCTGCGTAAAGTTTGATCTTTATGCAGCCTTTATTTTACCCGCCCCCTTGAGGGGGCTTGATAAAGTTTAAATTCATAATTATTTACATTGGGGGTGACTGTGCCCGCGGTGGCTCACCGCTTTTTCGGTAACGCCCTTTTCGGTTTGCCCTCCTCTTTAAGCTCGTTTATCTTGTCCCGCAGGTACGCCGCGTGCTCAAATTCAAGGATTTTCGCCGCGTTTTTCATCTCCTCGGTGAGCTTCTTTATCATAGCCTCCCGCTCCTCGGGGGTCATACGTTTCTGTCTTACTTTGGAAGTCTTTTGGTCAGTCTCCGCCCTTGTGGAAATTTCAATAACGTCCCGCACGTCCTTGATAATAGTCTGCGGAACTATGCCGTGTGCTTCGTTAAAATCCATTTGCAGCTTTCGGCGGCGTTCCGTCTCCATAATGGCGTTCTCCATGGACTTAGTAACCGAGTCCGCGTACATAATAACCTGACCGTGAACGTTTCGGGCGGCGCGTCCCACGGTCTGTATCAGCGAGCTTTCCGAGCGGAGGAAACCCTCCTTGTCCGCGTCTAAAATAGCCACCAGCGACACCTCGGGAATATCCAGACCCTCGCGGAGCAGGTTAATTCCTACCAAAACGTCAAACTCGCCCAAACGCAAATCGCGGACAATCTCCATACGCTCGATAGTGTCAATATCATAGTGCAGATACCGCACCTTTACCTCCATTTTTTCAAGGTACGCCGTCAAATCCTCCGCCATTTTCCTCGTCAGCGTTGTAACCAGTACCCGCTCGTTTTTCGCTGTCCGCGCGTTAATTTCGAGGAGCAAATCGTCAATCTGCCCTTCAACGGGCTTGACGATTATTTCGGGGTCAACCAGTCCCGTGGGGCGAATAACCTGTTCCACAATTTGGGCGGACTTTTCCCGTTCGAAAGGTCCCGGGGTAGCCGAAACAAATATCGCCTGATTTAACTTGTCGTAAAACTCGTCAAAGCTAAGGGGACGGTTGTCAAGCGCCGACGGCAAACGGAAGCCGTAATCAATAAGCGTTGTCTTGCGCCCCCTGTCGCCTGCGCTCATAGCCCGCACCTGGGGCAGGGAAACGTGGCTCTCGTCCACAATAAGCAGAAAATCCTCGGGGAAGTGATCCAAAAGCGTATAAGGTATACTGCCGGGCTCACGCCTTGCCAAAATTCGGGAATAGTTCTCGATACCCTTGCAGAAGCCGATTTCCTGAAGCATTTCAATGTCGTAATTAGTACGCTGGGCAATTCGCTGGGCTTCTATCAGCATATCGTTGTCCTTGAAATATTTCACCCGCTCGTCAAGCTCCTGCTCGATTTCCTCGATAGCGTCCTTCATTCTGTCCCGTGAAATAACATAGTGAGAAGCGGGGTAAATCGCCGCGTGGGAAAGTGTTGCAAGAACTTCCCCCGTCAACGCCTTAAACTCGGTAATGCGCTCTATCTCGTCCCCGAAAAATTCCACCCGAATGGCGTTTTCGGAAGCTCCCGCGGGGAAAATTTCCACCACGTCTCCCCGAACGCGGAATTTGTTCCGTATAAAATTAATGTCGTTCCGTTCGTACTGTATGCCCACAAGCCTTGCCAGCAGGACTTCGCGGGACATCTCCATACCCTGCCGCAGGGAGATAACCATTGTGCGGTAGTCGATAGGCGAGCCGAGGGAGTATATGCAGGACACCGAAGCCACGATGATAACGTCCCGCCGTTCCGCCAAAGCCGATGTCGCCGAGTGGCGGAGTTTGTCTATCTCGTCGTTTACAGCCGAGTCCTTTTCGATGTAGCTGTCCGTTGAGGGGACGTAAGCCTCGGGCTGGTAGTAGTCATAGTAGCTGACAAAATATTCCACCGCATTTTCGGGGAAGAACTCCCGAAACTCCGAGCAAAGCTGAGCCGCAAGAATTTTATTGTGGGCAAGCACCAGCGTGGGGCGGTTCACCCGCGCGATAACGTTCGCCATAGTAAAGGTCTTTCCCGAGCCTGTAACTCCCAGCAAAGTCTGCTCTTTAAGACCCTTGTCAAGTCCCGCAGCGAGCTTGTCCACGGCTTGCGGCTGATCGCCTGCAAGGGTGTATTCCGAAACAAGTTTGAATTTATCCATAGCGAAGCCTCCTAATCGAATACGTTTATATAAGCCATTTCACGCATTGAGACTACGGAGCGTTCTCCCACGATGATATGGTCGAGCAGGCTTATGCCGAGATTTTTCATTGCGGTGTTGATAATTCTTGTTGCGCTTACGTCCTCGTCCGAGGGAGAGGGTACTCCTTTGGGGTGATTGTGAGCAATTGCAATATAGGACGATTTGGCTTTGAAAGTTTCCTCCGTGATCTTGCGCATTTCAAAAGGAGATGATGAGGGACTTCCCGCCGAAATAAGCACGTTTGATACAAGGCGCAGATTGTTGTCAAAGCAGGCAAGCCTGAATTCCTCATGGGTAAGTCCGACAAAATGAGGCTTGAAAAGCTCTTTAAGCTTTTCAAGATCGTCGTAGACTTTTCCGTCCGATCGGGAATTATAGTATATCGGCAAAAAGCCGGGAATTATTTTGAACAGAGTGGCGGTATTTTCGGAAATGCCCTTGACAGATACAAGATCCTCATAGCTTGCGTCGAAAACGCCGGCTATGCTTCCGAACTTATTCATAAGCGTATGGGCAAGCTCATTGGTGTCTATCCTCGGACAGGTATAGAACAGGAGCAGCTCTATTATCTGATGGTCGTTGAAATCCTTAAAGCCGCTTTTTCTGAAGCGTTCCCGCATTCGTGCGCGGTGCCCCTCATGGAGATTGACTTTTTTATCGCCGTCTTTTTCGTTCACGGTTCCGGTATTTGCAGTTTCTTTGTTCATAATAAAGATCACCCTCTTGAATGCAATCTGTAAAACAAACGTTTCTACTATTATACTACAAAATTTTCTTTTTGAAAAGATGTTTTTTTTAAAATTTTGTGATATAATGATAATTAGTACATTTGACTATATTTTTGCCGAAACGAGTGGTGTTATTAGTGAAAGAATTTATCATAAACCGCAACGACGCGGGTCAGCGGCTGGACAAATTTGTCAGCAAGGCAGTCCCGAGACTGCCCCAAAGTATGATGTACAAGGGGATAAGGAACAAGCGTATCAAGCTTAACGGAAAACGGGCGGAGATATCCTCGCGGCTGTGCGAGGGAGACGCGGTGCAGATGTACATAAACGACGAGTTTTTCGGCGGTTCGGCGGAGACGGAGTTTATGTCCGTAAGCTCCGCGCTGAACATACTTTACGAGGACAATAATATCCTGCTCATAGACAAGAAAAACGGCATGGTCGTCCATGAGGACAACGACAGTACCGCCGATACTCTTATTAACCGCGTTAAGCGTTATCTTTACGAAAAAGGCGAGTACGACCCGGACGGGGAGAACAGCTTTGCTCCCGCGCTGTGCAACCGTCTCGACCGCAACACAGGAGGGATAGTCATTGCCGCCAAAAACGCCGTGGCTTTGCGCATACTCAACCAAAAGATACGGGACAGGGAGATAGAAAAGTATTATCTCTGCATAACCGTCGGTGTTCCTCCCAAAAAGTCGGATACTCTCACCGCTTATCTGGAAAAAGATTCCTCGTCCAACACGGTAAAGGTCACGGACAGAAAAACCGCCGCCAACAAGACGATCGTTACAAGCTACAGGGTCATACGGGAAAACGGCAGGCTCGCTCTGCTGGAGATAAAGCTGGGTACGGGGCGCACCCACCAGATACGGGCGCATATGGCGCATATCGGCTGTCCGCTGCTGGGGGACGGCAAATACGGAATAAACAGGATAAATAAGGAATATAAAGTAAAAACGCAGGTTTTGTACTCCTACAGGCTGAAATTTTCCTTTGTCTCGGAGAGCGGGCGTCTGAGTTATCTTGACGGGAAAGAGTTCCGCGCGGAGAACGTTTGGTTTGAGGATAAGTTTCTGTAAATTTTGGTTAGCGATAAAGGCTTAAATTGTAATTTAGTGCAAAAACAAAACGACAGCGCATCACGCGGCGAAGCCGCGACTAAAAGTTTCGCC
>JAMPIC010000023.1 GCA_023663025.1 Prevotella sp.
GAGATTTAAGTTCTACATCATTATTATATAGTGCATAGATTTTTTTGATTGCATCTTTTTGGTTATCAGTCAATGGTTGATTAATTGGAATAATTACCTCTTGTCCACCAATATTTATTTTTTGCTGACGGGTAACAGAAAGTAAATCTAATTTATCTATTCTTACTATTTGCAAACGGACAAATCCTGATCTTAACTCATGATCACACAAAATATCATTGGGTAAATATGCTTCTTTTACAAGTTCAATTGCTTTTTGATAATTTTCTGATGCCTTATCGATACCAACATCAATATAGCCGGATAATACCTCTGAATAATACTGATCTATTTTTTTTAGACTTCCGAATGAATCTATCCTGACAGCATCTAGAACATCAAGATGTTCTAACCATTCTCTTCCTTTCGGTAAGTTCGCATAAATAATTTTACCAAAAAGAGAATTCAGTATATTCAAACCATCATAAAGGTTTCCGGCAACTGGTATCCACTGCGAAACAGAGTAAGCAACTGTTATTCCTAACAAAGATTCGTCAGTAATCTCGTCTACTATTTTTACTGCCCGATTTATACCAGCCCGAATATTGCGATTAAGACCATTTTTTACTCTATGAATTAGTAGTTCTGATAATAACGAATAATCGGCTATACGTTCAGTAGAAGCTGCGGATTTTTGTGCTTCTGAAAGTAATATTTGTATACTGGGATCTTTTAATTCTTCCAAAAGATTATTTTTTACTAATCGTGGAATAAGATCGTTAGCAAAAAGCTCCATTCTTTCTTTTGCAACTGCACATGCCTCTTGTGTATATCCACAAATCACTTCATTTAATTTCTCATCTATTATTTCCCGAGCACGTTTTTCATCAATACCATTATTGATGATTACTGTACCAGCCTGAATCTGTTGAGAATTATCTCCAGCTTCTTGTCTTTGCTTTTCAAGCATCGTCTTGTCCCCCTATTTGCGTTTGTTTGGAGTTATCCCCGGCTATTTGTTTTTGGGTAAAGGAGGATATTACATCTTCAGATTTTTCGTTATTAATTTTTTTACGCAAAGTTCCTTTTTGATATTGTTCTGACTCTTTACCAGCTTTTTGTATTTGATGTAATTTTCTCTTATGCTTACCAATACGAACCCCCACTATACCACCAAGTATTGCTCCAATTGCCAAACTTACTAATTCCGTTCCCAATCCACTAAAAACCCATTGTATCCATTCAGGCATTTGAATCCCTCCTTATATTAATATAGTCTAGTGTGCTTATTTACAAATTAACGGTGTAATAGTCGCCATATCTGACCAACATCTACTTCTTTGAACTATACTTGCTACTCTTTCTTTTCTTTCCAGAATCACCTTTCACCACATTACTCCTACGAGTTTTCTCAATCTGCACAGCCTCAAAAACTTCCTTAGTTATTATCACCGGATTATTATCGGATGCTAAATAATGAACTTTACTATTTCCAGACTTCAAAAGTCGAACATTTCCTGTGTATTTTTCATTACTAAGCATAACATCAATAGTTCTCTTACACCATTTCTCTTTTCCGGTAGGTGAAACAATCTTACGTTTTTCCAATTCACGAATGATACCTATAACACTCTGTCCTTGAAGATATAGATCATATATCATCCTTACATTTTCTGCCGTTTCTTCATCAATAATTAATTTGCCCTCTGCATCATGTTCATAACCATAACATTTTCTATCATACAATTTTGATGTTCCGCTTGCCGCCCGGTGCTTGATACCCCATTTTATGTTTTCACTGCGGGATTCATTTTCTGCCTGTGCAATACATTCAATAATTGAAATCATAAGGTTACTATCGGTATTCGCTGTATCAAGTTCTTCCTGTTCAAATATGACACGAACGCCGAGAAGTTTTAACTGATTCAACGCATCTAATATTTCAACGGTATCCCGTCCAAAACGGCTTATACTTTTAGTGAGAATAATATCCAATTTATTGGAACCGCAATCGTTCAGCATACGGGTAAATTCTTTGCGCAAAGAACCAGTTTTACTTGTCGCAATATCCATATAGACATCCACAAGCAGCCACTGTGGCGTTGCCGCTGTTATTCTTGTCAAATGCGATACTTGCGCCGTAAGGCTCTTTAACTGTTCTGAACTATTTGTACTGACACGGCAGTAAATACCTACTCGTTTATCCCGCTTCGGAGGTACGGGCGGTATAATATGTACTTTAGGATTATTGACCATAGCGCACCCCCTTCTAAAAAAAATCACATCGTGATGCAGCCTATTTTATTAATATCACACTCCGCTAGGCTAATCATCATTCCCCCAATAATTGCATATGTTTTTTAGTCTATTATTACCCGTTTTAACCTTCCTGTCAACTCGACCTGCTAATATCCAACCTGTCAACTCAACCTACTTATTTCGTAAGCTGTCAACTCAACCCTCCGTCACTTTTCCAAGTAGATATGTTTCCTATAACAGTTAAAACCGCATTTTTCGGTCGTGTTGTCTCATGTCCAAAATCTGCTCCACCCCAGAAATCCCTTGTTTTCAAGCCTTTTTCGTACATCTACTTCTCAGCTTTTGACATCAACACAACACTCTCAACATGCCCCGTCCTCGGAAACAGATCGAACGCCCGCGCCCTTTTTATTCCGTACCCGTTCTCCGCCAGATATTTGGCGTCCCGCGCAGCGGTGGAGGGGTCGCAGGAAATCATAACGATCCTTTTCGGGGACATTCTCACCAAACTGTCCAGCGTAAGCCCGTCGCAGCCTTTCCTCGGCGGGTCGATAACCGCAACGTCGGGGACAATACCCTCGTCCGCAAATTTTTTGGAAATCTCACCCGCGTCGCCGCAGTAAAATTCCGCGTTTTTCACGCCGTTCAGCTCCGCGTTCAGCTTGGCGTTTTCCACCGCCTCGGGGACGATCTCGCAGCCGATAATTTTCCCCGCCATATCCGAAAAAGCCAGTCCGATAGTCCCCGCGCCGCAGTAAAGGTCAAGCACCGTCTCGCCGCCGGTCAACTCGGCGTACTCAATAGCCTGACGGTACAGCCGCTCCGCCTGCGCCGTGTTCACCTGATAAAAGGACATGGGCGAAAGGGTGATTTTTTTCCCGCAAAGAACGTCGCAAATCCCGTCATTTCCCCAAAGAGTAATATTTTCCGTACCCAAAATCACGTTGGTATTTTTGGGATTTATATTCAAAACAACGCTTTTAACGTCCGCAAAATTTTCCGCAATTTTTTTGGCAATTTCGGTAAAGTGTGACAGTTTGTCCCTGTTTTTGGCAACGAAACAAACCATAATTTCTCCCGAATGAAAACCCCGCCTTATGTAGATGTGACGGAGTACCCCGCCGCCGTTTTCCTCGTTATAGGCGGGGATTTTTTTCTCTTCCGCAAGCCGCAGACATTCCGCCGTAATTTCGCCGAAAATCCTCGGCTGCAAACGGCACTCGGTGAACGGTACAACCCTGTGGCTGCGCTTTGAGTAAAACCCGCAGATCAGCCTGCCATCGCGTTCGGCGACGGGGTACTGCGCTTTGTTGCGGTAGAAATCTTCCCCGCCGCCGCAAATCTCCTCAAAGGGGACGTTTTCAAAGCCGCCCAGGCGCGAAAAAGCGTCCCGCACAAGCTTGTCCTTAACGGCAAGCTCGGCGGAATAACTCATATAGCGGAACGTGCAGCCGCCGCATTTTCCCGACACGGGGCAATTGCTTTCGGCGCGGTTCGGGGAGGACGTGATGATCCTGTCGACAATGCCGTAGGCGTAGGTTTTCGCAACCTTGACAATTTTGCAGGAAATCACGTCCCCCACGGCGGTCAGCGGTACGAATACCGCCATACCCTCCGCAGTCCGCCCAACGCCGTTTCCCTCGGCGGTCATGCCCGTTATTTCAATTGTGTACAGCTCGTTTTTCTTCATTTTGCTATGACTGCCTCAGCCTTTTAAAGCTTCTCGCCGCATTTGGTGCAGAACGTGCTCACCGCGTCGTTCGCTGTGCCGCAGAAACGGCATTCCTTGGACTTCTTGGCGTTGACGGAAACGTCCGCTTCTTCAAGCTTGCCAGACAGCTCCTTGATCTCGCCGATAAGCTTTTTCATTTCGCCCGTTTTGTCGTCACCGCACTCGTGCATATCGTAGCAAACCTTGCCCAGCTCGCAGTATTTTTCCTTTATCTTGACCTTAAGCTGACCGCGGTCTATCTGTGTTTTGGAGTAGTCGATAGCCTCTCCCGCCTTAGCCGCGGCTTTGTCAAAAACGTCCTTTGCGCCCGATACCAGATCGTCAAAATTAAAGCTCATAACAATATCCTCCATCAGAAAATAAATTATTAGAAGCAAGAGGACAGAACCGTCCTCCCGCCTGTAACCGTTAAAATTTACCGTACACCACCAGTTCCTCCAAAGGACGGAATTGACCGTGCAGCGGAGACGGCTCGCAGTCCTCGGCGGGGTAGCCCATTACAAGCAGAGCAACGGGTTCGATATTTTCGGGAATTTCAAACTCGCACCGCACCGCCTCGGGAATAAAGTGCATTACCCAAGTCGTGCCAATTCCCAATTCCGCCGCTTCGAGCATCATATGCGTCGCAACGATACACGCGTCGGAAACGCCGCAGTTTTTCCCGTCGTACTTCCGCACCCAGCACTCGTCTTTATTGTAGCACACAAGCATTGCTGCGGGCGCATCGAAATGGCATACCGTGCATTTTCTCAGCTTCCGAGCGCTTTCCCCGCCGTTGATGACCAGAATGCGCTGGGGCTGATTGTTACACCCCGTTGGAGCGAGATATCCCGCCCGTAAAATTTTGTCTATGATCTCCTGTTCCAAGGGCTTATCGGCGAATTTTCTCACGGAGTAACGCTTTTCCGCAAGGGTTAAGAAGTCTTTCATTTTTCAACGCTCCTTTAAATAAATCGGCGGTTATATAAAATATATGCGTAAATTTTACGGGGGACGGGTTTCCCGTCCCGCAGGATTTTTGTCTTACGGGAGGGGAAACCCCGCCCCTGCAAAAGATGTTGTTTTACAGTATTGCTTTAATCACAGATTTTGAAAGAATTTCACTATCCCATCGTTTTTGGCGTTCATCTTGTCGTCCCTTGAAACGTACTCGTAGGGGAACTTGTAGTTGAACAGCCTTTCGATCTTGCCCGTTTCGGTGTTCACAAGCTTTGTGGAGGCTCCCGCGCCGACGGCGAGAATAGTCTGCGCCTCCTCCATTATGCCGATGTTGTAGAGGCACTCGTATCCCGCCTTGGCGAAGCCTGTGTTTTCAAGATTTTCCACCGTGTTTTTCTGCCGGTAGAGGTAGTAGGGGAGATACCCCGCCCCGAGCAGAAGCCGCTGTCCCGTCCGCACCGTTTCGCTGACCCTGCCGCCGACACGGCGGTCCTCCTCGGAAAAAAGCTTCGAGGAACGCTTCACGGTCAGCGTGTGGATCGTTATGCTTTCCGGGTCAAGTCCGCAAAGCGTTTCGACGGTTCGGGAAAAGCTTTCCGGCGTATCTGCGGGAAGTCCGGCGATAACGTCCGTGTTGATGTTTCCGAAGCCCAGTCCGCGAGCCGTCTTAAAAGCGGAAACAAAGTCCTCGGCGGTGTGCCGTCTGCCTATGGCTTCAAGCACTGAATTGCTCATCGTCTGAGGATTTACCGAAATTCTCGCCGCGCCGAAATCACGGATAATTTCCAGCTTTTTTTTCGTAATTGTGTCGGGACGCCCCGCTTCTACAGTATATTCATGTATTTTTGAAATGTCAAAGTTTTTTTTCACCGCGGACATTACCGCTTCAAGCTGCTCCTCGGAAAGCGCTGTGGGAGTTCCCCCGCCGATATAGACCGTATCGAGCCGCAGTCCCAGTTCCCGCGCTATGGCGGCTGTTTGGGCAATTTCCCCGCAAAGCTTTTTCACATATCCGGGCAGAAGCTTTTTCGCCCCCGCGCTCTCGATGGAATGGCTCACAAACGAGCAGTAGCTGCACCGCGACGGACAGAACGGTATAGACACATACAGCGAGTACGACCGCTTGTCCAAAGCTTTCAGCGCGTCCGCCTGCGTCACGGCGGTAAGGTAGGCAAGCTCCAGCTTTTCGTCGGAGACGAAATATTTTTCCCTCAGCGCGGAAAAAATCTCCGCCTTGTCAAGTCCCCGCGCCATAAGCTCGTTGACCTTTTTCACGGGGCGTATCCCCGTCAGCATACCCCATTCGGGAGTTATCCCCGTAAGTTTTTCCATTATCCGGTACAGCATCGTGCAGAGCGCGGCTTCGTCCTCTTTGTCGGAAAAATCCCCGCCGCGTTCTTCGGAACGGCTTTCCTCCGCGCCGTCAAGGCTTACGGTCACGGAAAGGGTATAGCCGCCGTCTTTGGCTTCGCGCTTTATCAGGGAAAAATCCCCGCCCTTCGGGTACTCCTCAAAAAGGAAATCAAAGGTAACAATTGGCAGGAACAGTTTCAAAACGGCTTCCGTTTCGTACTTGAAGCTGTTGCCGATGTAGCATATCGTCATTTCGCATACCTCTTTAACAGTCGAACATATTGCCGTTCATAAAGGGATTATTGTCCCGCTCCCTTTTTAGGGTGGACTCCGCGCCGTGTCCCGACAGCAGACGGTAATCCTCGTATTCGCCCCGGAAATTCTCCAGAAGCTTCAGGCTGCCGAACAGTTTCAGCTGGTCGCCGTCGGGCATATCCGTCCTGCCGATGGAATTTTTAAACAGGGTGTCGCCGCTGAACATCACGTCCTCCGCGATGTAGCAAACGCTGCCGCTTGTGTGTCCCGGAGTGTGCAGAACGGTAAAGGTCAGCTCGTCGAGCTGCACCTTATCGCCGTCGGAAAGGCAAATCGCCCCTCTGTAGGGTTCGGCGGGCTTTTCGAGATACTGCGCGAAAAATTCGGACAGGTTCGTGTAGCTGTCGGTGAGTTTTCCCGCGTCAAGCTTGTGGATATAGACCTCCGCGCCCGTCCTTGCGGCGATCTCGGCGAGGGACTCTATATGGTCGCAGTGACCGTGGGTGAGCAGTATTTTCTTGATCTTCACGCCGTTTTTCTCCGCCTCGGCGATTATCCTGTCCGCCCCCTCGGGAGCGTCTGTCAGCGCGGCGTTCCCCGCCTCGGAAACCGTAAGATAGCAGTTCACCGCGAATATTCCCTGCGGGGGAATTGTAATTATTTTCATTTAAAATACTCCTTGTATAATAATTGTATCCATAGCAAACCCGTAAAATAATGATTTGTAGGGGCGGATTCCATATCCGCCCGCGCAGCAAATAATTGTGTAAACGGGCGGATATGGAATCCGCCCCTACAGGCAATTTGATTTTACCGAAAGTTTAACCGTTTGCATCGTGTACGGTTTGTATATCACTTGACCGTCCGATCCACGCTGATAACATCGGGAAGCTTCTTTATTCTGGCAATAATGCTGCCGAGCTGTGAAACTCCCGCGGTGCTGATGGTCACGAAAATGCTGCTGTTGCCGTTTTTCAGTTCCCTGACGGTAAGCTCCGAAACGGGTATGTGCATTTCCGCCAGCGTTTTGGAAATCTCCGCAAGAAGCTGTATATTCTCGCTTGCGGCGATATCCAGCGTGACCTTGTAAACGGGTGCGCTGTTGTTAATGGAATTTTCCGCCCAGTGAACTTCTATCCACCGCTCGGGATCAGCGCCCGTATCAACGGCGTTGAGATAGTTCACGCAGGTCTTTTTGTGGACGGAAACGCCGTGTCCCCGCGTAACGAAGCCAACGATGTCGTCCCCCGGAACGGGATTGCAGCACTTGGAAAATTTAACAAGCACGTTTTCCTCGCCGTCCACCACCACGCCCGTGGAGCTTTTCCTCGGCGTGTAGGTCTTTATCTCGGGCTCTTCCGCGCCGCCGTAAAGCTTGTCGTATCTGTCCTTGAGACGCTGGGTCATGCGGGAAAGAATAACTCCCCCGTAGCCTATGGCGGCGTAGAAATTATCCAGCGTGGAGCAGTTGTGCCGCTTCATGTCGTCCGCAAGGAAAGCCTGGAGGTCCTCCTCGGGAACGCGGATAAAGTTCCGCTTGAACTCCTTTTCAAGCTCCTCTTTTCCCTTGACGATGTTCTCCTCGCGCCGCTCCTTTTTGAACCATGAGCGTATTTTGGACTTAGCCTCGTTGGTCTTGCAGATGTCCAGCCAGGCGCGGTTGGGACCGTGGTCGGGGTCTTTCGAGGTGAGTATCTCGACTATCTCCCCCGTGGAAAGCTGATAATCCAGCGAGACAAGCTTGCCGTCCACCTTTGCGCCTTTCATCTTGTTGCCCACCTCGGTGTGAATGGCGTAGGCGAAGTCGATTATGGTGGAACCGCTGGGCAGGGTTATCATATCCCCCTTCGGCGTAAAGGCGAAAGTCTCCTCGGGGGAAAGGTCGCTCTTTATCGTGCGGACGATTTCCTCCACGTCGTCCGCGTCCTGCTGAGCCTCGATTATCTGACGTATCCAGGCAAGCCTGTTTTCCAGCTTATCCTTGCCGCTTATGCCCTCCTTGTATTTCCAGTGGGCGGCGATGCCGTACTCGGCGGTGTGGTGCATATCCCATGTCCTTATCTGGACTTCAAAGGGCAGACCCTCTTTGCCGATAACTGTGGTGTGCAGGGACTGGTACATATTGGATTTGGGCGTGGCGATGTAGTCCTTGAAGCGGTTGGGGATAGGCGTGAACATATCGTGTATCAGACCGAGGGAATTGTAGCACTCGTTTACGGTGTCAACAATTATCCTGACCGCGTATTTGTCGTATATCTGGTCAATGTTTTTGCCCTGCAGAAAGGCTTTTTTGTATATGCCGTAGACGGACTTTACCCGTCCCTCCACCTGCGGAGGGCGCTGAAACGTCCCCTCTTTGAAGCGTTCGGTTATCTGTTCTTTTATGGACTGAATGAAAGCCTCCCGTTCGTCGCTTCTGATACGGAGCATCTGCTCGATCTCGCCGTAGGCGTAAGGGTCGAGGTAGCGGAACGCCAGATCCTCGATCTCGTCCTTGATAGTCCGCATACCGAGACGGTGAGCGATGGGAGCGTAGATGTTCATGGTCTCGAGGGCAGTGTTGCGCTGCTTGTGTGCGGGACGGTAGTGAAGCGTTCTCATATTGTGCAGACGGTCGCACAGCTTTATGATGATGACCCGAATGTCCTGTGACATGGCAAGGAGTATTTTCCGCACGTTCTCCGCCTGCTGTTCCTCTTTGGTGAAAAGGGGAATTTTTCCCAGCTTTGTAACGCCGTCCACAAGCATGGCGACGTCCTGCCCGAAACGCTTCTTGACCTCCTCAAGGGTGACGTCGGTGTCCTCCACAACGTCGTGGAGCATGGCGGCGCAGATGGTGTCCGTGTCCATGCCCAGCTCCAGCAGGATAAAGGATACCGCCAGCGGGTGGGTAATATAGGGTTCGCCCGACGAGCGGAACTGATTTGCGTGAGCTTTAGCCGCAAACTCGTAAGCGGAAATGATTTTACTCAGATCGTACTGCTTTTCGTCGTCCAGTATCTTCTGAATAAGCATATCTATCGTGTAAAACGGTTCGGATTTATTAAGCATGGCTTTCCGTTCCTTTCTTCAAAAGCGACCTCAGCTCCGCAAGCAGAACCGAATCGTCAAGGTTTACCTTTTCGGCGTTGGGCTTTCTCGAAACCGTTTCGGCATATCTGTCAGCGGTAAAAAGTCCCAGTTCGTCAAATATATCCACAGCAAGACGGAACTTGCAGTAATTCATGCTTTCCGGCATTTTCGCGTACACATCGAAAAACACCGCGTCCGTGTCCGCTCCTGCGGGAGCTTCGGGCACCGCTCTGTAGACCGCCGCAAGGTCGTTCCTGCCGGGGACTATCCGGGGGACTAACGCCTTGTCCGCGCCCTCGCCCCGCCTGTAACGTTCGTAAGCGTCCAGAGCGGCGAAGTATTTTTTCTGAGATACGCCGTTTCTGCGGCAGTCCTCGATACGCAGATTGACCGAGCTTTGTCCGCCGTATGTATTCACTTCGGGGTAAACGAGCAGGTCGAGCGTATCTCCCGCCCGGTAGGGGAAATCCGCCGTCTTTACGCCGAACATAAGACCCAAAACGGTTTTGTCCCCGTAGGCAAGCTTCAGCTTCGTGTGCGCTCCTCCCGACAGGGGGATAACCCCGTCCAAACGCGCCCCGAGCATTGCGAACAGCGGACGGGGATTGCCCTCCCCGCAAGGCT
Organism: Prevotella sp.; assembly: GCA_023663025.1. GTDB lineage: Bacteria > Bacillota > Clostridia > Oscillospirales > Ruminococcaceae > RGIG8773. The sequence goes on from JAMPIC010000023.1 coordinate 10,214, forward strand.
CGAGCGATCCGAGGGAGGAAATCTCCTCCACCGTCAGCTCCTCCGGACGGAGCAGCTTGTCAGCGCGAAGCGAAAGTCTCGGCATGACCTCGAAAGCTTCCGCCGCGTATTTTTGCAGGGCGGCGTTAAACGCCCCGATATTTTCCTTTTTCAGGGAGAAACCTCCCGCGCCGCTGTGTCCTCCGAATTTGGTCAGGATTTCCGAACAGGCGGTCAGAGCCTTGTGTACGGAAAATCCCGCGACCGAACGAGCCGAGCCCCGCGCCTCGTCCCCGCCGTTTTCATCGGAAAGAATGAATACGGGCTTGCCGAAGCGTTCAACAAGCTTTGCGGCGACAATGCCTATCACGCCGTGGTGCCAGCCCTCGCCGTACATGAACAGAACGCGTTCGTTCAGCGGCGCGGGGGTTTCGGCAATGCCTTTGCGGATATCCTCCATGACAGCCGCTTCGGTCTTTTTCCGCTCCGCGTTGAGGGAGTTGAGTCTCGCAGCCATTCGGGCGGCTGTCTCCGGGTCTTCGCAGAGCAGCAGCTCCACGGCTTCGGAGGCGGTGGCGAACCGTCCCGCAGCGTTTATTCTGGGAGCTATCGCGAAAGCCGCCTGCATGGACGTGACGGGAAACTTCACGGAAGCCGTCTCCATAAGAGCTTTCAGACCCGCGTTTTCGGTGTTTTCCAGATAGTGCAGACCGAGACGGACTATCTCGCGGTTTTCCCCCGCAAGAGGAACAACGTCCGCAACGGTGGCTATCGCCGCCAGATCGGAGAACTGCTCCAGCGCGGAATCATAGCTGCCGCCGTCCATAGCCGCCGCAAGCTTCAAGGCGACGCCGCAGCCGCACAAGTCCTTGAACGGCGAAAGATCGTCGTTCCTGTGCGGGTCTACCACAGCCGCCGCCTCGGGAAGAACCTCCCCCGGCTGATGGTGGTCGGTGATGACAAGCTCTATGCCCAGCTCCTTGGCAAGGGCGGCTTCGGCAACAGCGGAAATGCCGTTGTCCACGGTGACGATAAGCTCCGCGCCGCCGTCGGCAAGCCGCCGCAGCGCGTCCCCGCAGAGCCCGTAGCCCTCGCTGCGGTCGTTTATATAGTAGCTGACGTTCCCGCCGATACACTCCAAATAGGAGTACAGCAAAGCCGTGGCGGTAATACCGTCGCAGTCGTAATCGCCGTAAACGCATATGCTTTTGCCGCTGTCCACAGCAGCCAGTATGGTATCGGCGGCTTCCCGCATATCCCTTATCAGAAACGGGTCGGAGAGCTTCTCGCCGTCCTCTCCGCTGTTTTCGCAGAAAAAGTCCAGAGCCTTTTCCATTGTGCCGATCCCACGGGAGACCAGCGTTTCCGCGCATATCCCGGACAGTCCCCCCTGCCGCGAAAGAATATTTGCGGCGTTTCGGTCGGGATTGCCCACAGTCCATTTTTTCATTTGCAAATTACTCCCAAAAAACTTAAACGTTCATTACATTATACCATATTTGCCCTCCGATAATCAAGAGATAGAGAAAACATTTTCCGCAAATAAAAAAATTCTCCGGGCGTTTTTTGTATTATGTCAAAAAAAATCCACATATCCGCCCGAATTTTGTGTATAAACGAGAAAATAAATTTAGTCATAAAAAGTGCTTTTATTCTTTTCCGGCAATGCTATAATTATACTTGTGAGAAATAAAAAAACGGAAGAAAAAAATCCGCGGAAAGGGTTTCCGCAGCAGGGAAAGAAAAAGGAGAAAAAATATGACGGGATCCGATATCGTGCTTATCGCCGTTCAGGCGTTCGGAGGGGTAGCCCTCTTCATTTACGGAATGCTCATGCTCAGCCGGGGTCTGGAGAAAATTTCGGGCGGCAGGCTTGAAAAAATTCTTTCGGGACTTACCAGCAACATCTTCAAAAGCGTCGCTCTGGGAGCGTTCGTCACCGCCGCTATCCAAAGCTCGGGCGCGACCACGGTTATCATCGTCGGCATGGTAAACGCGGGCATTTTGAAGCTGTCCTCCGCGATAGGCGTTATCATGGGCGCGAATATCGGCACTACCGTTACGGGACAGATACTCCGTCTCGGCGACCTGGAAAACAACGCGAACGCGGGCTTCGTCCTGAAGCTGCTTACCCCCACATATCTTGCGCCAGTCATCGCCATAGCGGGACTTCTGATCTATATGCTGTCCAAAAGCGACACGAAAAAAAATATCGGCGAAGCTTTCGTGGGACTGGGCATACTCTTCACGGGAATGCTTTCCATGAGCGGAGCGGTCGCCCCTCTCGCGGAGCTTGAAGCGTTTAAAAATCTTTTCGCCGCCCTTTCCAATCCCTTTTTGGGAATAATCGCCGGAGCTGCCGTTACGGCTCTGCTGCAAAGCTCCTCGGCTTCGGTGGGTATCCTGCAAGCCATTTCCTCGACCGGAATACTTAAATTTTCCGCAGCTTTCCCCATAATTATGGGACAGAACATCGGCTCCTGCGTAACGTCGCTTATTTCCGCCGCCGGCGCGAACAAAAACGCCAAACGCGCCGCCGTGGTGCATCTGTACTTCAACGTCATAGGCACGGCGGCGTTCCTTACGCTTGTTTACGTCATAAAAGCGATAGTCGGTTTCCCCTCTTGGGACGATCCCGTAGACATGGGCGGCATCGCCAATTTCCACACGTTTTTCAACGTTGCGGTAACGCTGTGCTTCCTGCCGTTTACGAAGTTCCTTGAAAAGCTTGCCTGCCTGACTATCCGTGACAAAAGCGTCCCCGAGGAGCAGGGCGGCGAGGAGATCACCTTCAACGCTCTGGACGAGCGTTTCCTCAAATCTCCGTCGCTGGCTATCCAGCAGGCGAACAACGCCGTCGTCACCATGGGACGGGTCGCTCTGCAAAACTTTACGGGAATGCGCAGGCTGTTCAACGCGGGCGAGTTCAGCGAAAAGCTTATCGCCCGTCTGAACGACAACGAGGAGGCTCTCGACAAAATGGAGGACAGGCTTAACGCTTACCTTGTGAAGATAACCGAGTGCGAGCTTACCGACTACGAGAACCGCCGCGTTACCGAGCTTCTGCACCTGACCTCCGAGTTTGAGCGTATCGGCGACTATGCCATGAACCTTATAGAAAACGCGGAAAAGCTCCACGACCTGGACGTTACCTTTTCGGACAGCGCACTCCGTGAGCTTGGAGTAATATCCGACGCTGTGCAGGAAATAATCGGCATGGCTGTGGATACCGTCAAAAACAACGATATCGGACTTGCGTTCAAGGTCGAGCCGCTGGAGGAAACGGTGGATTTCCTTAACGAAACGCTGAAAGCGCGGCATATCGAGCGTCTTAAAAAGGGCGAGTGCGTGGTGGAAAGCGGAGTGAATTTCCTCGATCTGCTGATCAATCTGGAGCGTATTTCTGATCACTGCTCGAATATTGCCGTATATGTTATCGGTGCGCAGAAAAATAAATCAGTGCTGAACCGTCATGAGTATATCCAATCGCAGCATAAGGGCAGCGATAAGGAGTATCTCGATCTTACCGAACAGTATATGGCTAAATATATTGTCTGAACAAAAGTTCAAACAGCCGCACGTTTTTTCGGCATGTCGGCATGCGGCATTGGTTATTGCTCCTATTTGCCGCTTACGGATTTTTCTGATGACGGAGGATAAATTTACCCGCTTCTGCGGGCATTGGCAAGCATAAGCTTGATACGGTTCTCCTGATTGACGCGGGTCGCGCCGGGGTCGTAATCCACCGCCACAATGTTCGCCTGGGGGAAAGCTTCCTTTATCACACGGGACATTCCCTTTGCCACAATGTGGTTCGGCAGACAACCGAACGGTTGCGTACAGATAATATTTTCCACCCCGCCGTGAGCGAGAGCCGCCATTTCCGCAGGGATAAGCCAGCCCTCTCCCATTTTCACCCCTTGGTGCATATACCTGTCCGCATACGCCCGCAGGTTCTCGAAATCGTGGGGCGGGTCGAAGTCCCCCTGCTCTTTCATAACCGCGATCATCTGCTTCTGCATACGGTAGATGAGCTTGTAGGCGATACCGAAAATTTTCGTATTGCCATTGCTGAAATTGTAAATTTTCCCGTCGTTGACGGTGTTCACCGCGCAGTACAGACAAAAGTCCAAAAAGGCGGGGACGACAGGCTCGCAGCCCTCGGAGATGAGAAAATCCTCCAAATGGTTGTTTGCCAAAGGGGAATATTTAACGTAAATCTCCCCCACAATTCCCACCCGGACTTTCTTTTCCTTTGTACGCTCGATTTTGGAAAAGTCCCCGATAATTTCACGGTACAGCCGTTTGGTTTTGCGGTAGCCGCCCTCTTTAAACAGACGGGCGATTTTTTTCCGCCACTTGTCAAGGACGGCTTTGCTGTCCCCCTTGCGCACCTCATAGGCGCGGCAGGTGTTGTACAGGCTCATCATCAGGTCGCCGTACAGCACCGCGTACAGCATTTGCAGGAACATTCCCGCCGTTATCTTAAAGCCGCTGTCCTTTTCAAGACCGCTGAAATTCAGCGACAGCACGGGTATCTGCGGGTACTCCGTCTCCAGCGCCTTGCGGAGCAGATGTATATAGTTTGACGCGCGGCAGCCGCCCCCCGTCTGGGAAATAAGCAGGGCGGTTCTGTTCACGTCGTACTTGCCGCTTTTGAGAGCGTCCATAAACTGCCCGATAACAAGCAGGGCGGGGTAGCAGGTGTCGTTGTGGACGTTCTTTAACCCCTCGTCAACTACGTTTCGGGTGGAGGTTGTGAGCAGCTCCATGCTGTAGCCGTTATTGCGGAAAATCTCGGCAATAAGTCCGAAATGTATAGGCAGCATATCGGGAATAAGAATTGTGTGGGTATGTTTCATTTCGGGGGTAAATACTGCGCTCAAAACGATAAATCTCCTTTTTTAGAAATTAGAGGGTAGAGGTTAGAGGATAGAATTTTGCGTACCGATAAATTTGAATTTAACGTACAATTTTTTGCAACTGTAGGGCGGGGGCTTGCTCCCGCCTTTATTGTACGTAACAAATTGCGTAGGGGACGGGTTACCCGTCCCGCCAATACGGTTTCGTAACACACGGTACAAAAATTACTAATTATTAATTATTCAGCCGCCATAGCCGCAACCAAACTCCTAAGCCGTATCTTCGCCGCGCCGAGATTATTTATCTCGTCAATCTTAAGCTGGGTGTACAGCTTTCCGCCGCTTTCGAGAATGGAGCGCACCTCGTCCGTGGTAATGGCGTCAATTCCGCAGCCGAACGAAACAAGCTGAACAAGCTGCATATCGGACTGGGTGGTGACGTACTTCGCCGCCCGGTACAGGCGGGAATGGTAGGTCCACTGGTTAAGCACCCGCAGTACGGGCGTGTCCGCAAGGTGAGCCACGCTGTCCTCGGTAATGACCGCCAAGCCAAGGCTCGTGATCAGCTTTTGTATGCCGTGGTTTATTTCGGGGTCGATGTGGTACGGTCTGCCCGACAGCACGATTATGGGCATCTTCCTCTCCCGCGCCTTTTTGATAATCTCCTCACCCTTTGCCACAACGTCCTTTCGGTAGTCCTCCAACGCCGCCATAGCCTTGCTCCAAACCGCTTTCGCCTCTTTTTTGGTAACGCCGTACCCCGCCAAGGACTTGCTCATAGCCTCGGCAAAATGCCTCTCCAGATTTATGTCAATGTAGGGGTGCAGGAAATTTTCATCGTTCAGAATATCAACGTTGGCTTTCAGCAATTCGGGGTAGTACGCCACAACGGGACAGTTATAATGGTTGTCGCTGCCCCCCTCGTCAAGGTTGTAGCTCTCGCAGGGGTAGAAAATGAAATCCGCGCCCCGTTCAAGCAGAGACAGCACGTGTCCGTGAGCAAGCTTCGCGGGGTAGCAAACCGTGTCCGAGGGAATGGTGTGCTGACCCTTGTAGTAGATGTCGCGGGTGCTTTCCTCGCTGATTATCACCTCAAAGCCAAGTTCTGTAAAAGCCTTGTGCCAGAACGGCAGCTGCTCGTAAAATCCCAAACAAAGGGGAAGTCCCACCTTAGCTTTGGGGGAAGCCGGCTTCTCGCTTACCACGCTTAAAAGCCTGTCGTATTTGTATTCGTAAAGGCAAAGCCGTTCCGTTTCGGTTTTTATGCCCGCGCCCTTTTCGCACCTGTTTCCGCTGATAAATTTCCGTCCGTCCCCGAAGTTTATCACGGTAAGACTGCAATGAGCCGTACACCCTCCGCAGTTCATCTGCCGCGAGGAATAGGTGAAATTTTCCAATTGTTCTGCGGTAATAAGGGACGTGCTTTCTTTTCGGTGCTCCATAGCGTACAAAGCGCAGCCGAACGCCCCCATAAGCCCCGCGATGGCGGGACGGACAACGTTCCTGCCCAGTTCCATTTCAAAGGAGCGAAGCACCGCGTCGTTGAGGAAAGTTCCTCCCTGCACCACAATGTGCGTACCCAGCTCGTCCACCGACTTCGCCCGAATAACCTTGTAAATGGCGTTCTTGATGATAGAGGCGGAAAGTCCCGCCGAAATATCCTCCACCGACGCGCCGTCCTTCTGCGCCTGCTTAACGGAACTGTTCATAAAAACGGTACACCGCGAACCCAGGTCGACGGGACGTTCCGCGAAAAGCCCAAGCTGTGAAAAGTCGGCAATATCGTATCCCAACGCCAGCGCAAAGGTCTGAATAAACGAACCGCACCCCGAGGAGCAAGCCTCGTTCAGCATAATGCTGTCGATAGCCTTGTTTTTGATTTTGAAGCACTTTATGTCCTGCCCGCCGATGTCGATAATGAAATCAACGTCAGGCTCGAAAAAGCTCGCCGCCTTGTAGTGGGCGACAGTCTCCACAATGCCGTGGTCTATGCCCAGTCCAGCCTTGATCAAATCCTCGCCGTAACCCGTTACAGCCGAGGAAATTATTTTTATTCTATCCCCCGCAAGGGTATAAATTTCCTTAATTTTTGAGGAAATGATATCCAACGGTCTGCCCATACTGGAGCAGTAGTGCTGATACAAAAGCTCCCCCTTAGGCGTGATAAGCACCAGCTTTGTGGTGGTTGAACCCGCGTCAATGCCGAGAAAAGCCTCCCCCTCGTACTTATTTATATCGGCATATTTAAGGTCAAACTGCCTGTGCCGCTCCACAAATTTTTCGTAATCCTCTTTATTGGTAAAAAGCGGCTGACCCGTTACAATGTCGTCGCTCGCTTTGGCATTTTTCACCTTTTCGATAACCTCGTCAAGGTTCATGGGCTGACTTGTCTCCTTGGCGTGGAGAGCGCAGCCGTACGCCATAAAGCAGGGCGCGTTTTCGGGGAACACCGCGTTCTCATCGGACAGCTTCAGCGTGTTCACAAAGGCTTTCCGCAACCCCTTTTGGAACGACAAGGGTCCGCCCAAAAACAGGACTTTCCCCTCAATGGTGCGCCCTTGGGCAAGTCCCGAAACGGTCTGATCCACCACCGCCTGGAAAATCGAGGCGGCAATATCCTCCCGCTTCGCCCCTTGATTAAGCAGCGGCTGAATGTCCGACTTAGCGAAAACGCCGCACCGCGAAGCAATGGGGTACAGCTTTTCCGCGTTCAGAGCAAGCCTGTCAAGCTCGTCAACGGTGATACCCAAAAGGGTAGCCATTTGGTCAATAAAAGCGCCCGTGCCCCCCGCGCAGGAACCGTTCATACGCTGCTCAACTCCGCCTGTGAGGAAGATGATTTTCGCGTCCTCGCCGCCCAGCTCGATAACCACGTCCGCGTCGGGGTAGCTTTTTTTCACCGCGATAAACGCGCCGAAAACCTCCTGCACAAAGGGAAGTCCCGAAGCGTTGGCAAGACCCAGCCCCGCCGAGCCTGTCACGGCAAGACGGAACTCGCAGCCGGAGTATTCGTTTGCGATATCCGAAAGCTGTTCCGCCACAGTCTCCTTTACCTTAGAAAAATGCCGCTGATACCGGGAGCGGATAATATTGTCCCCCTCGTCCAGAATAACCGTTTTTACCGTTGTCGAACCAACGTCGATGCCCAAAGAGAATATTTTACTCATAATTTTTTTCCTTTTTACAAATTTTTACGTAACAATTATAATAAATTTTGTAGGGGACGGGTTTCCCGTCCCGCAAGGCTGAGCCTTGACCCATAATCACGGGCGGGGAAACCCCGCCCCTACAATTAGTTTTTCTTATTCATCATCATCAACTTCTATTAACTCGTGTTCCTCAAAATGTGCCCGACCGCTTTCAATATCGTCAATAATTTTTTCAAGATGTTTCATATTTTTTTCGGAATAAAACGGGTCGACAGCCACGTCAAATGGAATACGCTGCTCCCTGCCGACCTTCGTCAGAAACATCGTTATAGCCGTGGACATATTAAGTCCCATTGCCTTTAATGCGCGTTCCGCGCTTTCCTTTACCTCGTCGTCGATCCTAAAATTTACCTGCGTCATAAAAACAGCTCCTTTTAGAAGATAGAAATCAGAGGATAGAGATTAAAATTACACTATCCGTCTGTACGATGATATTATATCACACTTGTATATACATTGTCAAGTATTTGCTATAATTTACATAACAGAAATCAGAGGATAGAAAGCCAAATTCTGGAAATTTTCTATCCTCTGCCATCTATCTTCTAACTATCTTTAAGGAAATATCAAACGCTTTTACCGAGTGGGTCAGCGCCCCCACGGAAATTATATCCACCCCGGTGTGAGCAATAGCCGCCGCGTTTTCAAGGGTAATATTCCCCGATGCCTCAATAACAGCCATTCCGTTGGCAAGATTAACGCAGTGAGCCATTTCCTCGACCGTCATATTGTCAAGCATAATTATATCCGCGCTGCTTTCAAGAGCCTCCAGCAGTTCTTCCTCATTGCGAACCTCGACCTCGATTTTCACCATATGTCCAACCTTGTGCCGCAGGGCGAAAACCGCGTCCACAATACTGCCGTAAGCGTCTATATGGTTGTCTTTCAGCATTGCCCCGTCCGACAGATTAAAGCGGTGATTTTTTCCTCCGCCCATAGTCACGGCATATTTTTCCAAAGCGCGAAGTCCCGGCATAGTCTTTCTAGTCTCGCTGACGACGCAGCTTGTCCGCTCGCAGCATTTGACATACTTAGCCGTCTCGGTGGAAATCCCCGACATATGCTGCAAAATGTTGAGAGCCGTCCGCTCGCCCTTGAGAATAGTCTTGGTACGGGCGGTAACAGTTGCGATAACGTCCCCGTTTGAAACCTTTTCGCCGTCCCTGATTTTGATTTCGGACTTCACATCTCCGTCGATAAGCTCGAACACCCGCAAAGCACAGTCAATGCCGCAGAGCACGCCCTCCGCCTTAGCGATAAAATTCGCCGTGGAAACGTCCTCGTCGTCAAGCAGATAGTCGGTGGCAATGTCTATGTAGTTGATGTCCTCCGCCAGTCCGCGTTTGATGATGTCGTCAACGTAAAAATTCGGTAAGTTCATTTTAATTGCTCCTTTATATTGAATTTGCACATTGCAATTTATTTCCAAATTTTTCAGCGGGTAGATATGGAATCCGCCCCCGCAGATGCTGCAAAAAATTATAAACCAAATTTTGCTCTGTATTTTTCGGGGTCAGCCATATATTCCCGGTACTGTTGTCTCATACAGTTTCCGCAGGGACGGTAACCCGCAGCGAGAGCAGTTTTCTCGTCCGCAAAAAACACCCGTGATTTTTCATATACCCCGGGATATTTTTTCATAGAGTTAAGTGCCGTTCCGCAGTCAAGCCGACCGTAAATTTTGTCTTTTCCGTTTCCGCCCAAAGTTCCCGGCGTTTCGGAAAGATATACTTTGCCGTCAGAGCCTGTAAGTTTGTACATTTTCACGCAATCCGCACCCCTTCCCGCATAACGTTCCGGTAAAATTCCGTGTCCGTGTCGACCTCGCGTATCTCAAACACGTCCGCATCCTCCCGTGACAAATTCATACTAAATCAACCTTTCAAATGTTAAATTAAATATTAACAATCTGATTATTCCGTTTTGTTTTCCAAAAAATCCCCTATTTTACCGAGACGTTTTCCGATGGAATGATACTGTCCCGAATAAATTATCGGGTCAAACTTTGTCAAATCAACATCAAAGGTATCTGCGATTTCCACATTTTCATCTATCTGAATATTTTTTATTCTGCAAAAAAATGTGTCGGAAACGCCTGTCTTTACGGACGTAACTACTTCGCATTCATATACCCAGCGGCTTATATCCAAAACAGGGGCGGATACGTATTCGCTCTTTTTATATGAATATTCGGGTTTGCCTGTGCTTTTTTGAGGATTTCCAAAATAATCGACAAGGTTCAGCATATCCGTGCTTGCCAGATTTACCGAAAGCGATTTTGTTCTTATTACATTTTGCTTAGTTTTTTTCGTTCCGAACATACTGACTACCAGCAGATAATCTTCACCCTCGCAGGTTGCGCTGACCCAAGTAATGGGAGCAAAATCAGGACTGTCGTCCTCATTGTAAGTTCCTATTATAAACGTCGGCTGTACGCACATTGAGTAATTTGTTCCTATTGATTTCCTTTTCATAAGAATATCCTCAACTATCCGCTATAAACTATCCACTGCGTAAGAAAGCGCCGCCCCGATACTGTCATGAATAAGCAAGTCCGACTTGCCGTCCTTTTCTGTGGGGGTCTTGTTTATCAGCACCAGTTTGCTTCCGCGATAGTACTCGATAAGCCCGCTTGCGGGGTAAACCGACAGGGAAGTCCCCCCGATTATCATCATATCCGCGTTTTCGATAGCCTCTATGGACGCGTTCACCGTTTGGTTGTTCAGACCCTCTTCGTAAAGCACCACGTCCGGCTTAACAAGTCCGCCGCAGTCAAGGCATGGGGGAGGACCGTCCAAACTCTTGATGTACTCCGCAGTATGCTCCTTGCCGCACCGCAGACAGTAATTCCTATGCACCGAACCGTGAAGCTCGTACACAACTTTGCTGCCCGCCGCCTGATGCAGACCGTCTATATTCTGGGTGATTACCGCTTTCAGCTTGCCGATTTCCTCCAGCTTCGCCAATGCAAGATGAGCCTTGTTGGGCTTGGCTTCAAGATTGAGAAGCTTGTCGCGGTAAAATTCGTAAAAGTCCGCAAGATGATTGCAGAAAAAAGTCCTGCTCAAAATCGTCTCGGGGGGGTACTTGTACTTTTGGTTGTACAGACCGTCCACGCTTCTGAAATCGGGTATCCCGCTTTCCGTGGAAACGCCCGCCCCGCCGAAAAATACGATATTGTCCGATTCCGCTATCCAATTTTTTAGCTGTTCCAAATTGTCCATAGTCCGCTCCTTCTTTCAGATAACAGAGGGCAGAAAACAGCTGCGGACGCAGCGTCCGTACCGCGTTGCCCTCTTTGTTGTTTTTACGGTTTATTTGTGTATATAAACGCAAAAGCGGTATTTTAAACCGTCGTACTCCCGCTCCTCGGACTGCACGGAAAGCGACCAATCTTCGTGCTCGTCAAGGTCGGGGAAAAACACCTCCGCTTCGGGTCTTGCCGAGACCCTTGTGATTATCGCTCTTTTGCAGTACGGAAGCATGGCTTTGTATATCTCGCCGCCGCCGACCACGAAGCTTTCCTCGTTTTGGTCAAGCATTTTCAACGCTTCGTCAACGCTGCCGCATATCTCCGCGCCCTCGCATGAGAAGCTTTCGTCCCTGGACAGCACGATGTTTCTTCTGTCTTTGAACGGTTTTCCGTTCGGCAGGGAGATCAGGGTGTTCCTGCCCATAATTATTGTGTGCCTTAAAGTTGTTTTGCGGAAAAATCTCTTATCATCGGGAATGTTGAACAACAGATCGTTGTTCCTGCCAATGCCCCAGTTTTCACTGACGACTGCAATCGCTGTTATCATAACGTCACTCCTTGAATTATTATTAACCGCCCGAAGCACCCGCCCGGGCGCAGCTAATCTAATTATAGCGCAAAATAATCCTGCAAAACCGCAAACGGTGAAATTAACAGCCCAAACGTCGAAAATAACCGAAATCCGTCTATAGTCCCCGGTCAGCCAAGCGTGATCAGAAACATTATAACGCCGAGAACAGCAAGAAATACGCCGCCGATACGCGTCATAAGAATGCCGCCGTCCGACGGCTCGGCGTTCTTCGGCATACCGTGTTCAAACCACCATGCGTATTCGGGAAAAATAACTTGCAAAACGCCGAGTATTATAAATATCACCAAAAATATACTGACCATATTCGGATACCTCCTTTAAAGCATCAATTCCTATACAGCCACGGGGAACTTCACCTCTTCCGTATTATATTCGTATCCCTCCAAAGTGAAACTGTCGGGAGTGAAATCGTAGAAATCCGTTACGGATTTGTCGATAATGAATTTCGGCGCAGGATACGTTCTGCGTTCGATAAGCTCCTTTATAACCGGGATATGCCTGTCGTAAATATGCGCGTCCGCAATGACGTGGACAAGCTCGCCCGCCTCCAGACCGCTCACCTGTGCGAACATATGCATAAGCGCGGCGTACTGGCAGACGTTCAGATTATTCGCCGCCAGCATATCCTGGGAACGCTGGTTAAGTACGGCGTTCAGCTTCCCCCCCGCCACGTTGAAGGTCATGCTGTAGGCGCAGGGATACAGATGCATTTCCGACAGATCGTGGTGGTTGTAAATATTTGTAAGTATCCTGCGGCTTGCGGGGTTGTGCTTCAGGTCGTACAGAACCCTGTCCACCTGATCGAAGTCCCCCTCTGGGTAGTGGTGCTTAACTCCCAGCTGGTAGCCGTAAGCCTTGCCTATGGAACCGCTTTCGTCCGCCCAGCTGTCCCAGATATGCGCGTCCAGATCGCCTATATTATTGGACTTTTTCTGCCATATCCAGAGAATTTCCTTTATGCCCGTTTTGAGGAAAGTCCTGCGCAGGGTGATTATGGGAAATTCCTCCGCCAGATTATAGCGGTTCACTATGCCGAATTTTTTGATTGTGTGAGCGGGTGCGCCGTCCTGCCATCTTGGACGGACTTCCATATCCCCGTCGGAAATTCCGTTTTCAAGGATATCCTTTACATTGGCGATAAAAATTTCATCTGCGCGGCTCATTGGTTTTCCTCCTAAAGATAACTACATAACATTATATCATATTTGCGACAAAATTTCAACATTTTTTTGAATAAATTAATAAACAAAAAAATAATTCATTTGACATAAGTACTGCAAGGGGGAACGGACGCAGCCGCTCCCCCATATTTGCGAAATTTTCCTTTATTTGGTTTTGCAACGTTTAATAGGCAAACGAATAAAAACGGTTTTAAAGCCCCAATGCGTTTGACGCTATGGCAAAATATACCACAAGGGCAAGTGCGTCCACTATCGTGGTTATAAACGGACTTGCCATAACAGCCGGGTCAAACCCGATCTTTTTTGCAAGCATAGGCAATGCGCAGCCTACCAGCTTTGCGATAATTATAACGCAGAAAACCGTAGCCGCCACAATTCCGCCGATCGCCGCGCCCTTGCGGTCGATCGCCATTACTTTCAGAAAAGCGAGCAGAGCTATCGTTGCGGCGCACATAATGCCGACCCTGAACTCTTTCCACATCACCTTAAAGATGTCCCGAAAGCCTATTTCGTTCAGGGAAAGACCTCTGATGATTGTTACGGAAGCCTGCCCGCCGGAGTTTCCTCCCGTATCCATAAGCATGGGTATAAACACCGTCAAGGCGGGAACCACAGCCAGCGCGTCCTCAAAATGTGCAAGTATAGTTCCCGTAAAGGTGGCGGACACCATAAGCAGCGTCAGCCAGGGAATACGCTGCTTGTATATTTTGAATACGCTTGTTTTCATGTACGGCTTTTCCGAGGGCAGCATAGCCGCCATCTTTTCGATATCCTCCGTGTCCTCGTCGCGGATAACGTCCATGGCGTCGTCGAACGTTACAATGCCCACAATGCGGTTTTCGTTGTCCACGACGGGAATCGCCGCGAAGTCGTATTTGGAAAGGGTTCTCGCCACTTCCTCCTGATCGTCGTGGGTGTTTACGGAGATAACGTTTGTCTCCATAATATCCCCGACGACCGTGTCCCCGTCGGCGACAAGCATATCCAGGACGGTCACTATTCCCAGCAGACGGCGGTTTTCCGTCACATAGCAGGTGTAAACGGTCTCTTTGACGAGACCTATTTTTCTTATCTGGTCGAAAGCTTCCTTGACAGTGAAATCCCTTTTAAGGTAAACGAACTCGGTGGTCATTACCGAACCCGCGCTGTCCTTGGGATAATTGAGCAGCTGATTTATCTGTTTTCTTGTGTCGCTGTCCGTGTTCCGCAATATGCGGGACACCACGTTGGCGGGCATTTCCTCGATGATATCCACCGTGTCGTCGATGTAAAGCTCGTCTAAAACGTACCGCAGCTCGCGGTCGGAGAACGCGTTGATCAGCACCATCTGGGTATCGCTGTCCATATAGGTGAAGACCTCCGCCGCCAGCTCCTTTGGCAGGATACGGTACAGCAGGATAAGCTCTTTTTCGCCGAACTCCCCGTCGTTCTTCATTTCCTCCACAAGATAAGCTATGTCTGCGGGGTTCATTTCCTGAAGTCCCTCTTTGAGTTTAACGAATTTTTTTTCGCCTATAAGCTCTATGGCGAATTCTTTTTCCATTTTTTCCATAAAAAACCTCCTATTTCAAATCGAATAGAAGGCACAAAACGACTCCGCCAAAAGGAAATTTTCGGCGGCTGCTATTGACAAGGCGATGAAAAGGACGCCGCGGGTGCGCCGGTTTCAAAGCCGCAGCTTCGCGGTTTTATGCCCTTACCGTTATCGGCGTCCATACAGTTTCACTCCTTTTTGGTCGTCTGATAAATTTATAATATTCGTACAGTATCATTATACACAAATTTGCGTACATTGTCAATGAAAACATTTTCAAAAAAATCAAGTTTTCGATAAAGCTTGACAAATCGGTGAAAATGCAATATAATTTTCAATTGAAAGGGAGCAGGTAAATTGTTGTTTATATGTGTATGATCTGGTTACTGTAGGGCGGGGGCTTGCTCCCGCCTGTTTCTGCAACGATGTTCGTAGGGGCGGGGTCTCCCCGCCCGCAGGTCACGTAACCAGCGGGACGGGAAACCCGTCCCCTACAGAATTTTACCGCAAACCTATTTAGGCGGGAGCAAGCCCCCTCCCTACAGTGCCGTTATCCGTATAAATTACAATTTGGAGGAGATCTGTCTGGAACTCGATTATCTTAAAATAAAAACCCCTGACGGTTTTATGTACGGCGGAGACCAGAAGCTTTTCGGGAAATCCGTTTCAAGAAGCGGCTGCGGAATGATCGCCGCCTGCGATACCCTACTGTACACGGAACGAAAAGACGGTGCGGAAATATCCCTCGCCGACTATACCGCATTCGTGAAAAAACTGCGGGACAGCGTGTTTTACAACGGCACGCGGAATCCTATCGGGATATTCCCTCGGCGGCTCGCGGAAATTCTCACCGGAATAAGCGGACGGAAATTCGTTTTTTACCCCGCCGCAAATTTTTTCTCCCGGGACGGCAAAAAGCTTGCGGATTTTATTTCCCGCTCGCTGGAAAACGGTGCGCCCGTGATAGTGCGCTTGGGTGCGGACATATTCGGACTTCCCTATAAAATAAGATATCCCGCTCGGGGAAACAAGCTCCGTACGGGTAAAATGAGATGGCACTACATTACCGTAACGGGTATTTCCGAAAGCGGGATATTGACTTTTTCCTCATGGGGAGGCAAGGGGCACGCTCACTGCCGCGACCTTTGCAGGCGCTTCGGCTTCACGGGCGGCATTGTCGTCCCGGCTCAGCTTTCCTGAAAAACATTGGTGTAAATGATGTTCTTTTGGGGGACAATTCCTTTACGCGTGAAAAGCTCCGACACGGTCACAAATCCGTACCCCTCGGCTTTCAGCGCGGGGATTATCCTCTCTATCGCCTCGACGGTGGGGGAATTTCCCGCCATGTCGTGGAGCAGGATAACCGTTCCGTCGGTTGCCTGTCCGGTTATCCTTTTGAAGCGTTCCTCAGCGGAAACGGAAGCGTCCCAGTCGTCCGCGCCCACGCCGCAGATAAAGGTGAGTTCTATCGTATCGAACATAAGCTGACTGTAGGATATGTATGGCGGACGGAAAAAACGGGGACGTCTGCCCACCGCTTTTTCCACCGCGTCGGAGGTGAAGTTTATCTCCGCCAGCATTTCCTCGGCGGACATTTCTTTCATGTCCGAGTGGGTGCGTGAGTGGTTCTCGATCTCGCAGCCGAGGCTTGCGGCGCGGCGCATTACCTCCGAGGTCTCGGGGGTAATGTTGTTTCCGCAGACGAAAAAGCTTGCGGGTACGCCGTGCTTTTCCAGAACGTCAAGCACCTGCGGCGTGGTGACGGTATTGGGACCGTCGTCGAAAGTCAGTGAGATAAGCTTTTGTTCGTTCATAATAAAAACTCCTTGCAATTTTTTTTTGCGGGACGTTCTTTCCTTCCCCGCGAAAACGGTTACTTTACCGTGATCTCCCGCGTCGGGTCAAGACCGTTTTTCAGCTCGAGGACTATGCTTTCCGCGTTTTCAAAGTCAATATGCTCAAACCTCAGCTCCGCAAGAAACTCGTCGCGGTCTTCGATCTCGAATATCTCGTAGGGCTGATACTCGCCGCCCCCAAACTCGCTGACGTACATATCGGGGGGATACCATGCTTTTCCTCCGTCCGCAAACAGGGGAACGTACTCGCCGTCCACCCGAAGCTTTACGGGACAGAATTCGTCGTTAAGCTCGATGCTGCCCTCATGAACGGCAAGCAAAGTCCTGCCCTGTTTTCTGCCCGCGTCCCACAGCTCCCAGCCGGCGCTGTAGGCGCTTTTGTAGATGGGGTAGGAAATATCCACCTTTGTGGCGTAAACCGTCGAGGAGAACCTCTCGACCGTACAGTCGATACCGTTTATGCGGGACGGCATGGCAAGCTTTACCTCTGCCGGCTCGCGGATAACGCTTCCGTCGGGAACAAAGCTTAATGACAGGTCGGTGACCGCGCGGGAATACATATCCTGCGCAGCGCCCTTAAAATCGCGTTCGTAACCAATCGATCTTATGTCAAAAATAAGCTTCGCGCCTTTTTCCGCTGCGGGAGAAACGTAAGCGGGCGGACACCTTACCTTGAACACATAAGTCGGTTCTCCGTTTTCGTCGGCGGCAGGCTCGCCCTTGTAAGACGACTGCCATATGTCGCTTGCATCTTCGCAAAGCTCGTTGTAGGCGACAACGCCCAGCGAAAGACCTTTCAGGTCGTCCGAATAGCGCTTTGAACGCACCTCCAGTATAACGTAGCAGTCCTCGTGATCGCCGATAAAGGCGGAGGCTTTTACGGAAAGCAGGTCGTTCTCGGCGGAAACGTCAAGGGGCTGATAATCTCCGTCTGCGATCCTTTCGGCGGAAATATCGTCGCCGAACTTGTTCCGCATAACCGTCCCCAGATCGAAAAATCCCGTTACGGCTGCCGCTGTGACGGACAGCGCAAGCACCGCGGCAGCCGATATCAGCGCAGCCGCCGTCTTTTTAATCGCGGGACGTTTTTTCCTCTCGCGGGAAGCATTTTCCGATATTCTTTCGTAAAGACCGTTTTTCCAATCGTCGGAAGCTTTAAGCTTCCCGAAAATATTTTTAAGACCGTTAATATCATTCATGGCAATTTCTCCTTTTTTGCTTCGTGCGCATTTGGGCGCATTCGGGCGGGGTCGGAACGCTCACCCGTCAAGCAGGTCTCTGAGCATTTCCCTGCCGCGTTTGAGTCTGCTTTTCAAAGTGTTTTCGCCGCACCCAAGCAGCTTTGACAGCTCCTTCAGGGGATATCCGCAGAAGCAGTGGAGGTACAGGACCTCCCGGTAGATCGGTTTCATGGACATGATACGTTCCATTATCAGCCGCTCGTGACCGTCCTCGTAGTATGCCCCGATGAAATCGAGCTGCTCCGTTTTGTGACGGGCGCGGAAGCGCAGGAAATTTTTGCACTCGTTCACCGTCACCCTGATGAGCCAGGCTTTCAGGTATTCGGGGTCGCGGGAGAGCATTCCGCTGTTTTTGAACAGTTTGAGGAAAACGTTCTGGCAGCAGTCCTCGGCGTCATGTCTGCTGCCGAGACGAAGCAGACAAAGACCTGTCACCATATCGGAATATTCTTCCGCAGCCCGTTCAAAAAGTATTTTTTCACCGTCGTCCATGACCGCACCTCCTGTAGGAAGCAAGAGTTTATGAATCAGGGCGGGAAACAGACGCGCTTTCCGTTTCCTCGCCGTTCCGCTCCATAAGCAACACACCGCGGACGGGGAAAAGGTTGCATGAATGTGTAATTTTATTCTGACGTCATTAAAGAGTTTATTATCGGGGTAAAAAGAAAGCGAGTGTAAACTCGCTTAATCTGACTGAACCTATCCTGCCGCAGTTTAAGGCAGATAACCGGCGTATCGGTATTTATTTTATATTGTAACACGTTTGTGCGGGTTTGTCAAGCGCTTTTGTAGAATATGAATAATTTGAATTGTTGTGCTGCAATAGATATTGGACAAACAAGTAAAAAATATTGAGAGATAGGCAAAAATCCGGTAAAATAAAGTTGCCGGACAAAATCCACCGGAAAGGAGCCTATCCCTCATGGACACTATAACACAAAACATGCGGTTTCGTCAATATCTAATGAAGTACGCCGAAAAAAATGGAGCAGCAAAGGCGTCGCGCAAGTACAGCAAGGCGCGGTCGTACATCTCTGCTTTTGGCTAAAGCATTGGGATGGCAGTTATCGAATCGCTTGCCGAGCAGTCAAAAAAACGCACAGCCATCCCTCTCAGCACACCGAAGAAGAGATCAAGATGATTTGCAGCTGCCGCCGCCGCAATACGGAACTTGGTCTTACCGAACTTTGGCACAGGCTTTTGAATTCACTAACCGCTTTTCCCCTGCAAAGAGGGATAAGCCTGCACTCTTTGAAAGCACCTTGGCTCGTCTTGGAGTTAAACATAAGCCGATTCGTCCGTATACTCCTCGCCGCAATGGTAAAGTTGAGCGTTCGCACTGCGAAGATCACAACAAATTCTACTCTTGCCACAGTTTTTACTCTTGCGCTGACATATGCGTCCGCTTAATTGGTTGTCGCCTATCGAATTCCTGTAAGCGTCAAATAACGTAAGCGTCAAATAATACCCACCTTTACGCCCACAAAATTTGTGATAAAATAG
>JAMPIC010000024.1 GCA_023663025.1 Prevotella sp.
TCAGCTGGGAGAGCATCTGCCTTACAAGCAGAGGGTCATAGGTTCGAGCCCTATTGTTCCCACCAAAAGGACTGCAAAGTCCTTTTTTAAACTCGTTTTGAACGGGACTTGCATTTGCCGAGGCACGTTTCTGACGGGAATGGCCCGATAGTTCAGTTGGTTAGAACGCCGCCCTGTCACGGCGGAGGTCGTGGGTTCGAGTCCCATTCGGGTCGCCAATTTCTTTTTTGGAGTTGGCAATCGGTTGTAGACCGATAGTCGGTCGTAAGACCGAAATAGGCAGCTGTGCAGCGAAGACGCCTCTGTAGCTCAGTCGGTAGAGCAGGGGACTGAAAATCCCCGTGTCGATGGTTCGATTCCGTCCGGAGGCACCACTTTTAAGCACGGTAACGCGGCGTTTTTCACCGCCGCCGCCATTATGCGGATTTAGCTCATCTGGTAGAGCGCCACCTTGCCAAGGTGGAGGTAGCGGGTTCGAGCCCCGTAATCCGCTCCAATTTTTCCTTTGCGGGGTATGTTTCGGACAAGTACCGCTATAACTGTTAAATTCGTCGAGGCAATAGTCTCGGCGTTTTTGTTTGCCATGTATGTAAGCACACCCTTTGTTATTACATAAAAATAGGACGTTCCCAAACGGGAACGTCCATTTTTGTTTATGATCAGAATTCCTTGATCTTGAATTCCGCAACCATTTCCTTGAGCATATTTGCCTGTCCGGAAAGCTCCTGAGAAGCAGCCGCGGACTCTTCCGCCGTAGCCGAGTTGGTCTGTACAACGCTGGAGATCTGCTCGATACCTACAGTTACCTGATTTACGGAATCCGCAGCCTGCTTGGACGCGTCGGATATCTTCATATTCAGTGCGGCAACCTCTTCGGTAGCTGCGGTTACGTGAGACATCTTTTCCGCAACCTGTGATACCAAACCGTTTCCTTTATTGATAGCGGCTACAGTGTTTTCGATGAGAGCCGTTGTATTCTTTGCGGCGTCCGCGCTCTTGCCCGCAAGGTTTCTTACCTCGTCGGCAACAACTGCGAAGCCCTTGCCTGCCGCGCCCGCTCTTGCAGCCTCAACAGCCGCGTTAAGAGCAAGGATATTGGTCTGGAACGCGATATCTTCGATAGTCTTGATGATCTTCTGAGTTTCGTCGGAGGACTCCCTGATCTCGTTCATAGCGTCTACAAGCTCGTTCATTCTGTTGTTTGCTTCTTCGATCTCGTCCTTGGTGACTTCCGTCTTGTCGTTCGCTTCGTTTGCGCTTGCCGCGTTCTCGTTGATCTGCTCGGAAATAATGTGGATGGTAGCCGCCAGCTCCTCAACGGAGGAAGCCTGCTCCGTAGCGCCCTGAGAAAGTGCCTGCGCGCCGCCGGAAACCTGATCCGAACCGGAAGATACCTGATCCGCGGATTCGTTAATTCTGCCCATTACCTCGCTGAGCTTGTCGCCCAGACCGTTGAGGGAGTGAATAATATCGGAGTATGCGCCGATGTAGAACGCCTCGCTGCGGCTTCTTACCGCAAGGTTGCCCGCCGCGATCTCGCCGGTCATGAAAGTGATATCCTCAACGATATCCCTGTTGGTATTGCAGAGGGTCTGCATATTTTTGGCAAGCATGCCGATTTCGTCCTGCGATTCGTATGTAACCTGGATTTTGAAGTTTCCGCGCGCCATATTCTTGGCAGCCTCTTCGATCTGAACAACGCCGCCCACGATCATCTTTGTGATGTAGAGGGACAGTCCGATACCGATAACGACTGCCAAAACGGAAGCGACGACAAGAACAATTACCGTCATCGCGCAGGAATTGTCGACCTCGTCATGCTGAGCGTCGCCCTGCTCGGCGGAATAAGCAACAATCGCATCCAAATGTTCGCCGGCGCTTAAAACCGCGGACATAAGCTGGTTCTTGTAAACATCGTAAGCCTCTTCGGGGTTTCCCGAAACTGCGTATTCCGAAAAGTCGTCAAAAGCTTCTTTAATAACGTCTATCTGTCTGTAAGCGGTTTCCACATCGGACATATCGCCGAGGTAGTTGCTTCCGAGGAATTCAAGAGCCGACTGAGCGTTCGCCAAATCCTGCTCGGCTAACTGAAGCCTGTCCTGAATCATGGACGTATCGGTGTCGGCAACGGCTACGAGCATATTCCTTGCCGCCGACTGGAGCATCTCGGCGGCTTCTCCCGCCCTCTCCGTATTAAGGTAAGACTGCTCATAGAACGAGTCAACCGTGTGATTTATAGTGTTGGTAGCCAAAATCGAAATAACAGCCATTCCCACCATAAGCAGCAGTACGATGCCGAATGAAACGACAAGCTTGGCTGATACCTTTAAGTTTTTCATAAAAACTCCCTCCAATTATCTTTTGCGCGGATACAAATTTCGGGCATATCCGACGCATTCTATAATAATTATAGTACGAAATGCATATTTTGTCAATAATAAAATCATGCATAGTGATAAAATTTAGCGGGTATAATTTTAGTCAATATGCCAAAATATCTTGCATTATCCACAATTTTGGAAAAAACTTCATCATTTTGAGCCGCCGGGGACAAGCTTCTCCTTGCCGCCCATGTAGGGGCGCAGCACCTCGGGTATCTTCACCGAACCGTCGGCGCAGAGATTATTTTCCAAAAACGCGATGAGCATTCTCGGCGGCGCGGCGACGGTATTGTTGAGAGTGTGGGCGAAGTATTTCTTGCCGTCCTCGCCGTTCACGCGTATCTTCAAGCGCCTTGCCTGAGCGTCCCCGAGATTGGAGCAGCTTCCCACCTCGAAGTATTTTTTCTGACGGGGCGACCATGCCTCCACGTCGTAGGACTTGACTTTCAAATCCGCCAAATCTCCCGAGCAGCACTCGATGGTGCGGACGGGTATATCCATTGTGCGGAACAGGTCGACGGTGTTTCTCCACAGCTTGTGGAACCAATCCGGACTGTCCTCCGGCTTGCAGACCACGATCATTTCCTGCTTTTCAAACTGGTGTATGCGGTACACGCCCCGCTCCTCGACGCCGTGCGCTCCCTTTTCCTTGCGGAAGCAGGGGGAATAGCTTGTCAGCGTGTGGGGCAGGGTTTTCTCCTGCACGATCGTGTCGATGTACTTGCCTATCATGGAGTGCTCGGACGTGCCTATCAGATACAGATCCTCCCCCTCAATTTTGTACATCATAGCGTCCATTTCCGCGAAGCTCATAACCCCAGTGACCACGCCGCTGCGTATCATAAACGGCGGCACGCAGTAGGTGAAGCCTCTGTCTATCATAAAGTCCCGCGCGTAGGCGATGACCGCGCTGTGCAGTCTGGCAATATCTCCCATAAGGTAGTAGAAGCCGTTGCCCGCGACTTTTCTTGCGCTGTCAAGGTCGATGCCGTTTAAGCTCTCCATAATGTCGGTGTGGTAGGGAACTTCAAACTCGGGAACGACGGGTTCGCCGAAACGCTCCAGCTCCACGTTCTCGGAATCGTCCTTACCAATTGGGACGGAGGGGTCTATCATATTGGGAATGACCATCATGTCCTTGTTAAGCTTCTCGCTCAGCTCCGTTTCTTTCGCTTCGAGGGCGGCGAGACGGTCGGCAAACTCGGTCACTCTTTTTTTGGCGGCTTCGGCTTCGTCCTTTTTGCCCTGCGCCATAAGCCCGCCTATTTCCTTGGAAGCCTTGTTGCGATTGGCTCTCAGCTCGTCCGCTTCGGTTTTTGCGGCTCTCAGCTCCGCGTCTATGGCGACGACTTCGTCCACCAGCGGGAGCTTCGCCTCCTGAAACTTCTTTTTGATATTTTCCTTTACCGCGTCCGGGTTTTCGCGGACAAATTTAATATCCAGCATATTGCAACATCCTTTGCGTTTTAAAGTATTCTATTATTATACCACGCTGCGGAAAAAAAATCAATATTTCCGGGAAATTTTTTCTCGCGGAGATTTCGGGACAGCGGGAGCGCAAGGCGGCGAAAAAATACGGACAGCTCCATGCCGTCCGTATTTTAAAGCATACGTCATATAACCTTGCTGAGAAAGCTTTTCAGCCGTCCGCTTTTGGGATTGCCGAAAAATTCCCGGGGAGGATTTTCCTCCACGATACAGCCGTTGTCCATAAACATTACGCGCGTGGCGACTTCCTTTGCGAAAGCCATTTCGTGGGTGACGACGACCATTGTCATACTGTCCTCGGCAAGCTCACGCATAACGTTCAGCACCTCGCCCACCATTTCGGGGTCAAGCGCGGACGTAGGCTCGTCGAACAGCATAACGTCCGGCTTCATGCACAGCGCCCGCACAATGGCGATACGCTGCTTCTGACCGCCCGAAAGCTGATTGGGGTACGCGTCCGCGCGGTTGGCGAGACCCACCCTTTCAAGCAGTTCGGAGGCGTTTTTCTCGGCTTCCTCCCTCGAAAGTCCCAGAAGCTTCATGGGAGCGACGGTGAGGTTTCTCATAACCGTCATATGAGGAAACAGGTTGAACTGCTGGAAAACCATGCCGATCTTCCGCCTGTGCAGGTTGATGTCCGTCTTTTTGTCGGTGATGTCCACGCCCTCGAAAAGCACTGTGCCCTCCGTAGGCTCTTCAAGCAGGTTGAGACAGCGCAGGAACGTGCTTTTGCCCGAGCCTGACGGTCCCACCACGAACACGACCTCCCCTTGGCGTATCTCCGTGGAAATACCGTTCAGCGCGTGGTTTTCCATGCCGTCGAACTTCTTTTTCAAGCCGTTCACGCTTATGAGGACGTTTCCCTTTACCGCGTCAGTGGTCACTGTTCCTCAGCCTCCTTTCCAGTCTGCCCACAAGAAATTCAAGCAGCAGGACTATCGCAAGATAGATCATTGCCACCGCCAGCAGCGGCATCATTGCGTCGTATGTGCGGCTTCTTATTATGTCGCCGCCCTTGGTAAGGTCCTCCATGGCGATGTAGCCGGAAATGGAAGTCTCTTTCAAAAGCACGATAAGCTCGTTTCCCAGCGCGGGCAGGACGTTCTTGAACGCCTGCGGCATAACGATGTAGACCATAGTCTGCACATAATTGAAGCCTAAGCTTCTTCCCGCCTCGAACTGTCCCTTGTCGATAGACATTATTCCGCTCCGTATAATTTCCGCCACATACGCCCCGGAGTTTATGCCGAAAGCAATGACCGCCACTATCATTTTCTCGATATTCACGGAAGCGAAAATTCCGAAATAAATGATAAGGAGCTGTACCACAACGGGCGTTCCGCGTATGACGGTAAGATACACGCGGCAGATGAAATTGGCGATTTTAAGCTTTCCCGTCTTGTCGTGGGTGGAGCGTATCACCGCTATCAGAAACCCTATAGCGATACCCAGCAGCACCGCGAAAACCGTTATCCGTACGGTAGTCCACAGTCCGCGGGTGATGTACTGCCACCTGCCGTCCTTTATAAAATTAAGGTAGAACCTGTCCTGTAGATTATCAAACCAATCCGCCATTGTTTCTTCCTTTCCTGTTAGAAGTTAGAGGTCAGAGTATAGAGGATAGAATTTTACACCGTAAATTCCAAGACAGCCGTTTAAAAACAATAACACCTGTAATAAAAAGGTTGCTGCATAATTTACAGAGTTAAATTTCTAACCTCTTACCTCCAACCTCCGGTCTCTAATTTATTCCGCTGTGATGTACTTGTCGATAATTTCCTGCAGTTTGCCCGAATCGCTGAGCTTTTTCAGGGACGCGTTTATTTCGCCGAGCAATTCCCCGTTGCCCTTGGCAACGGCGATAGCGTAGTCCTCGATCGTGTACGCTTCGTCGAGGACGGACAGTCCCTCGTTCTGGGAAACGAAAACCTTTGCGGGTTCGCGGTCGATGATAACGGCGTCAACCTTGTCCTGAATGAGAGCCTGAACAGCCTCGAAGCCCTTGTTGTATCTTTCCACGGTGGCGTTTTCGATGTCCTCGGCGAAGATGTCGCCGGTCGTGCCGAGCTGAACGCCTACGGTTTTGCCCGCAAGGTCGGCGGGAGAAGCGACAGCGGAGCCGTCCTTAACGATAACGACCTGAGCCGCAGTGGTGTAGGGGTCGGAAAAATCAACGCTTTTAAGCCTGTCCTCGTCAACGGTCATGCCCGCCACGCCGATATCGGCTTTTCCGGACTGAACTGCCGCGATAATAGAATCGAAAGCCATGTCCTCGATGACAAGCTCCAGACCCATATCGTCGGCTATAGCCTTGGCGATCTCCGCGTCGATGCCCACGATCTGGTCGCCCTCGCGGTACTCGTAGGGAGGGAACTCGGCATTGGTAGCCATTACCAGGGTAGTTTTCTTTTCCCCGCCGCAGCCGGACAGGGACAGAGCCATAACAGCGGCAAGCGCGCCGCAGAGAATTTTGCTTAGCTTCATATGTATCTCTCCTTTTAAAATTCACAGTAAATTATATTATACATTATATTTATGTTTTTTGCAAGTACCGAATACAATTTTGGACAGTTTTAAATTACTGTCTATATTTTGTATGCTTTTGCGAAATATTCATATGGTATGTATAAATTATCGTTTACGCTTTGAGGAAAAATAAAATGTATAAGTTTTTTGAAGTCTATATATGGGCGAAAATTCTTTTTTTAAATTATTATAATTATAATTGGTTTATATATAGTCTGAGGAATAAACCCGACGGTTCGGAATTTCAGACCGCCGCAGCATTTTTTCCCATGCGGCGGTTCAAGTATGCGCGAGAGGAGAAACGCTCTTTCGGGAGCAATGTCGTAAGTATGAAAATTCAGCCTGCCGTCGCCGCAAGAATTACGGAACTGTGCGGCGAACGCGGTATAACGGTAAACGCTCTTGCGTATATATCCGGTGTGCCGCCCTCAACTATCAAGAATATCATTTACGGGGTAAGCAAAAATCCCGGTATTGCTACTATTAAAATGCTGTGCGACGGTCTTGAGATATCTTTGATTGATTTTTTCACTTCCCATGTTTTTGATGAACTCGAGCAGGAAATAGAATAAAGTCCGCTGTGCGCATTTTTATAATGGCGTATGGCGGTTTTTTCTTTTGGCGCGGAGGTAATGTCACGTTTTTCCAAATGTACGATTTTGTTATTTTAACTTTTTCCCTGTCGAAAAACAGCGGAGAACATATTGTTTCAGCGATTTTTGCCGCTTTTGGCAGAAACTTTTGCAGGAAATTTTTGTCAAAAGCTATTGATTTTCAAAGAGTTTTATGGTAAAATATGGTAAGTAAAAATTACAGGAGGTACTTAAGTATGGCAAACTCAACTAAAATTTTAATCTGTGACACCAACTGCGATTACAGCGAAGCGTTCTGCAGAAATATCGAAATGGCGGGTTTCCAGTATAAGGTCTGCACTTTGGACGGCGGCGCGCTTACGGAAGAGATAAGAAGCTTTGAACCCGATATCGTGCTGTGCGATATGGTAATGACCGGAACCGACGCCGCGGAGGTCATCGGCAAGGTAAACTCGGAACAATGCAAAAAGCCGTTCTTCATTGTCTCGTCGCTGTATAAAAACGCGTTTATGGAAAAAGAGATCATGTCCTTCAACAACGCGTATTTCATGCTGAAGCCCTTCGACGCGGACAGCCTTATCAGCATTATCAACAGGGTTTTGGCTGTGTCCTCGGATATTCTCGGCGGCAGCGTCGACAACAACGCTCAGACCGAAATAGTAGTAACCGACGTGCTTCACCAAATGGGTATTCCCGCGCATATAAAAGGTTACCATTACCTCCGCGAGGCGATCGTGCTTTCTCTTGAGGACGAGGAAATGCTGGAATGCATTACCAAGCTGCTTTACCCGACGGTCGCGGAAAGGTTTGAAACCACGCCCTCCCGCGTTGAGAGAGCTATCCGCCACGCTATCGAGACCGCATGGGACAGAGGCGATGTGGACGTACTTAACGGAATGTTCGGCTACACCGTAAGCGTAGGCAAGGGCAAGCCTACCAACTCGGAATTTATCGCGCTCATAACGGACAACCTCCGTCTGCGTTTCAGGCTTGCGGGACAAAAGAAAGAAAAGGTAAAAGCGGCTAAATAAAACATATAAATATAACACCCGTGGGACGGCATAGCCGTCCCACGGCGCTTGTCGGCTTGCCGGAATAAAGAAAAGGCTGCGCAGTTTACGCAGCCTTTTTCAAAAACAAATACTTCCGTACAGCGGGAAATGTTACCGTCCCCCGATTATTGATTATTTACATTCTGTCCCTGGAATACCCGCGGTGCTTGCGGTGAATGGCTTTCTGCTCATACATCAGTTCGTCCGCCGACTTTATGAACTCGTCTATAGACTTCTCCGAAGCGGGAGAAAGCGAACACGTACCGCAGCTTGCCTCGATAAGATACGGCTTTCCCGAAGAGGCGTTGTAGTCGTCCAGATACGCCTTGAAGCGGTTCAGGAAGTCCTCGGCATAGCTGTCGGACAGGCATACGCCGGCGGCGATGTATTCGTCTCCTCCGAAACGGGCGACGATATCGCTGCTTCCCGCCGCCGCGCCCAAAGCCTTTGCTATGGTCGTGATGGCGTTGTCGCCCTCATGGTGACCGTAGGTATCGTTTATTCCCTTAAGGTTGTCGAGGTCGACCGAAACTATCATAAAGCCGCTTCCGTCCGCGATGCACCTGTCGTACAGCTTGGGAGTGAACTGATAAAATCCGCGGCGGTTATAGAGATTTGTCATGGAATCCCTTATGTACATATCTTCAAGTCTGCCCACCACAGTTTTAAGCTCGGATTGGATACGCGCGTTTTCGAGAACCCTGCTGATATTGGTTATCAGAGTATGGAGCAGATGGAAATTCCTTTCCACAAATCTAAATTCAAACGCCACATACCCAATCGTTCTGTCCTGAAAATGCAGGGGAATAAAGGTAATATTGTCATATTTATCCATAATCTCGTCAAATTGCGGAAGCAGCTCCGCCGTGTTAAACGGTTTAAGGAAATCAAACGTTTCGCCGTTTACCCCGTGAAGAACATACTCTATCTTATCGCTGTAGCCTTTTCTTTGGTATTCGTCGTAGGACTGATAAACGTCCTCCAGACGTTCAACGCCGGTCACAAAGTTGTCGCATACGCACAGCCAGCACTCCTTTGTCCACAGGTCTTTAAGGAAAGGCTTGATCTTTTCAAGAGTCTCGTCAAAAGAATAAGTGCCCGTCGCCGCCTCGGACATCTGAACTATCCTGTCGGAAAAGCCGTTCCAAAGGTCGATCTGCTCATACAGCTCACGTTTGATAAGGTTATCTTCGGTGGAAAGCCTTGCCGCTTCGCAGCCGCAGGATTCGCGGTACAAAATAGTGCCGTTAATTATTTCGCTGCCGACGGGCGGTATCTCCCCTTTTATTATCTGAAATGTACGCTTTGCGGCGGTCTTGCCCGCGCCTTTCAAATCCCTCATAAGCGTGGTTATGGACGGGAAATGCGTATTTCCCTCCGGAATGCCGTCTATACCCGTAACGATAACGTCGTCGGGGACGAGATACCCCAGCTCGTTAAGCTTTGAGCACACTCCCACAGCCATTGAGTCGTTCGCGCATATAAAGGCTTCGGGCATGGAATGAAACTTGTCGTAATGCCGCTGCACCGCTTCGGCGGCTCCAGCCCACCAAAAATATCCGTAGTCCACGCTGTCCTCGGTGACTTCCAGACCGTACTCCGCCATAACGCTGCGGAAAACTTCCTCTCTCGCGTCGGAAACGTCGTTTCCTTTCATTGCACCGAGGAACTTTATATCCTTTGCGCTGTGCTCGGTGATAACATGGCGGATAACCTCGTCCAGCGCTTCCTCGTAAGCCTGAGAGATGGAATAAGCGGAATCTGTATCCCCGTCTATGGAAATTATCGGAACGCTGTGTTCACGGGCTTTGGCGACAAGCGTCTCCGCAGCCGAACCTTTATCCACAAACGTCATTGACATAATTACAAGCGCGTCTATAAGCTTTAAGTTTATCAGATTAAAGATATTGATTTCACCGATGTCGTGAGCGTCCCCGTCGAACTTATTTGACAGCGACTGAAACCAGAGTACGCGAAGTCCCAGCTCCGAACATTCGTCGACGAAGCTTTGCACAAGCGGGTTATTGTAGAAACCGTCGGTGCCGCATGAGACCAAGGCAACAATGCCATTCTTTTCCATTTTGCGATCATCCCCTCAAAGCGAGTTGCTCATTTCAATAATTCCACATATATAGAAAGCGTAAATCTCCACATTAATAATTCTTAAATAATTATACCACTATTGTACATACACAATAATGTGCAAATTATTAACAAATTATAAATAATTCATAAATTCAATAAAACTTGCAAAAAAATCACAGAATTTCACATGAAATCCTGTGATTTTTGCATAACCTTTTAATTCACCGTTTTACTGCCTTGAAAGCCATGCGTAAGCAATGTCGAGAGCCTCGTAAAGACTGCTTTTTTCGCTCTGCTTTTTGATAGCTTCCATAGGGGAGAGCTTCTCGTCCGTAGCCATTTTGTAGATCTTGACCCTGCTTGCCACTTCCAGATCGCCCACCTTGGTTTTTTCGGTTATCTGCATCCAGACAACGTACTCGTCGTTCATATTTCCGAAATATATCTCGTCCTTATTTCTTACCAAAGGGTATCCCTTATAGCGGAGAAAGCTGTTCTCCGCAGCGATATCTTCATTTGTCCGGACAGTTTTATTTTCTGCCAATGCAATTTCCTCCTTTTCTCGTCGTTAAATGCAAGCTTTTATTCCGTATCGGTGTGTACCGCAGACGGAACGTCCCAATTTTGTTCCGAGTGCTGAAATAATTATAACACATTATTTTCACAATTTCAACAGAATTTTATAAAAAACCCGCAAAATTTTTCCGCCGCTCCGTGACGGTACGGAAAATGCCGTTCCGCATTGTATTTTTCCTCCGCAAAAGCGGCAGCCTTACAAGTATACATCGTTCAAACGAAAAACTCCGTCGAAAGCCGCGGTTTGATATTACCAGTTTATCACAATATCCTCGCCGTTTTCGTAAAGCTCCAGATTTTTGATAAATCTGTCCACATAAGTTTGCTGACACCTGTACTCGGAGCGTCCGTTAAGGCGCACCACAGCCTGTCTGTTTCCGAACGGGATAAATTCTATCAGGTCTCCCCCGCCGTCTCTTGTGACTATCTCGACCGTCAGGGACGGCTCCGCAGAAACGTCCTCGAAGTAAAGCTCGCTGCTGGGAGCGCGCAGTATGAACTGGTACAGGCTCTTGAAAGCGTCGCCGTCCACGGCTTCTCCGTTCAGGGAGACGGCAAAATCGTCCGCGCCGCCCGAAACCGTGAAGTTCATTGTTTTGTCCCCGGCTGTGATGTTCAGCTTGTCAACGTCGTACACATAGTTGCCGGTGTACATTGTGGTAACGATTTCCAGCGGCTTTACGGTCAGCCAGGGCAGGCTGCTTTCCGAAAAGATGTAGATGATATTTATTCCGTCCACATAGACGTATCTGCCCTCTTTTTTGCCCTCCTCGTTGATGAATTCGTTTCCCACCTTGAAGTGAAGCACGTCGCCGCCGTTTATTTCGGCAGTGACCTCGGCTGCGGGAGCGTTCATTCCGCTTGCTTCAAGGTCGTCCTCGTTGGGATTGAGCACCGCCAGATCGCTTGCCGCAAGCCCGAATATTCCGTCGGTAATGTCCGACGAGGTCTGCGGGTTAAGGTCGCGGAAAACAGGCTCGCTCATAACGTAAAGCGACGAATTTGCGGTCATTGCCTCGCTGTCGTCAAGACGGACGTCGTACTCGATAACGATATCGTAATCCAGATCGGCGCGTTTTACCGTCAGCTTGTTTATTTTGGTGTAATCGGTGGTATCGTTTTCGTCTGCGGCGGCTCTTACGCTGTAGACCGTTTTGTTTATGAGAGCGTACTTGTCCTCCAAAAAGCAGCTGAGCGCGGTGTTGAACACGGTGTAGACCGTTGTTTCGCCGTCCAGCATAACGTACCGCTTCGTCTCCTCGGGGGTAAGGTTGCCGATGAGAAGTTTTTTCACGGTATTGGCGCTGTCGGAAAATTCCGCCGTAAAGACCGCCGACGGAGCGTCCAGACCGTAGATGGAAATGTCCTCGGGATCTTCGACTACCGTCTGCTGAGCGGTAAGACTTGACGAGTTGTCCACCAGCTTTGACATAACGCTGCCGCTGAGGGGAAGATTTGCGATATCCATAACCGTCCACACGGCGGAATCGCCCTCTCCCACGCGCACAACCTCGTATGCGCCTTTTTCGTTCTCGATCGTAAGCTTTGCAAGATCGGCGGGAGCTTTATCGTACAGAAGCGAAGTCGTGACTTCCTCCTCGGCGGTATCCTCCCGCTTCTCCTCGGGAGCGGTCTTAACGAGCGCGAACACGGCAATTCCCAGAACCGCCGCAATGACGCAGACAATTATTATCAGCCTGATATTTTTCTTCATTACTTATGTCTCCTCCTGAGCCATACAACGATACCGGCAGCAGCAGCCGCTCCGGGAACAACGAACATAAATATGATCCTCATGACCGATATCTGGGATTCGGTCGCCTGATAGTTCTGTCCCGAAAGATCCTTGTCGATAATGTCGATACCGTTTTCCTTGCCGGAAATCTTATTCACTATCGAAATGAAGTAATCGCCGTTGTTGAAATACGTCTGGCTTGTATAGCTGTTGTTGAGCATTGTATCCGAGCTTATAACGAGAAGATTGGAAAGAATCTGCTCGTTGTCTTTGAAAACGTATTTGTTCGCCAGAACCATAAGCGGGACTTCCGTCTCCTTGATATCGGGCATAACGCCGGTTTCGGAGTACTCGCGGGTCATTTCCTCGGTGAGGGCGTAACCCGTCTCGGCTGTGTTCAGCAGGGAATATACGGAAACGTTTCCTCTGTGGTCGAAAAGCAGCTCGAGCGGTCTTGCGTAGTACAGAGCTATCGGGTTTGTCAGAGTTTCCGAGGGAATGCCGCCCGTATAGCTTACGGACGCGCCGTCGCCGGAGGATATGGTTCCGCTGTCGCCGATGTAGGTCACAAAGCCGTATCCCGCCGAGCCGGTGAGAATGTTCTGCTGATTGCTGTCGCTGACTATTCCGCTGACCGCCTTAACGCCCCATTCCGCAAGGAAAGCGTCGATATTCGGCGTGGCGTTCTGCGCGGTGCTGGCGAGGTAGATCATGTTTTTGCCGTAGTTTCCGTCATTTTCCATAAAGCTGTAGAGCTTGTCCACCAGTTCCTCGGAAAAATCGTTCAGCGGCGAATTTACCACGATAAGGGAAGCGTCCTCGGGAATTTCCTCCGTGAGCGGGTCGATCTTCACCACGTCGAAGCCGTCGTCCTCCAGCATTGACCGCACGTTTCCCTCCACTGCGCTTTCGGTGACGATATCAAGGTACACCGCCGTTTTGGGGTTCGGGTCGGTGATGTACATTATCGCCGAGGTAAGGGTCTTTTCCGCCTTTGAGGAAACGATATTCTGGGACATCGTATAGTAGTTTACCTCCGTGTTGAAAAGATCGTTTATGGAAATTACCCTTATCCTGTTCGTGTCGGAGTTGAAAAGCACAATGCTGTTTTCGGAAATGCTTCCGCTGTAGTACTGCTTGTACTTGTCCACATAAGTGGGATTGACGGTCATGTCCACAAAATTAAGGGACACCCTGCCGCTTCCCGCCGCGTATTTTTTCAGCACCTCATACGCCTGCTTGATGTACTTGCTGTCGGAGTTCTGGAATACCACCTCGTCAACCGTGGTGCAAATCTCCACGTTTTCCGTCAGTGAGGCAAGGTAATCCTTTGTCTCATCGGTGATGGCGAAGTCCTTGTTGGGGGTGAGGTCAAGATTCATGTTCACTCTGTCCGAAAACAGCGCGATTATCACGTTTACAAGAATTACCAGCACTGTAACAACAACGGTAATGACCATTGCCGCCGTACCGTATTTAAGCTTTTTGGTATTTATCTTCATATCGGTATCTCCTTTCCCGTTTATGCCCAGCGGCGCTTTTCAAGGGCGCGCACCGTGAGAAAGTTGAATATGAAAATCACGCTGAGAAAAAATATCACATTCGGCAGGCTGAACAGTCCCGTGGAGAACTCGGAGTATCTGCTGTAGAAACCCAGCGCAGCCATGATCTTTCTGAGCCATTCCACCTGGACTACGCCCGCAAGCATATCTATCATAAAGAAGAACATTATTATGATAAAGCTTAAGATAGCCGCGACCACCTGACTTTCCGTCATTGCGGACACAAACACGCCTATGGCGGTAAAGCTTGCTCCCAGCAGCACCAGAGCCGCCAGGTTGCCTATGACCGTCGCCCAGGCAAGGTATCCCGACAGTCCGAAAAGGACTACGGCGTACACCGCGTAAATGGCTATGGCGCAGAGGAAAACGCAGGTCGCCGCAAGAAATTTCCCCATTACCACCGAAAACAGGTTGACGGGAGCGGTCAGCAGACACTGGTCTGTTTTCTGACGTTTTTCCTCCGTGAACAGCCGCATGGTCAGCAGCGGCAGCAGTATCATCAGAATATTGAACGCGCACTGGAAAACGTAGGACATATCCGTCAGTCCGTAGTAAACGTTGTAGTTGACAAAATAAGTCGCCGTGTACAGATAGAACACGGTAATGAAAATATAAGCGATAGGCGAGGTGAAATAAGCCTTCAGCTCGCGCCTGAAAATAGCGCCCATTATTCCTCAGCCTCCTTTGATTTTTCGGTATCGTTCTTTTCCCCCGCCTCGGGAGCGGTCTCCTCCGCTTTTTCCCCGGCGGACTTTTTCGTTTTCAGCTCGAAGCTGTCGTCCATTGTAATTTTCAGGAAGATGTCCTCCAAGGTCATCTCGGAGGTTTTAAGCCCCAGTATTATCCAGTTCCTTGCCGCCACCCTCTTGAAAAGCTCGCGGCGGATATCGGCGTCCTCTTTGGTCTCTATTTCATAGTCGTACACGCCCTTTTCCCGCTCCATGTCGGCGGTGACGGAGATCACTCCCGAAATGCCCTTGATTGTTTTGAGGACTTCCTCCCGCGCTCCGTCGATGCGGGCGATGATCCTGTGATCCGCCGTAATGTTTTTGGTAAGATTTTCCGTTGTATCATCGGCGGCGATCTTACCCCTGTTGATGATTATTACCCTGTCGCACACCGCCTGGATTTCCGGCAGAATGTGGGAGGAAAGTATCACCGTATGCTTTTTCCCCAGCTTCTTGATGAGCGTCCTTATCTCGATTATCTGCTTGGGGTCGAGACCGACGGTAGGCTCGTCCAGAATAAGTATGGGAGGATTTCCCACCAAAGCCTGCGCCAGACCCACTCTCTGCTTGTATCCCTTTGACAGATTGCGGATTATTCTGCCGTAAACGTCCGTTATCTTCACCAGACCGCACACGTCCTCAAGATGAGCCTTGCGGGGTATCCTGCACTTTTTCAAATCGTATATGAAATTGAGGTAATCCTTTACCGTCATATCAAGATAAAGGGGAGGTATCTCGGGAAGATACCCGATATTTTTCTTTGCGCTTATCGGGTCGTCGAGAATGTCCACGCCGTTTATCAGAGCCTGTCCCGACGTTGAGGAAATGTACCCCGTCAGCATATTCATGGTGGTGGATTTGCCCGCGCCGTTGGGACCGAGAAATCCCAGAATTTCCCCGTCGTTCACGGTAAAGGTAAGGTTGTCCACAGCCTTTTTGGTTCCGTACTGCTTTGTAAGGTTCCGAACTTCTATCATTTTGCCGCAGCCGCCTTTCGGTTTATTTTCGCGTACGGTACGGACGTTTGTGTAAATTCGCCGTACCGCAAGTATTATAACTGTTCAATGTGTATATTCTGTGATAAAGCAATAAAATTTGGAATTATTTTTCACACGGAAAGCTTGTCCAGCGCGGTCTTTATTCTGGCTATCGTTTCGGCTTTTCCCAGAATTGCCGCAAGCTCGATGCCTCCGCCGGGGGTCATGGGTTTTCCCGAAAGAGCCGCCCGCATGGGCAGCAGCACCCAGCCGTTCTTTACGCCCAGCTTTTCGATCTCCGCGAAAACCTTTTCGTGAATTGTCTCCTCCGTCCAGTTCGCCTCGCCGATACTCTCCAGCACCGGCAGCACCGCTTCAAGGGCGGGAACGGCGGTCTCCGCGTTTGTTTTCATCTTCTTGTTGAAGAACAGCTCGCTGTCATAGTCCCGAAGCTCGTCTATGAAGTCCACCTTTTCGGGGATATCGGAAAGCAGCTCGGTGCGGGGCTGCAAGGTTTTTACAAGCACGTCGACGTCGATATTCTCCCGCTTGCAGGTCTTTCTGATGTAGGGAAGGGCAAGCTCCTTGAACTCCTCATGGGGCAGCCTGCGCAGCCAATCCGCGTTTATCGCCGTCATTTTCACGGGGTCGAATATGGCGGGGGATTTGGAAATGCCTTTGATGTCAAATTCCTCCACAAGCTCGTCTAAGGTGAATATCTCCTGTTCGCTTTTGGGCGCCCAGCCCAGCAGCGCGATATAGTTCAGTATGGCGGGAATGTAGTACCCTTTTTCGGTAAAGTCGCCGAAATACGCGTCCCCGTCGCGCTTGGAAAGCTTGTGGTTCGCGTCCCGCATGATGTGCTCGACGTGGATATATTCCGGAATTTCCCAGCCGAAAGCCTCATACAGAAGATTGTACTTGGGCGCGGAGGACAGGTACTCGTTTCCGCGGACGACATGGGTAATTCCCATTAAATGGTCGTCTACGACGTTTGCGAAGTTATAGGTGGGCATACCGTCGGCTTTAAGAAGTATCTGGTCGTCCAGGTCGGCATTGGGGACTGTTATTTCGCCGTAAAGCTCGTCGCGGAACGTGGTCTCGCCGTCAAGGGGAACTTTCTGCCTGATAACGTAGGGAACGCCCTCCGCAAGCAGACGGTCTACTTCCTCTTTGGGGAGATCGCGGCAGTGACGGTCGTATGTGGGAGTAATGCCCTTTGCTTTCTGCTCCTCATGTACTTGCTCCATGCGCTCCTTTGTGCAGAAGCAGTAGTAAGCGTGTCCCGACTTCACAAGCTGCTCGGCGTACTCCTTGAAAATGCCCATACGCTCCGACTGAATGTAGGGACCCACCGGTCCGCCGATATCGGGACCCTCGTCCCAGTTCAGACCGCACTTCCTCAGAGTGTCGTAGATGACCTCGGTCGCGCCCTCGACGTACCGCCCTTGGTCGGTGTCCTCAATGCGGAGAATAAATTTTCCGCCGTATTTTTTTGCGATAATATATGTGTACAGCGCGGTTCTCAGGTTGCCGATATGCATAAATCCCGTAGGACTCGGCGCGAACCGCGTTCTGACGTTTTCCGTATTCATTCGGATCATATCCTTTCGTTTTTATTTTCGGGCAGGGCTTCTCATTGCGGACGTATCCTGCCGGGGACTTCTTTCGCCCGCTCGACGTCCCTTGCGATCTGGGCTTTCAGCCCGTCAACATCGGCGAATTTCATTTCGGGACGTATAAACGCCGTCAGCGCGACTTTGGCGGTCTCTCCGTAAAGCTCCTCTCCGGAATAGCCTATTATATAGGTTTCCGCGAGAGGCGCGTCGCTGCCCACAGTCGGCTTCACGCCTATGTTGGTAACGCTTTTGTAAACGCCGCCGCAGACCTCCGTCCGCGAGGCGTACACCCCGTATCTGGGCGTTACCTGCCTCTTGGGGATATACTGATTTATGGTGGGGAAATCAATCGTCCTGCCCAGCTGCCTGCCGTAAGCGACGGGAAGCTTCAGCGCAAAGCACGAACCCAGCAGCAGGTTCGCCCGCTCGATATCCCCTCCGCGGATAAGCTCGCGTATCACGGTGGAGGATATCCTCCCGCCGGAATTTTCCGTGACCTCCGGGACGGGATACAGCCTTATCCCGCGCTTCCTGCAAAGAACGTCAAGCTCCTTAACGCCCCATTCCGCGCCCTTTCCGAAGCGGAAATCCTCGCCGCACACGGCGCACTTCGCGCCGAATTTGTCGCACAGCACAAGCTGCACGAAGCTGTCGCCGTCCAGATCCTTGAAGTTGCCGAAATCGGGGGAGTAAACGTACTTCACCCCGAGACTTTCCAGCAGCTCGAATTTCACTTCGCGGGACAGGATATAGTCCACGCCCCCGCCGCCCTTGGAGGTAACGCTGGCGGTGTCGAACGTGAACACGGCGGGAGACGCTCCGGGAGCTTTCTCCGCGATGTCCGCCGCGCAGCGTATGACCGCGCGGTGACCGCAGTGAAGTCCGTCGAAAAGTCCCATAGCCACTACGGAACCGCCGTCGGGAACGTTGTTTGTTCCCGTCAGATCTATCATAGATTTCTCTTCTTTCGATGTTTTGATTACAGATAAAAATTTCTTTCGCTCTTTAAAACGCCCTTTTCCCTGTCGGGGACCGCAGTGCCTATAAAGCCGCTTTCGCCGTACACCGCGACCCGCTCGGCGTTCGCGTCCGTCCGTATCCTGTCAAGATCGAGCTTCACGCCGTTGCGGTACATTCTTTCCTGCGCGCCTTTCAGCCGCAGCGCTGGAAGACACGCAAACACGTCCTCTATGGGTTTAAGGCAGCGGGAAAAATCCCCGCCGTCCTCCGCAAGCTTTTGGAGCTGTTCGAGCGTAACGCACTCCTCCAAATAAAAACCGCAGGCTTTCGTCCTGACGAGAGAAGTCATTATCCCGCCGCAGCCGAGTTTTTCGCCGATATCGTTTATGACCGTCCGCACATACGTCCCCTTTGAGCAGCAAATTTCCAGTTCCCCGCACCGCGTTTCCGCGTTATAGTCAAGCAGATTAAGCGTGTAGACCGCCACCGTCCTTGCAGGACGTTCAACCTCCTCGCCCTTTCGGGCAAGCTCATATAGACGTTTGCCGTTCACCGACACCGCCGAATACATGGGCGGAATTTGGGTTATCTCCCCTCGGAAACTATCCAGAGCGGACAGAAGCTTCGTCCGGGAAACGGCTTTGACGCTTTCGGAAAGAACCGTCCCGGTGCTGTCCTGAGTATCGGAAGTCACCCCGAGACGGAATCCCGCGCGATAGGACTTGTCATGATCCGGAAGAATGTCGCAGGCTTTGGTCGCCCGTCCGACAAAAACGGGAAGGACCCCCTCTGCCATGGGATCGAGAGTGCCCGCATGACCGAGACGTTTCATTTTAAGTATTCCCCGCATTTTGGCGATAACGTCGAAGCTTGTGAAGCCGGCGGGCTTGTTCACGCAGATAACGCCGCAAAGCTCGCCGCCCGCGTTTACGCCAGCCATAGGTCGATACCCATTGCGGGAGCTATCCCCGAAAGCAGGCGGAGCTTAACGTCCTCCAAAG
Source organism: Prevotella sp. (assembly GCA_023663025.1). GTDB lineage: Bacteria > Bacillota > Clostridia > Oscillospirales > Ruminococcaceae > RGIG8773. The sequence goes on from JAMPIC010000024.1 coordinate 19,284, forward strand.
AGCCTTCCAGAGTGCAGCCCGCCGCCTTGACGTGACCTCCGCCGCCGAATTTGGCGCATATTTCGGATACGTCTATATCCGAAGCCGAGCGCATGGAGACCTTGAACTTGCCCTCGTCCTTTTCCTTGATTATAACGCCCACCTGAACTCCCTCAAGCTGAACGCTCATTCCCGCGATACCCTCGAATTCCTCCCAGGCAAGACCGGTCTTTTTTACGGTATCAAGGGTCACGGCAGCCATGGCGCACTTGTCGTCCAGATAGTATTCCGTTGCGGAATTGATGTACTGCTCCACTTTCAGCCGCGCCTTGCTTTTTATGTCGAACATTTCGCGGTTGATACGCTCGATGTTCACGCCGTATCCCATAAGCTCCGCCGCGATGATATGGGCAAGCCTTGTGGTGTTGGCGTACTTGAAGCAGCCCGTGTCGGTGGCAATTCCCGTGTAGAGACACTCAGCGATACGGGTATCGAACTCCGTCCCCATTTCCGTAAGGACTTGGAACATCACCTCGCACGCTGCGGACGCGTCGGGATAGAGCAGCAGCCTTTTTGCGTAATGTTCATTGGACACATGGTGGTCTATGCACAGGTCAACGTAATCCGCGTATCCGTTCAGACGGCTGCCCAGAAGCTTTCTGTCGGCAACGTCCACAGCCACGATGGTCTCGGGAGTGAATTTCTGCGGTTCGCAGTCCTCGTACATAAAGCTGTAGCGTTTCGGGAAATCGTCCGAACAGAGGACGTTGGCTTTCTTCCCCGCCTTGCGGAGAGCGTAGCACAGTCCGAAGCCGCTGCCCATGGTGTCTCCGTCGGGACTTTGGTGGGTCAGTATATAGAAATTGTCGCGGCTCATAAGAAATTCCGCGGTTTCTTTAAGATCAACGGTCATAAGTCTCACTCCTTATCTTCAGACCGCTCGCTTTCCGAGGCGTCCGATGTTTCCTCGATGCTTTCAAGCATTCTTGCGATCTCCGCGGAATGCTCGATGGAATTGTCCGCGATGAACTTAAGTTCGGGACATTTTCTCAGGCGCAGCCTGTTGGATATCTGCCGCTTCATCATGCCGGACGCGCTTTCCAGCCCTTTTACCGCCGTTTTTGCCGCTTCCTCGCCGTCTAAGCTGGAAATATAAACCTTGCAGTGGGAACTGTCCCCCGAAAGCTCGGTTCTGACCACCGACACAAGACCCGCGTTCACGCGGGGATCTTTTATCTCCTCGCGTATAAGTCCCGATATCTCGCGCTTTATATCCTCGGACAGCCGTCCGTTTCTGAAATTAGGCATAATAACCTCCAATCTTTTCGGTTGACAGTTGATAGTTGATAGTTGACAGTTATTTTCGGCTTCCTCAACTGTCAACTATACACTATACACTCTACACTGTCAACTACTCGGGTCTGTATTCCTCCATATAGTATGCCTCGAAAATATCGCCCACATGAACGTCGCTGAATTTTTCCAGAGTTATGCCGCACTCGTAGCCCTCGGCGACCTCTTTAACGTCGTCCTTGAAGCGTTTCAGGCTGGACATCTTGTCGTCCGCCACGATAATTCCGTCGCGCACCACGCGTATATCCGCGCTTCTGGTGATCTTTCCGCTGAGCACATAAGAGCCGGAAACCAATCCCACATTGGATATCTTGTAGACCTGGCGCACTTCCACCCGTCCCAGATTTACTTCGCGGAACTTGGGCGCAAGCATGCCCTTCATAGCTGTCGTGATCTCCTCGATGGCGTCGTAGATGATCCTGTACAGGCGTATATCCACGCCGTCTCTTTCGGCGTTGTCGGCGGCTACGGGGTCGGGGCGCACGTTAAAGCCGACAATAATTGCGTTTGAAGCATTGGCAAGCATAACGTCGCCCTCGGAAACCGCTCCAACTGCTCCGTGAATTACCTTTACCCGCACTTCCTCATTGGAAAGCTTTTCGAGAGACTGCTTGACAGCCTCCACAGAGCCTTGAACGTCCGCCTTGACGATAATGGGAAGCTCCTTGATCTCGCCCTGTTCGATCTGACTGAACAGGTTGTCGAGGGTGACTTTCTGATACTGCTTGAACTGTTCCTGCTTTGCCTCGTGCTTGCGCTGTTCCACAAGCTCTCTCGCGAGGCGTTCGTCCTCTACGGCGTTGAACGTGTCGCCCGCCGAGGGAACTTCCGCAAGACCGGTTATCTCAACGGGATAGGAAGGTCCCGCTTCCTTTACTACCTTGCCCTTGTCGTTGGTCATTACGCGGACGCGTCCCACGGCAGTGCCCGCGATGATGATGTCGCCTGTGCGGAGAGTGCCGTTCTGCACAAGCAGGGTGGCGATAGGACCTCTGCCCTTGTCAAGGCGTGCTTCGATAACCGCGCCCTTTGCGAGACGGTTGGGATTGGCTTTAAGTTCCGCAACCTCCGCGACGAGCAGAACGTTTTCAAGCAGCTCGTCGATACCCTCGCCCGTCTTTGCCGAAACGGGAACGCAGATCACGTCTCCGCCCCATTCCTCCACAACGAGGTTGTATTCGGTAAGCTTCTGCTTTATGGCGTCGGGATTTGCTCCCTCTTTATCCATTTTGTTGATCGCCACGATAATGGAAACTCCCGCCGCCTTTGCGTGGTTGATGGCTTCCACGGTCTGGGGCATGATGCCGTCGTCTGCCGCGACCACAAGGATAGCGATATCGGTAACGGACGCTCCTCTGGCTCTCATTGAGGTAAACGCTTCGTGACCGGGAGTGTCTAAGAAAGTGATCTCCCTGCCTTTGCAGGCAACGCGGTACGCGCCGATGTGCTGAGTAATTCCCCCAGCCTCGGTCGAGGTAACATTGGAGTTTCTGATCTTGTCAAGCAGAGAGGTCTTGCCGTGGTCGACGTGACCCATCACCACCACTACGGGAGCGCGCTCCACGCCCTCGCCGTCGTCGTCGCTGTCGTTGATGAGACGTTCCTCGATCGTGACGATGATCTCTTTCTCCACCTTTGCGCCCAGTTCCTCCGCAACAAGGGAAGCGGTGTCAAAGTCGATGACCTGATTTATGGTGCACATTTCGCCAAGCTGCATAAGCTTTTTGATGACCTCGGTGGCAGTGACTTTCAGTCTCGAGGCAAGCTCGGAAACTACGATCTCGTCGGGGATAAGCACCTTAAGCTGCTGCTTTCTCGCCCGCTCCAGCTCCAGTCTGCGGAGCTTCTCCGCCTCGGTCTCCCGCTTGTTGGAATACTGCTGGCTCTTTCTCTGCTGGGACTTCTGTGTAAGTTTCTGCTTTTTGGAGAAATTGTCTTTCTTTCTTCCGCCGCCCGTTACATTGGCCATGTTGTCGTACTTTTCGTTGTACTTATCCATTTCCACATAAGAGCTGCGGGTGTCGATCTTGTGTATTTTCTGATCCACCACAGCCGCGCCGTCGGCGAACTTGACGTCCAGCTTCTTTTTATTGGACTGCTCCGCGGGCTTGGGCTGCTTCTGTTCGGATTTTTTCTTCTTGTCATTCCTGTCTCCGTTCAGCACCTGCTGTGTATTGAAGCGTTCCTTTTTGTTTCCGCCCTGCTGATTGTTATGAACTGCCGGCTTGGACTGCTTCGCTTCCTCTGCGGGAGCGGCTGCCGCTGGAACGGCTGCCGCCGGCTTTGTTTCCTTTGCTTCCTTTTTCGGCTCGGGTTTCGTCTCCGCCTTTGTATCCGTCTTAGGCTCGGACTTTGCCTCCTGCTTCGCTGCGGCAGGCTTTTCGGACTTCTCCGCCTTTTCGGCTTTGGCAGGTTTTGCCGCAGACTTTTCGGTCTTGCTTTCGGTTTTGTCCTCCGCCTTTTTAACGGACTTCTTTTCCGGTTTCTTTTCGGTTCTGGGCAGACTTCTCATAGCGAAATACGCGTCGAACGAATCCACCTGATTGGTCTGGGAAAAATGCTCCAGAACGTAATTCATTTCCTCCGCCGTAAGAGAAGCCGCAGGCTTTTTGCTCACGTCCAGCTTTTCTTTCAGAAAATCCGCAAGCTCCTGACCCGTTATCCCCAGATCCTTGGCAACGTCGTTTATTTTAAGCTTTGTCTGTTTAGTTGTACTCATAGGCTGTATACCCTCCGTTTTGATGAGTTTCATGCTTTTATATGTTATAGGTTATTCTTCCGTACAAAGGCTCAGCGCCTTTTCGGCGAAGCCCTCGCCGCACACCGTGAGAACTCCCGCTTTCTTTCCGAGAGCGCGGGAAATTTCCTCCAGCGTCATTTCCGTTTTCCTCACGGGAACTCCCCGCTTATCCGCGAAAAAGCGCACTTCCTTTTCCGTTTTCGGGGAAATGTCCGCCGCTGTCAGCACAGCGCGCGCCCTGCCGCCGTCCAGAGCCTCTTTCATGGGATCGAAGCCCAATGCGAGCTGTCCCGCCTTGCGGCATATCGTCAGCAGTCCGAACAGCTTATCCCGATTTTCCCGACTGTTCATCTTCGGTCAGCTCCCTTTCCATTCCGTCGTACACCTCGTCGGCTATACGGCAGGAAAACGCTTTTTCAAATCTTCTGGACTTCCTCGCCTTTGCGAAGCATTCTCTGCTGCGGCAGATGTAAGCTCCTCTTCCGGATTTTTTCCCCGTCAGGTCGATGGAAATGCTTCCGTCCGGAGCTTTCACAGCTCTGATAAGCTCCTTTTTCGGCTTCATTTCTCCGCAGCCGAGGCACATTCTCATAGGTGTTTTTTTAGTCGCCGCCATCAAATCACGACCTTACTCTACGGGAGTTTCGGGCTTTATGTCGATCTTATAGCCCGTCAGCCTTGCCGCAAGCTTGGCGTTCTGACCCCTGTTTCCTATTGCGAGGGAAAGCTGATTGTTGGGGACAACCACCGTACAGGTTTTCTGTTCGCCGTCCTCCACCTCAACGCTCACCACGTCCGCAGGGGAAAGCGCGTGTGCGATGAATACCGCCGGATCCTCGTCGTAAACGATAATGTCTATCTTCTCGCCGCAAAGCTCGTTCACGATGCTTCCGATACGGCTGTGCTTGGGACCTATGCACGCGCCCACGGGGTCTACGTTCTTGTCCTTTGACCATACGGCGATCTTGGTTCTCGAGCCCGCCTCGCGGGAGATAGCCTTTACCTCAACCGTGCCGTCGTATATTTCGGGAATTTCAAGCTCGAAAAGGCGTTTTACAAGGTCTTTGTGTGTTCTGGAAACCTTTACCATAGGTCTCCTGTCGGGGTTGATGATGTCCACCAGATAGAGCTTTACGATGTCCCCCTCTTTCAGGACTTCACCGGGTATCTGCTCGTTTTTGAATAAGTAAACCTCGTTCTTGTCGATGGCGAGTGTGGCGTTTCCGCTTTCCGGCTCGATTCTCAGCACCGTAGCCGACACCGCCTCGTGCAGCTTGCCGCTGAACTGGCTGATGTATCTTTCCCGCTCGAAGCCTTTCAGCTCCGTTCTGATCGCCTGCTTGGCGTTCTGGGCAGCCACCCGTCCGAACTTGGCTGTGGAAAGCTTAAAGGGAACAACGTCTCCCACAGCCGCATTTTTGGAGCAGACCGCTTTCGCCTCGTCGATGTTTATTTCGCTCATATCGTAAGGCTCGTCGTCCACAACCGTTCTCATCAGCGAGACCTCAAACACTTTTTTCTCCGGGTCGATCTCCACGTTGAAGTTCTCGCAGTCGGGGTACTCCTTCTTGACCGCTCTTGAAATACCCAGCTTTATCTTCTCCACGAGAAGCTCCATGGGTATGCCGTTTTCCTGCGCAAGCTTTTCCAGCGCCTCAAAAAATTCCTTGTTCATTTTTGCGAATTCCTCCTATCAGAAAATAGAAATCAGAGAATAGAGGATAGAAATTCGGTTCTATTCCCGTGTATACATTATATATTATTATAGCGATCCTGCAAAATAATAACCAAGTCTGTAGGGGACGGGTCTCCCGTCCCGCTGTTCAGCAACTGCGGGCGGGGAAACCCCGCCCCTACAAAAGGCGTTATTTTATTGGATTGCTATATATTATTCATCATCGCCGCCGTCCCCGAAAAGCTCGTCGGGGTCGTCATCAAAAAGACGTATAAAGGCGGTTTCGGACAGCTTTACTTCCATGTCCCCGTCCTCGGCGGTCACGGAGACCGTATCCTTGGTATATCCCTTGAGAATGGCTGTAAACTCCTTTTTGCCGTTCGTCTCGCGGATATAGCGTATCCTTACGGGGCACTCCAGGAACTCCTCGAAATGCTCGGGACGCCTGAGCGTCCTGCCCAGTCCGGGAGAGCCTACCTCCAGCATATAGTTCTGCTCTATGGGGTCGGCTTCGTCCAGAGCTTTTGAGAGCGGACGGGTCATATTCTCGCAGTCGTCCATATCCACCGCGCCGTCCCGCCTGTCGATAAAGACCCGAAGATACCACATCGCGCCCTCTTTTTCAAAGACCACGTCCCATATCCTCAGCCCCAGACCGTCGGCAATGGGCTTTGCGATTTCCCATACCGCGGCGGCGGTATTTCCGCCGTTTTTTCCTGCCATTGAATCAGTCCTTTCAATATACGCATACAGCACAAAAGACCGGAGCTTTCCGGTCTTTTGTTAATTAAATATTATGACAAGTCATATTATACCACATATTTTTCCGGATTGCAAGTGTTTTTTTGAAAAAAAGGCGTAATTTTTTTCCCGTCGTCCGTCCGAAGCTGCCGCAAAGCGTGACAAAACAGGGATTTTTTGTGAAAAACCGTCTTGAAAATGCGGACGTGATATGCTATAATATCTTTGTGCGCGGCGGATGTTTTGCGTGTACCGTTATTGCCGCAGCGCACAAACAAAAATATTATCGCGAGGTTTTTTAATGAACGGCAGCATTTTAAATACATCGGACGAGAAAACGACCCGCTCGATTGCCAATATCCTGCTTCTTTGCGTCGGACTTTTCTGCGTCGTCCTTTTGCTTAACGAGCTTGGCGTTTTCATCATCGGCAAGACCGCTTTCAGGGTGATTACGCTGATTTTCGCAGCCATTATGGCATTTCCGAAAGCAGCGCTCATTATACGCGGGAAATACGAAAGCTGGATGAAATACGCGGTCGTGCTTTGCTCCTCGGCGGCGATCGCGATTACCTACAGCGTCCTTACATATCATATGATACTTACGCTGGTATTTCCGCTTGTGCTTTCGGTTATGTACTTCGATACGAAATTTACCGTGTTCACAGCGGCGGAGACTGCCGTGTTCATTACGGCGGCGCATATTATGAGCGCCTATATGCTTGTCGTCCCCGACGATCCGCTCCGCAAGCTGTCGGATATTCTCACTTTCGGACTTCTTCCGAGACTTATACTGTTTTTCGCTTTCGCTGTGGTGTGCATTATTCTCGGGAAGAAAACACAGGATATCTTCGCGGGACTGAATTCTTCCATAGACGAGATAAACCGAACCAAGGACAGTCTCGACGCCATCATCGACGCGTCCCGGAAGCTTTACGGGGCAATGAATATGCTCGAACTGGCGGGACTTATCAAGTCCGCGGTCTACACCGTTACCTCAAAGGTACAGGGAAATTCGGGCATTCCCGTCATAGCCATGGGTGTTCACACGGAGGACGGCGTTTTCCACCACATCGACGATAACCTTACCTCGGGGCTTGCCCGCGCCGATAACGGCATGATAACGGTACAGCTTCCCAATATCAGCTTCGCTTATCCTTTGGTGAAACAAAAAGTCCGCGACGACGTGCAGATCACCCCCAATGGCATAGGAATGAGCTTTTATCAGGACGACGACCTGCTTTTCTACATTTCCATGGAATTTCCCGTCGCAGCGGAAAACACCCTGCTGAAAAGCTCGCTGGATATTCTTTACAGCAACATCGACACAGCCATGCGGCAGACCAAGGTAAACAGCGATATCTTCAAGACGCAGGAATCCGTTATACTTTCTTTTGCGGAAATATCGGAATCCAAATCCAGACAGACGGGTCAGCATGTAAAGCGGGTTTCGGAATACGTCCGCGTAATGGCTCTGAACACGGGCTTCGACGAGGAAAAATGCTCCGAGATCGCGCTTGCGGCAATGATGCACGATATAGGAAAGCTGCTTATCCCTCCCGAAATACTCGAAAAAAACGGCAGGCTCACAAAGGAGGAATTCGAGGTCATCAAGACCCACGTTACCATCGGCGAGGAGCTGCTGAGGAATTCCCCCGGAGTGGTAATGTCCATGGCGCGGAAGATAGCCCTCTTCCACCACGAGCGCTGGGACGGCAAGGGCTATCTGGGTTATGCGGGGGAGGAGATCGACTACATATCCCGTTTGGTTTCCGTTGCGGACGTTTTCGACGCATTGGTGTCAAAGCGTTCCTATAAGGACGGCTGGCCGCCGGAGAAAGCCTACGGCGAGATCGTCAGACAGCGGGGAACGCAGTTTGCTCCCCACGCTGTGGACGTTTTCGTGAAAAGCTACGACAAGATACTCGAGATACTTAAGCAGTACCCCGATCAGGTGGCGCAGGCTTCCCAAACCGTTCGGCAGGACGGTTAATATTTACAAAACGGTAAAATTAACAAAAAGTTGTTGAATTTGTTGAAAAATATGTTATAATATCCATAATAAGCAATAATGTCAAAAAGGGGGAGATACTATGCCGAATATTATGTCAATAGGAGAAATGCTGGTGGATTTTACAGCTGTCCGGAACGCTGAGGAAGGCTGTGAAGATGTTCAGACGGGAGACGTGTACTATAAGCAAAATCCGGGAGGAGCTCCCGCAAATGTGGCTGTGATGGCGGCAAAACTGGGAGTGTCAAGCGGCTTTATCGGAAAAATGGGTTCGGATATGTTCGGCAAATATCTGCGGGACACGCTTGCCGAAGCGGGAGTGGATACCAAAGGCGTCATACTTGACAAGGCTTTTTCAACCACGCTCGCTTTCGTAAGAAAGCTTGCCGACGGTGAACGGGATTTCGTTTTCTACCGAAAAAACGGCGCGGATCTTAACCTGAGCTACGGAGAGGTAAATCTGAAACTGATAGACAGCTGCAAGCTGCTTCATTTCGGCTCGCTGCTGCTGACGTCGGAGCCGTCCAAGTCGGCTGTGATAAATACCGTGGAGTACGCAAAGCAACAGGGAAAAATAATTTCCTACGATCCCAATTGGCGCGAGCGTCTGTGGGAGTCTAAGGACGCGGCGGTAAAGGCAATGCGGAGCGTGATCATGTACGCGGACGTTATAAAGGTGTCCGAAGCGGAGCTTCAGATAATCACAGACTGCGCGAACCTGCTGCCCGCGATAGCCAAGCTGCTCAACGACGGGGTTAAAGTCCTGTGCATAACTCAGGGCGCGAAAGGCTGTATTATCGCCACAAGACACGGCATTGAGCGTCTGCCCACATTTAAGGTGGAGACTGTGGACACACTCGGCGCGGGAGACAGCTTTCTCGGAGCGTTCCTGTCGCGGCTGGTGCTTTCGGGCAAGTCCATGGACGAGGTGGAGATGGAGGACTTGAGAGAATTTGCCACCTACGCCAATGCGTGCGGAGCGTTGAGTTCCACCAAAGTGGGAGCGATACCGGCTATGCCGACGCATGAGGAAATACTTGCGCTTATGGAAAAAGGACCTGTATATTGAGGATTTGAGCCGTTTCCGTTAAGGAGACGGCTTTTGGTTTGGCGAAAAGTGTAAATTGTAATTTAGCGCAGAACATGTAACGAGTATTGGGCGGCGAAGCCGCGACTAAAAAGTTCGCCAGCCTTTCAAGGCTGCGAGGTCCACGGGGCAGAGCCCCTGGTCGCGCTCCGCAGAGCGCGAAACTCCCCTCGCGCCGCAGGCGCAAATCGTTCAAGAGCTCCGCAAAGGGGT
>JAMPIC010000025.1 GCA_023663025.1 Prevotella sp.
GTAAAGACATAACCGGTTTGCTATGGCTTTACCGACTAAATTTATTGTAACAGGAAGTGAAATAATGCCGGTCATCATAGATACCGAAGAAAATACCGTGATAGCCAGACTTTCCGGCGAAGTGGATCACCACACCGCCAAGACTATCCGCGAAGAAATCGACCTTGCCATCGACAGGCATCACCCGCAGCAGCTCATTCTCGACTTCGACGGCGTGACCTTTATGGACAGCTCCGGAATAGGTCTCGTTATGGGTCGGTACAAGATCGTCAAACCCTACGGCGGCTGCGTCATAATCGAAAACACGGGAAATCAGATTAAAAAGGTCATGCGCCTTGCGGGACTGGACAGGCTTGCCGTCATCAGATAACAGGAAAGGAAGTCGTAAATGAAAGTGCTCAACGAAATAAAGTTTACCGTTCCCGCCGACAGCCGCAACGAGGGACTTTCCCGCGTGGTGGTATCGGCGTTCGCGGCGCAGCTCGATCCGTCGGTCGGCGAGGTGGGAGAGATCAAGACCGCCGTTTCCGAAGCGGTAACCAACTGCATCGTCCACGCCTACAGAGGCATGGCTTCGGACAAGGCTAAGGTGGAGATAACCGTCCGTGCGCTGGAGGACAACACGCTCTATATAAAAATACGGGACGTCGGCTGCGGCATAGCCGACGTGAAAAAAGCCATGGAACCCCTGTACACCTCCGCTCCCGAGGAGGAACGGGCGGGGCTCGGCTTCGCGGTCATGGAAAGCTTCATGGACTCCGTCTCCGTCAGAAGCAAGCCCGGCAAAGGCACGACCGTCGTCATGAAGCGGAAGATCCTTTCTCAAAACAATACATAACAATACAAAAGGAAGGGAAAAAAACACCGTGAATTCTCTGAAAGACAACAGCCTTGCGGAAGAAAATCTGGGGCTTGTTCACCTGTGCGCAAACCGTTTCAGGGGCAAGGGCATCGAATACGACGATCTCTACGGCGCGGGCTGCGTGGGACTTGTCAAAGCCGCCGCCGCTTTCGACCGGGAGAGGGGCGTAAAATTTTCCACATACGCCGTTCCCGTGATACTGGGTGAAATAAAACGCCTTTTCCGCGACGGGGGATCGGTCAAGGTAAGCCGTTCCGTGCGGGAGCTGGGCATGAAAATTTCCCGCGCAAAGGAACAGTTCATGCTTCTGCGCGGGAGAGAACCCGCCGTCTCCGAGCTGGCGGAAATGACGGGAGCTTCCCCCGAGGACGTCGCCGAAGCCATCGCCGTAAATCTCCCAGCCGTGTCGCTTACGGCAGACCCCGAAAACGGCGGCGAGGGACAGATCGACATTGCCGAACCGTCCCCCGACGCGGAGCTTGTGGATATACTTTCCCTGAGACAGGCTCTCGGCGCACTTGACGAGACCGACCGACGTCTGATTTACTGCCGTTACTTCAGGGACATGACCCAGACACGCACCGCCGAGGTCATGGGAATGTCGCAGGTGCAGGTGTCCCGCCGCGAAAAAAAGCTGCTCATGCTTCTGCGGGGAAACTTGTCGGAATAAACAATATAAATTCATGGGACGGTGCGTCCAAAATTTCTTCAATATAATATTCAGCGGTATTATTCATAGGGTTACCGTTAACGTCTCTTGAAAATTCTGTTCGTATATGAATTTTAAATTGCCGATACTTGTTCTTTTCCGCGGCTGTTGCCGACTTGTGAGAGTATGACAAAAAAGGCTGCGCAGCAATACGCAGCCTTTCTGAAAACTTTTTAAAAACACTTCTTTACCGTATTCACCTTTGCGGGGGATATTTTTGTCATTCTTTTGCCTTGCCCTTGCAGAAGCTGTCTATGTAACGGTCTATGCACCGCTCGATTATTTCGATGGCTTCGTCTCTGCCCTTCATTTCGTCGATGACGGTCTCCTTGCCCTCCAGCGATTTGTACACCGTGAAGAAGTGGGACATCTCCTCAAAAACGTGTTTGGGGATTTCGCTTATATCCTTGTAGGAATTGTAGGTGGGGTCGTTAAAGGGTATCGCGATGATCTTGTCGTCCCGCGCGCCGTTGTCCAGCATGGAGATAACGCCGATAGGGTAGCACTTCACCAGCGCAAGGGAGCATATCGGCTCGGAGCAGAGCACCAGCACGTCCAGCGGGTCGCCGTCCTCGGCGTAGGTGCGGGGGATAAATCCGTAGTTGGCAGGGTAGTGGGTGGAGGTGTAGAGCACCCTGTCCAGCAAAAGAAAGCCTGTTTTCTTGTCAAGTTCATACTTCATTTTGCTGCCCTTTTGGATCTCGATCACCGCGTAAAAGTTATCCTTTGTGATACGGTTGGGAGAAATGTCGTGCCAGATATTCATAATTATCTATCCTTTCAGATGCAGGAACGCGGAAAACTGTCCCCGTTCTGCATTATTTTTTATTCTTTTTTCCGTACAGCTCTTCCGTCTCTCTGACTATATATTGGGGACGTTTTTTGACTTCCGTATAGGTTTTGGCAAGATACTGTCCCAGAACGCCCATGCAGAAAAGCTGTATCCCTCCGATAAGGCATATCAGCGTGACCGTCAGGGGAGTTCCCCACATTTCCTCGCCGCAGACAAGGGTCCTGACCGCCATTGCGATTGCAAGCAGCAGGAAGATAAGTCCCATAATGACGGATAAATACAGCGGCGCTGTGGAGAACGCCGTTATCCCCTCAAAGGAGTACATCAGCAGCTTCCAGAAGTTCCAAGTGGTTTTGCCCGCGGCGCGTTCCACGTTTTCGTACTCGATATAGTACGTCCGAAAACCCACCCAGCTGAAAATTCCTTTGGAGAAACGGTTGTACTCCCGCATTGACAGTATGGAGTCCACCATCCGGCGGGTCATAAAGCGGAAATCGGAGGTGCTTTCCTCGATGTGGGTCTGGGATATTTTGTTAATTACTCTATAAAAGCTTTTGGAAAAAAACGACAGCAGCTTAGGCTCACCCTTGCGGGAAGTCCTTTTCGTCGTGGCGCAGTCGTATTCGCCGCTTGAAACGTACTCATACATCTTCGGCAGAAACGCGGGAGGGTGCTGCAAGTCCGCGTCCATAATGACAACGTAATCGCCCTTGGAATGCTCCAAACCCGCAAGCATTCCCGCCTCCTTGCCGAAATTGCGGCTGAACGAGATATAGCGGAAACGTCCGTCCTCGGCGGAATATTTCCGCAGGATATTCAGCGTTTCGTCCTTTGAGCCGTCGTCTATGAACAGGAACTCAAATCCGAGACCGGGGTGCGCTTCGGACATTTCTCCCGCAACCCGCAGTATCTCCTCCCTGAACAGCGGCAGGACTTCCTGCTCGTTATAGCATGGCACGATGACCGTTATCAGTTCTTTTTCCATTGGCAGTTTCCTTTGTTTTTGCACGGCGCGTTACGCCGCGCTGCTTTATTCTACGGTTACGGATTTTGCCAGATTTCTCGGCTTGTCAACGTCGCAGCCACGCTGTACAGCAGTGTAGTACGCGATAAGCTGCATTGCCACTACGGAAATCAGCGGCAGGAACATATCCTCGGCGGCGGGCAGACCTATCTTGAAGTCCGCGCACTGGCTGTCAAGCTCCTCGCTTTCCTTGCAGATCATAACCACCTTTGCCCCTCGGCTCTTGACCGTCCGCACGTTGGACAGCGTTTTCTCAAACAGCGCGGACTGCGTGGCAACGGCGATAACAGGCGTTCCCTCCTCTATGAGGGAGATCGTGCCGTGTTTAAGTTCACCCGCCGCGTAGGCTTCGCTGTGAATGTAAGAAATTTCCTTTAACTTCAGCGAACCCTCCATACTCAGCGCGTTGTCAAGTCCCCTGCCTATATACATCAGGCTGGACGCGCTGAAAATTTTGGAAGCAACGTACTGGTACGGCGAAACGTCCGCCAAACATTCCTTTATCTTTTCGGGGACTTCCTCAAGTCCCGACACAAGCCGCCTGCACTCGGTCTCGTCGATTTTTCCCAGCGCATGGGCAACCTCGAACGCGAACAGATACATAAACGCCACCTGCACCGCGTAAGCCTTTGTGGAGCATACCGAAATCTCGGGGCCCGCATTGGTGTAAATTACCATATCCGCTTCACGGGCGATTGACGAGCCCACCACGTTCACCACGGCAAGGGTTTCCGCGCCTTTTCGCTTGGAAATTTTCAAAGCCTCCAAAGTGTCGGCGGTCTCTCCCGACTGGGAAATTATTACAACTAAATCCCCCTCGGAAACAAGGGGATTTCTGTAGCGGAACTCCGAAGCAATGTCGACCACAACGGGAATTCTCGCCAAATCCTCTATAAGGTATTTGCCCACCATACCCGAGTGCATTGCCGAACCGCAGCCCACAATAAAGATCTGCCGATAACCCCGTATCTTTTCGGCGGTAAGTCCGCACTCGCTCAAATTCGGCAAACCGTCCTTAATCCTCGGAGAAACAGTGTTCCGCAAGGCGTCCGGCTGCTCGTGGATTTCTTTCAGCATAAAGTGCTCATAGCCGCCCTTCTGCGCGGAAGCCACGTCCCAAGTGGCGGTGAGAAGCTCCTTTTCAAGGGGATCGCCGTTCATATCGGTGAAACATACGCCGCTTTCGTCCAAAATGGCAATTTCTCCCTTTTCAAGGCAGTAGTAATCACGGGTGTGCTCCAGAATAGCGGTAACGTCCGAAGCGATAAAGCTTTCCTTTTCGCCCTTGCCCACGATAAGGGGACTGTCTTTCCGCACCGCGTAGATAACGTTTTTATGCTCGCGGAAAATAATTCCCAGAGAGTACGCCCCCTCCAGGGCGGAAACCGTCTTTTCGATAGCCTCGATGGGATCGCCCTCGTAGTAGTAGTCCAGAAGCTTAGCCACCGTCTCGGTGTCCGTCTCGCTCTCAAAGCCGTAGCCCTTGGACGTGAGAAACGCTTTCAGCTCGCGGTAATTCTCGATAATTCCGTTGTGGACAATGCAGACCCTGCCGTTGCCTATGGGGTGGGCGTTCACGTCGGACGGCTCTCCGTGGGTCGCCCAGCGGGTGTGACCTATTCCGCAGGTCGCCGAAAACGCCGCCCTCGGAAGCTTTTTAGCCAATCCCTCGTCGATCTTGCCCTTGGCTTTTACCGTCTTTATCCTGTCGCCCTCAAAAACTGCGATACCCGCCGAGTCATAGCCTCGGTATTCAAGCTTCCGCAGAGCGTCCACAAGAATATCGGTGCACCGTTCTTTTCCGACATATCCTACAATTCCGCACATAAAACTGCTCCTTAAAAATTATTTGCAAAAATCAGCGCCGAAACGCGTCCGGCGCATTAATTTATGTTTATTTCGTACCGAAGATCCTGTCGCCCGCGTCGCCCATGCCGGGAACGATATAAAGGTTCTCGTCAAGCTTTTCGTCCACCGCGCCGCAGTATATTTCCACTTCGGGGTACGCCTTGTGAACGGCTTCTATTCCCGCGGGACAGGTGATAATGCACATCATTTTGATGTTTTTCGCTCCCGCGTTTTTCAGTATCTCGATGGTCTTAACGGCAGTGCCGCCCGTGGCAAGCATGATATCGGTGATGATAACGTCCCGCTCGGCAATGTCAAAGGGGAGCTTGCAGTAGTACTGCACCGCGTTTTTGGTTTCGGGGTCGCGGAAAATTCCCACATGACCTATCTTCGCCGCAGGGACAAGCTTTACCGCACCGTCAACCATGCCCAGACCCGCTCTCAGAATGGGGACAAAAGCGAGCTTTCTTCCCGAAATGACCTTTGTTTTTGCGATGGCAAGAGGGGTCTGCACCTCCACCGTTTTCAGCGGCAGGTCTCTTGTGGCTTCGTAGCACATGAGCATAGCCGTCTCGGAGACCAGTTCCCTGAACTCCTTTGAACCTGTGTTTATATCCCTCAGCAAGGAAATTTTATGCTGCACGAGAGGGTGTTCGATGATAGTAACGTTATTCATGATCATGTTCCTTTCAGTTGTTTTCGATGTCGGCGATCTGGTCGACGCGCCGCTGATGCCTGCCGCCCTCAAAACCGGTGTTCAGAAACGTCTCGACTATTTCGACAGCCGAGCCGCTGCCGGTAACGCGTCCGCCCATGCACAGGACGTTTGCGTCGTTATGGAGACGGGTATATTTCGCCATATAGGTATCGGTGCAGAGAGCGGCTCTGATGCCCTTTATTTTATTTGCGGCAATGGAAATGCCTATGCCGGTGCCGCAAATAAGTATAGCCTTGTCAACGCCGCCGTTAACGATCCTGCCGCAAACTTCGGAAGCCACAAGCGGGTAATCGCAGCTTGAACCGTCCATGCAGCCGAATTCCACAAAGGGAATATTTTTTTCTTTAAGCCAAGCGGTGACAGCCTGTTTCAGCTCGTAGCCGCCGTGGTCGCTTCCTATAGCAATCATAATTTCCTCCAAATGCAAGCGAATAATATATATTATATCATATTTATGCGCTTCAATCAAGTATTTTTCGCAAATTGCGGATTTTATTTCCGCAGCTCCTTCTCCGCTTTAGTGATCTCCATATAGGCGGCTTCCAGCCTGTCGGGGGAGTGCGGCTCTTTGGCAAATCCCGCCGCGCACAGGCTTGAGGCGAGCTGCAATCTCAGGTGCGGAGGTGCGGTGATGAACTTTTCTCCGGAAATTCTGTCGGCGGCGTCGCCTACGGTCACGACGGTTCCGTCCATAGCTTCGAGACGGCTTGTCAGCTCGCCGGCCGGAAGTATTCCGTCCTCGGTGAGACGTGTGACGGTTTTTCCGTCTGAACGGAAAACAGCGCAGTACACCAGATCGAGCCGCGCCGCCATGACCGCGCATATCACGCCCCTGTGCAGGGAAACGTTGCAGGCAAGCGCTTCCAGCGTGGAAATTCCCACGCATGGCTTATCCAAGGCGAAGCACATGGCTTTCACAGCCGCAATGCCTATCCTCAGACCCGTGTAGGAACCGGGTCCCGCCGCAGCCGCGATAATGTCAACGTCGGGAAGTTCAAGTCCCGCGCTTTTCAGCACGTCCTTGCATACGGGCAGTATCACCTGGGAATGAGTGAGCTTTGTATAGACCGTCGTTTGCGCCAGTACGGCGTTTTCGCTGCACACCGCCGCCGAGGCTGTCTTTCCCGACGTGTCAATCCCAAGAATTATCAAAACGCTCATCTCCCGTGACAGTGATTTTGCGGACGGTTTCCCCTATAGTCTCGATAGTTACCGTTATAACGTCCGGAGGCAGGCAGTCCGCGATATTTTCCGACCACTCGCAGGCGACGACTGCGTCCTCGGAAATATAGTCGTAGAACCCCGTTGTCTCCAGAGCCTCGGCGTTCAGTATCCTGTACATATCGAAGTGGTAAAGGGTAATGCCTTTACCCCGATACTCGTTCACCAGCGCAAAGGTGGGGGAGGACACTTCGTCCGGCAGACCCAATCCCAAAGCTACGCCGCGTGTAAAAGCGGTCTTTCCCGCGCCAAGACCGCCTCTGTAAGCGATAATGTCCCCGCCTCGGAGCATTTTGCCGATACGCTCCGCAAAAGCGATCGTCTCCTCGGGGGAGCGGGTCGTAACGCTAATCATTTTTTTCCGTCTCCACAGTAATAATTCTGAAGCTTTCGCAGAAGAAGTTTATGTCGTCGTCTTCCAGGGAGCAAACGCGGTAGTTCATTCCCTCAAGCTCCTTTGAGCTGCTTCTGACTTTCATTATGTCGAAGCCCGTAAGCGGCGTTTTTACGTCCTTGCAGCCTATTTCAAAGCGCTTCACGTTCTCGAAGATAAGGTCGGCGGAAAAGACCGCGGGATCTTCGCAGTAGAATGTCATAAACAGACTGGGAACCATTTCGTGACGGCTGTTCATCGTCCCGTAATATTTGAAGTCCCCGAAAGCGTCAAAGTTGTACCAGTAAAAATCGGGGGAGATATCGGTTATCTGCTCGATACCGTACACGTCGCGGAAATTCTTCCGCAGACGGCAGTTGTCCTCGGGCAGCACCATTTTTTTCCACATACCCCGGTTGTGAAGCTCGAAGCCTTGACGGGAGTACCAAGGGATAAGGCTGTCCTCGCAGAAAAGCTGCACGTCCAGCTTGTTGTTTCCCGACTGGCAGTAGTAGACAAGGCGGGTGACTATCTGCTCTCCGATGCCGCGCCTGCGGTAGTCGGGGCGGACGCATATTCCGCTCATGACCGCCGCCGTAAAACCGTCGGAGGCAACTCTCCCCAGACCCACCAGCGTGAGACCGTCATATGCGTACACCGAATAAAAGCTGTTCCGATTGGCTTTTTCGATGTCCTCGTCGGTGTAGCCGGTAAGCCCGTACCAGTTCAGCGCCTTGTACAGGCCGATAACGTCGCTGTCATAGCGCGTTTCGGAAAAATAATCTATTTCGTCCATAAGCGTTACCCTGCCGGCAGCGGCAGCTATCCTTTCATGAGATTATTCGCTGACGATCCTTGTGCCTAAATTGTCTATGTGCAGTTCGCGGACCTCCCATGCGGAAAGTCCCATTTTGTCCAGCGCGAACCTTAGCTTGCCCACGAAAAACTCGTTGTCCGCGTCCACTATTGACATAAGCGACGGTCCCGCGCCGCTCAGGTATGAGGCGTAAGCTCCCAGGCTGTAAGCGATGTCAAAAACCTCCCTGCCGTGGGGGATAAGCTCCATGCGGTACGGCTGATGAAGCCTGTCGTTGACGGCTGTGCGCAGGTTCCCGTATTTTCCCGTAAGCAGCGAAGCCGAGAACAGCGCGGCTCTTGACAGGTTGAAAACAGCGTCCCTGTGGGAAATTTCCTTTGGCAGACACTCTCTCGCCTTTTCGGTTTTCAGCTCGAAGTCGGGGACGGTCACCACGAACTTCAGCGTTGTGTAGACCTCCTGCTTGACCCATTGAACCCGTTTCCCGTCGAACACGGCGGTGACTATGCCGCCCAAAAGCGCGGGAGCGGTGTTGTCGGGGTGTCCCTCGATCTGCGCGGAAAGGTCGACCAAATCGTCCACGCCCATAGGCTCTCCCATAAGCTTGTTTGCGCCCGTAAGTCCCGCGATAATGCAGGCGGAGGAGCTTCCCAGTCCGCGAGCCATGGGGATATTGTTGGTCTGACGTATTTTCAGTCCCGGAAGTTTCCGTCCGCATATGCCGTAAAGCGTGCGGGCGGCGTCGTAGACAAGGTTTGAAGCGTCGGTGGGGATATCCGTCCCGTCAAGGCTTTCGATGACCGTTTCGTCGGATTCCTCCATTTCCGCAAAGTTGTAGTAGTTAAGAGCGAGACCAAGCGCGTCGAAGCCCGCGCCCAGATTTGCGCTCGTGGCGGGTATTTGTATTTTTATCATTTTACATATATTTCCTTTCGGACGGATCATTCAAGCTCGAGGACGCGTACCGTTCCGAGAACTTCTCCGCCCAGTTCCGCAAGCTTGACGTCGAAACTGCGCTCTTTCATGGCGGGGGAGATGAACGCAAGCTCGCCGTCCGGCTGACCGTCTCTCGAAAGGTACTCGACCGTACCGAACGTTTCGGAAATTTTCTCCGCGGGAACGCCCGTCACCCTGACGTAGACCGAAACCAAATCATCCTTGTAGTCGGCGATAAATCCGCTGTCGGAGCTGTCCTCCCATGTTTGGGAAATGGATGGCTCGGTCGTTTTCGCCGCGTCGATGATATCCGCGACTATTGCGCTTGCCGTGGGCAGCTTGCCCGCGCCCCTGCCGTAGAACATAACCTCGTCCACCGCGTCGCCGTAGACCGTAATGCCGTTGAAAACGCCGGAAATATGGGAAAGCTGATTGTTATTGCACACGAACGCGGGACGTACCATTGGCAGTATTTTACCGTCCTCGGTGCGCTTGACCGAGCCGATGAGCTTTACCGTTCCGCCCCAGCTTTCGGCGTACATCACGTCCTCGAGGGTCAGCTTTGAAATGCCCTCGCAGTGTACCCAATCGGGGTAGACGTGCTTGCCGAACGCAAGAGAAGCCAGTATGCATATCTTGCGGCAGGAGTCGTGTCCCTCAATGTCTGCGGTGGGATCCTGCTCCGCGTAGCCAAGCTTTTGTGCGAGAGCGAGAGCGTCCCCGAAAGCCATATTTTCGTTGATCATTTTGGTTATGATGAAGTTTGTCGTACCGTTTAAAATTCCCGCTATGGCGGTGATATCGTTGGCCGCGAGGCACTGGTGCAGCGGTCTGATTATGGGGATAGCTCCTCCCGTCGAAGCCTCGAAAAGGAAGCTGCAGCCGTGTTCCGAGGCGATTTTCAGAAGCTCCGCGCCCTTTTCTGCGACAAGTTCCTTGTTGGAGGTCACAACGCTTTTGCCCTTTTCCAGACAGGCTTTGACGTAGCCGTAGGAAAATTTCAGTCCGCCGATGACTTCCGCAACAACAGTCACCTCGGGGTCGTTCACGATCAGGCCGAAATCCTTTGTAAATTTATCCGCGTAAGGACTGTCCGGAAAATCCCTGATATCCAGTATATACTTTATATCCAGATCCGTTCCCGCGCTTTTAAGTATCTTATCCTTATTTTTATAGAACAGCTCGACCGTACCCGAGCCTACCACACCGTATCCCAAAACAGCAATTTTTGACATTTCAATAACTCCTTATTCTTTCGGACGTCAATCCGTCCGTTAATTTACGCGCTGTGTATGCCTATTCCCCCGAGATAAACTTCACGTCTATAACGCCGTTTACCGCAGCCAGCGCGTTTTTCAGACTGTATGCGTCGGAAGCGTCCCCGAAAAGCTGCACCGTGATATTTACCGCCGCCGCGCCGTCTATGGGCATATTCTGGTTCACGGTAATAATATTCGCGTCCTGCCTGTGAAATTCGGCAAGTATAGCCGAAAGCACGCCCGGTTCGTCCTTTAAAAGGGCGTAGTAGGAAATGATCTTCCGTGTCAGTTTTTCCTCGTAGGCGAAAACGCATTCCCTGTATTTGTAAAACGCGCTTCGGGAAATGCCTATCCTTTTGCAGGCGGACGCGGAGCTTTTCTCCTCGCCGCAGGCAAGAAGCCGTTTTACCTCCAGTACCTTGGGGAAAATTTCCGGCAGGACGTCTGCGCTGATAACAATTAAAGACGAACCGCTCATACCGATCAACCTTTCCAAAACGTCCTTGTGCTGAAAACAAGTGTACTTACCGTAAAAACAATAATAACATATTTTACAAGCTTTTGTCAAGAGAGATACTGTAAAAAGTATAAACGTTTACTTTCCGTCAACAATATTTTCAAGGCAAAGCAAGCCGTGCAATTTTATAAAGAAAAGGAGAAACTGTTATGCCGGAAAGAGGAATGAACCGTCCCGAGGTCACGCATAATCAGCCGAAAAGCGGGAAAATTTCCGCGGACCCGATAATTGCGGGAACGAGATCTCCCGCGCAGAAAGTATACCGCACCGAACCGTTTGTCAAGGAGAAGCCCATATCAAAGGCGTATCCCGTTATTGACAGCGACCTTGCGCGGGATAATCTGGAAAACGACCTGACCGCCGCGGATATTCAGGATATGTAACAAGGATATAAATTGTAATCCGGCGCGGAAAAAAGATTAAAACCTCCGAGGCTTTGCTGCGGAGGTTTTATTCCGTTTGTTCCGCACTTTAGCCGTCCAGAGGCGTATAGAGGAAGTCAAAACTCCCCTCTTCGGGTCTCAGACAGGTTTCAAGAACCTTTGCGTACAGCTTCAGCTTGCGGTAGGTGCTTTCGTTATCGGCGGGAAAAAACGACGTATCCAGCAGGAACGTAAGCATGGCGACGATCATTTCCGCGCTTTCCTTCGGAGATTCGGTCTGTATGGAGCCGTCCGCCTGTCCCTCGGCAAGTATGTCCGTAAGTATGGGAGACACGGTTTTTATGGCGGTCATCATCATCTTATGGTGCAGCAGAAGGTCGTCCTGAACATGGAGGGGTATTATTACATTGCGGCTGCTGTCCCGAAATTCCTTTGTGAGTATGGAGCGGAACAGGGTCTCAAGCTTTTCCGTAACGGAGTTCTGCCTGCCCACGTTTTCAAAGTATTCCCGTATTGCAAGGGTGTAGCTTCTTTCGATAACGGCGTCGATTATCTCGTCCTTGCTTTTAAAGTAGTAGTATATGCTGCCCTTTCCCATTCCCGCGTTTTTGGCGATCATGTCCACGGTGATGTCGCGGGCGGGATTTGACATTCCGCACATAAGCTCCTCGGCGGAATTGAGAATTATATCGGTTTTATTTTTCATTTCTGCGGACATTTTCCCATAAGAGAAAATGCTTCCTCCTTTCCCGGACACGTCGGACAGGCTCGGAATACAAGCCTGTTTCCGCGTTTTTTTTCGTATGAATGTAATTATTTACATCATTATAGCACAAAATACCGGCAGTTTCAATAGAAAATTTAGTCAAAAAGCAAGTTGACCGACGGTCGAAAATATGTTATACTAAACGAAAGAAATTCGACCGACAGTCGAAAATTCACAAAGGGAGTCGAAATTTATATGAAAAAAACGATCCTCGGAGCTGCCGCGCTGGGTACGGCGGCACTGGGAACAGCCTGCGCCGCCGGCGCGGTCACCTTGTTCAACAGAGTTATCCCCCGTCAGGACGTGCTTAGAGTCGACCTTAACGAAATGGCTGACATGGCTGCCTGGGAAGAGTACAGGAAAATAATCACGCCCCGCAAGGAATGGCTTCTCTCCCAAAATTTGGAGCATATTACCATAAAGTCCCGCGACGGTCTTACGCTCCACGCGGACTTTCTCCCCTCGGAATACCAAAGCAATAAGCTCGCAATATGCGGTCACGGCTACACGGGCTGCGGTCACAAGGACTGCGCCGCGATATCGGTTTTCTTCCACGAGATGGGTTACAACTGCCTCATCGTCGACCACAGAGCACACGGAAAAAGCGAGGGCGATTACGTCGGCTTCGGCATTCTCGACAGATTTGACATGAAAGCCTGGGTAAACTGTATGGACCGCCGTTTTGCGGGCAATGCTGAAATTGTGCTGTACGGCGTTTCCATGGGAGCTACCATAGCCCTTATGACGGCGGGACTTTCCGACCTGTCCCCCTCGGTAAAGGCTGTGATCGCGGACTGCGCTTTTACGTCTCCCTATGACGTTTTCGCGCATATCCTCAAAAGGGATTACCACCTGCCGCCTTTCCCCATTATGAACATCAACGACATGATGTGCCGCGCAAAGGCGGGATACGGTTTCAGCGACTGCTCCACCCTCGACGCCGTGAAAAGCACCGGTATCCCGATACTCTTTATTCACGGCAGGGAGGACGATTTCGTCCCGCTTTGGATGACCGAACGGAACTTCGACGCCTGCCGCTCTCCGAAGGATATCCTTATCGTGGACAACGCCGCCCACGCCGCTTCATACTATGAAAGCAGGGAAGCTTACGAAGCAAAGGTCAGGAGCTTTCTCGAAAAATACGTCGGCTGAACCGACAGGAGGTTACTATGAAAGAATTCAACATCAACGGCGCAGTCATGAAATGCTACCCGCTCTGCGCCGCCCAGCGGCTCCACAATTACACCCTCAAATTCTGCCCCGATCAGGTGCTGTGCATAGGAACGGGTCTTTATGTAAAGCAGGATGTGGATTTCGGACTGCTGAAAAAGGCGGTTTACAAGGGCTATGAAATGTTTGAGACAATGCGCCTGCGTTTCGTTAAGGACGAGGACGATACGGTCTATCAGTATATCTGCCCCTTTGAGGAGCGCGGCGTGCCTTTCAGGGACTTCTCCGATTGGAAAGAGGAGGACGCTCACGACGAAATGCGCAGATGGACGGCGATACCCTTTGAAAGGTTCAATTCGCCCATGAACCAAGTTGTATTGGTAAAGCTTCCCGACGGCTACAGCGGAATTTATCTTAAGGTTGACCACATGACCATGGATTCAAGCTCCATAGTCGGCTTCAACAAGGCTGTGCTGGAAATATACTGCGCCATGAGGTACGGTACGGAAATGCCCTCCCCACTGCAGCCCTACATCAGGCAGCTCGAAAAAGACCTTGCCTACGAAGCTGACTCTCCCGCAAGAAAAAAGGACGAGGAGTACTGGACGAACGTCATTGCCGAAAGCGAGCCTATGTACACCGACTTCGCGGGACAGGGCAGGCTTCTCACCCAAAGGCGTGAGAACGGCGATCCCGACCAGCGGTGCGCGATGATAATATCCAGAAGTCC
Organism: Prevotella sp.; assembly: GCA_023663025.1. Classification (GTDB taxonomy): domain Bacteria; phylum Bacillota; class Clostridia; order Oscillospirales; family Ruminococcaceae; genus RGIG8773. Next base: position 14,127 of record JAMPIC010000025.1, read on the forward strand.
CGTTGCGTCCATTTCGGTTTACCCGCTTGAAAAGGATTCCTCAATGCGGCTCATGAAATTCTGCGAGCTTTACAGCGTGCCCATGGCAAGCCTGCTTCTTATGGGACTGCGCACAGTCCTCTCCAAGTTCAACGACAACGAAAAGGACGTTTCCGTCAAGACCTGCGTTGCCCGCCGCGGCACTATCTCGGAAAAATATTCGGGCGGAACCCGCGTTCACTTCTTCCCCATGAGGACGGTCATGGAACCCGAAATGACTTTCCTCGACGGCGTGAAGATGATACAGGCGGAGCAGAACAGGATATTCCGCCATGCCAATTTCGATCCCATCGAGGTCAACGTAAGGCGGGCTAAGCACTGGAAAAACATTCCCGGCACAAGCTACGAAAGCATCGCGCTGACCTATCAGCCGCTTACCGTAAACAGGAACACCAAGGAGATGCCGGACGTCCCCTACAAGAGTATGTGGTACACCAACGGCGTTGCGGGACAGCCGCTGTACCTTACGGTTATGCACCGTCCCGAGGACAACGGTCTGAACTTCAGTTTCGAGTACAGGGTGGACGCTGTGACGGAGTACGAAATGCAGTATTTTTACTACTACCTCTGCCGCGTGCTTTTCAGGGGCATTGAGGACGAGACCCGCACAATCGGCGAAATTCTTGATATGATATAGGAGGAAAAATCATGTTTGAAAAAATAAAGGAACTTATCTGCAATTACGTTGAGGTAAACGGGGAGGACATTACCGAGGATTCCCGCTTTATCGAGGATCTGGGGTTCAATTCCTACGACTTCATAAGCATGCTCGGAGACCTTGAAGAGGAGTTTGGCGTTACTGTCGACGAAAACGAGATCATAAACGTACACACTGTGGGAGAAGCGGTAAAGTATCTCACCGACCTTAAGGAGAACTGATATGAACAAAAACGGTATCAAATCGGCTGCGGACTTGGTAAAAGCGTCCGCAGGAGAGTTCGGGGACAAAACGTTCCTGAAAGAGCTGTCGGGCGGCAGCGTAAGGGAAAAGTCTTTCAGTGAATTTTACGGGGACGTGCGCAGGTTCGCGGGATATCTTGCCGCAAAGTATCCCGAAGCCAAATCCGTCCACACGGCGGTCATCGGACCGTCAAGCTGCGGCTGGCTGGTAAGCTGGTTCGGAACGGTCTGCGGCGGCAATACGGCAGTCCCTCTCGACGCGCAGCTTTCCTGTCCCGACATATGCGAGCTGCTTGTGAGGGCGGACGTTGATGTTTTCTGCTACGACCCGCGCTATGAGAAAATGATACCCGCAGTAAAGGAGAACTGTCCCGGCGTCAAGGAGTGCATATCCTTTGCGGAGCTTGAGGATATCCTCGGAAAGACCGAGCCTGCGGAGCTTCCCGACGTACCCGCGGACAGGCTGGCGGCGATCGTTTACACCTCGGGCACAACCGGAAAAAGCAAGGGCGTTATGCTGCTGAACGGTAACTACATCGACAACGCCATGTGCCAGGACAACGAAAGCTCCCCCGAGGACGTTGTGCTGTCAGTGCTGCCCATACATCATATCTACTGCTTTACCTGCGACGTGCTGCTGTCCCTGCGGTACGGCTCGGAGCTTTGCTTCAACGACTCCATGATGCACATTCCGCAGAACCTGAAACGGTTCGCGCCGACGATCATGCTGATCGTCCCCATGATCGCGGAGACTATGTACAAACAGATAAAAGCGGCGGCGGCTCAGAAGCCGGATATCCCCATTGCCATGATCGCCCAAAGCGTTTTCGGCGGCAGGCTTAAAACTATCTACAGCGGCGGAGCGTATCTCCGTCCCGAACTGCAAAAGGCGTACATCGACATGGGCTTCAATATGGCGCAGGGCTACGGCATGACGGAATGCTCCCCGAGAATTTCCACAGCCGACCCAGACGACAAGGAATGCGCGGGAGACGTGGGCGTTATCGTAAACGGCTGTACGGTCAAAACGGAGGACGGCGAAATACTGGTAAAAAGTCCCTCTGTAATGGCGGGCTACTACAAGGACGAAGTCTCCACAGCAGAAGCTCTCACACCCGACGGCTGGCTCAGAACGGGCGACCTCGGCTATGTTGACGAAAAGAACCGCGTTTTTATCACGGGCAGAAAGAAAAACCTTATTATCCTTTCCAACGGCGAGAACGTTTCCCCCGAAGAGCTGGAGAATAAATTCGCGGCAAGCGGCCTTGCGGCGGACGTTCTTGTCTACAGCGAGGACGAACTTATTACCGCGGAAATATTCCCCGATCCCGAATGTCTCAAAACCCTTTCCGAAAGCGAGCTTGAGGCGAAGCTTCTCGAAACGGTAGACGAAATAAACAAGACGGTCATTCCCTCAAAGGCGATCCGCAGCGTGCGGATAAGGGATACCGAGTTTGAGAAAACCACGTCCAAAAAAATAAAGCGCAGCCAATCCGCAAAGGGAAGGCGCGTAAGATAAAGGAGATTACAATATGACTTACGAGGAAATTTTTTCAAAGGCAAAAAAGCTGATACTTTCCAATGACGCAAGCGGTATCGGGGAGCATCTCGCGGTGCAGGTCGACATAGCGGGAGAGGGCGCGGGCGCGTTCTATATCGAGCTTAAAGACGGTAACCTTTTCGTCGAGCCTTACGAGTACTACGACCGCGACTGCAAGCTCATTGTTTCGGGAGACGATTTTCTGAATATTTGCGGCGGTTCTCTGGACGCGGTAAAGGCGTTCACCAACGGCAGCCTGAAAATCGAGGGCGACATTGACAAGGCTTTGAAGCTGTCGGAGATTTTCAACGCCGTAAAAGAAAAAAACGCCAAAAAAGCGCAGACATCATCTAAAAAGAAACAGTAACGGGTTCCTACGGAAGAACAGAAAAAAGCTTATAAAAAGTCCGGGAGTTTCCTTATGAACCCCCGGATTTTCGGTTTTTCAAAAAGGGTAAACTGTAATTTACGGAACGAGTAACAGGCTTCGCCGCCAAAGCTTTCTGCCCGTTCCGTAAACAATAATTTGCCGCAGCTTGACAAGTTCTTGCTATAGTGCTAAAATAAAGAAAAATATGTCTGAAAGGAAGAGATACCCATGAAAAGGAAGTTAAAAAGTCTGTTCAAAATTATCTTCGGCAGGACAATGATAGTTGTTTTCGGACTTCTGATACAAATAGCTTTCATTGTTTCCGCGCTGGACTTTTTCTACGAACACTTTGTTTATTTTTCCATCGCTTCTATGCTGCTGTCGGCGGCGGTGCTGGTATGGATAATAAACGACAATACCAATCCGTACTACAAGCTGTCCTGGGTAGTGCCCGTTATGCTCGTCCCCCTTTTCGGAACGGTTACCTACCTTTTCGCCAAGCTGGAGCTGGGCACTCACATGATGAACGGCAGGCTGCTGAAGCTTATCGACGAAACGTCCCCCCTTATCCCCCAAAACAAGGAAACTCTGGACGAGCTTGAAGCCCAAAGCGTACAGGAGAAAAATCTCGCCGTTTATATGAAGACCCACGCCGGCTATCCCGTCTGGAAAAACACCTACGCCCAATATTACCCCCTGGGCGAGGATTTTTTCGCCGCAATGATCCCCGAGCTTGAAGCCGCCGAGGAATTTATTTTTATGGAATATTTCATCGTGGAGCGGGGCGTGATGTGGGATACTATCCTTGAGATCCTCGCTCGGAAAGCCAAGGAAGGCGTGGACGTCCGCTTTATGTACGACGGAATGTGCAGCCTTATGCTCGTCCCCTATGGGTATCCAAAAAAGCTTGAAGCCATGGGCATAAAGTGCAAGATGTTCTCCCCCATAAAGCCTGTGCTGTCCACAGTTCAGAACAACCGCGACCACAGAAAGATCCTCGTTGTGGACGGTCATACCGCCTTTACCGGAGGGGTTAATCTTGCCGACGAATACATCAACAAGGTCGAGCGCTTCGGTCACTGGAAGGACACCGCGGTCATGCTCAAAGGCGAAGCGGCGGCGGGATTTACCGTGATGTTCCTGCAAAACTGGAATATCACTGAGACCGCCGAGGACAAGTACGAAAACTATATCAAGACGGATTTTCCGCAGCTGCGGGAAGAAAATCTTCCGGCGGACGGCTTTGTGATGCCATACGGCGACAGTCCTCTCGACAACGAAAACGTGGGACAGACCGTCTATCAGGACATTCTCAACCGCGCCGAAAGGTACGTCCACATAATGACCCCTTATCTTATTCTGGACAACGAAATGACGGGCGCGCTGACCTACGCCGCAAAGCGTGGAGTGGAGGTCATAATCATTATGCCCCATATTCCCGACAAGGTGTACGCCTATCTGCTTGCCCGCTCCTACTACGCGGAGCTTATCCGCGCGGGGGTGAAGATATACGAGTACACCCCGGGATTTGTCCACGCCAAAGGCTTTGTCAGCGACGATATAAGAGCGGTCGTCGGCTCCATCAATCTGGACTACCGCAGCCTGTTCCTGCACTTTGAATGCGCCTCTTATTTCTATAAGCACGCCGTTGTCGCGCAGGTTGAGCAGGATATGCAGGACACTCTGAAAAAATGTATGCAGGTCACTTTGGAGGACTGCAAAAAATTCAATATTTTCAAACGCATAGCGGGACATATTTTAAGAATTTTCGCTCCGCTTATGTAATGTTTTAAATGTTATATAACAACCGTAATTATATAAAATGAGGTATGTTTTATGCAGCTCGATAAAAAAACTTCCCTTAAAATAATCGGAATAATTTCGGCTTCGGCGGCGGTTTACTGCGCACTGCGGGATCTCGGCGCGGTTGTCGGATTTTTGGGGAAAATAATCTCCATTTTCATGCCGTTTATAATCGGCGCGGCGATAGCGTTTATTATCAACGTTCCCATGCGGGGAATAGAAAAAAGATTTTTTCCGAAAAGAAAAAAATTCGATAAATTCCGCAGACCTTTGGCTCTCGTGCTGACGCTTCTCGCGATCGTATTGGTAATCGCGGCGGTGATGATACTTGTCATTCCGCAGATAGCCGATACGGCGCGTAATCTGGGCATACTGATACCGGACTATATGGCGAAAGCGCAGGACTGGCTGGAAAATATTTTCAAGGATTATCCCGATATCCAAAGCCAGATATCGGGTCTGGAGATCGACTGGGGCAGTATGATTTCCTCGGTTTCGGGCTGGGTGACGAGCGGGGTAACGTCCACCATAAACGTGGCGGCAAACGCTGTCAGCGGAATAGTCTCCGTGTTCATCGGCTTTGTTTTCGCCGTATATATCCTGCTGCAAAAGGAGACGCTGGGCAACCAGCTGAGAATGTCCCTGTACGCGCTGCTGCCCGAAAAAGCGGCGGACAGATTTTTCGAGATAGCGGCGCAGTCCGATAAAACCTTTTCAAATTTCCTTTCGGGACAGTGCCTCGAAGCGGTGATACTGGGCTGTATGTTCGCGGCGGCGATGCTTATTTTCCGAATGCCTTATGTGGCTTTGATAAGCGTGCTTATCGCGTTTACCGCGCTTATCCCCATGGTGGGAGCGTTTATCGGCTGCTTTGTGGGAGCGTTCCTTATATTTATGGAAAATCCCGTGATGGCGCTGGGATTTGTCGTGATGTTCCTGATAATCCAGCAGATCGAGGGAAATCTCATCTATCCCCGCGTTGTGGGAAAAAGCGTGGGACTTCCCGCCATATGGGTGCTTTTCGTTGTGACCGTGGGCGGAAAGCTTATGGGCGTTTTCGGAATGCTGATAATGATACCTGCGTCGTCGGTGCTGTACGCGCTGTTCCGCGAATTTGTCGTAAAGCGTCTGCGGGAAAAAAGCGCGAGGGTGCAGAAAATGTTTTTCAAGAAAAATATTCCCGCCGATAATTCAAATAATAACGGCGGCAGGGTAAAATAATTATTTCAAAAAAGTTTGATTTTTTTCCTAAAAGGGGAATGCGTGTAAATATGCTAAAGAAAAATATAACAGCCGTTATAAAACGAATAATTCAAGCCGCGCCGCTTGCGATGATAGGGATATGCGCACTGCTTTACCTGAAATTTTTCAGAGGAGTTACCATTCAGCACATACTTGAATTTACTCCCGAAAATTTATGGCTGGCGGCTCTTGTGATGGTGGGACTTTTCGCGCTGAAGTCAATGTCGGTGTTCTTTCCCATGCTTGTGCTTATCGCCGCTTCGGGAAGTATTTTCCCCACGTTTTTGTCGGCGGCAGCCGTGAACTGCGCAGGGGTGGCGGTAATGCTTATTATCCCCTACGCGGTGGGCAGATTTGCCGAGAGGGAGTTCGTGGAGGGACTTATCAACAAAAATAAAAACGCGGCAAAGCTCCGAGAACTGAAGTCGGACAACGAGCTGTTCATAGCTTTTTTTCTGCGGGTGATAAACATTCTGCCCTGCGATCTGGTGAGTATGTTTTTGGGGTCTGCGGATTTCGGGTTTTGGAAATATATGCTGGGTTCTTTTTTGGGGGTACTTCCCGGAATTATCACAACCACGCTTATGGGAGCGAATGCCGAGCACCCGGCTTCTCCGAAATTCTGGCTGTCGGTCGTTGTGGAATTTATATTTGCGGCGGCTTCGAGCGTGTGGTATTATTTTTATAAAAAGAGGAAGAAAAATGCGAAAAGCGGCGAGGAAAACAATCGGAAACTGTAAAATTTCAAATGTTATATAACCGGAGAAATTAAAAGTACTTCCGAACGATCCCGGTCAAAAACAGCACAATGCGGTTTTTGACAGGGATCGTTCGCGTAAACGGGTTTCGCCGATTTATACAATGATATTTTCCGTATCTTTTCAGCAGCGCCCTGCGGAAATTTGCGTCAGACGGAATTGAAAACCAAATAAAGAACAAGATCGACTGCTATCGCGGCAAGCACGCATACTATCAGCGGAGCTTTTTTCCAAGCGAGAAAACCCGCAGTAAATCCTCCGGCTATTCCGATGTACGGTTTTTCGGCGTCCACGGTAAATATTCCCGGAAAAACAAGCGCAGCCATCGCGGTATACGGTATCAGCTTCAAAAATTTTTCGATTTTCGGACCGAATTTCATTTTGTCTATCAGAACCGCAGGAACCGCTCTCGGGATATATGTGACCGCCGCCATTCCCAGTATCATAAAAATAACCTCAGCATTCATTTCCCTCGTCCTCCCGTTCGTCAAGCCGCACAAAAAATACGCCTATCGCCGCGCATATCAGGGTCGAAGCGATCAGCGCCCAGCTCGACGCGATAAATTTATTCAGCACCGTGTTCAGCACCGCAGTCAGTACGGCAAGAAGCTCCAGACGGAAATTATGCTTCAGATTTGGCATGAGCAAAGCAATAAACATCGCATACAGCGCAACGCCGAGACTTGCCGTCAGCAGCGGCGGCAGGAAATCCGACGCAAAAGCCCCTATCGCCGACCCCGTCACCCAAGAAAGATATGTGACCGTTATCAGTCCCATAAAAAAAGTTATCGTGCATTTTTCTTTTTTCTCCGTTGTGAACACGGCGAAGGACTCGTCCGTAACGCCGAAAGCCGCAAGCAGCTTCAACGGTGTTTTTTCCGAACGGATACGGCTCATAATGCAGGTGCTCATAATAAGATGCCTCAAATTCAGTATAAAGGTGGTAAGTATCATCGCGGCAACGCTTGCTCCCTGTGCGTACATTCCCGCCGCCATCATCTGACTTGCTCCCGCAAACACGGTCACGGACATAAATACCGTTTCGCCCGCTGAAAATCCCGCGTGTCTTGCCATGATCGCATATGCGATGCCGACGGGAATAAATCCGAAAATTATCGGTATGCCCGCTCTTGCTCCCGACAGGTACTGCCGTTTTTTATTTTCCCACATTTTATTTATCCTCCTCAGAACACTATGTAAATATCCGCCGTATTTTTTACAAAATCCACGATATTTATTTTAGCACATTATATATATAAAATCAAGACAATTATTTCCGTATCCCGCCGCACAGGCAAATTTTTTGGGGACGGAAACCGCGCCTTTCCTCAAAAGCGCTGCCAAAACAATACTTGCGGAAAAAAATGCGCGGCGCGGAATATATGATTTTTTTCGGAAATTTATTTCTTCCCCGCAAGGAAATCGCAAGCACGCCTTCAGGCAGCGCCGAGCCTTTTCAGTGAATTGCTTCCGATAAAGGAAATTCCAATATCATTCCCATATATTGTGGGTTGAAATTCTCCTAAATACAAGATATAATATATACAGAAGGCAGAGAAATTAAATGGCTTTCGCAATACCGAAAAACATTGAATTGCCTGCAAAAAATCCAATGCTTATCCAAATAGGGTATCTGTGCGTTTCCCCGCGGAAAAACAAAAGAGATACAGAGCCGTTTTTCCGTAGAAAAAACACCCATTTTATTTTTTGCGCCGATCCGATGATCTTCGGTAAAAAATTTTAGGAGGTACAACAAAATGAAAAGGACTTTGAAACGAACCATCGCGGCGGTGGGAGCAGCGGCTGTATTAATAGGAACGGCAGTTCCCGCAAGCGCGGCAAATTGCGGCAAAACGGTAAAGACATACTGTCCGTCATACTCGAACAGCTGCGGAAATTACAGCTGTTCGGATATCGGCGGCTTGCTTAAAAATTATTCTTCCTGCTTCGACATTCTGAAAAAATACGGAATAACCGTCCCGGGCTTCTCGGAAAATCAGAACGGCAACAACAACGCGAATTCCGCGCAGAGACCCGGCAGCGGCAATTGTTCCGGCGGCAGCTGCACGCAGACCCCCGACAGCAGCGCTTGTCCGGACGGCAGCTGCACGCAGACCCCCGATAACGAAGCTTGTCCCGGAGGAAACTGCACCGCGCAAATTCCGGACAGCGATAACTGCCCGAACGGCAGCTGCACCGCTCAAACTCCGGTCAAGCCCGGCGCAAGCACAAACACAAATACAAACACAAACACAAGCAGCTCTGTTTCCGACTACGAGAAAAAGGTCGCGGAGCTTGTAAACGAGATCCGCAAAGAAAACGGTCTCTCCGAACTTACGCTCAACACGGAGCTGAGCGCGGTTGCAAGAGCCAAATCCCGGGATATGAAGAACAACAACTATTTCAGTCACACATCGCCTACATACGGAAGTCCTTTCGATATGATGAAAACCTTCGGCATAAGCTACAGGACTGCGGGCGAAAACATCGCCATGGGCTACAGCACCCCCGAAGCGGTAGTCAGCGCGTGGATGAATTCCGAGGGACACCGCGCGAATATCCTTAACTCATCGTTCAAGGAGATAGGCATGGGATACGTTGCAAGCGGAAACTACTGGACGCAGATGTTTATCGGATAATTCTCCGAACAGCCGAAAAATCCTCCCGAAGCGCGGCGCGCATGGGAGGATTTTTTTATGCCGGCGTCAGCCCTTCAGCCACCTTACCGCAAGCTGCGTGCGGTGCTCCAGACCCGTTTTCTCCAGAATTGCGCTGATGTGGTTGCGCACCGTTCCATTGGAAATGTAAAGCTTGTCGGCAATTTCCTGATTTGAAAATCCCTCGGCGATAAGCTTCACAACGTCGGTCTCCCGGGGAGACAGCAAATCGAAAATTTCCCTGCCCCCCTTTGCGGCGGGAGAAATATCTATCCTGCCGCGGATATATTCCAGAACGTCCCGCTGGAAAACCGTGCCGCCCGCGCTTACCGTTCTTATCGCGCCGACTATCCTTTCGGCGGGACTGTTTTTCAGAATATAGCCGTTTATCCCGCTTTTCAGAGCGCGCAGGATAAAGTCCTCCTCGTCGAACGTTGTAAGAAGAAGCGGTGCGCACAGCTTTTCGGCAAGCATATTTTCGGCAGCCGTTATACCGTCGCACCCCGGCATGCGGATATCCGTCAGCGCCACGTCGGGACGAAGCTCGCGGCACAGTTTCAGAGCCTCGTTTCCGTCGCCCGCCTCTCCCGCAGTCTCCATATCCTGCTGGGAAGAAATTATCATTTTAAGTCCCTCGCGCACTATCGCGTCGTCGTCGGCTATCAGAACCCTTATCATTTTAAGCTCCTCACAGTCTGAAAATATTCAGTATTTTGAATCCGCCGGCGTTTTTCGGGAAAACGCAGCTTCCCCCGCAGTCTGCGGTACGCTCCTCCATCGCTTCAAGACCCATTCCCTTCTTGAAATCCCCGCCGCTCCTTCCGTTGTCGGAAAATTCCGCCTTGATTATCTTGTTGTAAACGAAAATTTTAAAGGAAAAGCTGTCAGCCTCGGAGTGCTTTACCGTGTTTGTCATAGCCTCGGTAAGATTTTCTTTGAGACATATCCATATCTGAGGAGCGATCTTCTCCGCGTCGCCTTCAACGGCAAAATCCGTTTTTATCTCATAGGTAACGGAAAATTTTTCAAGAGCCTCGTTTATCTCCGCCATTCCCGCGGCGTGCCTTGCGGGACGTTCCTCCCGCAGAGCCTCGCGTATGCTGTCCACGCTGCCGCGCAGATTTTCGGCGGCTGTTTCGAGACATCTTTCAGCCTGTTCGGGATCTGTCCTTATGCTGAGCCTTGCGCCCTCCAGAAGTATTATGCTTCCCGATATGCCGTGTCCCAGCCTGTCGTGGATACGCGCCGAAAATCTTCCCCGCTCTTCCAGAGCCGCGGATTCGCGTATCGCTTTCGAGTAGGATTTCAGTCCCGCTATCCTGGCGTTCAGCGAAGCAATCGTCTCCCGCTGCTCCACGGATATTTTCTTGTAATGCTCCAGTTTGCCGACGATAATTCCCGAAAATATTTCCATCGCGGAAACCGTTCCCGCCGCAGCGGCGCAGTACGCCGGCGGCTCAAGTATCATCGCCGAGAGAACCGCCGCCGCCGCGAAAATGCCGTAGGAGTATCCGCCCGCGTCAAGCGCGTCCGTCAGCTTGAACAGGAGCGCGGCAAGCACAGGGAAATACTCCCCCGCGCCGCAGACCATACAGCCGAGTATCCCCGCCGCCGCCATTGCCGCCCGCAGCGCGGACTTTATCCGTCCGTCTTTTTTGCGCATTATCTCCTCGGCGAGAAATTCCGCCAGGAACAAACAGCAAAAGGCGAGCACAGCGGCGATGTCAAAACCGTCCGCCGAGTCCGCCGAAGCCGTTATGCGCGCTGCCGCCGCAGTCAGGGCGGTAAGCTCCGAGACAAGATAAAGTGTGTTTTTATACATTCTCAGTTATTTTTCCTTGTAAATATTATTGCGGAAACAAGATAGGACAAAACCGCGAAAAGCGCAAGGATACATATATTCGGCGCCGCGTTGTAACCCGGGTCGCCGGGCATATTTCTTATCATATCCATTACCCAATACTGGGGCAGGAACTTCGCGATATGTCCCAAGGCTCCCAGACCGTCCGCAATGGGAAACCAAGCGCCGCCGAGCATACAGCCCACGGTCGTGTAGCCTATAACGACCGCGACAAGCGTCTGCATGCTTTTCACCAGCAGCGAGACCATGACCGCCGTTCCCACGGAAAAAAGCACAAACAGCTCGTTGACGAGAATAACGGTCCCCAAAGGAAGCTCCAATTCACCGTTGGTACAGAAAATATACAGTGTGACGGTCAGGCTTGCCGCCGAGCAGCATATCACTCCGAAAAGACCTATTCCCACCACATATTCCAAAGGCTTTATGACCGAGCACAGCGTTCTGCTGTAAACACCGGTTTTTCTGTCGGACAGTATAATATTGGAAATGAAGAACAGTATCGCCATCAGGAACATCATCATAATGCCCTCTGTTATCGCGAAAGCCTCGTTGGCCGATAAGCCGCCGTTCTTTCCCCCATCCGCTTCCGCGACCGATACGCTGCCTGCGGATATTCCCGACGAAAGCATTTTCAGGAACGTCTCCTCGTCGCCCTTTGCCGCCGAAGAAAGTATCTCCGCGCCGCGCATATATGAGTCCGCGTAGCTCTCGATAAATGCCGCGTTTTCGTAATCGTCGAGCGTGGTGATCGTCAGCGGGACAAGCCCGCCCGCCGCCGCGCCGGCGTAAAATCCCTGCGGTACTTCTATTATAGCAGAAATTTTCTTGTCAATCAACATATCCGCCTGAAAATCATAATTTTTTTCTTCCTCAACGCCTATGCCGAGACAGTCGGTGAAATATTTTTTCAAATCCTCCGAAAGGGGGCTTTCGTCCAGGTCGACAATGCCCACCTTTACCGCAGGGGCTGTTTCCGTCTCCTCCGCCGAGACGTCCTTCTTCGCCGACGGCGGGGACGCTATAAGAACAAACATCATTATCAGAACGACCGCCGCAGCCGCCGAAATAGCCGTCATAAGCGAACAGCGCGAGACGGTCTGTCTGAAAATAAGCCATATATTTTTCATGCCTTTTTACTCCTAACGCTTACTTTTATCGCTCCGACGCCAACCACAGCCGCAAATATTACCAGTGAAACAACCGTCGCCGAAACCGCTTTTTCCGTCCTTGAAAAAACCGTCAGGTCGAACGCCGCGCTCTGTATCAGATACGGCGGAAGCTTATCGCTGAGCCCCTCGATGTAAATGTTTCTTTGGAACGTTCCCGACAGGAACATCATCGTCCACAGCGCGGGCTGTATAACGGCGGGCGCAGGGATTTTCGGAAAGAACAAATTTAAAAGTATCCCCGCTGCAAGAGCTGCAAGAGACACGCTTAAAAACATCGCCGCAAGCAGAACGTTCAAACCGAAGCTTTTGCAGTATTCCGCGCCGAAAAGCAGCGTGCTCGCCAGCATTACCGACGCTATCTGTATCATCACCATAGGCAGGCTGCCTATGATTTTTCCGAAGTAAATTTTTGTTTTGCTGACCGTCGATATGTTCAGGCGGCTTATCGTTGAAAGCTCATGCTCGTCTGTATAAGCCGTTGAACCGCTTATGCAGGAACCCATAAACATTATCATCACCGCCATCGTGACAGCGTAATAGTCCATCATGGAACGGTTCGTGCCGAGATCCTTGTGCTGTACAAAGTTCCCGCCGGAGGTCTTTATTTTCAAAGGAGCCATCGGGTCGACCGCCGCAGCGGCCATATAGGACGAAGCGGTTTTTCCGTAGCTGTCGAGCATAGCCTTTACGGTGCGGTTCTTTATCCTGTCAGTGCCGTTGTAAATAACCATGTCCGAACCGTCGAGAACGACCGCAGCCGAATATACCGCACTGTCAAAGCTCTCCGCTTCCTCCGCAGAGACTTTTTCCGCGGAAATAACGTTCTCACCCGCAAGTCCTTTCAGAAATCCCTCAAACGCCGCAGCCGAAAACACGTCTCCGTTTTCCGTGCTGTAAGCGATATTCAGCTCCCCCACCGCGCTGTCGGAAACGTCTATTTTTTCGAGGAAAGTTCCCAGCAGGAACACGCATACCGACGGAAAAAATATTGTGAAAAACAAATTCGGACCGCTCCGCACATAGGAACGGAAGGTATTTAAAATAATACTGAACATACGTCCTCCTATCTCAGCTCTCTGCCGGTAAGAGCGATAAAAACGTCCTCAAGGTTTATGGATTCTGTGGAAAATTCCGATACGGGGAGCTCCCGTTTTCTTAAACGCTCCAGTATGAGCGAGAGATCGCGGCACGCGCCGGAGACCTCGATACATATCTCGTTTCCGTCCGCGCGTCCTCCCTTAACGTCGGGGAGCTTTGTCAGCTCGGAGATAAATCCGTCCCTGTCAAATCCCGCAGGAAACTCCGTAAGTACTTTCAGCGTTTTTACCTCGCTCACCAAAGATATCAGCTCCCGCTCCGTTCCGCACGCAACGAAACGCCCGTGGTCGATTATGGCGATCCTGTCGCATATTTCCTCCACCTCGTTCATGTAGTGGGAGGTGTAGATGACCGTCGCGCCCTTATCCCGCAGGGTTTTTATCGAGCCGAGTATATGCTCTCTGGACTGAGCGTCAACGCCGACGGTAGGCTCGTCCATAATGATAAGCTTCGGACTGTGCGCGATACCGCAGGCAATGTTCAGACGTCGCTTCATACCTCCGGACATCTGTTTCGGTTTCATTTTTGCGCGGTCGGAAAGTCCCACAAATTCAAGAGCCTCCGCAGCCGCATCTTTAAGAGTTTTTCCTTTCAGACCGTAAAGCGACGCGAAAAATTTAACGTTTTCCTCTGCGGACAGAAAAGGGTACACCGCAACTTCCTGGGGAACCAATCCTATGATCTGCTTTGCCCTGTCCTTATCCTTAATAATGTCCATTCCGTTCACTGAAACGTTTCCCTTGCTGAAATCGCTCAGTGAAGATATAACGTTCATGGTTGTGGACTTTCCCGCGCCGTTCGGTCCCAGCAGACCGAAGATCTCGCCTTCGTACACCGAAAAGCTGAGATTATCCACGGCGCAGACGTCTCCGTAATTTTTCACAAGATTTTTTACGGAAAGAAATTCTTTCATAGCTGCACTTCCTTAATACCGGCAAAGGGTATTGAAATCCCTGCCGAACAATAAATTCAAAGCGATTTCGCTTATATAATTATATCACAGCCGCAAATAAGATAAAAGTTACTTTTGATAGATTTTGGGCATTACATTTGTCATGTACGAAAAGGCGGTCACAGAACAAGTAAGAAACACTGAGCGGCGAAGCCGCGACTAAAAAGTTCGCCAGCCTTTCAAGGCTGCGAGGTCCACGGGGCAGAGCCCCTGGTCGCCCTCCGCAGAGGGCGAAATTCCCCTCGCGCCCGTAGGGCGCAATTCGCCCCGAAACGGAGCAGGAGGTGAGAAACGCGACAGCGTTTCGAGGAGGGGCGAACACGACCGCCCCTCCTTTGTCATGCACGAGGCAAAATATATCTCCAAAACGTCCCGGTGGGACGTTTTGGACGAAG
>JAMPIC010000026.1 GCA_023663025.1 Prevotella sp.
TCAAGAGGGGAACGCCCTGCGATAGAGGGCGTTCCCCTTGGTATGCGGCAAAGCAGCTCTCCAAAACGTCCCAGTGGGACGTTTTGGACGGAACAGACCTATAGTTACGCCGGGAAACCCAACACAATTTTGTCTCGTTGAAAACAGTCCACCGGACTGTTTTCAAGAGTTACTGTACTGCGTACTGTCAAAAGGGGGAGCGGTCGTGTCCGCTCCCCCTCGGAATGGCTGTCGCCATTCCTCACCCCTTTCACCGTTTGGAACGAAAAGGATTTCGCTCCCTGCGGGGAGCGACCAAAGGGCGCTGCCCTTTGGAAACCTGCCGCCTTTGAAAAGGCGGGCGAAACTTTTAGTCGCGGCTTCGCCGCCCAATACTCGTTACCCGTTCTTTTGCGCTAAACAACAATTTACCTTCATTACTGCACAAACAGGTCATTATCGTCGTTCCGCGTTCTTCGCTCTCT
Source organism: Prevotella sp. (assembly GCA_023663025.1). GTDB lineage: Bacteria > Bacillota > Clostridia > Oscillospirales > Ruminococcaceae > RGIG8773. The sequence continues at coordinate 465 of JAMPIC010000026.1, forward strand.
TTGCGAAAAAATACATCCGCAGTAGTCCTGACGGTACAATCCATACTCCCGCGAAAGTTCGATACTTCTCTTATAGCCGTTCCTTTTCTTAAAATCCGACGGCAGATGAGCGACCCCGTAAATTTTCCCAAGCTCGTCTCCTATCTCATTAAGCTTCGCGGCGTTTTTATACGGACTTACCGAAAGCGTCGTGGTAAAGTAATCATACCCTCCCTCGGCGGCAAAACGCGCGGCTTCCTCAAGCCGCAGACGGTAACACGCAAAGCACCTTTCCCCGCCCTCGCGGACGTTTTCCAATCCCTTTACCGCATTGTAAAATTTCTCCTGCTGCCAGCCGCATTCCTTAAATGATACGGGGTTTTTGCATGGCAGCTCCGCGATAAGGCGTTTCTGCTCCGAAACGCGGTGCAGGAATTCCTCCTCGGGGTAAATATTGGGATTGAAGTACAGAACCGTTATCGAAAAATAATCGGAAAGATATTCCAGCACCGCGCTCGAACAAGGTGCGCAGCAGCTGTGCAGAAGCAGCTGCGGAGGAAATTCCGGGTCAATCGTTTTCAGTATTTTTTCCTGTTTTATCCTGTAATTTGTTTTTTGTTCCATTGTCATCATTTTCCTTTTCATCGGGATATTTGCCCGCGTACGCGCAGCCGGAACAGTCCGAACAGCAGCCCGGACAGCCTCCTCCGCCTCTTTTTTTGCGCTTTTTCAGATATACGGCAGCCGAAACGGCAGCAGCGGCGATCGCCGCGAGAGCGATATAATCCTGCGCGCCGAGCGAAGCGATGATACTTCTCATAAAGCACCTCCGGATAAATGGACTTCACAGCTATGCTTATGCGTCCGCCTGCGTAATAATACGCTTGCGTAATAATACGCTTGCGTAATAATACGCTTGCGTAATAATACGCCTGCGAAAATAATACGCCCGCGCAAATAATCAATCCGCGCAAATAATCAATCCGCGCAAAGTCCCGAATTTATTATATCATACAGATTTGCCGTTTGCAAGACGAAAACGCGTTCTCTTTAACCAAATTGTAATTTGTATTTTTTCCCGAAATGTGCTATACTGTACTTATACTGTGCTTACTAATTTTTGAGAGGTAACGTTATGACGGATCAGGAAATCAAAACAAAGATCATTCCCCTTGCAAAGGGAATTACCGAAGAAGTCAAAAAAGCCGTTATCGGCAAGGACGTGATCATCGTAAAATGCCTGCTGGCAATAATCGCGGGAGGGCATATCCTGCTGGACGATATCCCCGGCGTGGGCAAGACTACCCTTGCGCTGGCTTTTTCAAAGGCTATGTCCCTGGACTACAAGCGTATGCAGTTCACGCCCGACGTGCTGCCCGCCGACGTTACGGGTTTTACCGTATACAACAAGCGCACCGACAGCTTCGACTACAAGCCCGGCGCGGCTTTGTGCAGCCTTTTTCTTGCGGACGAGATAAACCGTACCTCCAGCAAGACCCAGAGCGCCCTCCTTGAAGCCATGGAGGAAGGCTCGGTCACGGTGGACGGCTGCACTCACCCGCTCCCCAAGCCGTTTGTCGTGATAGCCACACAGAACCCAATAGGCTCGGTGGGAACGCAGATGCTGCCCGAATCGCAGCTTGACAGGTTTATAGTCAGGCTCACCATGGGATACCCCGATCTCGAAAGCGAGATAGCCATACTCAAATCCAAGGGCGCGGCAAAACCCGCTGACGCTATTTCCCCCGCCGCCAACGCGGACGATGTGCTGATGCTGATAAGCGCGGCGGAGGAGGTCTTTATCGACGACCGCGTGTACAAATACCTTGCTTCCATAGCGGCGGCGACCCGTTCCCACCCGCAGGTCAAGCTGGGGCTCAGCCCCCGGGGAACGGTGGCTCTCACGTCCATGGCAAGAGCGGCGGCGCTTATGAGAGGACGAAGCTACGTTATTCCCGACGACGTTAAGTATATCCTCGGGGACGTTGCGGAGCACCGCATTATCCTCAGCGCAAAAGCCAAAGCCGCGGGAGTTTCCGTTTCGGACGTTCTGCGGGACATCAGCGCGCGCACTCCCGCTCCGACCATACGCTGACGGAAAGGGACTGCCCATGAAGCTTGTTTATATTACAATAGTAGCCGTTTCCGCTGTTTTCCATATATTGTACAAGGGCGACCTGTCATTCTATCTGCTGGCGTTCCTGATCGTGCTTCCCGCCGTTCTGCACGCGGCGCTGGCAGTCGGTTCGGCGTTCCTGAAAATAAAGGTGTACTGCGATTCGCCCGTGACCGAACGGGGAAAGCCCGCGGCTGTAAAGGTAAATCTGTACAACCGTTCGTTTCTGCCCGTCTCCTCCTGCGCGATAAAGATCAGGTACACGGTATGCGCGCCTTTTGAGGAGGAAAAGCCGTTCGTTCACACGGCGACGGTTCCCCTCGGCGGCAGGACGGGCGAAACGGTATCGCTGAATTTCCTGCCGAAGCACTGCGGAGCGATTTCGGTTTCAGTAAAAAGCGTGCGGCTGCGCGACATTATGGGGATAACCTCTGTGCGGAAAAAAATCGGCTTCGCGGTGAGGATAACCGTGCTGCCCGCCGTCCTGCCCGTTTCGGCGGAGCCGGGCAGCAGCTTCGTCTACAGCGCGGAGAGCAGCGTTTTCTCCCGCGAAAAGCCGGGGGACGACCCTTCGGAAATATTCATGCTCAGAGAATACCGCAGCGGCGACAGATACAATCTTATACACTGGAAACTCAGCGGCAGGAGCGGCAGTCTCATAGTGCGGGAGCTTTCAAAGCCGGTGGGAAGCAGGATACTTGTCATGGCGGACACCGGCGGCTGCGGTTCGGCGGAGGGCGCGGACAGGGTTCTCGAGGCGGCGGCTTCCGTGTCGTACTCCCTGGCGGAAAGCGGCGCGGCGCATTCGTTTGCCGTCCCTTACAGCGGCTGCGTTCTGCATACGGCTGAGATAGCCTGCGAGGAGGACTTCTTCGCCGAAACAGCGGAAATATGCCGAGGAATAAAGGATCTGGAATTCAGCGGCAATATCGCTTATATTACGGAAATATCCGACAGCTCCTATATCGCAAACGGCGGCTTTTCGCAGGTGATAGCGGTCTCCGAGCGGGACGGCGGCGCGTATGCGGACGCTTTGTCCTCCATATGCGGAGAAGCGCGGCTTACCCTGATATGCACAGCTCCGCAGAACCCCGGCGAACAGGACAAGGATACCTGCGGGATAACGCGGGCGGACATTATCTACGCGGACGCGGAAAAATTAAGCTCCGAGGATTTCCGGTACCCCGGGAACGCGGACGGTCCGGAATACGGGAGATATCCCGAAAGACTGTGAGATGTTTTGACAGTCTGCCAAAAACAGGAAAGGAAAGATCGCGGAAATGAACGCTGAACGCCGGTCGTCGGCAGAGGTAACGGCAAGTATCCACGCCGACAAAAAGCGCGGCGGGACAAAGCTTGCGGCAGCCGCCGGATTTGCTCCCATAGCGATAAAGATACTCATAACGGCATGCGGGTGCTCGGGCGCGGCGGCAGCGTTCCTGACCTGTGCCGACCCGGGTATAAACCTGACCGCAGCTGTGCTGTTCCCCGTGCTGCTGTGCGTCGTTTTCACTTTTATTTTCAGTTTTAAGAAAAAGCTGTACTGCGCCGCGTCCCTGATATTGGCTTCGGTATCGCTGATACTGGTCTATGTTTTCAGATATGAAATATGCGCGGGATTTGCGGGTACGGCAAACCGTTTTATGTATGTGATACGCGAGGAATACCGTTCAAAGCCGTTTATAGAAATATCCGATCCCGAAAACTCCCATACGCACATAAATATTTTCGCGGGCTTTTTCGAGTACTTTATGTGCGGCTTTGCTTGCCACGCGGCGGCAAGATGGAACTCCGCGTCGGGAGTGTGCCTTTCCACCTGCGTGCCGTTTTTCTCGGTTCTCATGTTCGGACTTGAACCGAATCCCGCAGCGTTTTTCGCCGTGGTCGTGTGCTGGGCGGCTATGTTCGCTCTGGAAGCGAACGCAGCCGAAAGCATTTCCGATCCGCGCTGCAAGAAGTATTCGTCCCAATGCGGCTTCTATACGGCGGTCATATCCGCGCTCTGCATAGCCGCTGTCATAGGCGTTTCGGAAAAGCTTGACTATAAGCGTCCCGAAAAGCTGAATATAATGTACGACGAGGCGGTGGATTACTTCAGCGGCGGAGGAATGCGCCGTACTATCGACAATATAGCCGCCATTGTAACGCGGAACATCGCTCCCACGGGAGCTATAAACCACGGCAGGCTGGGAGAATTTGACGAGATATCTTTCGACGGTGTGACAGTTCTGGAGGTAACCGTACCCAAATCGGACGAGACGGTTTATCTGCGCGGATTTGTGGGTTCGGTCTATACGGGCAGAAGCTGGGAACAGCTTCCGGCCGCAAAACTGAGGGAGCTTGACGTCATAACCGAAGCTTTCGCCACGGAGGGACTTTCCCCTCTGCTGCTTGACGGCTACAATCTGAAGTATACCCGCGCCGAAATGCCCCAGTACAGCTTTTCCGTGAAAAACATCGCGGCAAACACCGATTATCTTTATATGCCCTACAATCTTGTACCCGAAAGTGTTTCAAGGTACAGGATAAACGCGGGCAGCGGCTTCGGGGGCGCGGGAAGGTCTTATATCGGTCAGTTCTACGACCCTAAGAATTATTACGGATATCAGAATATTTTCCGCAAAAAATGGTCTACTCCCAATGCTCTTTCCGAGGACGAGGCGGCATACAGAAGCTTCGTGTACGAAAACTATCTGGAAATACCCGACAGCTTCTCTCCGAACGGGATATTCGACGAAAGCTACTATCAGTATATCACAGCCGAAACCGTGAAAACGGGCAAGAGCACGCTCGATGATATGACCGTCCTGAGCCGCAAGATATACTTCATAAAAAAATGGCTCAGGGACAACTGCGAATACAGCCTCAGCGCGGGAAAGCTCCCTGCGGGAAAGGACTTCGCGGAGCACTTCCTCGAGAACCGCAAGGGAAGCTGTTCGCACTTTGCGACGGCTGCCGCCATAATGTGCAGATACGCGGGCATTCCCGCAAGATACGCCGAGGGATACATTATAAAACCGAAAGATTTTCCGTCGGACGCGGCTTTGGGAGCTTCCGTCACTGTAAACGTCACCGACCTGCGGGGACACGCCTGGGTGGAAATATATCTTGACGGCTTCGGCTGGTACCCCGTGGAATTCACTTCCGGATACGGAAATATCCGAACGGCTGTACCGACGGAAACGGCGGTATCCGAGACTGAGACGGAAACGCTGTCCGAAACGGAACGCGTTTCGGAAACAGCGGAAAATTACGGGGAGACGGAAACCGTCCCCGGCGGAGGGAGCGAACAGTCCGCCGGAAACAGCGAAAACTCTCTGCCTCCGGAAAACTCCGCGCAGCAGGAAACGTCAGCGGAAACGCAGGTTCCCGAGCAATCGGCGGAAAGCGTCCCGCCCGCCGAAACGGGCGAATACGCGGCGGATAAGCCGTCGGTGGGATTTTCCGTGTTCGGTATGAAAGGCGAAGAAAAGGTGGACGTGCTGTACGATCTTACCTGGCTTGTTGTCCTTGCGGCAGCCGCTGTGCTCTTGCCCGCCGCGTTCGCAGTCCGCAGGAACGCCGCTGTCGCAAGACGCCGCAGACTTGCCGTACGCGGCGCGAAAGCCGCTGCTCTCGACGATTACAAGCGTTTCGCCCGTATCGTAAAGCTTATGGGAATGCCCGAACAGGGCGGTATGAGCTTCGACGAATACGCAAAGTCTCTTTCGGAGCGTTCGGAAATGCTGGGAGACGGTACTGCCGAGTTAATCATCGGCTGCGCCCTGAAAGCTTCTTTCGGCGGGGAAAGCCTTACCCGAAGCGAAGCCAATGAAATGAGACTGGCGGTGAACAGCCTTGCAAAGCGTTACTGCGCGAAGCTCACGCACTTCGGCAAATTCAAGGTGAAATTTGTTTACTGTCTGCTTTGACAAAAGATATTGCAATATGAGGAAAAATATGCTATACTGAAAAAAGAAAAATTTTTTTAAGGAGTTACCGATCATGCCCGACTACAACAGCTACGAATCGCCGTTCTGCACCCGCTACGCAAGCAAGGAAATGCAGTACGTTTTTTCCGCGGACAAAAAATTCACCACCTGGAGAAAGCTGTGGGTGGCTCTCGCCCGCGCCGAAATGAAGCTCGGTCTGCCCGTTACCCAACAGCAGGTGGAGGAGCTTGAAGCACATATTGAGGACATTGACTACAAAGCCGCCGAGGAGCGGGAAAAGCTCGTCCGCCACGACGTTATGTCCCACGTTTACGCCTACGGGCTTGCCTGTCCGGGCGCAAAGGGTATCATTCACCTCGGCGCGACCTCCTGCTATGTGGGGGACAACACCGACGTTATCGTTATGCGGGACGCTCTGCAAATCGTCAGACGAAAGCTGATAAACGTTATCGCTCAGCTTGCGGATTTTGCCGTTAAATATAAGGATATGCCCTGCCTTGCCTACACTCATTTGCAGCCTGCCCAGCTCACCACCGTGGGCAAGCGCGCAACCCTTTGGGCGAACGAGCTGCTTATGGATCTGGACGAGCTGGATTACAGAATATCCAATCTAAAACTGCTTGGCTCAAAGGGTACGACGGGTACGCAGGCTTCGTTTATGGAGCTTTTCGACGGAGATACCGAAAAGGTCAAGGAGCTTGAAAGAATGATCGCCGAGGAATTGGGTTTCGAGGCGGTAGTCCCCGTTTCGGGGCAGACCTATTCGAGAAAAGCCGACGCGCAGATACTTGCCACGCTTGGGGGACTTGCCCAATCCGCGATGAAATTCGCCAATGATATGCGTATACTCCAGAATTTCAAGGAAATGGAAGAACCTTTCGAGAAAAATCAGATAGGCTCGTCCGCGATGCCCTACAAGAGAAATCCAATGCGGTGCGAGAGAATTACCGCTTTGGCGAGGTATCTTATGATAGACACACTCAACCCCGCGTTTACGGCGGGTACGCAGTGGTTCGAGAGAACGCTGGACGACTCGGCGAACAAGAGAATTTCCGTCGCCGAGGGCCTTCTTGCGGCGGACGCCATACTCAACATTATGCTGAACGTTACCGCCGACCTTGTGGTGTACCCCAATGTTGTCCGTCAGCGGGTTATGCGTGAGCTGCCCTTTATGGCTTCGGAAAATATAATGATGGACGCGGTCAAAAAGGGCGGAGACCGTCAGGCTCTTCACGAGAAGCTGAGGCAGTATGCTATGGAGGCGGGAAAGCGCGTCAAGGAGGAGGGTCTGGAAAACAACCTTATCGAGCTTGTGCTGAACGACCCCGATTTCGGTCTTAACGCGGACGAGATAAACGCCATACTCAAGCCCGAAAACTTTACGGGAAGAAGCTCCCAGCAGGTGGAGGAGTTCGTCCGAGACTGCGTGAAGCCCGTACTCGACGCGAACGGGGACGTGCTGGGCGAGACTGCGGAGCTGTCCGTGTAAGGGGCGGCTTATGGAAAATTTCAGCAGGAAGTTCCTTATAAAAATGCCCGAAAAATTCGGGGACGGAAAAGGCTACAGAATAAAAATGTACCGCAACGAAAACGCCGCCGTGATACTCGAAAGCGGCGGGGAACCCTACGGCTTCGAGGTCATCGCCGAGATAACGGGCAACGGCTTCTACAGCGACGAAGCCATTGCCGCGCGGGGAGGAAAGCTTCTCATTCTCGAGATCGAACGGCGGTGGCTGGTGAAAATACCCGACCGGCTGGAGGAGTTCCCGTACCATGTGATAGAGCAGGCGTACCTCGAACCCGAAAACGGCTTTCAGGGACGTATACGCCGTCTGGACGGCAGGTTCATCTACACCGAAAAGGCGCGGACGGGCAGTGCCGCGTCCCGGGTGGAAAACGAGCGGGAAATCACCGAGGAGGAGTATGAGCGGCTGAAAGAGCGGACTATCCTCAACACGGTGAAGAAGAAGCGTTATGTGATACCGTACGGCGGCTTGACGTTCGAGCTGGACGTTTTTGAAAACACCGTCGAAACGGGCTACGCCATTATGGAAGCGGAGCTTCCCGAGGAGAGCGCGGAGGTAAGACTTCCGGATTTTGTGGAGACAGTCTGCGAGGTCACGGAGGACGGCTACTACACAAACAGGAATTTTGCTTCCATGGATAAGATCAGGCTGCTTAAATAAAATACCGTTTTGCGGACAAAAGTAAAAGCCATATCAGGCGGCAATGCACCCGATATGGCTTTTCTGCAAAATTGGCACCCCCAGCGAGAATCGAACTCACAACTAACCCTTAGGAGGGGTTTATTATATCCATTTAACTATGGAGGCGTACAATTAAGTATAGCATATTTATTCCGGAAATGCAAGAGGTTTTTGAAATTTTCCGCGGAAAAGATTGCGGCACCGCATCTTTTTTAAAAAAGGTATTGACAAATCAAATGCGTCGGTGTATAATTGATATGGATTTATTCTGTTGATTTGAAATATACGATGCCGTGGCTCGGCGTGAACAATAGTGTCTGAAACTGTCTGCGGCAAAATTGTCACAGATTTTTTTATTTTACGGCGTATTTTTACGCATATTGAAAGGATATGACTGTTATGAGAGCTAAGCTGAAAACTGCTGTTCCGCTGATGTGCGCTGTGTGTTCCGCAGCGGTTATGCTGTCGTCGTGCAGCCTGTTCGGGGGGGACGCCTCCGATGAGACGGACGCCGGGCTTGACAAGGCGGGCTACGAATCCCGCATAAGCGAGCTTGAAGCGCAGGTGGAATCGCTGAGGGCGGAAACTATGCCCAATGTTCAGTTCAGGAACAAATCGGACTTCCTCCTGGGCAAGGACAACCCCGCCGTAAGCGAAGCCGCCGCCATTAAAGAGGAAATAATGGCTGACCTGCCCGAGACCATTCTGATAAGGGATACCGAGTACAGCACCTCCCTTACGTCCCTTACGCTCAACAATATGGGACTTACCGACGAGGATATTGTTGAACTCAAGTACATGGTAAATCTTACCGAGCTTCATATCTACCAGAACGAGATAACCGACCTTACCCCGCTGAAAGGTCTTACGGGACTTAAAACCCTTTCGCTTTTCAAAAACAACATAACCGACCTTTCTCCTATCGCGGGACTTGCTTCTCTGGAAGCTCTCTATCTTCGGGACAACAACATCTCCGACATTTCCGCGCTGGAAAATCTTACCGCACTGACTACCCTCGATCTGTCGGAAAACAATATATCCGATATCACGCCCATGACAAGCCTGCGCAACCTTACCCTGCTCAGACTGAACGACAACAGCGTCAGCGACATTGCCGCTCTCAGCGGTCTGAAAACCATCGAGAGACTGCACTTGCAGAACAACAGTATCACCGATATCACTCCGGTGATAAATATGGAGGATCTGTCAGAGATATATCTGGAAAACAACAATGTGTCCGATATCTCGCCGCTCATGTCCCTGACGTCGCTGGGCTGGATAAAACTGGGGGGGAACCCAATAGCCAATATCACTCCCCTTGAAAATCTTGTAAACCTTAAAAAGCTTTACGTTGAAAACACCGATATTCCCGAGGAGGAATTACAGGCTTTCGCGGACAAGCTTCCCGACGTTACAGTCGTTACAAAATAAACCAAATTGAAAATCGGAGGAAACCAAAATGATCATCATTCTTAAAAAGGACGCACAGCCCGAATCCATACGCAGATTGGAGGACGCTCTCAAAGCCAAGGGCATAAGCGCGAACCACATCGAGGGAGCGCACCAGAACATCATCGGTCTGGTGGGAGACACTTCCGTTATCGACGTTGAAAACGTTATGGCACAGGACTGCGTGGAAAACGTGCGCAGAGTTCAGGAACCCTACAAAAAGGCGAACCGCAAGTTCCACCCGGACGACACCGTTATCAAGGTCGGGGACAGGATCATGGGCGACGGCTCTCTTCATGTCATCGCGGGTCCCTGCTCCGTTGAGAACGAGGAACAGATAATCACCACCGCCATCGCCTGCAAGGAGGCGGGAGCGACCATGCTCCGCGGCGGCGCGTTCAAGCCGAGAACTTCTCCCTATTCTTTCCAGGGACTGGAGGGCGAGGGCATCAAGCTGCTCCTGAAAGCAAAGCAGGAGACAGGTCTGCCCATAGTTACAGAGATAATGAGCATCGCCGACCTCGACCTTTTCGCGGACGTTGACTTTATACAGGTGGGCGCGAGAAATATGCAGAACTTCAAGCTCCTTAAGGCTTTGGGAGAATGCGACAAGCCGGTGCTGCTCAAACGGGGTCTGGCAAACACTTTGGAGGAGCTTCTCATGTCTGCGGAGTACATTATGGCGGGCGGAAACATGAACGTCGCGCTCTGCGAGCGGGGTATCCGCACCTTTGAGACAATGACGAGAAATACTCTCGATATATCCGCAGTTCCGCTTCTGAAGCAGAAATCCCATCTGCCCGTATGCGTAGACCCCTCTCACGCCACGGGAATAGTTTCCCTTATCGAGCCTATGTCGCTGGCGGCTGTTGCGGCGGGCGCGGACGCGCTGGAGATAGAAGTCCACAACGACCCCAAGAGCGCGCTTTCCGACGGCGGTCAGCAGCTTACTCCCGCGAAATTCGCCGAGGTCATGAAAAAGGTAAAGAGCCTGGCGGAATATTTCGGCAGAACCGTGGGCTGATAAATATCAAGGATTGGAACTGATTTTATGTCAATTGAAAAAATCACCGTCGCCGCTTCGGGAAAGTACGACGTGCTTATCGGCAGAGGACTTCTCGCCGAGTGCGGAAAATATATAAAGGACGTCTCAAAGGCGGCGAAAATCGCCGTCATAACCGACGACTGCGTAGACGGCTTTCACGGCGAAAAGGTAACGCAGAGTCTTTCCGAAAACGGCTTTGAGGTCTGCAAGTTTGTTTTTCCCCACGGGGAGCAGTCCAAAACTCCCGAAACGCTTTTCCGGATATGGAATTTTCTGTGTGAAAACAACATCACCCGCAGCGACTGTCTCGCCGCTTTGGGAGGCGGCGTGACGGGGGACATTACCGGCTTCGCGGCGGCGACGTATCTGCGGGGAATAGATTTCGTCCAGCTGCCGACTTCCCTCCTTGCTCAGGTGGATTCCTCCGTGGGAGGAAAGACCGCCGTGGATCTTCCGGGCGGGAAAAATCTGGCGGGAGCGTTCAAGCAGCCGGAGCTGGTGCTCTGCGACGTTGACGCGCTCGACACTCTTCCCGACAAGTTCTTCACAGACGGCATGGGCGAGGTTGTGAAACACGGCATGATAAAGTCCGAAAGGCTTTTTGAACAGCTTGAAAAATACGATTTGAAATCTCTGCGCGAGGACAAAGACATGCTGGCGGAGGTTATCGCCCAAAACATCACAATAAAGCGGGACGTGGTTCAGGCAGACGAGTTCGACCGGGGCGAGCGCATGAAGCTGAATTTCGGGCACACACTGGGACACGCCATAGAACAATACTATAACTACACGGGGATAACCCACGGTCAGGCGGTGGCGGCGGGAATGAAAATGATAACCCGGGTCGCCGAGAGACACGGAATCGCCGAGGCGGGAATTCTCGAAAGACTTACGAAATGCCTTGACCGTTACGGTCTGAATATTGAGATAGAGCCGACTATGGAACAGCTGGGAGCGGCTTGTCTCAACGACAAAAAGCGTTTCGGGGACAGCATCGGCATTGTGGTATGCTGCGACGTGGGAGCGTCCATGATAAAGAAAATGCCCGTGGAGGCGTTTTTGGCAATGCTTTCCGAGGCTTAGGAACAGTTCCCGCGAACACAGAAAGGAGGAGGCGTTTTCCGCTTTGGAAAACAGTTTGTCATGAATGTTACGATAAAACCGTCAAAGCTTATAGGCAGGGTGTGTGCGCCCTCCTCTAAAAGCTTTTCGCACCGTATGCTTATAGCCGCCGCTCTCGCGGGGGGAGTTTCCACGGTGTCGAATATAAGTCCCTCCGAGGACATAGACGCTACCGTCGGTGCGCTTAACGCTTTGGGAGCGAAAATATTCCGCGAAGGCAGGGATTATACCGTCATCGGGATAAAGACCCCCGCCGCTTCGGCTGTGATAGACTGCCGTGAAAGCGGTTCGACGCTGAGGTTCATTATCCCCATAGCTGCGGCTCTGGGCTGCGCCTGCGAATTCCGCGGCAGGGGCAAGCTCCCCGAAAGACCGATAACTCCCTACATAAGGGAACTGGGAAAAAACGGCGCGGTCATCAACAAGACCGAGGGGGTCATGCCCTTTACAATGAACGGCAAGCTCAAGGGCGGCGAATATCTTTTAGAGGGGGACATTTCCTCCCAGTTCGTTACGGGACTGCTTTTCGCCCTGCCGCTGTGCGGTGAAAGCTCCGTGATAAGACTTGCTTCAAGGCTGGAATCCAAGCCCTATGCCGATATGACGCTGGAAGCGCTGTCGCGCTTCGGGATAAACACAGATGAAAGCGAGGACGGCGACGGGTTTCCCGTTTACCGCATAAGAGGCGGTCAGAAATACCGCAGCGCAGACGTTTCCGTGGAGGGAGACTACTCTCAGGCGGCGTTCTATTTCGCGGCGAACGCTCTCGGCTCGGAGATAGAGGTTGACAATCTTAACGAAAGCTCTGTGCAGGGAGATAAAAAAATCCTTGAAATTATCCGAAATATGAGTTATAATAAGATAAACGGTTCGGATACGGTAAAGCCGCCCGCGTTTTCGGCGGACGTTTCCGATACTCCCGACCTTGTTCCCATACTGGCTGTGCTGGGCTGCTTTACCGACGGCGTTAGCCGTATAACGGGAGCGAAACGTCTCAGAATAAAGGAAAGCGACCGCCTTGAAGCCATCGCCGCCGCTTTGGGAAATATCGGCGGAAAAGTCACCGTCCGCGAGGATTCCCTGGAGATCGAGCCGATAGAACGTTTTCACGGGGGAACGGTAAACGGCTGCAACGACCACAGGATAGTTATGGCGTCCGCAGTCGCTTCGACTATGGCGGACGGCGAGATAACCGTTACAGACGCCGAAGCCGTGACAAAAAGCTACCCCGATTTTTGGACGGATTTCTCCGCTCTGGGAGGAAATATCAGATTTGAACGGGACTGACAACTGCCGTAAATACTCTCCCCTTGAGGGATTTGATAAAGTCGCTGTCCGTCATATATGACCGCTGCGGGCGGCTTCCGCTGCGGGGCGTTCCCCGACTGAAAGGACTGATAAAAAATGTCATCATTCTGGAATCACAATCTTACAATATCCATCTTCGGAGAATCCCACGGTCCCGCTATCGGCGTAGTGCTTGACAAGCTTCCTTCCGGGGAGCATATCGATCCCGAGGAGCTGCGGTGCTTTATGAACAGGCGCGCCCCCAAAAAGGACGCCACGTCCACCCAAAGGCGGGAAGCGGATATGCCCAATATCCTTTCGGGCATCTGCAACGGATATACCACGGGTACTCCCCTCGCCGCCTTTATAAACAACAGCGATACCCATTCTCAGGACTACGGAAACATCTCCAAGCTTGCCCGCCCCGGTCATGCGGACTATACGGGCGCACTGCGCTACAAGGGGTTTAACGACGTACGCGGCGGAGGACATTTTTCCGGACGTCTTACCGCCCCCCTTTGCTTCGCGGGAGCGGTCTGCGGTCAGATACTGGAGCGCAGGGGTATCTATACGGGCGCGCATATTTTGCAGATACACAATATCAAGGATAAAAAATTCGACCCCTGCAATGTTTCACGGGAGGAGATAGTCACTCTCAGGCACAAGAAATTTCCCGTACTAAACGATAAAAAGGGCGAAGCCATGATCGAGGACGTCACCCGCGCCCGCGAAAGTCTCGACAGTCTGGGCGGCATTGTGGAATGCGTTGTGACAAACGTTCCCGCGGGAATAGGTTCTCCCATTTTCGAGGGATTGGAAAACAGCATAGCGCAGCTCGTTTTCGGAATTCCCGCAGTCAAGGGAATAGAATTCGGCGCGGGCTTCAAGGCGGCGGAAATGCTGGGAAGCCAGAACAACGACGAGTTCTATGTGGACGAACACGGTCACGTGCTTACAAGGACGAACAATCACGGCGGCATTTTGGGCGGGATATCCTCGGGTATGCCCATAGTGTTCAGAGTTGCTTTCAAGCCCACGCCGTCCATCGCAAGACCGCAGGAGACCGTCAACATCAGCTCTCTTACCAATGAAACGCTGGAAATAAAAGGCAGACACGATCCATGCGTCGTCCCCAGAGCCGTCCCCTGTGTGGAGGCGGCGGCAAATATTGCCGTTCTCTCGCATATGCTTGATTATCCGAACTTCTGATATGCGGCGCGATACGTCCAGGGAGGAGATACTATGGCGTCTAAACGCGAAGAGCTTTTCAAAATCAATCATTACCGCTATAAAAAGCTTCAGCGGCATTTTAAAATTTCTTTCTGGGCGGGACTTATCCCCTCGGCAGGCGTGTTCGCCGTGATCGCGGTGATAAATTTTATACGCACTCTCGCCATGCTGGCGGGAGCGGGAGCTATTGTCGCGCAAATAATACTCAACGCGGCTTTCGACACGAACGATACGTCGGGATTGGTGTTTAAAGTCCCTTATGCCTATATGACATATCTTTTCCTCATTGCCGCGATCACGGCGGCTGCGTTCGTTTTCAAGGCGCGTAAGCCTCATACGGTTCTTTTTGTGATATATGCCGCAGGGGCTTTGTTCGGTCTTATAGGAATGTTCACGGGTGCGGTGGGAACGCTGTTCGGTATGTACCTGCTTGTTTACGGCTGCTACGGAATGTGGCTGGAGGACTTTACCCGCAGGCTCTACAAGGAGCTTGACTACCTGTCTCTTCAGGACGGGTATCCGGATTTTATCGAGGCTATAAACGAACCTAAGGCTATGGCAAATTCCCTCGGACTGCGTTATCACCAGAGCGAGTACCAAAAGCGTATCAGGAAAGAAGCCAAAGCGCTTAAAGAGGCTAAGTCAGCCGAAGCGGCGAAAAACGGCGGGGATACGGAAAATCTTCTCTCGCCTGCGGAGACGTCTCCGCCCGCTGAAATGGAGGAGCTTTCGCTTGACGCTCCCCCGCCCAAAAGCTCGCGGAAGATCGACAGTATGCTTTAATTTTTAAAAATACGGAGCTGTTTATGAACGACTATACACCTGCGGAGCTGAACTCCGCGCACCGCGTCAGGGTGCTGATATGCTATCTGCTGGATCGTCTGAAGCAGCCGGTCGCCGAGGAGCAGCTCCGCGAGATAGCGGCGGAAAGCGGCGTGGTGAACTATTTTTACTACTCCGAGGCGCTGGAGGGACTGCTGAAAAACGGTTCTCTCGCACGCGTCGAACGTGACGGCGTTGCCTATATAGAACCTACCGAAAAGGGGCGCTTCGGCGCGGACTATTTCAACGACACCGTACCGCTGTACTTCCGCAGGGAGATACTGAAAGCGGCTATGTACTATTTTGCGCGGCTCGAGCGGGAAAACTCCGCGGCGATCGACGTCACGGAAACGGACAACGGCTGCGAGGTGAACTGCCGTATCGGCGACGCGGACTACGACCTTATGCGGATAAGTCTGTACGCTCCCGACGGCGAGCAGGCGGAGCTGATCAAAGAAAAGATAATGCTCGACCCTGCGGAATTTTACCGCCGCGTGCTGGGTTATGCTCTCGAAAACAAAGAGGAGCGCATTGAAGTTGATACGGATTGATGGGGTATTGCGGCTGCTTTACCCCATTTTTCGGAATAAAACGGCTTGTATTGTTTCTATAAGATTATACGGAAAGGAATACCGAATGAGCTACATACAATTCAGAGACGTGAGCAAAAGCTTCGGCGGGAACACTGTCCTCAAAGCCGTAAACTTCGGCGTAGAAAAGGGCGAGGTCTGCGGCTTTATCGGCAGGAACGGCAGTGGCAAGACGGTGGTCTTTAAGCTGATGACGGGTCTGCTCCTGCCCGATTCGGGTCAGATAACCATTGACGGAAAAAACTTCGGCGCAAAGGGAAGCTTTTACGATTCCATGGGCGTGATGATCGAGACCCCCGGCTTTATCCCTCACTACAGCGGAATGAAAAATCTGAAAATTCTCAACGCCATGAGCGCGAACCCCGTCCCGGCGGCGGAGATAGCTGCGCTGATGTCCCGCCTCGAACTTGACCCGAAGAACCGCCGTCCCGTAAGGACGTACTCGCTGGGTATGCGCCAAAAGCTGGGCATCGTTCAGGCGGTGATGAACAAACCCGAGCTTCTCGTTCTGGACGAACCCATGAACAGTCTGGACGACCGCTCCGTGGGTTTGGTGCGGGAGCTGTTCGCCGAACTGAACGGCGGAGGAACTACTGTCGTTCTGGCAAGCCATATCGCGGAGGACATACAGTCCCTCTGCACAAGAAAATTCCGCATAAGCGGCGCTTCGGTATCAGAGGTGACTGAATGAAATTTTTCGGAACCGATATAAAACGGATATTTACGGAACCGTCCTTTTGGCTGAGCGTGCTGTTCGGCGCGGCGCTGCTTTTCGGCGGCATGGCGTACCGTCTCGCTTCGGGGGACGTTTCCGGACTTTACGTTCGGGCGCAGGCTCTCGCGCTGCCCTTTGCCGCGCCGCTGCTGGCGGCTATGCCCTACTCGGTGATGATAATGACCGAGCGGGAGACCAAATTCGGCGCGCTTATGGCGGTAAAGCTTGGCGGCTCTCACGGGGGATACCGCTTCAAAAGATTTCTCACGGCGGGACTTTCGGGGGCGGCGGCTCTGGAAATTCCCCACCTTGCCATGTTCGCGGCAAGCGCGGCTTTGGAGGGACTTCCCTCCGCTTCGGAGGGACTTCCTTCCGCTTCGGAGGCAGCTCTGCTTGTCCTGCCGCTGACGTTCGGCTTCGGCTGGGCGGCTCTGTCCTACGGACTGACCTTTGTGAACCGGCAAAGGTACGTCCCCCTTGTAATGCCGCAGGTGCTGTACCTGCTCTGCATATACGCGTTCCCCTACCTTAAACTGGAAAGATTTTACCCGCCCTTGGACATTGCCCCCTCGGTAAGCGGGGGGACGATGTCCCCCGACCGTTTCGTTCTTCCCGCTGTTCTGGCGGCGGCGGGACTGGTTCTGACGACGTTCGGAAAGGAGGCTGACAAACAGTGAAGAACCCCAAAAAGCTCAGAGGACTGACGTTCAGCCTGACCGAGCATATCCCCGCGGCGCGGTGGTGTCTCGCATTGGCGGTGACGGCGTTTACTGCGGCGGTGAGCGTCCGCAAATATATAGATTTGGCGGAGACGGCGGCGTTCTCCTCATTTGAGGCGCTGTTTATGATGATAACGGACATTGTCAATATCGTGTTCATATATCTGCCGCTGTACCTCTTTACCGTGTGCGGGATAATGTTCGGCAGCGATTTCGGCGGGATAGACATTCTCCGCTGCGGAAGCCGCAGCAGGTGGCTTGCGGGGAAAGCGATAACCTACGCGGTCAACACGGCACTGTTTTTCGCGGCTGTGTTTATCATAAACCTTGCGGTCTGTTCGCGGACGTTCGGTTTCAGCGACGTGTGGAGCAGCGGCTTTGTGGGCTTCCGCGTGATGACGGGAAGTCCCGCCTCGGATTTTTCCGCGCCGCCTCTGCCCACCATAATCGGAGCGGCGTTTTCCGCGCTGCTGCTGTACCTGTTCTGCGGTATGATAAATATGTTTTTTTCGCTGCTGACGGGCAGGGAGTCCGCCGCGCTGTTCGTTTCCCTTTTCGCGGGGATATCCTTGGGACTTCTCAATATGACGGCAGGGTCGAACAGCGGGGCAAGTCAGCTGCTGCGGTGCTTGGTGCTGGCGGCTTCGTCGGGGGCGGCGTATGTTTTCGCTCTGGCGGCTGCGAGCAGAAAAGCTCTGGGCGGAGGAAAGACGGCGTAAGGAGGATATCATGCACACCTACAGTCATTATGACGAGGGAATGTCTGCGGCAGTCTCGGCGGCGGTATGCGCGGCGATGATCGGCTTCGGGATATATCAGTTCCTGCACGTCCGCGGTCTTGCGAAAAAGGCGGGGAAAATATGCTTCAGACCGTTTAAGCGCGGCAGCGCCGTACTGTTTCTCGTCTGCGTTTTCGGCGGGGCGGCTCTTACGCTTATGTTTGCGGCGAAAGTCCTTGCGGACGGCGGTTCGTTTGACCCGTTCGACACGACGTTTACGGTTCTGTTCGCGGCTGCTGCGGCGGTGTGGATACCTTTGAGTTTCGGATTTTACGTCACACGCGGCGGTATTCTCTACGCCGATACGGGAATGGGCAGGGGGTCTCACAAAAAAGCGGAAAGCTTTACGGCAAGGGAGCTTGACGGGCGTATCGGTATTTTCCCTCCGAGCGATATGAGAAATCCCCTTTGTTCGGTTGACGATACTCCCGAAAACCGGGAAGCTCTGGCGGACTTTTGGCGGGAGCTTCCCGAGCGGAAGAAAAATCCCTACTGCGGCAAAATACTGGAAATACTGGAAGATTGGAAAATATGCTTCGAGGATTTCAATATAGATTTTTCGCTGCCGTTTCACTGTCAGCTCAGCTGCCTCAACGAGGACATTATTCAGGCGGAGTACGGAAGCTATTTGGTTGACATCGGCTGGTATCCCGAAGCCGATCCGAGAGGAAAACTCTGCTTACAGCTAATCGAAAACTACGACTGGCAGCGTCCCCTTGCGGAATATTACGATACGGATTTCGAGGAACTGGAGCGGCATTTGCGCGAGACCGCAAAGCGCGTGGAGGATTTTTACTCATGAAAATAGAACACACGGCAATATATTACCGCGACCTTGAAAAGGCAAAGGACTTCTTTGTAAAATATTTCGGAGCGTCGGCGGGAAAGCTTTACCGCAACGAAAGAACGGGCTTTTCCTCATATTTTCTGACCTTTGAGAGCGGCTCGCGGCTGGAGATAATGAACAGACCCGGCGTTTGCGCGGGAGAAAACCGTCCTCTCGGAGGATTTCACCATATCGCTTTTTCCGTGGGGACAAAAGAAGCCGTCGACGAACTGACGGAACGTCTGCGGAGCGGCGGATTTTCCGTAACGGGAGAACCGCGCGTGACGGGAGACGGTTACTACGAAAGCGTAATAGCCGATACCGAGGGAAACGCCGTTGAGATAACGGCGTGAAAGGAGTACCATGAAGCTTCTGAAAATACTGATAATACTGGCTGTGGGACTGCTCTGCACGTTCGCGGCGGCATACGGTACTGAGAGCTACGCCGCAGACGTTGCCGCGCGGGAGAAAACTCTCGCCGAAGCGGTAATGCAGAGTCGTCTCGAGGAACAGCTGAAAAAAGCCGAGGAGCAGGCGCGTATCGAACTGGAGGAACAGGGGGAGACTTTGGTAACGTCCGTTATGGAGACAAAGCCCGCAGTTACTGAACCTACGGAGACGGAACCGACGGAAACTTCCGAAACGGAAATGGAAACATCGCCGACGGAGACGGAGCCGCCCGAAACGGAAGTCACGGAGGAGGAAACGTCCGAAACGGAAGCTACGGCAGCTACGGAAGCTGCGGCAGCCGCCGAAGTCCCCGAGGAAATCGTCACGGACTTTACGCGCGGCGGAATGCTTCCGGCGGACAGAACGGGCATACCCGTAAAAACCATGTTCGGACTTACTCCCGCGGAACAGGAACAGGTCGTGAATTTCCTCATAGACCATTATTTCCTGGACGGCTTCAAGTACGCCGAGGCGGAGACCCGTCCCGAGCTGAAAGAGAAAAAGCTTCTCGCCGCAGAAATGGAGAGCGGCGCGGTGCAAAGTCTCAATATGATCCTGAACGCGGTAAACGTCAGCGACATATCGTCAATGCTGAGCGCGGATTACGGCGCGCTGAAAGAGGAAGCCGAGGCTCTGCGGGACGAATTCGCGGAAAAATACAGCGGCGCGGAACGGTACGGCGAGCAGTTCGCCGCCCTTTACGGGGACAGTCTGAAATATTTCGACAGGCTGATATCCGCGCTCGCCAATGTGGAGGAGACGGCGAAGCAGTACTCCGAAGCGGCTAATCCCCTGCTTGCTCTGGGACTGCTCACAAGCGGTCTGAACGACGTGATAGTCCCCGAAATAATGGGGGTTCTGGAGCAGTCCTTCGACCTTGTGGAGACCTCGCAGGAAATATTCCTGGAGGGAACGACGGGCGCAAGGCTTCTCACAAGAGACGAGGTGCGGGACATCATTACAAACCCCGCTTTGGTGACATACGCAAATCCGCAATAGAAAGGAAACGGAAAAAATGGACGCTAAAATTCAGGCTCTTATCGAAAATATCGAAAAGGTGATCGTGGGAAAGCGCACTCCCATAGTTCAGACGGTCGCCGCGCTTCTCACGGGGGGACACGTGCTGCTGGAGGACGTTCCCGGCGTGGGAAAGACCCAGCTTGCGGCGGCTCTGGCAAAGTCAGTGAACGGAACGTTCAACCGTGTGCAGATGACCCCCGACATAATGCCGTCGGACGTGACGGGCTTCTCCATGCTGAACCGGGAGACCGGCGGCTTCGAGTACAGAAAGGGCGCGGCTTTCTGCAATTTCCTGCTTGCGGACGAGATCAACCGCGCCTCGCCGAAAGCCCAATCCTCGCTGCTCGAGGTTATGGAGGAACGGCAGGTCAGCATTGACGGAAACACCTACGCCCTCCCGTCGCCGTTTATGGTCATAGCCACTCAAAATCCCGTGGAGACCTACGGCACATATCATCTTCCCGAAGCGCAGATGGATCGCTTCGCCATGAAGATAAGCATGGGTTATCCCACTTCGGCGGAGGAGTCCGAGATACTGGACAGGAACGAGAACGACAACCCCATAAACCGCATATCGGCGGTGCTGTCCACGGAGGATATCATCGACGTGCAGGAGCGGGTCAAAAAGGTGAGAGCGGCTCAAAACGTCAAGGACTACATCATTTCCGTGACGAACGCCACCCGTTCCGACGAGGGCGTAAAGCTGGGGGTAAGTCCCCGAGGAAGCATCGCGCTGTACAAGTCCGCAAAGGCTTGGGCGTTTATGGACGGCAGGGACTTCATCACCCCGCAGGACGTAAAGGACTGCTGCGTATGCACCCTCGCCCACAGGATAATGCTCTCCCCCAAAGGCAAATCCATGTACGAAACCCGGGAAAACGCTCTTGCGCAAATACTGGAGCGCGTTCCCGTGCCCACGGAGTGACGGCTATGGTATCGAAAATTTTTATGTATCTTCTGGCGGTTTTTCTGGGCGTGATGTTCGCGCTGTATCTTTACGCGCCCGTTGGCTGGACTTTCGTGTACGTCCTTGTATGCGCACCTGTTTTTTCATTCCTGATAACGCTTTGGCTGCACAAAAGAAAAAGCGTGGAGCTTCGGTCGGACGTGGACCGTACAATGCTATACAAACGGGAAACGGTCACGCTGAAGATAACAGCCGCCAATAAAAGTTTTTTTCCGGTGCCTGCGGTAAAGCTGTATCTTTCCGTTCCCGACGGACTTGAACCCCTGTCCCCGAACAAAAGCTGCGCCCTAAGCATTCCTCCCCGCTCGGAAGTGACTGTGGAAGCCGTATACCGTGCAAAGGTGTGGGGAATATGTTCGGTAGGAGTGAAAAGCGCGGAGCTTCACGATTTCATGAAATTTTTCAAGTTCCGTATGCGGGAGACCGGCGGCAGCGAACCGCTTCATGAAATAAAGGTCTTTCCCGACGTGCCGGAAATGGCGGGAGACGCTCCGCTGCTCAGAACGGCTGCCGAGGACGCGAAATTTTCCGACGACAGCGAGGAGACCTGCGAGTCGGACGAAATTAACCGTTTTGCGGGAATGCCCGGCTATACACACAGGGAGTACACGGAGGGCGATCCTGTGCGCAGGATCAACTGGAAACTGTCCTCAAAACGGGACAAATACATGGTCAGATTGGACGACGAGATAGAGTCCGTACATCAGAATATTGTTCTCGACAGCTGTGGGGGCAGCGACGTTTACGAAAACGAAAGAGCGGTGGAGGGCGTTCTTGCCGTATCGCTGGGACTGCTCAAATGCGGACTTGAATCAATTGTTTGGTGCCGCTTCGGCAGCATATGGGAAAGCTTTAACATTTCCGAACCCGCGGACGTTTCCGCGCTTCAGACAAAGCTTGCGGATTACCGTTTTGCAGACATGGCGGAAAAATGCTCAAGGATACCGTCGGAGGAGCTGTCCGATGCGGGAAACGGAACGGGCATACTTTTGCTGACCTCGCTTTTTGACAGACCGCTTAACTCGGAGATAGCCGCCGCCGAACTGCAGGGAATAACGTCTGCGGTTGTAAGCTCGGATTCGGCTTCGGTCGGCAGCGCGTTCAGGGTATGGAGGCTCAACGAGGATTATTCCGCCGAGCTTATTTCGTGAAAAAGCAGTGTTCACGGATTGGATGCTTTGCGGTGAATTGTCAACCTATGCAAAAATAATGGTTGACAATCCCTCGGAAATATGCTATACTGGACGTGAAAGGACTGATACCATGAAAAATTTTTCCGTTCACGACATGACCCTATGCGCGGTTTTTACCGCAGTTATCGCGGTGTGCTCACAGATATGCATACCTTTGGCTGTACCGTTCACAATGCAGACCTTTGCCGTTTTCTGCGCTCTCGGCGTTCTCGGCGGCAAAAGAGGAACGGTATCCGTTTTGATTTACGTTATTCTCGGAGCGGCGGGAGTTCCCGTTTTCGGTGAATTTACGGGCGGAATAGGGATAATTCTCGGAGCTACGGGAGGCTACATAGTCGGATTTATACCAATGGCGCTTGTCTTTTGGGCAGCCGAAAAGCTTTTCGGAAAAAGTCTGCCCGTGACTGCGGCTTCAATGGCTGCGGGACTTCTTATTCTCTACGCTTTCGGGACGTTCTGGTTCATGCGCGTCTATACCGAAAACACCGAAGCGGTGGATTTCCTCACCGCGTTGAAATGGTGCGTGCTGCCTTTTATAATTCCCGACGCGGCAAAGGCGGCGCTGGCAATATTCGTTTCGGGGAGGGTATCAAAATATGCGGGAACAAAAAAGCAGCCGGTTTGAAAACGGCGCTGCGCTTCGTCCCCATCATCTGCTTTGTACGGAATTTTTCAGAGGATACGGCTACAGCGGCGATTTCACGGAAAACATGGCAAAGGTAATTTCCGAACTGAACGCCGATGACCCGACGGTGCGCCTTGTGACCGAAACGGATATTATCTGCCGAAGCTGTCCCAACAATAACGGCGGCGTGTGCACCGACGCCGAAAAGGTCTTGCGTTACGACAGTATAACGCTGAGTTTTCTCGGAGCTTGCGGAAACGGTACGGCTCGCTGGTCGGAATTAAAAAAATCCGCGCGTGAGAAAATAATATCCACAGGAAATCTTGGCAAGGTCTGCGCCGACTGTCAATGGTTTGATATATGCGGAAATAAGCGGCGGCGGTAATAAAAGCAATGCTGTCTGCCCGTACCGCAAAGGTGCATATGCCGCAATTTAATAGGTTTGTTTAAACAAACCAAAAATACCGCGCAAATTTTGTGCGGTATTTTTATTGACAGAAGAGGTTTGCCGTGATAAACTAATATTAAACCGAGGTTTATCGGAGCAAACCTCCGAGGAAAGGACTGACAGTATGGAAACGGAAGAATATAAGCTTTTCGACGCGGAATACCGCTTTCTTGACATTTTATGGGAGAAAGAACCCGTGAATTCCACGGAGCTTTCGCTGATATGCCGCGAACGGCTGGGCTGGAAAAAGTCCACGACCTATAATATGATACGCAAGCTTTCGGAAAGAGGCTTCGTGAAAAACGAGAACGCAACCGTGTCCGCGCTCATCAAGCGGGAGCAGGCGGCGAAGCGCGAGAGCGAAGCGGTGGCGGAAAAATATTTCGGCGGTTCGCTGCCCGCGTTTATAGCGGCTTTTCTGGACGGCAGGAAAATATCCGACGAGGAAGCCGAGGAACTGAAAGAAATGATCGACAGGGCGAAAGGAAAGTGATCGTATGACCGAAAAATTCGGGCTTTTCGGAATGCTCTTAGACGCCAGCTTTGCCGCGGGGGTCGCTTTTCTTGTGGTGGCGGCAGCGAGACTTCTCATCGGGAAAGCTCCCAAGCGATGGGCGTATATGATGTGGGCGGTGGTGTTTTTTCGCTGCCTGTGTCCGTTCGCGGCGGAAAGCGGCGTGAGCGTTTTCAACGTTCTGCGGTTTCCGGAAATTTCCCCGACGGTTCGGACAGAGCAATTCGTGCAGGACTTGAATGCCGCCGCTGATACCGAACCGAACGTCGGTACAGCCGTCCCGAACGTGAATAAGCCGCAGGCTTCGGATACCGCACTCCATACTCCTGCGGAAAAGGACGGGAAGAACGTCCCGACTGCGGAAACGGAACGTGAGAAAAGAGGCGCGTCCGCCAAAACGCCGCAGACCGACGTTCGCGCAATATTTACTGTAGTATGGCTTTGCGGAGCGGCGGCGATGGCTTTTTACGGAATCGTTTCGGCGGCGCGGCTGTCGGCGAGAGTAAGGACTGCCGTGAGAACGGAAACGGGCGTTTACGAAAGCGACAGAATATCCACCGCGTTTGCGGCGGGAATTGTGCGCCCGAAAATATATATCCCCTGCGGCATACCCGAGGAGGAGCGCAGGCTTATCGTCATGCACGAACGTGTGCATATCCGCAGGCGGGACTATCTGTTTAAGGCTCTGGCTTTCGCGGGACTTTCCCTGCATTGGTTCAATCCGCTGATATGGGCGGCGTTCGCGCTGATGACGAGGGATATGGAAACGTCCTGCGACGAGGCGGTGCTGAAAAACTGCGGCGAAAAGGAAAGAATACTTTACGCGGAGGCTCTGGTGAGGGTTTCCGTGAGGAACTTCGGAGCTGCCGCCGCCGTGGGTTTCGGAGAGACGGGAATAAAGGAAAGGGTGAAAAATGTGCTTGAGTACAAAAAACAAAGCAAGCTTACCGCCGTTCTGGCGGCTGCGGTAATGCTGGCGTCCTGCACGGCTGCGGGCACGGACGCGGTGAACGGAGGAAACAGTCCGTCCGAACCGTCCGAAACTGTGGGAAATGCCGCCGAGGGCGCGGAAATAGTTACATATAAAAATTATATTGAATTGGAACCGGATCTCGGCATTCGCTCTCAAAGATGTTACGCGCTCGCGCTCAAAAAATCCGCGATAGTTATAGATTTTCCGAGTGCGGCGGAGGACGGCGTGTGGCTGATACCCTTTGACAGAGCCAACGGACTTAAGGGCATGGGCGCGGAAAAGTTTATCCTGAACGGCGACGGAACGGTAACGGTGACTTTCCGTATGCACACCGGCGAGGGAAAAGTCGTTTCGCCCGCCGACGGGGAAGTCCTTTGGGCGGACGGAACAAGCGCCGTTCTGGATTTCGGGCGCGGCGCGGTAACATACGGCGATATGAGCGGCGTTTCACTGAAAGCGGGAGACAGGGTGTCCGAAAATGATGTTATCGGTGAAACGGCCGGCAACGGTTACGCGGGGTACGCGGTGCAGGCGAGAATTGCCGTTCCCGAGAACGGCGGGGATACGAACGGAAAAACTGACCTCTGCTATAGGGTAAGCATTGACAACGGCACATACAGCTACACGTCAAACGAAACGAGGTTTATAGGCGACGGGGCGGAGACGGTTCGTCTGCTGGAGCAGTCGGATCTGTACGGGGAGACCGATTGGTACGATCCGCAGAATTATCCGGGCGGCGTGCAGGGACATTATTTTATTTCCCTTTTTTCGGGCATTGAAGATTGGGCGCGCGGAGAGACTTTGGGACAAACCGCCTTGGTCTGTATCCCCGAGGCTTTGGAACAGCGGGAAAACGATCCCTCCGCAAAAGAGCGGGCGGAATTGACGGAGCAGGCAGAGCAGGAGCAGCTGCTCCGCGAGCTGGAGGAGCTTAAAAAACGGGAAGAGGAAAATTTTGCTCTTCAACGCGAGGAGGGACAGGAGCGGCAGCTTTTGAAAGAAGTGGAGCTCCGAAAAGCAGAGCTTGAAAAAACGTCCTCCGAAAGCGGGATAAAGCTTGTCAAGCCCTGTCCGCAAAACGCGAAGCTGTCGGAGCTGTACGGCGGCGATCTTCGGAATGACGGTTTTAACAAAGGCGTGAACTACGGCGTTGAGACGGGTACGGAGGTCTATGCCGCCGCTGACGGCAGGGTCATCGCGAACAGCGACAAGGATAACGGTTACGGTATATGCGTGATCATCGAACACGATAACGGATTTGCAACGGTCTACGCCCATCTGAGCGAGGCAATTGCAGGCATGGAGGATGAGGTCAAAGCGGGCGACCTGATAGGCTATTCGGGCAGTACGGGGCGAACCTACGGCAGCAGTCTGCACTTTGAGGTGCGCGAAAACGGGCAGCACGTCGATCCCATGCCGTATCTCGAAAATTAAGGAAAATTTTTTCGGTAATAATCTTTTTCGGCGGGGGAAAAATAGTGGCGTAAACCGTATTTGCGGCAGTTCCGCACGTTTCCCCATGGCGGCGGGATTATCCGGACGACCGTCCTAAATGCCGCAAATGCGTTTATTATAAAGCTTTCGCGGGACTTTGCCGTCCCGCGAAAAAATTTTTTTGAGAAATTTTGAAAAAACGCTTGACAAAGTGTTCCGTTTGTGGTAATATATTTAAGCCGCCTGATTAAGGTTGTCCGAGCGGATAAAAATTTTTGAGAAAATTTTTAAAAGCCTCTTGACAAACGAAAAATTATGTGGTATACTTAAAAAGTTCCACAAAATGCGGAACATCTCTTGACCGAAAGTCGGGAGACTGCAGAACCTTGAAAATTGAACAACAGAAAACACAACCTGAAAAAAGGAAGAACCCTGAAATTCCGAGCGTTTCCGACGAAAGTTGGGAATGCGGAGAACGAAAGAAGCTCGCGGTTCACGAGTAAAAACAAGGAACGAAG
>JAMPIC010000027.1 GCA_023663025.1 Prevotella sp.
CCTTTGCGGAGCTCTTGAACGATTTGCGCCTGCGGGCGCGGGGAGGAGATTTCGCGCTCTGCGGAGCGCGACCAAAGGGCGCCGCCCTTTGGAAACCTGCCGCCTTTGAAAAGGCGGGCGAAACTTTTAGTCGTGGCTTCGCCGCGCGATGCGCTGACGTTTTGTTTGTGCGCTAAACAACAATTTACTTGCCTTTCCAACAAGAAGTACCGTAGGGTCGATCCCCTGCGGTATTTCTTATTTACACTTACTCATATTGAGTGCTGCAATACAGCTAAAAATAATTTTTGCAAACCCCTTGCAATCCGAGAAATAATATGCTATAATGTTAAAGACAACGCATATTTTCAGAGGAGGTACAGCAAATGGAATTCGGCGCTATACAGATAATCGGCGGTGTTATCATGCTGATTTGCAGCGTGCTTATTATCGTTCTTACCATTATGCAGGAACAAAAACAGCAGGATATGAGCTCCGCCCTGTCGGGTCAGAGCGATAACTTTTTCGGAAAAGGAGACGTGAGCAGCTCCCGCGAACAGGCTCTCGCAAGGCTTACAAAGCTTTTGGCTATCGTGTTTTTCATTGTGACAATTGCCGTCAACGTCATTCCGGCAATCGTAAGCAGAGTCAGCGCAAGCTGAACGGTTATGCGGCAGCGTCCTGCGCCTACACGGTGCGGGACTTTTTCTTTAGCCGTAAAGCGGCGGCGTTGCGGACATATGAAAGGAGAATGTGAATTGGCTGAACAAAAGGATATCTACAAAAACAGGATAAAATCAATACTGTCACAATTGTCACAGGGCGGAAAAAAAGGCGTTCCCTACAAGAAGCTTTACGCATCCTGCAAGGGCAGACGGCAGAACGCGGCTGCTTTCGCGGCGGCGGTCGCCGAGCTTAAACGGGACGGTACTGTCGCCGAGGACAAAAACGGCATAAGGCTCTGCTCCGACGCGGGACTTTTCCGCGCGAATGTGACAAGGCTCAACAGGACTTTCGGATTTATCGAGAGGGAGGACGGCTCGGAGGTGTTCGTCCCCGGAAAGTTCCTCAAGGGCGCAATGCCGGGGGATACCGTTATGGCAAGGCTTCTTCCGCCGCGCGGAGAGCTTCCCGAGGGCGAGGTGGTCTCTGTCGTTGAGGAGGGATTCACGGAATTTTCGGGAATTGTGGAAAAAGAGGGCGGAACGGTCTGCATACGCCCCGATACCCTTTCGAGAGACCTTATGATTGTGTCGGCGATAGACATTCCCGTAAGAGTGGGCGACAAGGTTTTGGCGGAAATTTACCGCCGCGGCGAAAGGCACTCCGAGCACAGGGTGCGCATAAAGGACGTTTTCGGCGACGGCGGAAAAGCCAAAAGCAGCGCGGACGCTTTGCTTTGGACAAACGGTATAGAAACGGAATTTCCCCCGCAGGTTCTGGACGAGGCGAGAGCCGCGGAACATACGGGCATACCGGCTGACGAAATCTACAAACGGCTCGATCTGAGGGACGAGATAATCTTCACCATAGACGGCGCGGACACAAAGGATATCGACGACGCAATTTCCATCGCCCGCGACGAGGAGGGCTGGAGACTGGGCGTACACATTGCGGACGTGTCCTACTATGTAAAGGCGGGTTCGGAGCTTGACAACGATGCCATGCTTCGGGGAACGTCCATCTACTACGCGAACAAGGTCGTTCCCATGCTGCCGAAGGAGCTTTCAAACGGCATCTGTTCCCTTAATCCCAAGGAGGACAGGCTGGCGTTTTCCTGCCTTATGAAGCTTGACTTTGAGGGAAATCTCATAGACTATAAGTTCAGCAAAACCGTTATCCGTTCGCGGGTAAAGGGCGTTTACAGCGAGATAAACACCCTGCTGGACGGCATAAAGGGCGGCGAGGGAGTTTCCATAGCCCTTGCCGAAAAGTACGGCGGTCTGACGAGGAGCATTCTTCTTATGGACGAGCTTGCGGCGGTGCTGACCGCAAACAAGCTCCGCAGGGGCGCGCCCCAGATCGAGACCTCGGAAAGCAAACTGATAATAGACGAAAACGACGTTTGCGTGGACGTTCAAAAGCGCGAGCGCGGTCGCAGCGAGCTTATCATCGAGGAGTTCATGCTTATGGCGAACACGGCGGCGGCAAGGCTTGCGAAAGAGGCGGGAATACCTTTCGTGTACCGCGTTCATGAAGACCCCGCCCCCGAAAAGATCGGCGAGCTGGTGGAGACGGTTTCGGTCATGGGCGTGACCGTTCCTCACTTTACAAGCGTGAAGCCCAAGCATTTGGCGGAGATACTGGAAAAGACAAAGGATTCTCCCCTTGCGCCGGTGGTGAACAGCATGGTGCTCAGATCCATGGCTAAGGCGAAGTACAGCGACGAGCCGCTGGGACATTTCGGATTGGTGCTTGACGATTACGCACACTTTACCTCGCCCATAAGACGTTACCCCGATCTGGCGATACACCGCATTCTGACGGATCTTTGCTACAACAAAAAAACTCCCGACCAAATGCGGAAGCGTTACGCGGCGTTTGCAAACGAAGCCGCGCGGCAGTCCTCGGAACGGGAGCTTACGGCAATGCGCATAGAGCGCGCCTGCGACGACTGCTACGCGGCGGAGTATATGTCCTCCCATATCGGAGAGCGTTTCGAGGGAATGATAACCTCGGTGCAGGATTTCGGATTTTTCGTGGAGCTTCCCAATACCGTTGAGGGACTTGTCCGTCTGGATACGCTGAAGAACGGTCCCTACGATTACGACGGACGGTTTGCCTTTACAAAGGAGGGCAAGTCCGTGTACCGCGTTGGGGATACGGTAAGCGTTATCTGCACGGCGGCGAACGTGAGCGCGGGACAGGTTGATTTCGCGGTCGAGGGAGACTGCTGATAAAAGAGACAAGAAATCAGATAATAAAGGACGGCAAAGGAAATTCCCTTGCCGTCCGTTTTTTACGCTTCCGCAAACTGCGAATTATAGAGCGCGGCATAGAAGCCGTCCCTTTCGATAAGACTGTCGTGACTGCCCTGCTCCACGATGTCGCCGTCTTTCATGACAAGGATAAGATCCGCGTCCCGTATGGTGGAAAGACGGTGCGCTATCACAAAGCTTGTTCTGCCTTTCATAAGGTTGTTCATGGCTTTCTGAATGCGTATCTCCGTTCTTGTGTCAACGGAACTTGTGGCTTCGTCGAGAATAAGTATCTTGTTGTCCGCGAGAATTGCCCGCGCGATGGTGAGCAGCTGTTTCTGTCCTTGGGAAACGTTGCCCGATTCCTCGTTCAGCTCCGTTTGGTAGCCGTCGGGAAGCGTTCTTATAAAGCGGTCGACGTGAGCCGCCTTTGCCGCGGCGATCACTTCCTCGTCCGTGGCGTCAAGCCTGCCGTAACGGATATTCTCCATAATAGTTCCGTTGAACAGCCAGGTGTCCTGCAAAACCATGCCGAACGCCTCCCGCAGGGAGCTTCTGTCAAACTTGCGGACGTCGTGACCGTCCACCTTTATTGAGCCGCCGTTCACATCGTAGAACCTCATCAGCAGCTTTACCATAGTGGTTTTTCCCGCGCCCGTGGGACCCACTATCGCCACCGTCTGACCCTTATCCACCCTTGCGCTGAAATCCTTTATAATGATTTTAGCGGGGTCGTATCCGAACCGCACATGGTCGAACTCCACGCCGCCCTCGATAGCCTCGGGAGCAATGGGGTTCTCCGCGCCGCTTTCCTCCTCGGCTTCTTCGAGAAACTCGAAAACTCTTTCCGCTGCCGCAGCCATTGACTGGAGCATATTGGACACCTGCGCTATCTGGGTTATGGGCTGCGTGAACTGTCTGACGTACTGGATAAACGCCTGAATGTCGCCCACTGAAATAGTGCCGTTCGCCGCGAGCCAAGCGCCGACCACGGCTACTCCCACATAGCCGAGATTTCCCACAAACTGCATGATAGGCTGCATCATTCCCGACAGGAACTGGGAAAGCATTGCCGACCTGTAGAGTATGCGGTTGTCCCGCTCGAATTCTTCAAGGGATTTTTCCTCGCGGTTGAACGCCTTGATGACAAGGTGTCCGCCGTAGACCTCCTCCACCTGACCGTTTACATGACCGAGGTATTCCTGCTGCTGCTTGAAGTATTTCTGCGACTTCTTTACCACAAGCATTACCAGCGCGGTTGACAGCGGCAGTATCACCAGCGCGATAAGGGTGAGTATCCCGCTTATGGAAAGCATCATGATCAGCACGCCGATAAGGGTCGTCACCGAAGTGATAAGCTGGGTAATGCTTTGGTTAAGGCTCATGCCGAGGGTGTCAACGTCGTTGGTAACTCTTGAAAGTATCTCGCCGTGGGTGTTGCTTTCGTAGTATTTCATGGGTATGCGGTGTATTTTTTCGGAAATGTCTTTCCGCATACGGTATGTCATTTTCTGGGAAACTCCCGACATAAGCCAGCCCTGAACAAAGCTGAACGAGCCGCTGAGCACATACATCGCCATTACCGTAAGGATTATTCCGGCGATCCTGTCAAAGTCGATGCCGCTTCCGCCGCCGACTTTGCTGACAAGTCCGTTGAATATTTCGGTGGTGGCTTTGCTCAGGACTTTCGGTCCGGCGATGTTGAATACCGTACTGCCCGCCGCGAATATCATAACCGCGATTATCGCAGCCTTAAAGGGCTTGACGTATCCCATAAGCTTTCGGACCGTTCCCTTGAAATCCTTTGCCTTTTCCATGGGAGGGCCTCCTCCCGGACCGTGCGGACCTCTTCTCGGCGGCATATCACTCACTCTCCTTTCCGTTATTTTTACTTTCGGGGGATTTTCCCCGCTTCAGCTCGCTTTCCGAAAGCTGCGAGGAAGCTATCTGTCCGTATATCTCGCAGCTTTCGAGCAGTTCCCCGTGAGTTCCCATTCCCGCGACGCGCCCCTCGTCAAGGACGATTATCTTATCCGCGTGAAGAATGGTACTGATACGCTGTGCGACGATTATCACCGTGGAATCCGCCACATGTTCGGCGAGAGCTTTCCTCAGAGCCGCGTCGGTCTTGTAGTCCAGCGCGGAAAAGCTGTCGTCGAAAATATATATCTTAGGCTTCTTGACGATCGCCCGCGCAATGGAAAGCCTTTGCTTCTGACCTCCCGAAACGTTGGTGCCGCCCTGCGCTATGGGACTTTCATACCGTTCCGGCTTGGCTTCGATAAAGTCCGCGGACTGTGCTATAGCCGCCGCCTCCCGAAGCTGTCCGTCGCCGGCGTTATCACCGCCGAAGCGCAGGTTTGAAGCAATAGTTCCGCTGAACAGAACGCCCTTTTGCGGAACGAGACCGATATTCTCCCGCAGATAATGCTGCGAGAAATCCCGTACGTCCGTACCGTCCACCGTGACCTTTCCCTCCGTGACGTCGAAAAAGCGGGGGATAAGATTTATCATCGTGGACTTTCCGCTGCCCGTACTTCCGATAATAGCCGTGGTCTCGCCGGGATTGGCGGTGAAGCTGATGTGGTGCAGGACTTTTTCCTCCGAATCCCCGTAGCTGAAAGAAACGTCCTCAAACGCCACTCTGCCCTCGGTTATGCCCGTTTCGGCAGCCTGTTCCCTGTCTCTTACGGACGGTTCAGTCTCCAGGACTTCGCTTATACGGTTAGCCGAAACGGAGGCTCTCGGCAGCATTATGGAAATCATTGTCAGCATAAGGAAGGACATCACTATCTGCATTGTGTAGGTCAGGAAAGCCATCATGTCGCCCACCTGCATTTCGCCGCCGTCAATGCCCTTCGCGCCGAACCATACTATAAGCACGCTTATGCCGTTCATGATAAGGGTCATAAACGGGGACATTACCGTCATCACCCTGTTGGTGAAAAGCTGCGTCCGCATAAGATTTTTGTTTGCTGTATCGAAACGCTCCTCCTCGTATTTCTCGCGGCTGAACGCCCTGATAACGGGAAGTCCCGTAAGTATCTCGCGGGTAACAAGGTTAAGCCTGTCGATAAGCTTCTGCATCATCTTGAATTTGGGCATTGCCACAACCATTAAAATTGATACCAGCATGAGTATCGCCGCCACGGCAATGAAGATTATCCAGCCCATTCCGGTGCCGGTGCGGACTACCTTTATAACGCCGCCTATGCCCATTATCGGAGCGTACAGCACCATGCGCAGTATCATTACAATTACCATCTGCACCTGCTGTATGTCATTGGTGGAACGGGTTATCAGCGAGGCTGTGGAAAATCTGTCCATCTCGCTGTTTGAAAAGGAAATGACCTTGCGGAAGATCTTTTCGCGGACGTTCATTCCGAACAGTGCGCCAAGCTGCGCCGCGATAAATCCCACCGCTATCGTGACCAGCATTATCAGCAGAGCCATTCCCATCATCTTCACGCCCGTTTTCAGAATATAGTTCATTCTGAGAGCGTTCATATCCGTGCCCTGCGCTTCAAGCTCGCTTTGGGCAAAGGCTGTCGCCATCTGGGACAGCATTATGTCGCTGTACCCCTCGAAGCCTTTGTTTATTTCCTCTATCATGGGAGCGCGCTGTTCCTCGGGCATCGCAAGCAGCATATCCGTAACAGTCATACCCTCGGGTAACTGTACCGCCATAGCCGTATCGCCGCCCGCCTCCGCAAGCTGTGACATATCCGCTTGGTCGAGAGCGTACACCGCCGCCGCAGGGTATGTAATATACGGTTCGACGGTTTCGGCGTCCTCCGACCGCCTGCCGTCGGGGTAGTATTCCGACAGCATACCGCTTTTGTCGAACAGCAGCAGCTTTTTCAGACTTTCGGGAGAAATTTCCTCCAAAGCCGCAGTCTCCACGCCGCCCTGCTGAATGCCCACGTCCACAATGTCGGAGGTGTACTGTGGCAGCGAAAGGTCGCAGAAAGCCTGCACGATCAGCAAAGCCAGTATCAGCGGTATCCAAGCCGCCGATTTTCCCAGATGCTTAAGCATTTTTATCATCGGTATCCTCTCCTTTCTCGGTGACGTAATCCTCGATAATTTCCGTCATTTCGGCTAAAAGCTCGTAAAGACGGTTTTTACGTTCCTCGCCCATTTTTTCGTTGACATACCTCATAACGTTGTCCATCTGTCTGCGCGAGCGGTCAAGGAAATCCCGTCCGCTTTCCGTGAGCCTTACCATGGTGTTGCGGCGGTTTATCAGATTTGTCTCGCGGGACACAAGTCCCCTGCTTTCAAGGGATTTGAGACTTCTTGAAACGGCGGGCGGGGTAACGTCCAGTTCGGCGGCGATAGCGGAAACGGTCATTCCGTCAGCGCTGCCGGGACATTCCGCAATAATGTTCAGCAGACAGAATTCGCTGTGGGATATCCCCGTTTTCAGCGGAACGGCGTTCATGAACTGCCGCATACGTCTGAACTGTTCAACAAGTCTGTATTTGCCGTCGGGCTGCATTTTTCATTCCTCCGTGACGACCGAAGCCGCAGTTGATTAACACATGTAACAATTAACATTGTTATCTGTTTATTATGATAGCACCCTTTGGATTTGTTGTCAATAGACAAAAGAAAGTTTCACCGTTTCAACACATTGTACAAATTTCGGAAAATTTTATTAACCTTTCGTACATTTTTCGGGAAAGGCAAAAACGCTTTTGGTCTCAGGGAAAAATTACCGCGTTGAAATTCATAAAATATTAACACAATTATACAAAAAATATGATAAAATTATAAAAGTATTTGTTAAAATGCCGAGATATAAAATTTTGCGGGACTTTTTTAGATAAAATTACAAAAAACACTTGCAATGTCAACAAAAATTGTGTATAATAATTTACATGAATGGTTTTCAGCAAGGTGTTCCGACGCGGCGCACGTTTCCCGCTCCCCGCGTTCCGCAAGGTCTTTCGGCGCGAATTTTCCGCGGCGGACAGGCGCCTGCGATTACAATGCCGATTTGCTCGGGCTAAAATGAAAGGATGACCTTCTATATGTCAAACAGACTGTTCCAGGGCTTAATTCATCAGATGAGAGACGCGATGGACTGCATTATCGGCGTTGTGGACTCCACCGCCACCATCATTGCGTGCAGCGAGCTTTCCAAGATCGGCACTACCAACGAGTTCGTTTCGCTCGACCTGAGCGATTCCCACGATATCTTTGTACGCGACGGCTATACATACAAGCCGTTCGGTTCCCACATCAAGCCGGATTACGCCGTCTTTGTGGAGGGTACAGACGAAAGCGCGGCAAAGTATGCGAATATCATGTCGATCACGCTGTCCTCGATAAAGCAGTACTACGACGAAAAGTACGACAGGACGAACTTTATCAAAAACGTGGTGCTGGACAACGTCCTCCCCGGCGATATCGTTGTAAAGGCGCGGGAGCTGCACTTCAACAGCGATGTGAGCAGGGTCGTCCTGCTGATAAGGATAATCTCATCGAACGACGTTTCCGCGTTCGACGTTATTCAGAACCTTTTCCCCGACAAGGCTAAGGACTTCGTGCTGAACATCACCGAGTCCGACATCGTGCTCGTCAAGGAGATCAAAAGCAACGTTGAGTCCAAGGATCTGGAAAAGCTTGCGCGGTCTATCTCCGACACCCTTTCAAGCGAGTTCTACACCCGCGTGAACGTGGGCATAGGCACAGTCGTTACGGGCATAAAGGATTTGGCGCGTTCTTTCAAGGAGGCGCAGATCGCCCTCGAAGTGGGCAAGGTTTTCGATACGGACAAGGTTATCGTTTCCTACGACAACCTGGGTATCGCAAGGCTGATATACCACCTCCCCACCACGCTCTGCGAGACGTTTTTGCAGGAGGTTTTCAAGAAAGGCTCTATCGAGTCCCTCGACCACGAGACCCTGTTTACGATCCAAAGATTTTTCGAGAATAACCTGAACGTTTCCGAAACGTCGAGAAAGCTGTTCGTACACAGGAACACTCTCGTTTACAGGCTGGAAAAAATAAAGAAGCTCACCGGTCTCGATCTGCGGGAATTCGACCACGCCATCGTTTTCAAGATCGCGCTTATGGTCAAGAAGTATCTTTCGGCAAATCCCGTGAAGTTCTGAGGATATCCGGGAAATTTGCAGCTTGCGGTATGTCCCCGAACGGTACCACGGTCGGCGTAAGTACGCGTAACGGTTCGGCAGCGTTTGCGAAGCATTTTAATAGGCAATTCATGGGGGCAGAGTTCTTCTGCTCCCTTAAATTTTTGATTTGGTAAATTTTAGTAATATCATGTTAGGCGGTGTGACCTTTTGGTTGAACTCAGAAATGTCAGCGTTACATATTCAAACGGCGTGGACGCTCTCCACGATGTAAGCCTGCGTATAAACGACGGCGAATTTGCCTTTGTCGTGGGCGAATCCGGCGCGGGTAAAAGCACGCTCATCAAGCTGCTGGTAAAGGAAATTTCCCCCACAAGCGGCAGGGTCATGGTGAACGGCTTCAATCTGGAAAAGCTGAAGAAAAGCAAAGCCCACAAGCTCAGGCGGACTATCGGCTTCGTTTTTCAGGACTTCAAGCTGATAAATACCATGAACGTTTACGACAACGTGGCGTTCGTGCTGCGGAGCATCGACGCTCCCATAAAGTATATCCGCAACCGCGTGCCCTACGTTATAAGCCTTGTGGGGCTTAAAGACAAGGCGAAAAGCTTTCCCAACGAGCTTTCGGGCGGCGAGCAGCAGAGGGTGGCTCTGGCAAGGGCGCTGGTGAACGATCCCCAGCTTATCATCGCGGACGAGCCTACGGGAAACCTCGATCCCAAAACGTCTCTTGAGATAGTGGAGCTTCTCAAGGGCATAAACGAGTGCGGCACAACGGTCATGATGGTAACTCACGAGCACGAGCTGGTGCGCCATTTCGGCGGCAGAACCATCACCATCAAGGACGGGCGCATAACTTTCGACGACTACATAGGTTAATTGGAGGCAAAAATGAAGCTTAGCAGTATGAATTACCTGTTCGGGCAGGGAATGAAAAATATCTGGACAAACCGCATAATGTCGGCGGCGTCCTTTTGTATCCTGTCGGTATCCCTTTTGCTGATAGGGTTTACGTTGCTTTTCGTCGCGAACATCAACCGCTTTGTCAGCGGCGTTGAAAATAAAAACGAGGTGGTCATTTTCCTCGACGAGGACGTGGATTCGTCCATGGCGTCCGCAATGGAAAATACCATAAGAAATATACACAATGTAGAATCCGTGACCTTTTATTCCAAGGATCAGGCTTTGGAGGATATGAAAAACAGCATGGAAAGCGACAACGCCGACGAGCTGTTCAGCTATGTGGGCGAGGAAAACCCGCTTCCCGACGCGTTCCGTATCAGGATCGCAGACATCGAGGAGATAAGTCCCACACTCATGGACATCAACCGTCTGGAGGGTATCGACAGTATCAAGTCCCCCACAGACTTCATTAACATTCTCACGGGACTGAAACGCTTTATCGGGATAATCTCCGCGGTCATTCTGCTGGCGCTGATACTGGTTTCTCTTGTAATTATTTCCAATGCCGCCCGCGCAAGCGTTGACATAAGAAAGCGGGAGATCGCCATTATGAAGCTTGTGGGAGCTACCAATACCTTTATAAAGGTGCCTTTCTTCGTGGAGGGAATGTTCCTCGGCGCATTGGCGGGGATCTTCGCTTCGGCTGTGACCTGTCTCGGTTACACGGAGCTTATCAATGTGCTGTCCCAGGACATGACCATCTGGAGCATTATGTCGGTGAACGGCTTCATTCCCATGAGCGAATTTGTTGTGAAGCTCGTGGTCGGCTACGCCGCTGCGGGAATGGTGATAAGCGCGTTCGGTACGGTCATGAGCACGCGCAAATACCTTAAAGTGTAGAAAACGGGGAGGACAAATTCGTCCCGCGGAAATATCTGTACGCTTAACCGCGAAAAATGTCGGAAAGGAGACGGCGGCATATGAACATAAAAAAATTATTCCGAAAGAAAATAATGCCCATAGCGGTCGCATTGGTCATCTCGACCGGCTGCCTTGCGTCGGGCGTTACGGCGGATACAATGTCCGACCTGGAGGCAAAGCAGGCTCAGCTTGAAAAGGATCGCAAAAACGTGGAAGCCGCTTTGGCGGACTATAAGGACAAAGCGGAGGAGCAGGAGGAGTATCTTAAAGAATACGACAAAAAAATGGCGCTTCAGGAGCAGCAGGTCGGCATCGTTGAGGAGCAGATAGAGCTTCTGAATGAGGAGATCGCAGGTCTCGAGGAGGACATAGCCGCCAAGGAGGAGGAGCTTGACGACGGGATAGAACAGTTCCGTCAGCGTCTCCGCGCGCTCTATATGGCGGGAAACGACAGCCTTGCTTCGGTCATAGCGGGTTCCAACGACTTCTACGATATGCTTGCGAGAATGGAGTTCGTGGAAAGGGTCTCCAAGCACGACAACGATTTGATCGACTCTTTGAACGGACAGATATCCGCGCTCGAGGAGGACAAAACCGCTCTTGCCGAAAGACTTGAAACGCTGGAGGCGAAAAAGGCTCAGGAGGAGCAGTATTACGACGAGCTTCGCGAGACCTACAACAATCACGCAGAAACAAAGAAAATGCAGGAGGATATGATCGCCGACTACCGCAGCCGCGCCGACGAGATCGACGCGGAGCAGGAAAGGGTGGAGCAGGAGCTTCAGGCGGAGATACGCCGCTTGCAGGAGGAAGCCGAGCGGAAGCGCAAGGAAGAGGAGGAGCGCAGACGTCAGGAGGAAGAACGCAGACGTCAGGAAGAGGAGCAGAAACGTCTCGAAGCGGAGGCAAGCGGTCAGGAGTACGTTCCGCAGGAGGTGGAGACCGATACTTCGGGCACGTTCACAAGCTACTCCGAGACGGGATTTATCTGGCCCGTACCCACCGTCCGCAATATGACGGACGGCTACGGAAACCGCTGGATAGTCGAGGAACAGAGAAACAATTTCCACAAGGGTATCGACATCACCAAGCCCGGCTGCGCGGGAACGCCTACGGTTGCCGCGGCGGGAGGAACGGTCATTCAGGCGGGCAACAAAAACAACGGCTACGGAAACTGCGTTATCATCGACCACGGCAACGGCGTTTCCACCCTTTACGCTCATCACCAGAGCCTGGCGGTAAGCGTGGGGCAGACCGTCAAGCAGGGGGACACTCTCGGCTACATCGGACACACGGGCAACGCTTACGGAGACCATCTGCATTTTGAAGTCCGCGTGGACGGTCAGCACACCAATCCGCTGAATTATGTAAATATAAACAACTAAACCGATTTTGGGGATAAGCTTATGAATAAAAAAATTTCTCTCGGAATAACTATAGGACTGATGGCTCTTGCCGCCGCTGTGACGTTTATGATAACCTACAATTTCTCTCTGAACGTGTTCAACTCAAAGGTGCGCAGCGTTTCCGAAAGAGAGGTCATTTACGCTAAGCTTTCGGAGATGGACAAGTACGTCCGCGCAAACTTCATCAGCGATATCGACGAGGATATGCTTACGAACAGCATTATGAGCGGCTACGCTTCGGGACTGAACGACAGGTACGCACAGTACTATTCCGCAGAGGAATACGCTCAGCAGACCCAAAAGGAGTCGGGCGTTACCGTCGGTCTGGGTTTCAACTGGGACAAAGAGGAAAGCGGCTACATAAAGATAACATCGGTATTGGCGAATTCCTCAGCCGAAAGAGCGGGGCTTGTGGCGGGGGACGTTATCACCGCCGTTAACAACACGGACGTTATCGCTTACGAAAACGGCTACGACGAAGCAGTCTCCCTGTTCAAATGCGACGAGGGAACCAAGGTGAAGCTGCATATCAAACGTCTCAACGAGGAGGGCGTTTCGGACTTCTTCCCCGTTGAGGTGACGTCCGAAAAGACGGAGATCATTTCGGTAACGGGACGGCTGATAGACAACATCGCCTACATAAAGATAACCACTTTCAACGAGAAAACTCCCGAGCAGTTCGGGAATATGCTTAACAGCCTTATAAGCGACGGCGCGGAAATGGCGGTATTCGACGTGCGCAACAATCTGGGAGGACTTACCGAATCGCTCCGTTCCACACTTGACTGTATTCTCGGTGACTGCGATGTGGTGACGGCATACTACAAGGATCACACCGAGACGGTCATTCACACCACCGAAGCGGAACAGATCAAAATGCCCATGGCTGTATTGGTAAACGGAAACACCGCTTCCTGTTCGGAGCTGTTCGCCTTTGCGCTCCGCGACGAAGCAAACGCTCAGATAGTGGGTACTCAAAGCTTCGGCAAGGGTGTAATGCAGAAAACCCACAAGCTTACGGGAGGGGCGGCGATAAAGATCACCGTTGCCACTCTCCAGACCAAAAACAGCGGAGACTACAACGGATTGGGTATCAAACCCAATTTTGAGGTGGCTCTTCCCGCAGAGGTCGATCTGTCCACGCTCCCCGAGGAGGATCAGCTCCTGTCCGACAACCAGCTTGTCAAAGCGGTAGAGGTGGTCTCCACTATCAGATAGAAAGAAAGGAAGTTCGGCATATGCTCGGCGATATAAACGCCTTACTCGGCATGATATTGGTAATGATGCTTTTCACGGTCGTAATGGACGGTTTTACGCTTTACAACATTCTGGTAAAGCATTCCGATGACGCGGTGGAGTTTGCCTGCGTGGGACTGAAATGGCTCAAGATCGTGCTGCTGTTTTTCTTTGGCGCGGTAATGTTATTCTACACGTTTACGGTCAGCAACACGCCGCTTATAACGATAACCGAATTGGTTCTGGGACTTCTTCTGATTGCGGACGGTGTTCTGAGCGCCGTCGTTAAAAGGAAATACGGGACAAAGGGTACGAAAAAATGAAGCTGTTTAAGAAAAAATGCCGGTTTGAAAAATCGCTGGCTGTGCTTTCGGAAAAGGGATTTATCGACGAATATGCCGCGTCCCTCAAAGCGGAGCTTGCGGAAGCGGAAAGACCTCAGGATATTGCCAGAGGAAAAAGCTTTCTTGCAAACGCGCAGCTGATACTGGGCGATCTTACGGAAGCTTACGGCACGTTTGAAGAGATCGACATGAAAAAACTGGAGCCTTATTTGGTGGGAAATCTTGTCAGCAACATGATTTTTGTTTGTTTTGTGCAGGACAAGTTCAAGCTTGCCGAGGAGCTTTACCAGACCTATAACGCGGCTGTGCTCAGGGAGCACAGCGACGCCTCGAAGCGCAGTCTCGCGATACACGAGCATATAAAGGGACGGTACGAGGTCTCTGTGGAAATATATGTTAACATGATGGGCAGCGAGTGCAGATTTCTGGACATATGCATGGTAAAGTCCATGCTGCGATTGGATATGTTTGAACAAGCCGCGGATTTCTCGTTATTTTTCGACCGGTACAGCGGCTGCGGAGAGCTTGCGGCAGAGGTGAAAAAGCTGAAAGATAAAATCATCGGCGGACTTCCCCCGAAGCGTAAAGCCGACTACATAAAAAAAAGCGCCAAAGGATAATTTCCTTTGGCGCATATTTTATTGGGTGTTATTCGTTCTCATCGCGTTTTTTCTTGTTTGCGATCATAAGAGCCGTAAACGAAGCCATTGCCGCAGCAGCCGCACCCATGGGAGCAGTCATATCAACGCCCGTCTTGGGGTTGGCAGCGTAGGAATCAGCGTCCGAATCGCCGAGCGGATTGTCCGCAAGCGGAACGGGAGCGTCATCGAAGGTCTCAAAGACGTCAGCTTCGGTTTCCGCCACGGGAACAGCAACGGGAACATTTTCGGAGACTTCCTCGAAAGGAGTATCGGCAAGAGGAACTTCGGGTTCATCGAACATCTCAAAATCAACGATAGGCGCGATCGGAGAATCGGTGAAAGTTGTCGGCGTCTCGGGAACACTGGGTACTACGGGTACATCCGGCGTTACAGGTGTTACAGGCACATCGGGAGTATCCGGTGTATCGGGTTCGTCGGGAACGTCCGGAGTATCGGATTCGTCAGGAACGTCCGGTGTGTCGGGTTCATCGGGAACGTCCGGAGTATCGGGTTCGTCGGGAACGTCCGGTGTGTCCGGCTCGTCGGGAGTATCCGGAGTATCGGGTTCATCGGGAACGTCCGGTGTGTCCGGCTCGTCGGGAGTATCTGGAGTATCGGGCTCGTCGGGAGTATCCGGCTCGTCGGGAACGTCCGGAGTATCGGGCTCATCGGGAGTATCCGGAGTATCGGGCTCATCGGGAACGTCCGGAGTATCGGGTTCATCGGGAACGTCCGGAGTATCGGGTTCATCGGGAACGTCCGGAGTATCGGGCTCGTCGGGAGTATCCGGTGTGTCCGGCTCGTCGGGAACGTCCGGTGTGTCCGGCTCGTCGGGAGTATCCGGAGTATCGACTTCATCGGGAACGTCCGGTGTGTCGGGTTCGTCGGGAGTATCCGGAGTATCGGGTTCATCGGGAACGTCCGGAGTGTCCGGCTCGTCGGGAGTATCCGGAGTATCGACTTCATCGGGAACGTCCGGTGTGTCGGGCTCGTCGGGAGTGTCCGGAGTATCGACTTCATCGGGAACGTCCGGTGTGTCCGACTCATCGGGAGTGTCCGGTGTATCTGTGATCTCATCGGAAGTGTCCGGCGTATTTGGAGTATCCTTTACGGTATAGCCAAAAGAACTTGAACCAAATTCAATGTTTCCGTTGAAATCCTTGCAAATTACCTGACCCTCGTAGTGAGGATTGTAGCCAACATCCTTGCTTCCTACCGAGGAACTGGGCGCAAGCAGACTTCCCACGCCGGAAGCAATGGTAACATTGTTTCCGCCGGGAACGTTTATCATTACCTTGGAATTGCCATCCTTATTGCCGCTTGTAAGCGAACCGCCGTTATAGTAAGCTCCCCAATCGAATACAAGGTCTACGTCGCCCTCGCCGACGATGTTCAGGATAACCGTTGATCCGTCCGGAACGTCGTATCTGATAGCCATGCTGTCGGAGGTTTTCATTGCGTTGAATTCGTCAACGGTAACATTAAATACGTTGACGTCGGAATCGCTGCCCTTAAGTGTGATCGTGCCGTATTCCGATTTAATGTAACTGCTGTCGCTTCCGTTGCTGACGGTAGTTCCCGCAGCCTGAGAAATAGCCGAAGAGGTGTTTCTGAGCTCGTCGAAAGCGGTCTTGAAATCAACGGAGCAGTCCTCGCCTACAGCGACTTTATCGCCCTGGAGAGTTCCCGTTACGGAGCCGCCCACCTCAAAGCTTGAACCCTTGTGGTTGATGCCTTCGCCCACGTTGACGTTTCCGCCTACGGCAACAACTCCGCCGCCGTCGCCGACATCAATGTTGTTCATGCCGGTCTGAACGTAATCGCCCTCAACGAAAACATTGTAACCGTCCGCACCTCCGAGGATAGAGCGCACGCTTTCCGCACTGACCTCCGCATTGTCTGCGGTTTCTTCCGCCTGCGCGGCTTCAACGGTTTCGGCAGCCGAAGTCTCTTCGGAAACGGACTCTTCTTCAAAAGAAACAGCTTCACCGTCAGCGGCAGCTTCGTCCGCAACGGCTTCCTCTTCTGCGGCTTCTTCGACGGAAGCCTCTTCCGCAGGAGTTTCCGCTTCAGCGCCTACCGCTTCGGCGGCTTCCGCAGCAACGGCAGCTTCGTCGGTATTTACCTCGTCGTCTCCGTCGCCGGTAGTGTCGGCTTCTCCTTCTTCCGCTTCATCTTCGGTTTCGCCGGCGGCGACCTGATGACCCATTACATCTGTCGCGCTTACGTCGACAGCGCTTGCCGCAGGCGACTGAGCGGCAAACATACTCATCGCGAAAGTAAACGCGGCAACGGATTTTATGAGAGCCTTTTTCTTATTGTTTTCCATATGCAAAGCCTCCCTCTCAAACATTTTTGCATTACGGTAAATTTATACGTTTTCACTAAAAATTGGGTACAATTCCCCATCCTTAATTTTCTATAAAAATTATATCATATTAGTTGCAAAAAATCCAGCTTTTTTGCCAATAAAATTTTAAGAATTTATACACATTTTTTTGTACAGTATGCACAATATCGTGTTTTCGGTGTGCCGTTGTACAGCTTTAACGCGGTTACTTGACCCTCTTTGCCATAAGCTCCTGATTGGAGGCGTAATCCACCGCTGTTTCGGCGGTGATAATACCGTCGCGGAACAGCTTGAGCAGCGAACCGTCCATAGTCTGCATTCCCGCCTCGGATTGGAGCACCGTGTCGATCTGGTGAGTTTTCTGTTCGCGGATCATCGTCCTTATTGCGCTGTTCACGTTCATTATCTCGAACGCGGGGACAAGTCCCCCCTTTACCGAGGGAACAAGCTGCTGGGTCACGACGGCGCGCAGCACCATGGAAAGCTGCACCCGTATCTGGTGCTGCTGATTGGTGGGGAACACGTCTATGATACGGTCGACCGTATTCGCCGCTCCGTTCGTATGCAGGGTGGACAGCACAAGCTGACCAGTTTCGGCGGCGGTCATGGCGATGTTGATGGTCTCGAAATCGCGCATTTCTCCCACGAGGATAACATTGGGAGCCTGCCGCAGAGCCGCCCTGAGAGCGTCCACATAGCTGTTGGTGTCTATGTTTATCTCCCGCTGGCTGATTATGCATTTTTTGTGCTTGTGGAGGAATTCTATGGGATCCTCTATTGTTATTATATGTCCCTCGCTGTTTGTGTTGATACGGTCTATCATGCAGGAAAGGGTGGTGGACTTTCCGTTTCCCGCCGCTCCCGTGACGAGTACAATTCCGCTCTTTGTGTCGGAAAGCTCCATAACGCTTTCGGGAATGCCCAGCTTCGCGCTGTCGGGAAGCTCGAATGGCACGCACCGCAGAACCGCCGAGAACGATCCC
The DNA here is from genome assembly GCA_023663025.1 of Prevotella sp. GTDB lineage: Bacteria > Bacillota > Clostridia > Oscillospirales > Ruminococcaceae > RGIG8773. The sequence continues at coordinate 17,783 of JAMPIC010000027.1, forward strand.
CTTTGGCGGTAGATATTCGCCCTGAACCTGCCCGTTCCCTTTATGGAAAAGGAAAAATCCATTTCGCATTTCAGATCGTCGGGACTTGTTATATCCAATCCCGCAAGGGAAAATATCTCGAAAACGGCGGACTTTATCTCGTCCGGTCTGAGGAAGTCCCCGCCCGCCGAGACGACCCTGCCGTCGATTTTGAACGCCAGAGCCGCGCCCGAGACCATGAATATATCCGACGCGCCCTTTTGTACCGCGTCAACAAGAATTTGCTTTACGTCCATAAAAATCCTCCGCTCTAAAATTATTCGGTATCAGCCCGTTTCCTGCCCGATATTTTCATTTCAGTCCATTTATCGAGCGCGGTTTTTATTGGCGGCGAAATTTCGGCGGGAATGTTTTCGGCGTCAAAGAACCTCAGTTCTTCCACCTCTTCCTCCTGCATTTTCAGTTCGCCGCTGTATTCTCTGCATATAAAAACGATATCCACATTTGAGACCTCGTCCCCGTTGGGATAAACGTAATGCGTTTCCTTTCCCGAAAACACGCCGAAAAGCTCCAGCTTTTCAGCCGTCAGACCTGTTTCCTCAAACAGCTCTCTTTTCACCGCGTCCTCGACCCTTTCGTCAAGCTCCACAGAACCGCCCGCATATCCCCAGCAGTGATTGTCCGTTCTTTTCTGCAAAAGAGCTCTGCCGTTTTCGTCCTCAACTATAACGCTTGCGCCGACTTGGAGCAGCGTTCTGTGTCCCACAATTTTCCGGAGATCCATAATGTATCCCGACATTTCAGCCGCCTCCCGATAAATTCTTTCGCCGCAGCGTCATTCCCCCGACCATACCCCGAGGGGAGCTTCCTCCGTTTCGCCCGAGGAAACGGTGCGGCGGTCGAGTATCTCAAAGCCGTCCGCGGAAAATCTCACTCTGCACAGAATATCCTGTCTGCCGTTTACGGGGGTTTTCCAGCTTACGGTAAGACTTCCCGGTCCCGACTCGCAGGATATCCCCTCCAATTCGTCAAGCTCCGCGATCAGCATAAAGTCGCCCGGGTCGGAGTACCTGCTCACAACGGCGTCTATTTCCGCGAGAGTTCTTTTTGCGTTCAGGTCGGCGGCGTAGTATTCCGCGGTGTAGTCCGCGCTTTTGGCGCTGAACTTCTTTCCGCTCTCCGCCGCCGAAAAGGACAGCGCGGCAAGCGCGGTCAGGCACAGCGTGACGAATATCATCATCAGCGAAAGATACCCCGTTCCTATCCCTGCGGGACGGCTTTTTTTCCTGCCGCTGTCATTCATTTCCGCTCACCGTCCTTTCGGCGGGAAGATACGCTCCCGACACGATAGAGTAAAGCTCCCCGCCGTTTTCGTCCTCAAAAGTTATATGCAGCGTTTTCAGTCTGCCGCCGCCGTACTCCTCGCCCGATACGCTCATCGTCATAAAGAGCGGCGGGTCGCCGGGTGAGTATTCGCAGTCCTCCGACAAAGGCACCGTCAGCGTTTCCGAGCCGCCCTCCGAGGTATCGGCAGCCGGAATACCGAACGGTACGTCCCCGAAAAGCCGCTTCGCAGTATCTTCGAGATCTCCGCTTGCCGAGAATATCTCCGCCGCCGACTGGGCGCAGAAAGACATTCTCTCCAGTCTGCCGCTCTCGCCCGAGACCCTGTCCGCGGCGGCGAAAGCGTTCAGTATGACAGCCGAAGCTATGCCGAAAAAAAGCAGGACGATTATCATTTCCATAAAGAAAAGGTTGAGCGATCCCCCCGCGCGGGTCGCCTTCATAGGACTTCTCACAGCCGCAGCATTCCTTTCAGTAGTTTTGACCGTCGCGGTCGTTTTTGGCGCGGCATCGGGCGGTAAAGCTGCCGCCGCCGTCCTCCGCCGTGACGGTTATCAGTCCGCCGCTTTCTTCGACGAAAAGGCGTTCCGCGCCGAACAGAAGCTCCCCTCCGCCGCTTTCGGGAATTTTCCCGCCGGACAGCTCCCCCTCCGGGATAAGCCGTTCCAGAACCGCTCCGCCGCTGTGGTAAATGAGTATGCCGTATCCGTCCCCGCGAAGCAGCAGTTCACTTTCGGAAAGCACCTCGGCGCTTTCGCAGGCGCGTATCCTGTTGGTTATGTACCGCACCGCCGCCGCAGAGTTAAAGGTGTTGTCGTAATTTCCGCTGATACGTCCGTAAGCCGAAGCCGCCACGGAAACTATAATAAGGCAGCAAACGGAAAATATCAGGAACAGTGTCATGCTCGCCGCAGAGCTGACCGTTTCCGCAAGGCGCTTTGAGCCGGGACTGTTCATTCCGTCCCCTCCTTTTCTATAACCGTCACGGTGGGACGTATATTCGCCCCGAAATAGCTGTAGTCAACGATATATTTTTCGGAGTTCACCCGCACCCCGTAGTTTTCCTCCAGATATTTCAGGTCGGGAGGATATTCCCCCTCTATGGAATAGCACAGCGACGCGCCGTTCATCACCGAGCGGTACACAGCCTCCGTCCGCTTTTCGCCCGCCGCCGAGCCCGCGTTGTCCGCCGAGATCACAAACCAAACCGCCACGGCGACAAACAGAGCCGCCGACAGTATGTACAGCTTATTGGCTTTTTTCTTTTTCACCGAACCGACAGCTCCTTTCCGTTCGTTATCCTATGGCGGTGATGATGTCCGTCATGGGGAGCATTACCGCTATAAGCACCGCGCCGATTATTATTGCCAGTATGCCGATTATCACAGGCTCGATAAAGGACACCGCGCCGTATATCTTCCTGTCGCACTCGCCGCTGAGACGTTCGTCGATCTTTTTCCAAGCCGCGTCGAAAGCTCCCGACTTATAGGCGACTTTCAGCGAACGGGCGTAGATGGGCGGCAGCAGCTTCGACTTGCCTATCGCGTCCGCGAAGTATTCGCCGTCCAGCACCAGTCTTTCGCATTCCTTTATCCTGCCGCGGACTTTTTTGTTTTCGGTCAGCTCGGCGGCAAGCTCCAAAGTCTGCTCGGGAGCTATCCCGCAGGCGGTCATCATGCTCATCGCTCCCGTAACGTCCGCCATAGCCACAGCTTCGGACATTCTTCCCGCAAGCACGAAATTGGTGAATATGCCGTAAAGCCTGCGCCTTGCGGCGGGTATCCGCATAAGCGCGGCAATTATCAGCGTTACCGCCAGAGCCGCCAAAAGTATGACCATGACCGCCGTTCCCAATCCGTATGCAAAGGATACGCTGTCCTCCACCGCAGCTGCCGCGCTTTCGTCGAACTGGGCGAATATTTCCTTGAACATGGGTATGACCTTTATCACCATGACCACGACGACAGCCGTCATCATCGCCAGCAGCAGCAGCGGGTGGGACACCGCGCTTTTCACGGTTTGCCGCAGCTCCGCCCTTTTGGAATAGTAGCCGGACAGTCCGTTCAGCGTATCTTCCAGACGACCCGTGACCGAGCCTATCTTCACCATTTTAACGGAATAGTCGGGAAATATCCCCGATCTCTCCATGGCAGTGAACAGCGCGGAATCGTCGCCGCTCATATGCTCCAGAAGAACGTCGGATATCTCCTTGAAGCGTTTGTCCCCCGCGTCCCCCGCAAAAACCTCCAGTCCGTCGGCTATGGGAATGCCCGCCTCCAGTATCATGGCAAGCTGCTCGCAGAAAAACGCGGTCTCTTCATTTGTAAGAATTTTAGCTGACATAAGCGTCCCCTCCGTCAATATCTGTATACGGCGGCGTAATTTCCGTCGTCGGAAATATAGTCCGCGATTTTTTCTTTATCGGAATTGCTGGAATAAAATGTGGCGTCCGCGATGTTGTAGCCTTTTTTCTTCAGAAAAAGCTCGGGGGTTATCCAGCCCGTTTCGTCGGTGTAGACCTCGTTCCAGGCGTGGTAAATGTTCGGGTCGGCGTAGCCGATGACGAGCCTTGCGGGAATTCCCCGCGATCGGCACATAGCCGCGAAAAGCGAAGCGTAGTCGAAGCATATGCCCTTTCCCGCCGCCAGGGTCTTGTCCGGGTCGGGGATATATCCGCTCTGAACCGTTGCCGCAAGCTGCTTGTCGTAGGAAATACTGTCCGCAACGTATCCGAATATGGCGGCGATCTCCTCCACGTCTCCGTTTTTTCCCGCGCAGACCTCCGCGGCTTTTTTCACGCATTCGGAGCTTTGCCCGAAGCTCACATATTTATTGGGGTACAGGAAAGTATCCGTCTCGTTTTTCAGGGAGACCTCGAATTCTCCCGAAAGCACAGGGGCGAAGTTCTTTCCCGATATGTGCTCGTATACCTTTACCGAGTAGCTGCCGCTGCCCATAAGAGGGATAAAGTCCCGTTTTCCGCCCACGGAAATGTCGTGGTCGTACTGGACGGTTCCGTTTGCGATCCTCAGCTTCGCCTGCGCGCTCGATCCGCTGTACACCACCGAGATATAGCCGTCCGCCGCGTTGCTGTAGTCCAGCTCCGCCTTTTCCTCGGAAAAGACCGCCGTTCCGCTTGCCAGCGGGACTTTCACATCGAGGATAACGATTTCGGCGGGTTTGGGAGGCTCGGCAGTTGTTGGAACAGTCGTTGTCTCCGAAACGGAAACGGTTTCCGAAGCTGTTTGCGAAGCCGTTCCGGAGGTTTCGGGAACGTTCTCCGACACCTCGGTATCGCTCGGCGCTGCCGTATCCGTCGTTGTTTCTTCGCTTTCGGCGGCGGTTTCCGTTTCGGACAAAACCGTTTCGGAAGTCTCCGTTCCGGACGTTTCGGAAAAGCTTTCGCCGCTTGTTTCCTCCGCGCTTTCCGCGCTGACCGAGCTTTCCGCAGCGGAAATTTCCTCCGCCGGGGAAGATAACTCCGTTTCTGCGGAGACAGTCACCGTCTCGTACGGCGCGCCAGCCGAAGAGGAGGAAACGTCCCCGCCGCTTTCGCAGGAGGAGAACAGCAGTGCGCACGTCAGGCAAACCGCGCAAAGCAAAACGTTCGCAGAAAAATTTCTTTTGCTCTCACGACCGCGCATACGTTTCCTCCTTTCGGTCGGATTTTTTGGGGACGGTCACGCCCGATTACCCGCCGCCGTTTTGGGCTTGAATGGTTGTATGGATATCCTGCATTTCCTTGTCCAGCGCGAAGATCTCGTCCGCGCACGCCCTTAGCCTTTTGCGCAGGTCGGGGGAAACGTCGTTGTCAGTTTTGTATTTCAGTTTATGCTCAAGGCTTGCCCAGAAGTCCATGGCAATGGTGCGTATCTGTATTTCCACGGGTATGGGGGCAGGTCCCGCGGAAAGAAAAATGGGCACTTCCACGATAAGGTGCAGGCTTTTGTAGCCCGACGGTTTGGGATTTTTAATGTAGTCCCTCACCCTGACGAGGGTAACGTCGTCCTGCCCCGTCAGCAGCTCCGCCACGCGGTAGATGTCGTCTATGTAGTTGCATATGACCCTTATTCCCGCCACGTCGGTAATGTTCGCCGACATGGACTCCACCGTTACGGGCAGACCCTTTGCCCTGACCTTTTTAACGATGCTCTGCGGGGATTTGAGCCGCGATTCGATATGGTGTATGGGATTATAGGAAAATTTCGTCTGAAACTCCTCGTCGAGTATTTCAAGCTTGGTGCGTATCTCCTTGATGCCCGCGCGGTATATCTGCATTCTTTCCGCAAAGCTGCGCATTATCTGTTCGATGTTCTGACCCTTGACAAGCTCTGCGGCGCTCTCAAAATCAAGTTTGTTTTCCGTTGCCGCCGGCAGCGTCTGCGACATTTGCCATACTTCCTTTGCCTTGTATTTACCCCGTTTAAATTCAGCCGTATATAATTATTTTACCATTATTGTTTCGGTCTGTCAACCGCGTACCGAAAATTTGCTCCCCGCTTTTCGGTCTGATTTCCGCGTATGGACTTTTTAGCGGAAATATGATACAATAAGTCTGTCCGGAGCTGCCCCGTCCTCCGGACAGACCGAATACCTTTAACAAAGAAAGGATATCATATCATGACTTTAAAAGAACTGCACGGTCTTACCGTAAATATGCTGTCCGCCGCGGGAGTTGAGGACAGCCGCTTCGATGCCGACTGCCTTTTCGAGGATATTCTGGGCGCGGACAAGCCCGCTCTTGTCCTGCGGGGAGAAACGGAAGTCCCCGAGACGGACGCGGACAGGCTTATGCTCGCCGCCGAAAAACGCTGTGGGGGAACGCCTCTCCAGTATATTCTCGGCGAATGGGAATTTTTCGGCAGACCCTTTTATGTGGGCGAGGGAGTTCTTATTCCCCGTCCCGACACGGAGGTTCTGGTTGAAAAGGTTCTGGAGCATTTCGCCGCCGAGGGGAACGCTTCCCCCGAAATATGCGACCTTTGCAGCGGCAGCGGCTGCATTGCCGTCACCCTGAAAAAGGAACTCCCCGCCGCTTCCGTTCACGCGGTGGAGCTGTCCTCCGAGGCTATGCCCTATCTGGTCAGGAACATCGCCCGTCACGGCGCGGACGTAAAGGTCATCAAGGGGGACGTTTCCGACGGCAGGCTGCTTGAAAATTTTGCCGACCCCGACGATCCGGGAGAGTTCCGCAAAATCGACTGCATTGTCTCAAACCCGCCCTATATCACCGACAGGGAGATGACGGAGCTTTCCCGGGAGGTGCGCAGGGAGCCGGACGTTGCTCTGCGGGGCGGAGCGGACGGACTGAAATTCTATCGGACGATAGCCTGTCTCTGGCGGGAAATTCTCAGGGACGGCGGTCTGCTCGCCTTTGAAACAGGCTTTGAGCAGGGCGAAGCGGTTCGGGAAATTTTAGAGAAAAACGGCTATGGAAAAGTTTCCGTCTTTAAGGATTACGCGGGCAGGGACAGGGTCGTCACGGGAATAAAAAAGGACTGATACCGTTCAGTCCTTAATTTTAAAAAGCACGCCGGAATATTTCGGCAGAAGCATATCCTGCGGGTCGGGCTTTTCCTCCCGCCCTGTGCCGCCGCTGAAAATGTCCCAGTCGGTATTTATCAGCAGTTCGGCGTTTTCCCCCACGTCAAGGGAGTACCGCTTTTCCGTATCGCTGAAATTGAATACGCCGACCAACGTCTCGCTTTCGCTTCTGCGCTCGACGGCGTATATGCAGTTTTCGGTATTGCCGCAGTCCAGCCACTTAAATCCGTCGTTGCTGTAGTCCCTTTCGTACAGTGCGCTGTGGGAAAGGTACAGCTTATTCAGCTGCTTCATAAACTCGTAAAAGCTGTCGTGCAAGGGATATTTCCGTATGTCCCAATCCTGTTCGCGGCTTTCGTCCCACTCGCGGAGCTGACCTATCTCGCCGCCCATAAAGTTCAGCTTTTTGCCCGGGTGCAGATACATATACAGATAAAGCGCCCGCGCCTGGGGGAATTTTTCCCCGTACTGTCCGTTCATTTTTTGCAGGACGGTGGCTTTCCCGTGGACGTTCTCGTCGTGCGAAAAGGGCAGCAGATAGTTCTCGCCGTAATAGTACATCATGGAAAAGGTCAGCTTGTGGTACTCCTGCGATCTATATTCGGGAGCTGTTCTGAAATAGTTGAGGGTGTCGTTCATGAAGCCCATGTCCCACTTGTAGTCGAAGCCAAGTCCGCCGCTGTCGACGGGCTTTGTAACGCCGGGGTAATTGGTGGAATCCTCCGCCGCCAGTATGCAGCCGGGAACGCGTTCTTTCAGACCCTTGTTCATAACCTTTATGAACTCCACGCCTCTGCCGTTCACGCCGCGCCGTTCCTCGCCCTGCCAGTAGATGATCCTGCTTACGGCGTCCAATCTTATACCGTCGAAATGGAATTCTTTCAGCCAGTAGTGCGCGCAGGACTGCAAAAAGCTGCGGACTTCTCCCCGCGAGTGCATGAAGTTGCAGCTGCCCCATTCGCTTACTCCCACGTCGCTGTGGGGATATTCGTACAAAGACGTGCCGTCGTAATTGCTTAACCCGTAGCCGTCCACGGCGAAATGGACGGGTACGAAGTCCATGATAACGCCGACGCCGTTTCGGTGGCATTTGTCGATAAGCTCCATCAGTTCGGCAGCCTCGCCGTAGCGGGAGGTGGGACTGAAAAATCCCGTGTTCTGGTATCCCCAGGATTCGTCGCAGGGGTGCTCGCTCAGGGGCAGGAACTCGATGTAGTTGTAACCCGTCTCCTTGACATAAGGGATAAGCCTGTCGGCAATTTCGCCGTAGCTGTACCAAGAGTCGTCCTCTTTCCTGCGCCAAGAACCCATATGTACCTCGTAAATGTTCAGCGGCTTGTTTTTGCAGTCCGTCCTGCCGCGAAGCCATTTTTCGTCGCCGAACCTGTAGGCGGACAAATCTCTCAGCACCGACCTGAAGCCGGGGCGAAGCTCCATGCCGAAGCCGTAGACGTCGCAGTGATCGGTAAAGCCGCCGTTCCTGCCGTATATCCTGTGCAGATACTTCATTCCCGCCTCGGCGTTCGGAACGCACAGCTCAAAGAAATTTCCGTCGCCCACCCGTTGCATATCCCATTCGTTCCAATCGGTGAAATCGCCGAGCAGGCAGACCCTCCGCGCGGCGGGGGCGAATACGCGGAAAACATAGCCGTCCCCCTGCCTGTGTGCGCCAAGGTATTCGTAAGCGTCGAAAGCAGTCCCCGTATAGAAGCTGTAGAAGTCCATGATATCAGTCCTTTCAAAACAGAGAAACATTTTATTGACTGCCGTCAATTATTATGCTATAATTATAAATAATCTTTCCGCCGCGGTCAACCGTCGGATTTCGCACAGCGTCAATTATTCGACGCATGACGAAAACTGTCGATTTTTGAAAAAGACCTGCAAATAAAAGTCAAGCCTTAAAAAGCAGAGTTTACAAATAATTAAC
>JAMPIC010000028.1 GCA_023663025.1 Prevotella sp.
TCATATTAGGATAATTTTCATCATCAATAGAGCATATAAAACTAACACTTTGTCTACAAATAAATTTTTCAATTTTATTCAAATCCATTGTTTGCCCTCACTAAATTTCGATTTATCGGTATAATTATAACAGTACATCTCATTTAATATTGTTCATAAAATCACCAAATAAACGGTATAAGCCTGTACCGCACTTTCTTTTTGTACTCCGCATAGCCCTCTAATTCTGCCTCAAGAACCTTTTCCTCATTGCCTATCCTTTTTGCAATTATAAAAGGGTACGCCAAAAAAATTACAAAGGAAATTATCGACCCCAATACATGCGGCATTGACAGAAACAAACCCAAAGTCACGCTGTACATAGGGTGAAGGACAATTCCGTAAAGCCCCGTGTCAATAACCCTTTGCCCCTCCTGCACTTCTACTGTGCGGGACAGATAAGTATTTTCACGCAGCACCTCGGCATAAAGCAAATATGATAACAGAAAAACGGCAGCCGCCGCCCAAGACAACCACTTTGGCAGCATTATCCACTGAAAACGAAAATTAAGTCCCGCAGTAACAAAGCCAATTACAAACATCAAGCCGCTGAGCTTTATTACCAATTGCTGTTCAGTCTGACGCTCCTTAGCATTAAGACGTTTTTTAAGCAGTTCGGGATTTTTCAGCATCATAACAATTCCTGCCAAAAACATAGGAGCAAACAAAGTTCCCATAAAAATCCAGCCATTCAGCCAATACAGAGTACCCGCAGGCAGGAACAGCAGCACACCTATGGCAATTACTCCCAGTAAATATTTTGCAATAGCTTGAAAAAATAATTTTGCTGACATTTACGTTACTCACTTTCAAATTTGAATTTATTTGTATAATTATATATAAAAACATCGGCAGCCGCCAAAGGCTTTATAGGTAACAATACTTCCGTACCCTTACCTGCCCGAATAACGGCTGCCGTTTTCTTGAATTTTACTTTTTAAGAGTAACCGCGTACCTGACCTTTTCCGCAATATTTTCCGCGGAAAGCCCGAACTCTTTCAGCAAGTCCACCGCAGGACCCGAATGTCCGAAAACGTCGTTTACGCCCACCTTTATCACGGGAACGGGACAGCTCTCCGTAACCGCGTCCGCAACGGCAGAGCCAAGTCCGCCGATAACGCTGTGCTCCTCGGCTGTAACGATAACCCCCGTTTCCTTTGCCGCCTTGCAAATAATATCCTTGTCAAGGGGCTTGATAGTGTGGATATTGATGACCCTCGCGGAAATCCCCTCTTTCGCGAGAGTTTCCGCCGCCGTCAAAGCCTCGTTCACCATAAGTCCCGTGGCAACGATAGTAACGTCATTTCCGTCTCTAAGCTGAACGCCCTTGCCAACCTCAAATTTGTATGTCTCCCTGTCGTTGAATACGGGCACCGCAAGCCGTCCGAAACGGAGGTACACCGGACCGTCAATATTGATAGCCGCCTCAACAGCCGCCTTTGCCTCAACGTCGTCGGCGGGGTTGATTATCGTCATTCCCGGGATAGTCCGCATAAGGGCAATATCCTCGTTGCACTGGTGGGTAGCGCCGTCCTCGCCCACGGAAATTCCCGCGTGGGTCGCGCCTATCTTAACGTTGATGTGTGGGTAACCTATGGAATTTCTCACAATCTCGTACGCCCTGCCCGCCGCGAACATCGCAAAGGAGCTTGCGAAAACCTTTTTGCCCGTCGCAGCAAGTCCCGCCGCAACGCCCATCATATTCGCCTCGGCAATTCCGCAGTCGATAAATCTTTCGGGACACTTTTTCTTGAAAATCCCCGTTTTTGTCGCCGCAGCCAAGTCCGCGTCCAGAACCACCAAGTCCTCGTATTTATCCGAAAGTTCGGCAAGCGCCTCGCCGTAGCTTTCTCTTGTAGCCTTTTTAACAATATCTGCCATTTTTCGCACTCCCTTTCTTACGCCTGTAATTGTTTCAATTGCTCGTTAAGCTCGTCCATAGCCTGTTGATACTGCTCACCGTTAGGCGCAGAACCGTGCCAGCCCACTTGATTTTCCATATAGGAAACGCCCTTGCCCTTTGTGCTTGTCTGAACGATAGCCACGGGCTTGCCGTTTATCTTTTCCGCCTCGTCAAAGGCGCGCTCGATGTCGTCGAAATCGTGAGCATTCATAGTTATAACGTGCCAGCCGAAAGCCTCAAACTTGTCCGTAATGGGCATAGGCGAGCAAACGTCGGTAATTTTTCCGTCTATCTGCAAGCCGTTGTTGTCAATAATTGCCACAAGGTTGTCCAGCTTGTTGTGGGCGGCAAACATAGCGGCTTCCCAGACCTGACCCTCCTCGATCTCACCGTCGCCCAAAATTGCGTAAACCTTATAAGGTGCGGCAGAAAGCTTTCCGCCCAAAGCCATGCCGCAAGCCGCGGAAATACCCTGCCCCAGCGAGCCTGTACTCATATCCACCCCGGGAGTGCCTTTCATATCGGGGTGACCCTGAAGCATCGCGCCGATGTGACGGAGCTTTTTCAGCTCCTCCTCGGGGAAAAACCCTCTCTGCGCCAGCACCGAATAAAGCGCGGGAGCGCAGTGTCCCTTTGAGAGCACGACCCTGTCCCTGTCGGGCATTTTGGGGTTTTTCGGGTCAACGTTCAGCTTCGCGAAATAAAGGTATGTCAGCAGATCGCTTATTGAAAGCGAACCGCCGGGGTGTCCCGATTTAGCGTTGTAAACGCCCTCGATTACCCCCATTCTCACCTTGCAGGCTGTTGCTTCAAGCTGTTTTTTGATTGTTGCGTCCATTTTTACCAATCCTTTCTATTTTTTCAACTTATCAAGGTAATCTATTGTTTCGGCAATCGCGCCCTCCTCGCAGGTCGCTTTTGTAACGTAATCCGCCGCTTTTTTCACAATTTCCCGCGCGTTTTGGGGAGCAACCGCAATATCGGCAAACTCCAGCATTTCGATATCGTTGTCGTAATCCCCCGCCGCCGCAACTGTAAAGGTTTCCCAATTTTCAATCTCCCAAAGCCTTTTCAAAGCCGAACCCTTAGTACAGTCCTTTGGCAGACATTCAAACAGAAAATCTCCCGATATAACAAAGCTTGTCCTGTCCCAGCCCATTGCCGCCGCGTAGTCGGAAAGCTCCTTGACCTTGCCGCCGCCCATTGAATACAGCACCTTGCACCAGCCATCCGGCGGAATTTCCTCCAGACTTTTTTCGGTATAAGGCAAATGGGTCATACTCAAATGAAGCCGTTCCCAATCCGTCATATTGACAGCAAAAATCCCATCGGGAAGATTGACCTCAACACCCATTTCGGGAAATTTTTCCATAAGAGCAATTGTGTAGTCCCTCGCAGCATTGTCAATACATTGTTCATATAAAATTTTCTTTTTATCAACATCATATATAAGTCCGCCGTTGTTGAGAATAACCGGCGCGTCGGGTTTTAACGGCTCGAAAAACTGTTCCGCCGCCTGAATTATACGCCCCGTGGCAATTGTGAAAATGCCGCCGTTCCGTCTGAAATACTCGATCGCGTTAAGGTCTTTTTCGTTTAAAATTTTGCTTTGGGGGAGCAAAGTTCCGTCCAAATCGGTGATAAGAACCGTGTTTGAAAATTTCGCCATAAAACATTCCTCATTCAGATAGTTTGTTCAGTACAAATTTAAAATAATCGGGCAAATCGCTGTCAAATTCATAGTGTTTTCCGTCTATAGGGTGGACGAACCCTATCTTCTTGGCGTGAAGGCATTGTCCTTTACACAGTTTCGAGGACTTCCCGTAAACGTCGTCCCCAAACACGGGATGCCCGATATAAGCCATATGAACGCGGATTTGATGCGTTCGCCCTGTAAAGAGCTTTAACCTTACATAGCTGTAATTACTAAACTCCTCCAAAACTGTGTACTCCGTTTTTGCTTCTTTGGAATTTTTCTCGGTAACGCACATTTTCTTGCGGTCAACGGGGTGTCTGCCTATGGGAGCGTCAACAGTTCCGACAGGTTCTTTGAACCGTCCGCAGACAACCGCTCGGTACTCCCGTGTAAAGGTGTGCGCCTTTATCTGTTCCGCAAGTCCCGCGTGAGCCTTGTCCGTCTTTGCGACTATCAAAAGTCCACTCGTATCCTTGTCAATGCGGTGAACTATGCCGGGACGTATCACTCCGTTTATCGAAGAAAGTCGTCCGCTGCAATGGTACAGCAGCGCGTTTACAAGCGTGCCGCTGTAATTCCCCGCAGCCGGGTGGACGACCATACCTTTCGGCTTGTTAACCACCAACAAATTATCGTCCTCGAAAACTATCTCCAAAGGGATATTTTCGGGGACAACATCAAGCTCCTCGGGTTCGGGGACGTCGATTACGATTTCGTCCCCGCTTTTCACAGGGTAGCTTTTGACCGCAGCCTTGCCGTTCACCGAGACGTTCCCCCCGCTCAGCAGCTTTTGGAGCATGGAGCGGGAGATCTCACAGCTTTGTCCGCAGATCCATTTGTCGATCCTGACGCCCTCGTTTTCCGCGTTTACAGTAAATGTCAGTCTATTCATCGGTACGTTCCTTTATCCGTCTGACTTCCTGCCTGAAAGCGTCGTTTCGGGTCTCGATTTTCGGTTCAACGAAGAAAACAAATATCAAAGCGAACACTGCCCCGAGGACAACGCAGATATCGGCGAAATTAAACACTGCAAAGTTAAAGAGCTTTACATCAAGATAGTCCACCACATAACCCTGCCGTATCCTGTCAATAAGGTTTCCCACACCGCCGGACATTATCATGACCGCGCTTACAAGGAAAAACGTATTTTTGTTTTTGTACTTTATGACAAATATTAACAGAACTGCAAGCAATAAAACAGTTAATCCGATAAGAAACCATCTTGCCCCGCTGAAGCTGCTGAAAGCCGCTCCCGTGTTTTCGGTATACCTGAAACCGAGTATCTCAAGGTCTCCGAAACGTATAAAGTTCATTACCTTTACAGGCTTGAGAACATTGACCGCCCATAGCTTTATCGCCTGATCGGCGGCAACAAGAATTATTCCAAAAATAATCAGTACTGTAACCATTTTCAATCCTAACCAATCTAAGCCAAGGATAGCCTTGGCTTAGAAATTCTTACTTGACTTCTTCGGCGCAGCGCGCACAGAGCGTGGGGTGTTCGGAGTTGCTGCCAACGTATTCTGAGTAGGACCAGCACCTCTCGCACTTCTTTCCCGCGGCTCTTTCAACGTCGTAGGAAACTCCCTCAAAGCTGTCGCTGCCGAACTCTCCGCTTCCGCCCTCGCAAACCTCGACAGCGGACACAATAAATACCTTTTCGAGTATATCTTTCAGCGCACCGAACTTTTCGTAATTCTCCCCGTCCGCGTGAATGATGACCTTTGCCTCAAGCGGAGCGCCGATAAACTTGTTCTGACGCTTGGCTTCCAATGCCTTTGTTACGTCCGAGCGAAGCTTATAGATTCCGTTCCACTTTTCGATAAAACCGCTGTCTGCGGAAATATCGATCTTTTCGGGCATATGGTTGAGGAAAATGCTTCTCGCGTCGTCCTCCGCTGAATGCGGGATATATTTCCATATTTCTTCGGCGGTAAAGCACAGTATCGGAGCGATCAGTCTCGCAACCGCGCTGAGTATTTTGTACATTGCGGTCTGGGCGGCGCGTCTGTCAACGGATTTCTCCCCTGTGCAGTAAAGCCTGTCCTTGATGATGTCAAGGTAGAAATTGGACATCTCGGTAATGCAGAAATTGTGGATACCGCTTACCACAATGTGGAAATCATACGCTTCATAAGCCGCCTTTGCCTTGTCTATAAGGGCGTTGAGCTTTACCAAAGCAAGCTTGTCGATCTCATGCAGCTCGTCCGCCGAAACGCTGTCCCTGTCGGGATCGAAGCCGCTGCCGTTGCAGAGATTTCCCAAAATAAACCTTGCTGTGTTTCTGATCTTCTTATAGGTGTCGGAAAGCTGTTTAAGGATCTCCTTTGAAATTCTTATATCGGAATGATAGTCCGAGGAAGCCGTCCAAAGACGGAGAATATCCGCGCCGTACTGATCCGTTATCTCGCCCGGGTCGATGCCGTTTCCAAGGGATTTATGCATCGCCTTGCCCTCGCCGTCCACTACCCAGCCGTGGGTGCAGACTGCCTTGTAGGGTGCCCGTCCCTTTGTCGCGACGGAAGTCAGCAGCGACGACTGGAACCAGCCTCTGTACTGATCCGCGCCCTCCAGATAAAGCTCCACGGGAGTATCGTAACCCCGCTCTTCCATAACGCCGCGGTGAGTTACGCCGCTGTCGAACCAAACGTCGAAAATGTCGTTTTCCCTGACAAACTCGGTGCAGCCGCATTCGCACTTTGTCCCCTGCGGCAGGAAATCCTTCGGGTCTTTAAGATACCAGGAATCCGAACCCTCTTTGCGGAACATTCCGGATATCGCCTTTATTGTTTCGTCCGTGACCACGGGCTTGCCGCAGTCCTTGCAGTAAACCACGGGAATAGGCACGCCCCATGTGCGCTGACGGGAAATGCACCAGTCGCTGCGGTCGTTTACCATTCCCTTAATTCTGTCCTGACCCCAATCGGGTATCCACTGAACGTTTTCGATAGCCTTGATTGTGTCCTCCCTGAAGTCCTTGACGGAACAGAACCACTGTTCGGTGGCTCTGAACAGAACGGGATTTTTACATCTCCAGCAGTGAGGATACTGGTGAGCGATCTTCTTGACCGCCAGCATTGCGCCGCAGTCCTCCAGATCCTTTGCGATGACCTTGTTTGAATCGGCTGTGGTAAGACCCGCGTACTTGCCCGCTTCCTCGGTCTGAACGCCCTTTGAATCGACGGGAACGGTAATTCCTATCTCGGGATATTTTTTGCAGACCTCAAAGTCCTCCACGCCGAAGCCGGGAGCTGTGTGAACGCAGCCCGTTCCGCTTTCGAGAGTAACGTGATCCCCCACGATAACAAGCGACGGACGAGCCATAACCGGGTGCTCGGTAACGATATATTCAAGGTCTCTGCCCTTTACGCAGCCTGTCGTGGTGTAATCTGCGATCCCCGCCGTTTCCATTGTCGGCTTGACAAGCTCGGCAGCCATAATATAGTTCTCGCCGTTAGCCTGCACAGCGGTATAGTCGTACTCGGGACCGAGGCATATAGCCAAATTGCCGGGAAGAGTCCATGTTGTCGTCGTCCAGATAACGAAGTAGGTTTTGTCAAGGTCGATACCCAGCGGAGCAAGCTTGCCCTTATCGTCCGTGACCTTGAATTTTACATAAACGGAATAGCAGGGGTCGTCCTCGTACTCGATCTCCGCCTCGGCAAGGGCGGTCTGACAGTCGGGACACCAATAAACCGGCTTCAAGCCCTTATAGATGTAACCCTTTTTGTACATCTCGCCGAAAATCTCGACCTGCCCCGCCTCGACCTCGGGTCTGAGGGTAAGGTAAGGGTCTTTGAAGTCGCCCCAAACGCCCAAACGCTGGAACTGCTTTCTTTGGTTGTCCACCTGTTTCAGGGCGTACTCCAGACAGTGCTTTCTCAGTTCGACGGGAGGGATAGCTCCGTTCTCCACGCCGATCTCTTTAAGAGCCTTAAGCTCGATCGGCAGACCGTGCGTATCCCAGCCCGGGATATATGGCGCCCAGTAGCCCAGCATATTTCTGCTGCGGACGATAATATCTTTCAGAACCTTATTCAGCGCCGTACCCATGTGGATATCGCCGTTTGCGTAAGGAGGTCCGTCGTGGAGGACAAACCTGGGATTACCCTCGTTCTTTTTGACCATTTCATAGTAAGTTCCGTCTTTTTCCCAGTTTTCAAGCATAACGGGTTCTTTTTGGGTAAGATTTCCGCGCATTGAAAAATCGGTCTGCGGTAGATTAAGTGTGGAATTGTAGTCCTGCGCCATTGGTAACTCTCTCCTTGGTTTATTTATTCTGTCCGAATTTTAATTCTCCGAACTTGCTTTCAGCTGTTTTGGACATACCCGCAGGTATCGGGTCGTCAAAGGGATACGCCGGTTTTTCCTGTCTGTAAGGATTATCCATAACCTTGGTAGCCTCAATGTCACGCTGAGCGGGCTGAGGAACGCGCTGCTGCGGCTGAGCATGAGCAGGTTCACTCTGTGCGGGAGCCGGAGCCGGCATAGGCGTCGGTGTGGGAGCGGCAGCTGCGGGTGCGGGAGCTTCCTCCTGTTCTTCCTCATACTCGGGTATAGCGGTGATCTGCTCAAGATGCTGCTTGTACATATTAAGCAGGCTGGCTTTGAAGTCGGAAACCTCCTGCTGCATTTTGACGAGGCAGCGTTTTTCCTTTTCAAGCTGGACTTTCGTGCCGCCTATGATCTCTCCCGCCTTTGCCCTTGCGTCGGAAAGAATTTTTTCCGCCTGTGCCTGAGCGTCGGCAATAACCGCTCTGCTCTGCTTCTGGGCGCTGATGAGGGCGTCCTTGAGAGCCTCCTCGTCCTTTTTGTATTCGCGGACGCTTTCCACAAGAACGGCGATCTTCTTTTCGGCTTCCTCCTTGTCCCGCTGGTATCTTTCAATATCTCTCGCGATCTCGCGGAGGAAATCGTCCACCTCTTCCGTCTTATAGCCGGGTCTTGCCTGTTCAAAACGTCTGTTGTTAATATCCTTAACGCTCAGCATAATCGCTACCACCTCATTAAAAAATTAAATATATTTTTTTACCGTAATATGAAACCTGTCCTTTTTGGTTTTTCCGTTTACGGAAGAAAGAATGAATTTCCCGAAGCCTCTCGCGGAAAAAACGTCTCCGCTGTCAAGACTGTGGGACGCCGATTCGACAATACGGTAATTGACCGTAACCCCGCCGCCCTTTATAATGTCCGCCGCTTTTCCGCGGCTCACTCCCGCCGCCAGCGCAAGAACGCTGTCAAGCCGCAGAGAGGATACCGAGCCGTTTTTCTCGGTAAACGCCTGCTCGATTTGCAGGTCGGGGGCGCTGTCCTCCTCGGCTTTTACGCCTACCGAACCTATCTTTGTTATCTCGGACAGCAGCACGTCCTTGACGGTATCGTAAACAAAAGCTGTTGTACGCCCCTTGCCGACGACGATATCTCCCAGCATTTCCCTTTTGATCTGCCTTGACATGAACGCTCCGAGGAAATCCCTGTGGGACAGCTTATCGTTCTCTCTGTACCTGAAAGTAAGCGCGGAAACGGGAAACTTCTCGTCCCCGCAGTACTCGGGAAAAACTCCCAGCACTTTCCTCGACGCGTTTTCATATCCTCCCGAAAAGCCGTACCGTCCAAATCCGCGTTCGTTCAGAGCCGATACCGCCAATGCAGCCTGACGTTCGTCAAGGAACACCGAAAACTTCGGGCAATAGCTTTTTTCGCAAATATCCGCCATGTCGGCAATATGAGAGACCAGTATCCTGTCCTCGCCGGAAAGTCTTGAAAAATACTCGTTAAGTGCGCTCATTTATCAAAGGAACACCCCGTTGTTTTCAAGCTCGCCCACAAGATCCTCGCCTACAAAGCCCACATTATAGGGCGTTATTATGAACGTATTGTTTGCGACGGGTTTGATATTTCCCCCGTTGGCATAAGCTACGCCGCCGAGGAAGTCTATTATCCTCCTCGTCACGTCCGGAGTTGTGGACTCCAGATTGAGCACAACCGTCTTTTTGGAATTAAGATGATCGGCGATCTGCTTAGTGTCCTGAAAAACCTCGGGCTTGACAAGGATTACCTGGAGCTGAGCCGTGGCGTGAATATTGACTACCTTGTTTCTCTTGCCGACCTCGTCGTCATAATCATCGTTTGCATTGTCAAACGTGTCAAAATCGTTTTCGTTATCGTCCTCTGGATCCATTCCAATGATCGCTTTAAAGGTATCAAGTAAACCCATTTGTTATTATTCTCCTTCTCTTTTATTTTCTGGAACCGAAAATGCCGGAACCTATCCTTACAATATTTGAACCGTACCTGACGGCTGAAACGTAATCAGCGGACATTCCCGCAGAAAGAATATCCATATTTATGTTTTTACTTTGCGCTGATTTAAGATCGTTGAATATACGCTGAATTTTCTCAAAGGACTCTTCGGATCTCCCTATTGGAGGAATTGCCATAAGTCCCCTGACAACGATGTTTTTTAACTCCGCAGCCTCGCCGAGAAGCTCGTCCAGACATTCGGGCAGAACGCCGCTTTTGGATATCTCGCCGCCGATGTTCACCTCAATAAGCACGTCCATGCGCTTTCCTGCTTTTGCGGCATATCTGTCTATCTCGGAAGCAAGCTTTGCGCTGTCCACGGATTGTATCATAGTCACGCTGTCTATAATATATTTTATCTTGTTTGACTGCAAATGTCCTATAAAATTAACTTCCGCCGCCGGGTCGTAAAAGTCCCTTTTTTCAAGGTACTCCTGAACGCGGTTTTCGCCGAGAAGCGTTATTCCCTCGTTTACGGCGATATTCACGCGTTCGTAAGGAACGGTTTTGGTAACAGCCATTATCCTGACCGTTTCATCGGCTTTTCGGTACTTAGCCTTAGCCTCCTCAACGTTATAGCGTATGCGCCTGATATTTTCGGAAATACCGAAATCCTCCATGCCAACACTCCCCTGCGGATCAGTCGTCCTGCCAGATATTTTCATCGGTCTCATCGCTTTCGGTCACGCTCTCGGGCGTTTCCGTCTCCTCGTTATTCACGGTCGGACGGCTTGTCTCCTCCTCGGGTTCATCATCAGCAACCTCAGTCTCCTCGACATAAAGATCCGCGGATATCTCGCCGTCTATTATAATATCGTCATAAACGCTGACATAGCCGCTGTCCGAAGTGATGACCGACAAAAGATACTCGCTGCATTCATAGACAGGTTCTATTTTTTTGAAAGCTATTCTTTGTCCGAGAAGTATGTAAACGCCTTTTTCGTTGTCCTTGTTGAAGCGTATTGCGTTTCTCGGAACTTTTATACCCTTGTGGTCGTTGAGTATTATCTCGACCCTTTCCGCCCTGCGCTGAACGAGATTATAAGTCAGCTCGTCGCACGAAAGGACTATCACGCTTTCGTGCGGATCGTCCGTCTCCGTTATGCTGTCAATCACTGCCGTGACGGTATCGGGAGTTGAGGAAAACTTTACCGTAACGCTGCTCCCCACGCGGAAATCCGTTGTTTCGGGATCAACGATACCCACCATTTTCCAATCATAACCGTCCACGATCTTGCCGATCATTCCGCTGTTTTTTTCTTTTCTTGATTCCGAAATGATGTTCTTTATATCATCGGCTGAAAGTCTGTCTATCGTATCGGGAGAAAGCTTGCTTTCAAAGCCGTCGGTATAGCCTATAAAGTATCCCGCGTTTTCTGCGGTTATCATGCCCGACGGTTCTCTGCGCTGTGCTTCAAGCTCGGCGATACGCGAGTTCAGACTGTCTATCGCGCCGTTGAAATCGGTCTCTTCGTTAATAACTATCTGGTATATGTCCATAAGCGTCTGCAGCTTTTTGCGTTCCTCGCCGAGGGACTCCAAATCGTTTTCCGCGATAAGGAAAGCTATCGTCTGATACTGCTCGTCGATCTGACCGGAAATAAACGCAGGCTCAACAACCGCCGTGGTTCCGGGATTCTGTGCGCTTTCAAGCAGCTCGACTTCTTCTTTCAGTTTTTTTATCTGCCGGTTTACAAGAATATCGTTCTCGCTCTGATAGGTGTAAGCGATGACAGAACCGTTCGCAACCTTGCTTCCGTCCCTGCAGGTGTAGCTGACAACGCCGTTCGCCCTGTTGTTTATCACTGTTTCGTTCCTGACGTAAACGCCCTGAAAAGCTACCTTTTCGGCGGAAGAATATATAACCGCGGTTTCGGTAACGTAATCGTCGCGAAGCTGCATTCCTATCTGGCTGAAAACCGTTATCATAATAAACAGCGACAGGAAAAAAACCAGTATTCTTACCGTAATAGTATTCATGGCTTACTGTTCCGAATCGAGTATAGATATCTGCTTGGCGGGGATTATCGTGGAAATGGCGTGCTTGAACACCAGCTCCTGCTTGCCCTCGCTTTCGATTATCACAACGTAGCTGTCAAAGCCCTTGACGATACCTTTGAACTGAAATCCGTTAGTGAGTATAAAAGTTGCCTGTATCCTGTCTTTCCTGAGCTGATTGAGAAAAACGTCCTGAAGGTTCATGTTTTTGTTCATTTTATCATCCCTTCCTTACTCACACCCACGTTTCCGCGATACCCGCGCCGCCGCGGGAGAAGCCGTATGCCGCGGTTCTCCGAAGCGTTCGGAAAAGGCGGCGTTTTACTGTCCTTGAGCAAATATAAAAGCTCAATTATCATTATAACATAAAATTTCTGATTTGGCTACTATTTTTTTGCATATTTCAATAAATTCATCAAAATTATAAATTTCGTCCAAATAAATCCAATTAATTCGGTTATCCCGACGAAACCAAGTGAGCTGTCTTTTGGCGTAACGGCGCGAGCTTTGCCGTATTTTGTCGAGACAGCCTTCAAGGGTATCTTCCCCGCAGAAGTAAGGTATAAGCTCCTTATAGCCTATCGCCTGACAAGCCGTGCCGGGACGTTCGTTCTCATACACCGCCCTGCACTCATCCACCATACCGTTTTCCGCCATAATGTCGACCCTGCGGTTTATTCGTTCGTACAGCTTTTCGCGGTCGCGGTAAGTCAGTCCAATCATACAAAGCCGATAGTCCGAACCTTGCCCCGCGTTAGCCCGCTTATAGTCGCTGAACTTCATTCCCGTAAGCTCGTAAATCTCCAATGCCCGCACCACTCTCACCGCATTTTGGGGCGGTACGGCAGCCGCCGTTTCGGGGTCAACCTCCGCAAGCCGCTTATGCATAGCCTCCGCGCCAAGCCTTTCAGCCTCCTCCGCAAGCCTTTTGCGGACGTCCCCGCCGCTGCCCACCGTGTCGGAATTGTCAAAGTTCACATTGTCGATAAGGGAATTGATATACAGCCCCGTCCCCCCCACAAGTATGGGGAGCTTGCCCCTTTGGTAAATATCGGCAATTTTTTCTTTGGCAAGCCGCACATAGTCCGCCACGCTGAAGCTTTCTCCTATGCTTACAACGCTTATAAGGTGGTGGGGTATGCCCGACATTTCCTCCGCCGTGGGTTTGGCGGTTGCAATGTCAAGACCCTTGTATATCTGCATAGAATCCGCCGAAACCACTTCCCCGCCGTATTCTTTTGCAAGGGCAATGCCGAGAGCGGTTTTCCCGCTTGCCGTGGGACCGCATACCGTCAATACCGGAATTTTTTCCAACAGAACACCTCCGCCTAATCATCGTAAATTCCAAGAAAAGAAGTGATTTTCCCGTGGGGATATTCCCCCTCAATTACGCCGAATTCGGGGTCGTAGTATACGCCGTCGTACAGCAGTACCCAGTGGGTATATCCGCCGTCGGCGTGTACCGTAAGAATAGACCTCTTGTGAGGTTCGGGATTTTTCTTTGACACTCTGACGTTCCTTTCGGCGTGTTTTATGCCGTAACTGTCAAGTATTTCAATAAGCTGTCCTATGCTTGTCGGACCGTTCGTTTTCATATCTTTTATGACCGCGTCAATGTCCTTTCCCGAAAGCATAGCTATACACGCCTGCCCGCAGGTTTCAAATGTCGGCTGTTTGACTAAATTCATACTATGTACTCTCCTTTTTAAACTATCCTCTTAAACTGCTTCTCCAGTTCCCGTTTTGAAAGCTTGAACATAACGGGTCTGCCGTGTGGACAGTACCGTATGCGCTCGTCGGTAAGTATCGTCCTTACGATCACCGAAAGCTCGGAAAGCGTGTTCTTGTCATTGGCTTTGATAGCCGCTTTGCAAGCGAAAGTATGGTACATATCGTCCAGAATTTCGGGCATGGGATCGGCTTTGTTTTCGCTGATGTTCCGCGCAAGCTCTATAATAAGGTCTTTGGGATCGCAGCCGTCCAGAATGCTCGGTATGCCCTTGACTTCCACGTCCGACGCGCCCGATATCTCAAACTCGAAACCAAGCTCGCGGACAAAATCCGCGTTCTGCACAAGCGCGCTGAACTCCTCGCAGTCGAGACGGACATCCGCGGGCTGCAACAAAATCTGACACACAAGCTTCTGCCGCCCCGACCTGAGCTTCTCGAAAAGTATTCTTTCGTGGGCGGCGTGCTTGTCAATAAATACCAAGTCCTGCTCCACCTCGGCGATTATGTAGTTCTTGAACGCCTCGCCTATCACGCGGAAGTAAATTTCTTTCGGCTGCTCCTGCGGAACGGCTTTTTTCTTTTCAAAGGAATTTTCCGAAATGTACCTGAACTGCTGTTCCTCAAAGGGTTTAAGCTGCTCTATGGTCTCGCCGTCCTGTTCGGGGGGCACGTCGTAGGGAACGTCCACTATATTTTCCTCCGCGCAGGGAACGAAAGTCTGCCGCGCAAACGCTTCGGGAGGGGTATGGACAGCGGGTACGGCAGTCTGTACCGGCATTTCCTCCCTGACTGCGGGGCGGCTCTCGTAAAAAGCCGTCGGCGGAGCGACAGGTGCGGTCTCCGCGGGCGCGGCTGCGGCGGGAGCGAAGCTGTCCTGAGAATATTCGGGAGGCTGCTCGGGAAGCGGCTTTCTGTAGTCAACCGCAGGCTGTTTGATGTTTATTTCCGCAGGCGCGGTATCGAGAAGTATGGCGTTCTTGACGGCAAAATAAATGCTGTCCGCAATGATTTTTTCGTCTGTGAAGCGCACCTCCACTTTTGCGGGGTGGACGTTCACGTCAACCATTGACGGCGGCACAGTCATTCTCAGAACGCAGGACGGGAACTTTCCCTCCATTATGCTGTTGCGGTAAGCGTGCTCAAGGGAGTGTGTACAGGTCGGAGACTTTACATATCTGCCGTTTATAAAGAAGTGCTGCATAGTGCGGTTTGGTCTGCCGAAAAGCGGCTTAACCGTAAAGCCGTTAAGCTTTACACTGTTCAGCTCGTAGTCCACGGGTATCATCGCTGCGGCGAACTGCTTTCCCATAACGGAATAGACAGAGGAATAAAGCTCCCCGTCCCCGGGAGTGATGAACTCCTGCTTGTTGTCGCGGATAAACTTGAACGCTATCTCGGGGTGAGACAAAGCTATCTTGTCGATTATCGAAGCAACGGCGTTTCCCTCGGCAACGTCCTTTTTGAGGAATTTCAGCCGCGCGGGCACGTTGAAAAAAACGTCCCTTATTATAATGGTAGTGCCGTCGGGACAGCCTGTGCGGTCGTACTCCTTTTCCTCGCCGCCCTCGATAACGTACCGGACGCCGTACTGACCCTCCGCCGTCTTGGTGAGGACTTCAACCTTTGCCACCGCGCATATGGAAGCCAGAGCCTCCCCTCGGAAACCCAATGTCATAATGCTGTCAAGGTCGTCCTTACCGTGAATTTTGCTTGTGGCGTGGCGTAGGAACGCTGTGGGAACGTCCTCGTACTCTATCCCGCAGCCGTTGTCCGTCACGCGGAGGTAGCTTATCCCGCCCCGCTTTATTTCCACGGTAATGCTTGACGCGCCGCTGTCTATGGAATTTTCCACCAGTTCCTTGACAATGGAGCTGGGGCGTTCTATAACCTCGCCCGCAGCTATCAATTCCGCTGTTTCCTTGCTTAAAACCTGTACTCTTGCCATTTACTGCTCCTTTTAGAAATCAGAGAATAGAGGATAGAAATTTTCTGCCCTTTATTCCAACATATCGCATAATTCTTTGAGAAAATACTTGGCGTCCTCGTCGGTAAGCTCGTCCACGTTGGTCTTTCGCAGCTTTTCGATAATGCGCTCGCTGCCGATGCTTCCGAAAGATATCTGCTCCTTCGGCTTTTCTTCTCTTTGCATGGACTTCTCCTCTTCCATTTCCGCAAGAAGCTGCTTCGCCCTGTTCAGCACCCTGCCGGGAAGTCCCGCAAGCTTCGCCACATCGATGCCGTAGCTGTCGTCCACGCCGCCGGGAACTATCTTTCTCAGGAATTTGATATTGTCTCCCCTTTTCTTCACCGCCACGCTGTAATTCTTCACGCCCTCAAGCTCGTCCTCCAGCTTTATAAGCTCGTGGTAATGGGTGGCGAAAAGGGTCTTGCAGCCCAGAATACGGGAATTGGAAATGTACTCCGCCACAGCCGTGGCAATGCTTATTCCGTCGTAGGTGGACGTGCCCCGTCCCACTTCGTCAAGAATGACAAGGCTTTGCTTGGTGGCGTTTTTGAGGATATCCGCAACTTCGCTCATTTCAACCATAAAGGTGGACTGTCCCGCCGTAAGGTCGTCGGAAGCTCCCACGCGGGTAAATATTTTGTCCACAATTGAAATCTTCGCGTACCGCGCGGGGACAAAGCAGCCTATCTGCGCCATAAGAGCGATAAGCGCGGTCTGCCTCATATAGGTGGATTTACCCGACATATTCGGTCCCGTGATAATGGACATACGGCTGCCGCCCGTGTCCAAATAAGCGTCGTTGGGGACGTACATCTCGTCCGTGAGCATAAGCTCCACGACGGGGTGTCTGCCGTCCTTGATGTCGATCACTCCGTCTATGGCAATGTCGGGCTTGGTATAGCCGTTTTTCAGGGCGGTATAGGCAAAGGAACAAAGCACGTCCAGCTGCGCCACCGCCGAAGCGGTCTCCTGAACTTTTACAAGCTGCGTGGCGACAAAGTCCCGCACCTCGCAGAAAATGTCATACTCCAGCGACAGAACCTTTTCGTTTGCGCCCAGTATCTCGTTTTCCGTCTTTTTCAGCTCGTCGGTAATGAACCTCTCGCAGTTTGCAAGGGTCTGCTTCCTGACGTATTCGGGCGGAATCTTGTCATAGTAGGACTTTGTGACCTCGATATAGTACCCGAAAACCCGGTTGTAGCTTACTTTCAGATTTTTTATTTCCGTCCTGTCCCTTTCCCGCTGTTCTATTTCCCTGATAATGCTTTCGCCGTTTTTGATGATATTTCTGAGACGGTCAAGCTCCCCGTTGAAGCCGTCCTTTATGACGCCGCCCTCCTTTGCCGAGACGGGAGCGTCGTCCTTTACCGCGTTTTCGATAAGTCCCGAAATCTCGCTTAAGGTATGTATGTTTTGGTTCAGCTCACGCATAAGGCGGCAGTTGAAGTTCTCCATCAGCATTTTTATGTCGGGCATCTTTAACGCTGTAAGGGACAGCGACTTCAAGTCCCTCGGAGTTGCCGTTTTGTACATTACCCTCGTCATGAGCCGCTCGATATCGTACACGCCCGAAAGCAGGTCGGAAAGCTCCTCCCTTATGACGGACTGCTTGCAGAGCTGTTCCACCGCGTCGAGACGGTTAATGATGATCGCAGGCTTGATGAGCGGCTGCTCGATATAGGCTTTCAGCAGACGTTTTCCCATGGAGGTCTGTGTGTGGTCGAGAACCCACAGCAGACTTCCCTTTTTCTCCTTGTTCCGCATGGTCTCGGTAAGCTCCAGATTGCGCCGCGCCGCAATGTCAAGCTCCATGAAATAGCTGTCGTTATAACGCTTTATCCCGGTAAATCTTCCCACCAGCGCTTTCTGTGTATCGCTGATATAGCAGAAAAGTCCGCACACGCACCGCGCCTCGGAGCTGTCCTCGTTAAGCCCTATCTCGCACAGCTCGGGAGCGTTGAACTGTTTCAGTACAACGTCCTTTTTGGAATTTACGTCGAAGCTTTCGCCGTCGAGCATCTGTACGGAGCAGTTCAGCTTGTCCCTGATAAAATCCGTGACCTGCTTCAAATCGAGAAAGCCGTCGTTGAACAGGATTTCCGCCGGCTCGAACCGTGAAAGCTCGTTGATGACCTCGCTTTGGATATCCTTGCCCGTCTTTTTGAAAAGATGCGCCTCGCCCGTGGAAATGTCCGCAAAGCATACCGCGCACTCGTCCTCCGCGGCAAAAGCGGCGCAGATATAGTTGTTTTTGGACTCGTCCAGAAGCGAGCTTTCCGTGAGAGTTCCCGGGGTGACTATCCTTATTACGTCCCGCTCCACAATGCCGTTTTTAACGTCCTTGGGATCGGTAAGCTGCTCGCAGATCGCGACCTTGTGTCCCAGCTCGATCAGGCGCTTTATGTACATCTCGCTGGCGTGATAAGGAATGCCGCACATGGGAGCGCGCTCCTCCAGACCGCAGTCACGCCCCGTAAGCGTAAGCTCCAGCTCTCTCGAAACCATAACAGCGTCGTCGAAAAACATCTCGTAAAAATCGCCCAGCCTGAAAAACAGAACGTGATCCCTGTACCTGTTCTTCACGGAAAAATACTGCTTCATCATGGGCGAAAGACGGTTAATATCAATCTGCATAGCCATAATTACCGCGATTGACCCGCCGTGCATAACGGCAGGTCAACGTCTCCTCTCAATAAAATTTTATTTCAGCCGCAGCCTCCGCATGTCGAACAGCTTCCGCCGCAGCCCCCGGGTTCCTCTGTGGGACAGGTCTCGGGATCCGCTCCGTTTGCGGAATAGGTTATGATAACGTTTATCTGCGTGAGCATATCGTCCATGGCGTTCTTGGCTTCGTTATAGTCAGTCATATTCTTGTTGCTCATAATATTTCCGTAAAGGGACTTGATCTCGTTGTCCAGAGCGGTAAGCCTTTCCGCGCTGCGGTCGTCCTTGGACATTTCCGTGTTAAGCTCCACGCGTTTCATCTGAAACTCGTTTATCATCTGCTGAAGCTCGGAGTCGCCGTCATTAGCCTCCTTAGCCTTTATATAGGCGGCGTAGCGTTCGTCCGCCTGTATCATCTTTCCCAGTTCTCTTGCCTTGTCGATAACGTTCATTGTAAAAACTCCTTTATATTATTGTAATTTTCCGTATTGACCGATTTACGCCAAGCCGCCGAAAATTTCCTCCGCAGCCGAATGAAAGAACAGCATTCCCTCGCCGCTGAAAAAATACTCCTTTGCGGCTTTTCTTTTCAGCGCCGTTTCTTCAAACGCCTTGCGCTGAATTTCCCTCAATTGAAAATACTCGTCCAAAAGCTTCTGCCGCTCTGTTCTCAGCTCCCAGAAATCCTTTTTCTCCTGCTTTTCCTCGGAATTCTTCCGCTGATTGTTGAGGTATATTTCCTCAAGCGTTTCGCAAAGTATCTCCTCGTCGGATTTTGCGGACTCCTCCGCCGCGCTCAGCGTTTCCGCGAAAGTCGCTCCGCCTGCGCTTCCGCCCCCGGAAACGTATCTGTAAAGAGCCGCCGCGCCGTTTACTCCATTAATTGTCATAATATCATTCCTTTCAGTCAATTATTTCACCCCGCAAAGCCCAGTTGAAAGCTTTCGTGATCCCGACCCTTTTCATCTGTCCGATCACGGAGCTGTCCGCCGCCGCTTCCACAATAATAAACTCGCCGCTTTTTCCCGTGAAGACGCCCTCTTTTTTGGTCTCCGCCTCGAAAAGAACGTCCAGCGTTCTGCCCTCGAACCGCTTGAAATGCTCCGAGGATATCTCCCGCTGAAGCTCCAGCAGCTCCCGCATTCGTTCGCTTTTTTCCCTGTCGGAAATCCTGTCCTCCATCAGGGCGGCTTTTGTGCCCGTCCGCTTTGAGTATATGAACGAGAAAATATTGTCGTACTTTACCTCCCGCATTATTCTCAGCGTGTCCTCAAAATCCTCCCGTGTCTCATTGGGGAAACCCACGATTATATCGGTGCTGAACGAAAAATCGGGTATCCTGCTTCTTGCGTACTTCACCGTCTCCATATATTTTTCGGCTGTATAGCGCCTGTTCATTTCATCGAGAATGCGGTCGCTCCCCGATTGGAGCGGCAGATGCAGATGCTTGCATATTTTGCCGCATTCTATAATAGTATCGATAAGCTCCCTGTCCGCGTCTTTCGGGTGGGGGGACATAAATCTTACCCTGAAATCCCCGTCCAGAGCGTCTATCCTGCGCAGAAGCTCGGAAAAACCCACGGGCGGGTCAAGGTCTTTACCGTATGAGTTGACGTTCTGCCCCAGCAGCATTATCTCCCTGCACCCGTTTTCCGCAAGCTCTCTTATCTCGTCAATCACGGCTTGGGGACTTCTGCTCCGCTCCCTGCCGCGCACATACGGCACTATACAGTATGAGCAGAAGTTGTTGCAGCCGTACATTATCGGAACTCCAGCCTTGAAGCCGCAGCTTCTCACCGGACGGATATTCTCGGCTATACCGCAGCCGTACTCGGTAATGTCAACCTTTGTCCCTTTTTCGGTAAGGACTTCATACAGCAGCCTCGGAAGCTCGTTCACCGCGAACGTCCCGAAGATCAGATCGACCTGCCTGTAGGTTCTGCGTATCTTTTCAACGACCTGCTCCTGCTGCGCCATACAGCCGCACACGCCGATTATCAGCCCGGGACGGCTTTCTTTAAGGTGTTTCAAGTCTCCCAGAAGTCCGTATATTTTCAGTTCCGCGTTTTCCCTTACCGCGCAGGTGTTGTACAGTATCAGGTCGGCGGAGGAAACGTCCTCCGTAACGCCGTAGCCCAATTCGCACAGCAAACCGAGTATCTTCTCCCCGTCGCTCACGTTCTGCTGACAGCCGAAGCTGCGCAGACAGCACAAATACGGCGAATCTCTCCGCGCCAGTATTTCTTTTACTTTAGTCTTATAATCCGTCGGCAATCCGGTCTTCCTTTCCGTTAAAAGCATCGGGCGGGAGCAAGCCCCCGCCCTGCAGATAACTTTTTCTGCAGGCTATACATTATTATACCACTTTCCGCGTTAAATTGCAACATTTTCAATACACTTTTTCTCCGTCCGCGAAAAAAGACTTTACATCGGATGCAAGACTGTTCCCCAGCTGCGTGTACTGGGCATAGACACCGCCGCCGTACTCAAAGACGGAAACGTACCTGTTGGGGTCGTTGATATCCACATACCTAACGGCGTAGGCGTATTCGGCAGCCGACGGGTTTTCGGGATAGGGATAAAACTCGGTGCGGATATCCTCCAAAAGATCGCCGTATTCAAAATTTATATAATTTTCCGCAAAAATTTCTTCATCTTCAACGCCCGAAAACAGAGCCGTGACCTCAAAGCCGCCCTCTTTCCTGAGCCGGGCTCCCTCGAACGCAAGTTCCCCCGTTCTGGATATGCCGCAGATACCGTACAGCTCCGGCAGGCTTTCCTCCGAGACCGTTTCGGGGTAACAATATATCCTGTAGGGGCGGTTGACAAGCTCCAGAACTTTACCCCCTCCGAAATAGATAATTATAAAAAGTCCCACAGAAATTACCGTATAGAGCATATTCTGCTGCTTGCTGTAGGTTTTTCTCGGCATTTCCGCCGTATCCTTACCCTGTTCCTCCCGAGGAACGGGAGTGTTGGCGTTTTCTTCCATTTGTAAAAATTGCTCCTTTCCGACTTGTATATTTATAGAATATCACGAAAAAAAATTTTGGTCAAGTTTATAGTGATTTTTTTTTCAAAATATGCTATAATATTTTTCGGACGTAAAAAATCACGGTCAATCATCTTGAAAGGAAGTATCGCGGTATCAATGAACTATAAGATAAACTGGGACGGTTCGGACGGAGTATTCGCCGTTCCCGACCTTGCGGCGGACTGTCTGAAGCTGGCAAGCGGGAAAGCCGTAAAGCTGCTCCTTTACATACTGAAAAACAAAAACTCGGACGAGTCCCTCGCCGAAATGGGCAGAGCCGTGGGCATAACCGAGGAGGACGCGGAGGACGCGGTCTCCTACTGGCAGCAGGTGGGGGTAATGGTTTCCGATAACGTCCCCCTGACCGCCGCGGCAAAGGAAACGCCGGCAGAGGTCAGGTCAGCGGCGGAAATTTCCGCTCCCAGATCAAGGGAAAAAGCCTCTAAAATGATTTCCCCCGCCGAGATATCGGAGCGGGCGGAAAGCTCCGACGAGATAAAGTTCCTTTTCAGCGCGGCGGAGGCTACGCTGGGGAAAGTCCTCACCTACACCGAGCAGCGGACTTTGATATGGCTTCACGATTACTACGGAACGGCTTCCGATCTGCTGCTGATGATAATGGACTTTGCCGTCTCCCAAAACAGGGCAAGCATAGGGTTTATCGAAAAGATAGCCTCTCAGTGGCATGAGGACGGCATAGTCACCCATGAACAGGCTGAACGGGAGATACTCCGAATGCAGAACTACTACTCGCTGGAGGGACAGGTCTCCGCCCGTCTCGGACTGAACCGCACCCTCACCCCCACCGAGCGTAAGCTTGTTTCCGACTGGTCGGCGAAAAATATCAGCATCGAGCTGATATCATACGCATACGAAAGGACCGTGGACGCTATCGGCAAGGTCAAGTTCAGCTACATGAACACCATACTTACGGATTGGTACGGCAAGGGTATGTTTACTCCCGCGGACGTGAAAAAGTCGGAAAAGAAGTTACCGAAAGACGTTCCGAACAAAAAAACGGACAAGCCGGACGGCGGCGGGCATTCCTACAATCTTGACCTGCTTGTGGAACACGCCATGAACACCGTTCCGAAAATAAGATAACCCGAAAGGAGGCGCAGTATGTCCTTTGACAAACACGTCTATGAAAGAGCGGAAAACGAAATAAAGCAGCGGCGTCTCCGCGCCGAGACCGAAGCGGAGGCAAGGGCGGCGGAGGCGGAACGGACGATACCCGAAATAAGGGAGATAAGAGCGGAGCTTTCCCTCACCAGTGTGGAGCTTTCAAAGCTTATTCTGAGAAACAAAGGAAATTTCAGGGAAAATTTTGAAAAGCTGAAAAACCAAAATCTCCAAGGGCAGGAAATGATACGCTCCCTGCTGCGGAAAAACGGATACCCCGCCGACTGTCTCGAGCCGAAGTACATATGCGAAAAGTGCGGCGACAAGGGATATTACGACGGCAGACGGTGCTCCTGCTTTGAGAAGCTGCTCACCCGCTTTGCGGTGGAGAAGCTTAACTCCGAGGCAAATATGCCCGACTGCGATTTCGAGCATTTTTCCCTCGCCTACTATCAAGGCAAAACAACGGAGACGGGTGTGGACTGCTATAAAAAGATGTCCGACAATCTGAGCTTTTGCAGGGAGTACGCCGAATGCTTCACGCCTAAATCCGAGAGCCTGTTCCTGCTGGGAAAAACAGGTATCGGCAAGACCCATATTTCCCTGTCGGTCGCCAAAGAAGTGGTAAAAAAAGGATATACGGTGGCGTACGGCTCGCTGCTTAACTACTTGAGAATGATCGAAAAGGAACATTTCGGGAGAGCCGAAAATTCGGAGACCGACACGCTTCAGGTGCTGATAAGCGCGGATCTGCTTATTCTGGACGATTTAGGCTCGGAGTTCCGCACAAGCTTCTACGAGTCGGCGCTGTACAATATCATCAACTCCCGCATAAATCTGGGAGTTCCTACCGTCATAAGCAGCAACCTTTCCGCAGCCGAGCTGCAAAGAAACTACAACGACAGGATCATTTCGCGGCTGTTCAGCGTATACCGCACCCTCATGTTCGTCGGTGACGATATACGTCAGATCAAGCGGCTCAGAGGCGAATTTTAAAGATTTTACATTTTTTTTCTGATTTAGGTTGATTTTTTATAAATTATGTTGTATAATTATACTCAAGCATAGCTTTATCAAGCTGTACTGCGTGACCGTAAAATGTTTTACGCTCAGGTAGCGTTTAATTGTTCGGCGGCGGTTACAAATTTATGGAGGGATTTTTCTATGAATACTAATATTTTGTTGGAAAGCGGTACAAATGAACTTGAACTTCTCGAATTTCAGGTGGGCGACAATAACTTCGGTATTAACATATCCAAAGTTGTGGAAATTATGATAAATCAGGACGTTACCCCCGTTCCGAACGCTCCCGAAGAGATAGAGGGCGTGTTCATTCCCCGTGACCAGCTTATCTCGGTCATCGACCTGCACAAAGTCGTTCACACCGAACACAGCGTTTCGGGCAAGGAAATCTTTATCATATGCGAGTTCAACCGTATGCATGTGGCTTTCCACGT
Source organism: Prevotella sp. (assembly GCA_023663025.1). Taxonomy (GTDB): domain Bacteria; phylum Bacillota; class Clostridia; order Oscillospirales; family Ruminococcaceae; genus RGIG8773. The sequence continues at coordinate 23,914 of JAMPIC010000028.1, forward strand.
TACAAGCGTAAAGGGCATTCAGCGCATATCGTGGGCTGACATTTCCGACCCTCCCGCCGTTACCAGCGGAAGCAAGGACGAGGCTATGGGTCTTGCGACCGGCGTCGCCAAGATCAACGACAGGATCATCATTATAATGGACTTCGAGAAGATCGTTTCCACCCTTAACCGCGACGCGGGTCTCGACGTGACCGGCATTGACAAGATCGCGGGTCCCGACGCTATGGCGGGAAACAAGCACATCGTTGTCGCCGACGACTCCAAATTCCTCAACAAGATGATAACCGACTCCCTTTCGAGAGTTGGCTTCCACAATATTATGTCTTTCAGCAACGGTCAGGACGCATGGGAATATGTCCAGAGCTTCAAGGACAAGGGCGACGACATCACCTCTCACATCGCCTGCGTTATAAGCGACATCGAAATGCCCAAGATGGACGGTCACAGACTTACCAAGCTGATAAAGGACGACAAGGTTCTTTCGCAGATACCGGTACTGCTGTTCTCCTCCCTCATCAACGAGCAGATGATCGCAAAGGGAAAATCCGTCGGCGCGGACGGTCAGTTCTCCAAGCCTCAGATCAAGGAGCTTATCAGCTATCTGATAAAGGTGCTTTCGTAAAATCAATATCAAATACATAATGCGGTTTGCTAATTGGCAGATAACGGTATGGAAGTATCGTTACCCGTGGGAGCAAATTACCCTTATTGACAGAGTATGCCGATAAGGGTAATGGCTCGCCTTTAAAGTGAGGGCGATGCAGAAGTTTCCCAAAATAAAACCAAAAGCACAAACACAGCGGATTATACAAACGGCTGCCAAACCAATAAACTGGTGGGCAGCCGTTTTATTTATCTATTGCCAATACACTGATATACGATAATTTACATCACAAGTCAATCCGCATAAATGCCTTTATTTTCAGAAATAACCCCAACAAACCCCTTAACAACATCGTTCGGCTCTTTTTCATACAAAGTAGAAATTTTCGGGAAAATTTTGTATACAATTACAAAAATGAAATAATCCTTTGGAAAAAAGATTTCGGCGGGACGTGAACCGTACCTGTAGAAAAATTCCGTCCAAAATCAAAAAATATTGTATACATTAAATAATCTATAGGAAAAAAGATTTTTAAGGGATTTGAACCCTAAAAATAAATATTACCAAAAATTTAAAACAAAATATGTGCAAAACAGAGAAAGCCGTGTTAAGTGTAAAAACATTTAGCATGGCTTTTTTTGTTACAAAAAATATGGAGGTATTAAAATGGAAAACGAAAGAAACAAACCCGACTGTCCCTTGATAGGTCAGGACGGGAACATTTTCAACCTTGTCGGGATAGCGTCGAGGTCGCTGAAAGATAACGGTATGTCGGCGGAGGCGAAAGAGATGTCCTCCCGCGTTTTGGATTCGGGGAGCTACGGAGAGGCTCTTTCGATTGTCGGCGAGTATGTCAACATCACTTCATCGGAGGATATGGACGAGGATATGGACGAGGATATGGACGAGGATATTGAGGAAAGTTTCGGATTGGAGATGAGTTAGAATGCTTTTTATGAACACGCCATATTGGAGAGGTGTTGAGCGGGAAATGCAGACCGTACCGAATTTCAAGCCGAGACGGTCGGGATTTCGGGTGAACGGAGTAACGCTTAACCGATTTAATAATTACAAAAGTGTTGCGGCGAAACTGCTGTACAGCTGGAAACATAACGAAGTTACGGAAAGAATTACGGCAACATACAGAAAACTCGGAACATTTTTTATCGACACGAACCACGAAAAATTTTTCAGAAATTTCATTAAAAATACCCCGTTCGGCGGCAGCAGATTTTATGCTGCCGTTTTTCTTTTGTCCGCGGATTTTAATTTGCGGAAACGGTCGGAAACCGCAATAATTAACGGCGTTGTGGATTTCGGAAAAATTAATCTGAAAG
>JAMPIC010000029.1 GCA_023663025.1 Prevotella sp.
GGGCGCGTCTGCAAGCGATATTTTCGAGCTGACTTTTGGGGATTTTTATGTACTCAAGCCCCGTCCCCGACGAGCCGTGATCCGCAAATCCGCACTGACGGCAGACCGCTGAAAGCACTCCGTCGGCGGAAACCGAGCCGTCCTCGCCGAAAGAAAATTCCGAAATATCCAGCGGACGGTCGGTCTTGCAGATACGGTCGTAGCAAACGAATTTGCAGATTTTTTTGGAAATTGAAATGCAGTCGCAGAAAAATGTCTGCGACGTGAAAAACAGCTCGGGGCAGGAGACCGTGACCTCCGCCCCGTCGAGAAGCATATCGCCGTAAAAATCCGTCGGGTCGTACACGTCGAATTCCAGCTGAACCGCGCAGCAGCCGGACGTTCCCAAACCGCTTACCGCGAAGCTGAAGCGTATCCCGCCGAAGTCGCGGACGGGTGCGCCGTTTAGGGTTATCGCCCAGCTAAAGTCCGTCGCCGCCGTCTGCGGCAAGTTCGGCGGACTCCAAAGTCAGCGAGATGTTCCAAGTGATTTTGTCTGTGATAAGCGGATTTTTCTCACGCGGGTCGGAATTTTTCGGCGTTGCGTTGTACTTTGTACAGCGGAATTTGCTTGTGATATTGAGCGGCGTTGTGTACGTCAAATCAAAATCTTTCGCCTTGACAATTCGGGCTATGGCTTGAGCTTTTGCGTGAGGTACGCCCTTTAAATTGCAGGAAATTACCGTTTTATGCCCCATAAGAGGACGTATCTCTTTCCCGTTAAACGTCGTAAATGCGTTGTCTGATTCAACAGGGGAAATGTCTATCTCATAATCAGTCGTTTTTTCATGTATTTCCACATCGCCTAAAGCAACTATTTGTATCAAAAAAAATCACCTTACCTTCCCGTTATTTTCGATTGCTGACTTTCGTAAACCGTGTTCGCTTCGCCCAGCTTTTTGCCGTCCAGATAAATGCTTGTTTTTCCGGGCGTAACCGTCACATTAACGTCGGGGACGGACTGATTTACCGTCACATAATTTTCGTATGATTTTGCCGATCCCGCCGCCCGGAGCTGACTGTACAGGCTGTTCAGTCCCAGATTGTTCGCCGCTTCGCTGAAGCCCTTGGAGAACTCTTCGGCAGCCTGCGCTCCGCAGCTGTAGGCGGAGACCGCAAGGTCTCCCAGAGCGGCGGTCATGCTGTCGGAAATGAGCTGCGCGTCGTCCTTGTAGAGGTCGTCGGCAAGCTCGTCCGCAAGCTTTTGCTTTTCGCTGTACAGCTCGTTGATTTTCGCAAATTCGGACGCGGACATTCCCGCCAAATATTTCGCGAACTGTGCGCTGTCCTCGCCGTTAAGGGACGTAAGCTCGGACAGCAGACCGTCCGACATTCCCTCCGCGCGGAGCTTTTTGACCGCGGAATTGTACTCCCGCATTCTGCGGAGCTGTTCGTCGACATTGTTGACGGTGTACTGCTTGGTCTTGCTTCCGTCGGGGTTTTCGATTTCGTCCACCGAAAACAGGTCGCCGCCTATTGACATGAGTTTGTCGCGGTAATTTTTGCGCTTTTGATCAAGCTCGTCGTAGGCTTCGCGGTAGGATTTTAAAATGTCCGAAAGACCGTCGCTGACAATTTCCTTTTGCTCGTCAATGGAATTTTGGCGTTCTTCTTCGGCTTTTTTGTTTTTCTCTTCCTGTATGCGCCGCTTTTCGTCCGCTTCCTTTTGGGCAAGCTTTATTTGCTCCTCCGCAAATTCCCTGTCATATTTGGAAATGTCCTCAATGTACGACCAGTGGTCTGTCAGGCTTGCGTCGCCGTACTCGTTCCACAAGGCTTTTTTCTTTTCGTAGAGTTCTGTTTCGGTCGCTATCGTGCCCACGGCGTAATCGTGTTCAAGACGTTTCCAGCCATCCGACAAAGCTGTCGTTGCAGTCTCCTGCTGTTTGGCGAGCGTTTCGGCGTTTTTTTTCGCAGTCTCTTCAAGCTTTTTGGCTTGTTCCTCGGCGTCGAGCTGAGCGGTGGACTTGTATTCGCCGCCGCCCGATTTTCCGTCATAGCTTGCCAAATCCTCATATTTATCGATCACCGACTGATAAGAATTCAACTGCTGTTCAAGAGCGGCGACCTGTGTTGCAGCCGCCGAAAATCTTTTTTCCGCTTCGTCCGTGTCGAGCAGCAATTGCTCATACGGCGTGTTTTCGGAATAACCTGTACGTTCAGCCCGGCGAAGCTCGCTAAGCTTTGAATTGTAATCTTCATAAGCGGATAATTTTTCTTCAAGAGCTCTGTTATAGTTTTCATTTGTTTCGTCGATGTTCATCAAAGCTTCGCCGTAACTGTCTTTCAGATAAGACATCTGCGCCTCTCGCTTTGTGCGCTCTATATAATCGTCCATAGTCAGAGCCAGCTCTTTGTACCCCTGTATCTGACCGTTAATGACCTCAATATTGGTACCTGCAGCTTCGTTTAAACGCGCGACTGCGGTGTTCAGCTCTTCGGCAGACCCTTTCGCATTGCCCTGCTCGTCGGCAAGCTTTTGAACCTCATACCAGTAATGCTTTGCAGACGCGGCGGTCTGCTCGGCTTTTTGGGAGTTTTCTTCGGCGGTTTCAGTCAATTCCTTGTATGCCGATATTTGTTCATAAATAGCTTGAGTTGTTTCGTCAAGCTGATTTCTTTTGCTTAGACGTTCGTTTGCTGCGTTTGTAAAAGCCACAACGGCAGCGGTTGCGGCGGCAGCTCCCGCAGCAACCAATCCGAGCGGATTAAGCGCAGCCGCCGCAGAAAGCGCCGTTGTTGCCGCTGCCGCGCCTTTTGCCGCAGCTGTATAAGCTGCGATACCCGCCGCTGCCGCTCCCGCAACGGTAACGATCGTGTCAAAATTATCCGCAGCCCATGCAAATCCCTTGACTGCCGCGGGAAGAACGTCCTCCGCGACAAGCTTCAGCGTCTCTTCCGCAAGCTTCGACATACCGCCCGCAGCGCTTTCAAAAGCGCCGGACAGCTCGCCGTCTGTAAGACTTTCCGTAAGGTCTCCGATGGATTTTGTAGCGCCTTGTACGGCAGTCCTCAAAGGCTGCTCGAATTTCTCAAAAGCAGCGTTTCCCGCCGCTTCGAGAACCGAACCCATAACAGTCAGATCGCCTTTGAGGTTGTCGTTCATGGTTTCAGCCATGTCAGCCGCCGCACCCTCGCAGTCGGATATGTAACCGCTAAGTTCTCTAAACCGTTCCGCAGACGTGCCGAGCAGAGCATTGACCGATTTTAAATCGACCTTGTTGAATATCTCGTTGAGTACGGCGGTGCGAGCCTGATCCGACAGGGACGATAACGCCGTGTTAAGGTCTGCAAAGGTATCTTCAAGCGGACGCATATTTCCCGACATATCAAACGCTTTGACATTCAGCCGTTCAAGCGCAGCCGCCGCCGTATCGGTGGGCGCGGACAGGGACAGAATAACGTTCCGGAGCGCAGTGCCGCCCTCCGAACCTTTAATTCCATTATCTGCCAGTATACCGAGGGCGGTGTTCATTTCGACCACGCCGCCTGTCAGCGATTTCGCCGTACCGCCGACCGTCAGAATAGCCTCGCCGAGTTGGGACACGCTGGTGTTTGACTTTTGCGCCGTGACTGCCAGCCTGTCCGCGAATACGGTCATTTCGTCCGCAGACAGACCGAGCGCAGACATAGCGTCCGTTATCATATCGGAAGCGGAGGCAAGCTCCATGCCGCCCGCCGCCGCGACGTTCAGTACCGTGGGCAGTGCCGATACAGCCTTTTCCGCGTTGTATCCTGCAAGCGCAAGATAATTGAGAGCCTCCGCAGCCTGTGAAGCCGAAAACTGTGTGCTCTCGCCCATTTCCTTTGCCGCCGTTTCGAGCGTTTCAAATGCCTGCGTATCAGCCGTTATGCCCATGGTCGCCGCCACCTGAGACATGGAGGCTTGGAAGTCCATGCCAACCTTTACGGCAGCCGCCGAAGCCGCAGTGAAAGCCGTTGTAACAGCTCCGGATATCTTAGCTGCCGTTGAGACGATACTCCCGAAACCTTTTTCTATTGAATTTATTCCCTCCGATACTCCGTCGGTATTGATCCGCGTATCGAAAATAAGTGAACCGTCTGCCGCCAATATTATCACCTCAGCCGTTTAAAAACTTTTGAGCCTCTTCGATCCGCCGCTGCTCCGCATAGGAAACGGGAAGCCTGTACAGCTCCTGCATATCCGCAAGAAAACATTTGCGGCTGTCGGGAAGATCGTCCGTGATCTCCGCGCCGCGGTAACTCATAATTTCTGTCATGCGGCATCCGTGCAGACCCTTGAAAAGCGCGCGGAATTTCCACCAATGCAGATAGGGGATAGCTATAAGGTCGATCCCGTACAGCTCTGTGAACGCCGCGTACAGGTAATCGAAATCGTATTCAAAATCATATACGCGGCGGCTTTCGAGATATTCCCCGTCATTGCTCCCGGCGGGTTCGCGTCCTCCGCTGTAAAACCACGCTATGAAGCGCATAGCCGCGTCCGTATTTTCCGGAGGGTTTCCCGCGAATATCAGACCGCACATAAGCGCCGGTCTTACGACCTCGGGAACGTCCGAATTATTTACAAGACTTTCAAATCTTATCCATTCGCGGAAATCGGAATGAAACGGGTACTCAATGCCGTCAAGCCTGAATACGGCAGGCAGATCGGCGTTAAACATCCGGTTTCCTTATGACCGCATTGGGTCTGTACTTTTCGATAACAGCCCGGGTGTTTTCGGCGCATGCGTTTTTCAGCGTGCTCCAGAACGCAAATACCTCGTCGGTATCCGCAGTTTCAACAGACGGAAAAATTCTCTTTGCTTCGTCCTCGCCGATAAAAAAAGCTATGCCTTCAAGCATAGCCCGGGTATTTTCTTCGACGTCGTCTAAGCTGACGTTTATGCGGTCGACCGTTTCGTTTATCTTTTTCACAGTGCTTATTGTCATTGTCGGTACGGGATAATCCTTTCCGTAAGCGGTCACAGTTTCGATCCCGCGTTTAAAATCAAAAATCACAGTAAAATCACCCTTTTAAAAATATTAAGCAGGGGGGGGAACCGCTCCCCCTGCTTGTGTTGCTTATTCGGTACCGCCGTTTTCGCTGTCGGGAGTAAATGTTCCCGCGCTTTCGCCCTCGGCGGGATTTGCCGCTTTGACAAACTTGCCCTTAACGCCGTCTCCCTGACCGTTGAGACTGCCGGACATTGTCATTTTGGTTGTGCCGTCGATATTGGATACAGCGACTGCAAGCTGTTCGCGTCTTGCTGTCATTCCGCCGTTTCCGCTGCTGTCAAAAGTATCGACGATAAGGAAATCCAGAACGGCGTCGCTGCCGATCATTCTGTCTTTTGCTATGTCGTAGACCGTCTTTATTGTTTTGTCGCTGTACATAAGATCGCACTCAAAGCTGTACTGCGGCTTGTACGATACCGTATCGGTAGTTGCCGACGCGTCGTCTATGTACTGCGTATCCTCCGTTTGCGCATTGGGATTTTCGGAAAACTTCTTCCAGCCCTTGCCGCATTTAGTCCAGACGGGACTTGCGGAAGTTCCCGTATTAAGATAAGGGGTAATATCGCGCCGCATTGCGATTTTATTGTCCGCCATTTTAATCACTCCTGTTACAATAAATTTTTAATTTTCGCCGCCGCACTGTGTGTAATTCAGATGCAGCTGTATGATGTACACGCTGCCTTTTCCCGATTCGTCGGTATCGAGCAGCATTGCGTTTACCGCCTCGATTTCCGTAGGCACGCAATCCTCGGGCATTTCGGGAAGATTTCCCTCCCCGTTCTGCGCTCTGAAACAGCGCTGTAAGCGTTCCAAAAAGGCGTTTGCCTCCAACCGCTTAGCGTCCGTATCGGTGAACTTGCGTATCTTGATCTGCGCCGTGTACTGCATTTCCCGGTCGCCGTTGATGTACGGCTCGGAAACCGGGTCGTTACCGTCAAAATAAATGCCGTAATTGTTTTTGCCGTCCGCTTTCGTCCAGTCGACATGACCTTTGGGCGAAAGCTCGGCAAGCAGGGGACACTCCGCAAGATATTTGCGCAGTCCCTCAATAATGCTTCCGACTGCCATAATATACCTCCTAACCGCGCCAAATTGCGCCTGCGGCGTTGGCAGCGTATCTTACGCTTTCCGCAAGAGCATTTCCCATTGCGGCTTTCATGCGCTCGAACCACAGCCGTCCGCGGAAACCGCCGTAAGCTGTGCCGCCTGAGCCTCTGCCTTTGTTGCGGTAATAATTTTCCGCCGCATATGGAGTGTTGTACTTAACTTTGCCGCTGCCGTATACGGTGCCATTGGCTTTTTTCAGTATTCCCGTCCGCATAGGTACATATTTGTCGCAGTGCCGTACAACTGCCGTGTCTGTATACCGCTGGACTTTGCCGCCTTTTTGCAGTCCCAGCTCCCTTATAATTTTGGAAGGAGCTTCAATGTTAAAATACGCGTTAATTTTGAACGTCATTTCGCCACCGCCTTTATGTGCCGCATATCCTTGCCGCCGTAATCGTACCGCGATACCGTGACAACCGAAAGCATATCCGAAACGTCGGTGTCGGTGATCGGTTCGGATATTTCCTTTTTGGTAACAGCGTCGCCCTTTTGCACATCGGCGTTTATGTCGGGAATGTATATGCGGCTTTCTGACGTGCGTTCCGCGCCGTATGAAGCAGCCTGATAACCCTCTTTATCCTGCCACATGCAGGGATACCGCCCGGCAACGAAGTAATTGTCGTTTTCGTCGGCGCGAATGACGGTGCAAATATGATTTGTTATCATCAGCCGAACCCCCTGTACAAAAGTCCCGTAGAGCCGAGCCAGAGCCTGACAGCCTTTGAAAGTTGTTTATCCTTGCTGCTGTACGAAAAATCGCTTTTTGCATAAGTGACGGAATGGTCTCCCGTTTTTTCGGAGGATTTTCCCGCTGCTTCAAGAGCTGCTTCGCTCATGTCACAACGGTAATAGATTTCTGCGGCGGCGCAGCAGGCGTTTTTAACAGCGTCCGTTACATTTGAGCCGATACGCCCGAACGTGACATTGTTGATATACTGCGTTGCCGGTATTGCCGCATGGTCGAAATCCTCCGCAGGGATAAGCTTGCCTTTGAAGAAGTCTTTATAATACTGAAAATCAGCGTAGATCACTTCTTTTTCTCCTCCCGTTTGGTATCGGATTTAGGCTTGGGCGGCTTAGGTTTTGTACGTCCTATTGTTCTCATAAAATTTCCTCCTATGCTTCGGTGGCGGTGTGGAGATAAATTCCCGCCGCCTTGTTTTCGTAAGCGTCGGTGAGACCGTAAGCGCGGTAGCAGAACTGCCAAGCGTCCGCGTTCTGATTTTCCTCGGGGGTGAAAATCTTGTTGACCGTGTGCTTGCTGTACTGGATAACAGCCGCCTTGTGGATTATCATAAAGTTGATATTTTCGGCATTCTCATTCTTTTTGTAGCCGCCGGCGGTCTCGTCCGCGGTATCGGTCTTTGTGATGCCGTCCAGCAAGTCCACCGCCGTATAGAAGCGGGACTGCGGAACGTCGACAATGCCCGCAAACCGTTCCACCATGGACTTTGATTTGTAGCTGTCCACAGCGTTGATAAGGTTGTGCAGGGTAGGCGTGATAAAAAGATATCTTCCGTCCGCGGGGACTTCCGCTTCGTCCATAGCGTTGTTTGCCGTGAGTATCGCCTGAAGCGCGGCATTGCCGTTGGCAAGGGCGGCGGAAGCTGTGCCGATCCCGGGAATTCCCGCGTAAGTCGCAAACCTTACCGCGTCCAGTTCGGGGACGACTTTAGTGCGGATAAATTCTCCCGAAAGCTTTCCAAATGCAAGACCGACAGTCTCCTCGTTATCCATGGCGTCAACCTGGAATTTCCGTCCTCTGTCGTAATTGAATTTTACCGTCTGATTTGTAAGAGTGACATCGCCGCTTACATAGCCGCTGTTGCGGGAGTAGTCGGCAAGTCCGTCCATAGAAATTTTGGGAATGATGATCTCGTTAGCGTTTGCGCCCGCCTGAACGAGAGTGCCGTCAATGTCCAGCACCGAAGATTTGGACGAGACCTTGTACACCTCGTCCAGCAGGTCGATGTACTTTTTGAAAAGCGCGATTGAATTTGCCATAAAAATACCTCCAATTTTACAGTGTACAGTGAATAGTGTACAGTTGACAGTTAAACCGCAGCCGTAACTATTCACTTTAAAATTAAAAACCGTCAACTATCAACTGTCAACTTTTAACCGGCGGAAGTCCCATAATTGCGCGGACGGAATTATCGTCGGAAACGGTCCCCGAACCTCCCGTACCGCCGAGGAACGAGGGCATAGGCTCATGCTTTTCACTCTCGAAAAGATAATCGTTTTCCGATTTGATTTTTTCAATAGCGTCCGCAATGTCCTTTCCGCGGTTCTTGCTTGCCTTGAGGCTGTCCAGATCAAGCAAAGCGGATACTGCCTTTGAGTTCTTCGCGCCGCTTGTACGAATAGCGTCCCGCAAATCGGAATTGAACTCCATGTCCGCGATCTTCGAGGCGTGTTCAGTCTCCTTGTCCGCAAGAGTTTTTTCAAGCGCGGATATCTTCCCGCGCAGTTCCTCGACGTTTACCCCGTCATAGCCTTTGAGAGCCGCCTGTGTTTCGTCAAGCTGAGATTTGTATAAATCCCGCTTGGCTTCGATTTTGTCAACCTCGGCGACCGTCTTGTAATTTTCGTTTACAAGCTTGTCGAAGTCGGCTTTTTTCTCGTCGGGGACGGTCAAGCCGATACCTCCGAGAATGTCGTGAATGTTCTGCATGATAAAATCCTCCTAAACATAATTTTTCAATTGCTTTGTCTGCAATATAGATTAAGCCGATTATACTGTCGGCAAGTGGACTTGAATTTGGGCATAAAAACAGCGCCCCGTTCTCCGACAGCCGGAGAACCGAACGCAGTAATTATTAAATTCGGGCATAGAAAAACCGCCTTTTTATGGGCGGTTAAATATCAAATTCGTCATAAAAAATGTCGATTATTTGTTCATAAATAATTGCATTACTGCTTGGATTTCCGTTTTCATCAAATTGCAAAAGATAATTGTCTGTAATAACATCGTGAAAATTCATAAGTATTTCGTCGGTGTAATCAACATTATTATCAAGGACAATTCCAACGCTTTCAAGCATTTTGACCTGATCAGCATTAAATTTATTTTTTATATTTTTCACTGTTTCTCTGCTTCCTTTTTTAATTTTTCTGCTTTTTTAATGCTGGTTTTCCAACCGGTGGTAAGTTTACCTGTTTTTTCATTCATTGCTATAGTAGCCTTTTCGCCAATGTATTGCTTTGTTCCGTCCGCTCTTATTTTACCAATGCTGAGAGGATTTGTCAAGGCGTTTTTTATGTCGTAAACAGAAAAATCGCGCTCACGCATACGTTCTTTCAAGTGTTTTGAGATTTCGGATACTATATAACCGTCAGCAGTTTTAGTTCTTATGAGTGCATCAGCTTCTTGTTCAAGCTTTTCGATTTTCCTCGCCGCCCAAGAGGATTTAGAAGCAACACTCCTGTCGAACCCATAAACCTGCGCCCTCTCATTCTGCGTAAGCAGTCCCGCCGCTTCGGATAATTTCCCGTACTCCTCCCGCTGTCTGCGGAGCAGAACCGACTTAGCCGTAAACATATCATCATCGCCGCAAGCCTTAGCCGCAACGATCTCCCGCTTGGTTTTCCGCATAGCCGTCTCAATACGCCTCTGCCGCTGGGTGCATTCGTAGTATGTGTACGTTTTCCCGTCGTACTCTATGGGCGGCGGGTCAATGTTTTTCAGCTCTTCCTCGGTATATGACGGTTTGTCTATGCCGTCGAGAACGGGATAAAAATCATGCCGGCAGTTCCAGCCTTTCAGTCCCGCGCCGGCGCCGTAACCCGTTGCTTCCACAAGGGACTTGTATTTCTTGGACTTCCCCGAAAGCGAGTACCACCGTCCCTGCCATTCCGCGTGGTCGGGACGAGCCCCCGCGTGCGCAGTGACTTCCACAATATCGGTCTCCAGCTCTGCGGCACCCCGCTCGGATATTTTCCCCGTCATCTGTGAGACACCCGTCAGAACAGCCCTGCGCACTGCCACGTCCGCGTGATTGACGTGCCCCGTCTCATAATCAACAAACCGCAAACCGCCGTCTGTAAGAGTTTTTACCGCATTTCTCACAGCTGTATTGTAATCAAAAACGCCCGCCGACACCTGCATTTGAGCAAGGTCGAGAGCGTTTTGGTACGCCTTTGCGGCGGACTTGAACGACGCCGTCCCGTCGGGATTTCTCACACGGAAACCCATAGACCGGGTGAAATTTTTCAGTTCGTTTTGGGTCTGTTCAACCCCAGCCGAAATAAGCTGCTGCATATATGCGTTGTCCGCAAGGGGAACGAACGGCTTGCCCGCCCTGGCGTAAACCTCGGCGTAAAACTCGTCGGAGCACTGCCCCGCGTCAAAGAAAAGACGGCGTATTTCTTCCTCGGATTTTTGGGCATACTCCGCAAGCACTTTTTCCAGAAAATCATTTGCGTATCCCATTTCTTTTAGTCTGATTAACTGCCATTCGGCGGTGTCCGTGACCGTCCCCGCTTTGGCGATACGCCGCGCAATATCCTCAAGAACCGTTTCCTCAAACTGCCGCGTGAGCTTTTCCAGCCTTGCGGGGACTTCCGCAAGCTGTTCGGGACTGAGAACGGGCATATTAAACACCTCCAACGCAGTGTACAGTGAACAGTTGATAGTTGACAGTTAAGCAGTCAACGGTAAATATTCACTTTTAAATTAATAAATATCAACTGTCAACTATACACTATTCACTGTCAACCGTGTTCGGAAGCGCCGCAACCGCCTGTTCCTCCGTCTCGCCGTAACGTCTCATACGGTACTCGACGGGGGACATCAGACCCGCCGCCACTTCCTGCAACCAAATTTTCTGGTCTGCCTCGCTGTCGGTAATAAGGCTGTCGTCAAACTCAAAGGACTGCAGGGTTTTATCTTTCGGCGCAAGCTTGTAAAAATCGCAAAGCTCGTCCAGGCAAACAAGATACTCCTCAAGAGCTTTCTGCAAAGCCCTCTGAATTGAGCTTACCGTACAGTAAGAACGCTGCTTCGACGCCTTTATTTCGGCGGCGGTTTTCTCCACGTCGTCAATGCGGGAGAACGTCCCGAAAGCCAGCCCCGAAAGATATTCAACGTTACGCAGAATATCGTTCAGACCGTTCAGCAAAGACACGTCCCGAATGGCGGGGGAAAATACTTCATACAGACCGTCATTGTCAAAACCCCGGTACAAACGCTTGTTGTGTTTTGAAACGCTGCCTTTTTCGGGATTTTCAAGGGCGGTAACGTCAACGTTCACCGCCAGCTCCGAGCCCTCAAATTCCCACAGCAAACGGGCGTACTGCTCGTCCGCGTCCCGAATGGCGTCAACAGCGTTGGCGAATACCGACGCACCCAGGGGAGAACCCCCGTCAAATTGATTTGCCCCCGGCATTTTGAAATAACAGAACAAGGGACGTCTGAACCCCGTCAGCTCCGCCGTTTCCAGCAGCTTTGCCCATTCGGGGACGGAAGTCAGAGAAACCCGTCTGCCCAACATATCGGCGCTGTCCGAAAGATACGCAGCATTTTTCACCGTGTACAGCTTTGCCCCGTAATCGTGGGTCTCAACGCGGGTGTAGAATTTTTTCCCGATAACCTTGCGTTCAACAAAAATACACCCCGTGATGTTCCCGTTGCCGTCGTAAGCCGTTGGGAAAAAGCTGTCCGCCCGAACGTATGCCGCCGAAATGCACCCGCCCGACAGATAAGGCTTCAGCATAACCCCGCCCAGCGCGCAGGCGTACTCGGTGTACATCGGCGCGTCCCCGATAAGCTTACCGTACGCCGCCGAAAGATATTCCGCCCGCTTGCCCCCCGTCAGCTCCGACTTAAACTCCAGCGTAACGAGCCGCGCCATTTCCTTGGCAATCGCCGAGGGCAAATGCCGCCCGCGGTACTTGTCGGTGAGCCAATCCGCCTTGTTTTCATAGCAGTCCGCCCAAAGCCTTATGTGCTCCGCCATAGTCTGCGATACAGCAATATCCGCGCCCAGCCTCTCCGAGATTTCTTTTCCCCAAAACAACTTTTTCACCGCCTCCGCAATCTGTGCAAAAATATTCATTAACGACCTCGCTTTCTCCATACGGGGGACATTCCGTAACGCACCGCGTCAATGTGGTGGTTGTCCCTGTCGGGGTAGCCGCTGATTATGTCCCCCTCTTTGGAGCGTTCGTATTCGTACCGCAGAAATTCTTTCGCCGTCTCGGGACAGCGTTTCCCGTCAATAACGATCTCCGTCAGCGACTGTAGCCACTTCATTGAGTATTCAACGCTTCCCGCGCCCTTTTCCGCCCCTCGGCAGAAAAGCCCGTAACTGCGGTAATCGCCTATGGACTTAGGCTCTGCGCTGTCCGCCGTAATCAGATCCCGAGGGGTAATTCCGTGCTTTTCGGTGAGAATTTTCGCCGTCTCCTTGTTGCCCTTTTTGTTGCACCGAAACTCGTCAAAAATGTACAGCACCCGCCGCGCCGCGTCAAAGTGCATACGGTTAAACGCGAACGGGTCGGGATACCAGCCCCAGTCAATGCCGCTGTACAGCCTGTCAAACCGAGCGGCTTCCTCATCGGAAATATCGCGGGCAACAACATTCTCAAAAACATTCCCGCCCGTTCCCGTGGGTACGCCGAGATACTCGTGCTCATATGCCCGTGGGTTCTGCTTTTTGAGAACTTCCGCCTCGGTGAAAAACTGTTCCCCCAGCCATTCACGGGGGACGTCAAGGTATGTGCTTTTGTGACACAGGCGATCGGGACGGTTTTCCAGGCTGTCCTCGTTCGCCCAGTTCGCCGCCGAAATCGGCGGGTTGTAGCTTTCAAAATTCCAGAACTTCTCGCCGCCCCGCATTGTGGACTGCAAAATCGTCCGGATTTCCGCGCGCCCCGAAAACTGGTCTTTCTCCTCGAAATGGGTTATGCCGATGTACCCGAACGGGAGCTTTATGGATTTGAGCTTTCCCGCGTCGTCCGCCCCGAAAAAAAGAACGCGCTGTCCCGTGGGCTTGTAAATAAGCTCCATAGGGGACGTGTGCGCCGTGAAATATTTTTCAAGACCAAGCACCCCGATTGCCCACAAATACTGAGCGTACACCGAAGTGCGGAGAGTGTTGGCGACCTTGCGCATAACCAGCGCGTGACAATTCGGGTTTCGCAGAATAAGCAGTATCACCTCAATGCTGACCGTGGAGGACTTAAGCGAGCCCCGCCCGCCCCGCAGGTCGTAGTGTGTGTACCGGTGCTCCCGAACCGCCTTGTGAAACGCCCAATAGGGTTCCGCAATGATTTCGGAAATTTTCCTGTCAGATGTCGTCAATTATGCGCACCTCCTCGCCCTCGCCGCTGTCCGCAGGCTTCTCACTCCACCCCTTAAAATTGTTCGCCAGGGAGAATTTCGCCCCGTTCACCCCGTCGCGGTCGAACAAGCGGCGTTCGGCGTACTCCTCACAGCGGGATTTTGCCGCCGTCAGAACATCGTTGAATTTGTCCGAACGGTGCTGATAATTAAGCAAGGACTGACGCGTCTTAAACCCCAGCCATAAAGCAAGTCCCGTAACCGTGGGCGGATGCGCGCCGACGATAACGGGACTTCCGTTTTTATTCAGTACAGTCTTGCCGACGTCGTCCGTAAGAGGGCGACCCTCGCAGTCGGTGAAATAGGCGTCCACAGCGGCTTGCATTTCCGCCGCGGAGGTGTATTTAAGTTTGTTGGTTTTGCCCACGGAAATGCCTCCCTTCGGGTAAAAGTAAAACCAATCGTGTTAGGATTGGTTTTGTTCATTATATTTTTTTAATACATTATATCTTTTTAACAAAATAAGCAGATTCATTATCATGTGTATAAATAACGAGTAAATTATAAGACCATAAAGACTTTTAGTCGAGATAGATATGATTTCATACGCTAATATCTCAGCGTTGTTTGTGTCAATAATTGGATATATTATGCATATTGTTAATAATATTATGCTTATGAGAATTTCATAACTAACTATTGTACTTGATTCAAAGGTAGTTTGCTTAAGTATCTCTTGACGAGATATATCATCAACGTTAGAAATTTTATATTCATCAAAAAAAGCAATGTATGAGAAGAACATTGAAATCAAAATAGAAACAGAAAGTGTTATTGCATCTATAATACTTTCGTCAATAGGTTTTACTAAGTTTATAGAAATAGATAAACAAATCGGAAAGGCAATAAAAAGCAATTTTAATTTGTGAGCGCATATAATTTCTTTTCCATAGTTTGAAATTATTTTTGTAATATTTATGTATGACCGTGAAGCTTTACGGAAGCAAAGTATAGTGAATGCCAATATTAAATATAAGTACGGGCATTTAATTACATATAACAGTATCATCTTTATGCTCATGTAATACATCCTTTTCTTCATCAACCCAAAAATTTCTTTTTATTTCTCTTGACGGAGAGTAATCGTTTATTCGTTGAATTATGTTAGACAGATATAAATACTCCAAAACATTTAAATCCATAATATTATATAGTTTTAACGCACCAAAGGGTTCATCTTTAAACTCTTTGGTTATATCCTCAGTAATTTTTGTATTAAAGTACGCATTGTAATTAATACTTTTATTTCCGAAATTGATTGAGATATTTGTAATAGTCTCATCATTTGATAATCCGGCAATTTTACTTAAATTACGTCTTTTGGTAAACACGTCAAAGAAAAACTTTTTATTTGAAATTAGAGGTTTTGAGTAAACAGTTGTATTCTTGGACGTACGCAGCGTGGTTTTCTCACCTAATTCGTCTTCAAGTGCAAAATCAGTTTCTTTATATGTTTCAATGCATATTTTTTTAATTTCACTATTATCAAGAAGCTGTTGTAACAATTCATTAGGAATAACATTTTTTATTTCGGCAGAATATGTGCTGCTTATCTCGGTTACAAAGCTTTTTAAGAGTTTTTTTATTTGTGCGGAAATACCTTTTCCACCAAGTGATTGCGTTACTAATATTGCAGTGTCTTTATCCGGATGAAAATATATTGCAAACCCAAATGGTTTTACAGGCGCTTCATTAGGGGAAAGTGTTTTTGTCACTTTTTGTTTCTCGTAGTCTACAATTTCTTCCTCGTTTCCATATTCGCCGGTCTTTATAAATGCTGTTATGGATTTATAGTAAAAAGTATCTTTGTAATTATAGATATTGGCATCAAAATTAACCGTACGGAATAACTGCTCATCTTTTGAATTGTTAATATATTTAGATGCTGTTTTAATAAAGTAATCATATAAAAGGACTTCTAAATCCTCCCCGTTTATTTTTCCTAAAGTAATTGCCTGTTGATGATTTTTAGTATCAATTATTCTGAACGTATAAAAAGACAATGAGTATTTAGCCATAACAGTATCCCCCTAAAATTTTGTTATAACCACATAATACCACAATAAACACGAAAATGCAATATCTTATACGCAAATTCAGTGTTTTCGACATAAATCGCACGTCGCATTAGTGCAACCTGCAAGCAAAGAACCCGCCGCCGACCGCGTTAGGGGGACACGATAACGGCGGCTTGGTTAATCACTCTTCGCTATTTTACATTATATCACATCAAAATCGGACATTCAAGGACATATTTTTCAAAGCCACACCGTGAAGCCGCCTAACGTGCCTTTCCGAATAATTCATCTTCTCCGCAATAACTTCCCACTTTTGATACAGCAAATACCTCCGCGTAAGAACCTCCCGCCAAGCCTCGTCGGGGATCGCATTGACAGCCCGTTCAATCTCCGCACGCTTTGAGCTAAGCTCGTCAATCTCCCTGTCGAGACGTTCTTCCAGCTCCAGCACTCGCAGAACGGCGTTCTCGGTAACGTTCCCCCGCGCCGCAGGCTTAGAACCGTCCCCGTCATAGCGGACGGTTTTCCCGTACAGAGCCGACCGCGCCGCCGCCAGCTTTTCGGTGTCGAGCCGTATTTTCCTGTCGATTATGTACGCCTGCCGCAAATATTCCTTTGCTGTCAAGACTATCACTCCTTATGCCGTGTCTAAAATTCCCGTTCTCCAACGGTTGGAGAACCCGACTTAATCTCTTTAATCCTCGCTTTCAAAGCCTCAAGCAGAGCGTTCTGTACGTCCGACTTTCCCTCAAGCGCGGCGGCGACGTCAACGTCCCGCGTATCCCGGGCAATCAGCCTGTGAACGATAACCGTCTCCCGCTGTCCCTGCCTGTGGAGCCGCTTGTTCGCCTGTTCGTAAAGCTCCAGCGACCAGTTCAGCCCGAACCAGATTATGTGATGCCCGCCCTGCTGTAAGTTCAATCCGTAACCTGCCGAAGCGGGGTGCGCGAGAAGTATATCAATTTTTCCGTCGTTCCAGTCCCGCTGATCCTTGTCGGACAAAAGCTGCCGAACCCGCAAGCCCGACTTTGCAAGCCGTTCGGTAATTCTTTGGACGTCGTGCCGAAAATTGTAAAACAGCAGCGCGTGCTGACCGTTCAGCCCCTCAACCGTTTCGGCGAGAACGTCCAGCTTGCAGCCGTGTATCTCCACCGCCGCCTTGTTTTCGTCGTAAACCGCGCCGTTTGCGAATTGCAGCAGTTTCCCGGAAAGCACTGCCGCCGTTCCCGCGTCAAGGGTGCTTTCGTCCACCTGCAACAGCATATCCCGCTCGAATTTTTCGTACTGCTTTTTCGCTTTCGTATCAAGAACGACGGGCACGTCAACCGTCAACAGGTCTGGTAGCTGTAAGTAATCTTCCGCCTTCATAGAAACGCAGATGTCGGAAATCGCCGCCCTTATGGCTTCCTCCGCGCCCTGCTTCATTGAGTAGGTCGTGAAGTGTCCGCCGTGGGTCTCGCACTCGCAGTATCTTGTGCGGAAGTGGGTTATCTTTTTCCCGAGACGTTCGCCGCCGTCCAGCAGATAGACCTGTGCCCAAAGGTCGGTAAGCCCGTTGCTTGCGGGAGTGCCCGTCAATCCCACAAAACGGCTGATGTGCTGTCTGACGTAGCAAAGGGACTTGAACCTCTGCGCCTTGTTGCTTTTAAAGCCGGAAAGCTCGTCCACCACAACCATGTCGAACCGCCAGGCGTTGCGGTCGCAGTCCACAAGCCAGGAAACGTTTTCGCGGTTTATGACGTAAACGTCCGCGGGGGTGTTCAGACCGCGTATCCGTTGCTGCGCCGTACCGAGAATTTTTGACACCCGCAGGTGCTTCAGGTGCTCCCACTTTTCCGCTTCGCCGCTCCAGGTGCTTTCGGCAACTTTTTTCGGGGCGATGACAAGAACCTTGCGCACCTCGAAACGGTCGTAAATCAGCTCGTTTACCGCCGTCAGTGTTATGACCGTCTTGCCCAGACCCATATCGAGAAAAAGTCCGAGACTGCTGTCGCTGACGATGCGCCGCGTGCAGTAGGCTTGATAGCCGTGGGGTATGTACGTTTCAGCCATTTAACCACCCTCTCAGAGACACCAAAAAATTTTCAACGTCCCGCTCGCCGTAAAGCACCCGAACGTGCTGCCGCATTTTGGCAAGCTCGTCAATCCTGCGCCGCTGCGGGGGACTTAGCCGCCCCTTTTCGGTTTTCAGCTCCGCAAAAATCATCGCGCCGTTGGGCAGGCAAATCAACCTGTCGGGCAAACCTGCACACCCCGGGGACGTCAGCTTGTACGCCCTGCCTCCCAAACGCTTTACGCCATCGCAAAGCTTTTTTTCGATTTTGCTTTCGGGATTTCCCAAATTTATCACTCCTTGAACTTCCGTAACTTTCCCGCGCGCGCGTATAATATACACGCATTAGGCGTTCTATAGATTATATTTACTCTCTAATTCTCTATATTTTATATTTTATATATAAAGAATGTTTCAATGTTTCAAAACGTGTTAAATAACGGTTTTAAGCCGTTTGAACCAAAACATTGTACGAAACATTCCCGAAACATCTGAAACATTCCAAAATTATCCATTAAAGAGAATGTTTCAATTTTGGGAGTATGTTTCAGCAGAATGTTTCAAAGATTTCTCCGAATAAATCCACGCTGATACCCGTATTCCGAATTAAAGCGTATGCCGTTTTTGGACTTTTCCCACCCCTCGATTTTACCTAAAACGGCGTTTATCTCCGCAGAATCCGACTTCCTCATAAGGTTAATGTTAGACCCAAAGCACTCGCACCAAATCTCCGCCGCGCAGACCTTTTCGCGGGGAACACGGTCGATACCCTCTTTCTCAAAGTCCGTCTGCCAGTAAATCTGCCGCTGGCGCAGGGTCCGCTTGTCCCAGTCGGGGAGTACGTCCATGCTTACAAATTCGCGGATAATGCCCTCTTTCGCGCTCTGCTCCGAGTGCTCCTCTTGAGCTTTCTCGGATATTTTCAGCGCCTCGCCCTCAAGGTATAAAGGCTCGCCCAGCTGCCAGGCAACAAGAGCCTCTGCCCATATTTGGGAGACCTCCGACGGCAGGTCGTTGAACACGCTTTTTACCGCAGGCTTCACCCCGCAGTCAATTGGCCAGAAACGGCGGTTCCCCGTCTTGTCCCGCAGGAACTCCGCCTCGTTGGTAGTGCCGAAAAACACGCAGCGGCGCGAGTATACCGCAGTTCTCCGCCCGTATGGCTCGCGGAAAATGTCCTCCACCTTTGAGAGAAACTGCTTTACCGCGTTCGTCTCCGCGCGGTTCAGACCGTTCAGCTCGCCTACCTCGTTTATCCATACGCCCTGTATCATCTCGCAGGCTTCCTTGCCCTCGAACGCCGCAAGGCTGTCCGAGAACCACTGCCCGCCCAAAGTGCGCAGCAGGGTGCTTTTGCCCAGTCCTTGCCGCCCCGCGAGAATAGGCATAGTGTCGTACTTCACGCCCGGGCGCATTACCCGCGCCACGGCAGCAGTAAAGGACTTCCTCGCAACTGCCCGTACATAGTTGTTGTCCTCCGCGCCAAGATAGTCACAGAACAGCGTATCGAGACGGGGAACGCCGTCCCAGGCGGGGAGAGCCTCCAGATAATTCTTAACAGCATTGAAAGCGTGCTTGTGGCAGGACAGGGAACAGGCGTCAAAAATACGCTTTTCACCCGTTATATGGTGCGCCTTTTCAAGGTAATGCCGCAGACCCGCGTCGTCGTTGTCAGTCCATACACGCTGCTTAGTCTCGCCGTCCCACGGGAGCGCGCCGAGGGCGTACACACGGTTGCTGAATTCCTCAAATACGATTTTATTTTTGAGCAAGGGGTCATTTTCAAGAATAATAAGCACGTTGTCGGTAGTCTTCGTAGGGTTTCCCGTTGTGGGAGACACTTCAAGCAGCGTGATCCAGTCCTCGGTTTCATCGGGAGCCGTCGCGCCGAACGCCTTAACCGCGTTTTGGTACCGCTCTGTATTCAACAGTGCGGAAACAGCCTTGTCAGCCGCAGCAAAGCGGCACATTTCCGTGTAGGACGGCAGCTTGTTTGTAGGAGTATCGGGCTTTGCGTCCTCGTCCCTGCCGCCGAAAAGGTGCAGACGGGCAAGGTCAAAAGCGTTGCAGAGCTTGCCGCCCGCGGGGTCGGTAGCGTGGTGAGAGTAGAGAAACTGCCCGTCGCCGTACACCACCGCGCCGCCCGTGGTTGAGCCGCCCGAGTAGGTGTAGCGGTCGTTTCCGCAGGGGACGTACACATCGGGAATAATTTCGGCTATCACGCGGTAAATATCATAGGTTTTGCAGAACGCCCCCACGATACCGCTTTTTTCGGCAGGGTTCGCCTGCTTCGCCCCGCGGGGAATTTTGAGCGCGGAAAGACCTTTCCACTCGGCAACGTTCCGCCAGTCCGCGTACATACCCAGCACTCCGTCAACGTCGATAAACGGCTTGTCGGCGTATGTAAATATGTAGCTGCTGTCGGCGGAACAGGAGGGGAAGTACATCAGCCGCGAGGCCTCAAAGGTGGTGGGGTCGCACATCTCCATACCGATAAATTCCGCCAGCTTGCGGGCAAGAGGCTCGTATTCGTCGGCGGTGCAGGGGCGGTTAAGGGGTATCAGAACCCGCAGTCTCGGCGCGGCTTCACAGTGCTTTCGGGTGCTGTATACGCAGTATCCACAGCCGAGACCGTCAACGGTGCGAAGCACGCTGTCGGTCATTCCCGCCCCGACGCTGTCAAGGTCGAGGGTAACGAGACACCGCTCCGCAACGGCGTTCGCCGTCCTGCGGCTGCCGTTAAGAGTACCGCCAACAAAGCCGCCCACGTCCTTTAAATCGTCCTGTTTCGATTTGGGGAGCGTCATATACTCGGCAAGGGTCTCAACGCTTCTCTGCGGTGTGCGGAGCTTTTCGCAAAGCTCCGACCACATTATTTCCTGCCGCGTCCAGTTTAAGGCTTTGCGGCTGTTTCCCACGGTTATATTTAAAAGTTTATCGTTAAGCAAGGTTTTACCCCCCCCCCCTTAGTCTTTTTTGTAGTAGTCGCTTACGAACCCGTCCGCGTTCAAAATCAGCCCCTGCGCCCACTCTATGGGTTGGGACATTATTCCGCAGACGGTTTCGAGGTCGGCGTTTTCGGCGGGGCAGTCAATGACCGCCTCGTCGTGAATGTGCATTACCGTTTTGTACCCCGCGCTGTCAAGCCGTTCCAACGCCACGGCAAGGCAGTCCCGCGCTATGGCTTGCACGATATTTTCTGTCAGCTTTCCGCCGTAGGTGGACTGAAGTCCCCAATTTTTTGAAGTACCGTTCTGCCCGAGATAATGAACGGCGCGTTTGCCGAATTGATTTTCCGCAATACGCGGGAACGGGTAGTACAGCTTGCGCATACTCGGTAGGGTGATTGTCATAAATTCAAGACCCGTCGCCGCGTCGTGCTCATAATTGAAAATAATTCCCCGAACGGCATTACTGTGAAAACTTGAAACGGTATCTACCGCCGCCTGTTCGACAGAGTACCACAAGTCCCGTATTCGCGGATTAGCCTCCCGCCAAGCGGAAACGATTTCGGGGAGTTCCTCCTCGGTCTGACCCATATCAAGCGCACCCATACTGACGAGCGCGCCCACCGAGCCCTGATAACCGAGAGCCAGCTCCGCGATTTTTCCCTTTTGGCGCAGATGTCCGTTTACGCCGTGCTTTTCCACGGGGACTTTGAACATCTGACTTGCGGAGGCGCAGTAGATGTCCCCGCCTTTTGCGAAAACCTCCTGCCGCCAGCTTTCCCCCGCCAGCCAAGCGATGACCCGCGCCTCGATAGCGGAGAAGTCTGCCACAACAAACCTGCGCCCCTCGGAGGGAATAAAAGCCGTGCGTATAAGCTGAGAAAGGGTATCGGGAACGCTACCGTATGTAAAGCCAAGCATAAAGGCGTCGCAGCTTTTGGCGTACTCGCGGGCAAGGTCAAGGCTGTCGATGTAGGTGCGGGGCAGGTTCTGCACCTGAATGAGCCGCCCCGCCCAGCGTCCCGTACGGTTCGCGCCGTAAAACTGTATGAGCCCTCTCGCCCTGCCGTCGGCGCAGACGGCGTTTTCCATAGCGGCGTATTTTTTCACGGAGGATTTGGAAAGCTCCCGCCGAAGTTCCAGCACCCGTCGCACGCTTTCCTGCGGAATATTGCTTTTCAGCATACTTTCCACGTCCGCCTTGCCGAGACTTTTTATCTCGGTGTCGGTTTCGGCTTCGAGCCATTTTTTCAGCTGCGCAACGGAATTCGGGTTTTCAAGTCCCGTAATTTCCACCGCCTCCGACATAAGCCTCTCGTTTATCTCCTCATAGCACCGTATCGCCCCCGCCACAAGCTCCATATCCAGCCGCACGCCGCGGGCGTTGGTGCGCATATCAAGCTCCCACTGCCCTTGAATATCCTCGGGTACGGGAAACGCCGACAACGCGTTTTCCACCGACATTTCCGTAACAACGTCCTGCCGGCAGTATTCTTTGAAAAGTTCCCATTTTTCGGGGGAGTGTTTCGGCAGATTTCTTGTTCTGTATCCGTTTGCCGCCGTCGCTTTGCAGGGTTTGCAGAAATAGTTTATCAGGGACTTTCCTATACCCAGCTTTTTCTTGTCCTGCGGCAGACCGAGAGCCTCGCCCGCGTCGGCAAGTCCTGCGGGAAGTCCGCAGTACAGACCGTGGAGCATTGTACACCGCCAATGCCCGAGCCAGCGGTTCATCGTGCTTTCCTGTTTCTCAAAATATTTTGAAAGGCAGTACCACTCGAAAGCGGCGTTGTAGGCGTGCTTTACATACTCGGGACTAAAAAGCGACATAATTATTTCTTGTGGGATTTTTTCGCCGTTTGCGAGGTCGATAATCTGTACGGACGCTCCGTCAACGCTGTAGGCTAACAGCAGTATTTCAAAGTCGGGGGACTGCACGTATTTGTACAGTCCCGACTTTTTTATGTCAACGCTTGAAAATGTCTCGATGTCGATTGAAAGAGTATGCGGAATGTTAATCATATCAATTCGCCTCAAAACGGTAAATTCTCATAGGGCAGACCCGTCAGCGGATCGATAGGCTGCTGAACGGGCGCGTTTTGACCGGAATAAACATCATACTGCGGTGCGTACATCTGCGCCTGCTGAGCGGGCTGCGAAACTGCCATAGGCGCACCGAAGGCCTCCGCCGCTGAAACCCTGCCGCCAAGGGGTTCGCCGTCCTCGATTTTCTGAACGGCTTGCAAGCCGATACCAACGCCCCGCTTGCCGTTTGAGTTGTACGGGAAAAAGTTCACGCAAACACGGGCGTAGCAGCCGCTGTACACGTCGGACTGATTAATGATAGGGTTAAGGTTAACGTCAACGACCTGCGGCGGCTGTTTGCTTGAAGCTGTGAACACCCAGCAGCCGCGGCACTCTTCGCCGAACGGCTCTCCGTTGGGACGAACGCCGTCTCCGTCGTGAACCGCGGAGGCTATCATAGGCGGCATCGCTCCGTTCCAGCACTTTGCCAAGCCCTGCCGTTTCGCAGCGGCTTCGGCGGCGTCAAGCCTTTGCTTTGCGGCAACGTCCGATTTGGGAACGAGCACCGTCACCGAATACTTCGCCTCCTGCCCGGGATTGTTTGCGTACGGTTCAAAAAGGTGCGTAAACGAAAGTCTCGCGCGACCCGTGGTAAACGTAGTTTCTGTAATAGCCATAGTTAATTTCCTCCAAACATTTCTTTTAAATCGGGTTGATACGGTTTTCTTTTGTCGCTTTCGGGAGCAAGGGTCGGCTTGCCTTGCGGCTTGACTATCATGCCGCCGATAAGTTCCTCCAGCTTTTTCTTCGTGACGAGCTTTTCAAGCTCGGTAAGGGTCAAGGGCTTCCGCTCATAAAGCACAGCCTCGTCGTACCCCTCTTTTTCGAGGATCTCAAACGCCCCGTCAATATCGGTAATTTTGCGTACGCTTCTGCCCTCGACGGCTTTCCAGCCGGCAATTTCCGAGCCGTTAAGAATGGCGTTAAGGACGTACTCCTCAAGGTCGGTGACCCAGTTTTTCAAAGCCTGCGCCCTTGTCAGAGCCTCGCCGATCTCGCCGTCGGAAAGTAGCTCCTTCGGCATATTAACGCTGCCCTCGAGAGTGAAAAAGTCCTCGGCTCTTTTGCGGCAGACTGCTTTCGCCTTGCAGAACCTGCACCAGTCCCCGCATCGAAATTCGCCCTCGCCCTTGTCCGCGAGCTCGGCAATCGGACGTATGGAATTTCCCCAAGCGGCAAGTTTGTCCGCGCCGATTGAAAAATCGCTTATGCTGTCAAGACGGGGCTGTATTATGTGCAGAGTAACGCTTTGAATGTCGTACAAAAAGCCGTACTCCGCAATTGCGCCCAGCGCGTAAAGTTTCAGCTGGGGGTTGTCCACCGCGCTGACGGGAACACCCTTGCCATATTTAAAATCAAAAATATGCAAGTCGTTTTTGCAGAGCATAACGCAGTCGCAGGTGCCGAACCCGTCGGGAGCGTACGCCGAATAGTCGAGCCGTTTTTCGGCAGCCACATAAGGCTTGACTTTGTTGTAGCCGTGGGCAATTTTGAGGATACAGTCAAGATATGTATCTGTGTGGTCGTCCATTTCGGGGGCGTACAGCGGGTCGCTCCCGATTTCCTTGAGACGCTTGTCATATTCAGACTTTTTCATAGCGTCAAACTTTTTGCGGACTTTCAGCTCCGCGAGGGCGTGAGCAAGCGTTCCCTCGGCGGCGTGGGGGCTTTCGGTATCGGGCATATTTTCGGTAAACCGCGCCGACGGCGGACAGTTAATCCACCGTTCGGCTGCGGACGCCGATAGAAGAGCGTGTGTTCCGGGCATTATATTTTACCTCCCAACTGACGTATTCCGTTAGCGAAAGCGGGGAAAAATTCCTCCGGCATTTCGCGGATATTCTGAACGTTACGGGTAACGCCGTTCGCATCGGTGAACGTGAACGAGCGCAGAAGCGCAAGAAGCTCCTGCTGTCTGCCCGCCTCGACTATGGGGCGGCTCGCTATGGAAAGTTCGTCCGCGGTGTATTTCCTAACGGCGGTAGGCAGCGCGGTCATGGCGGGAGATGCTACTTGCTGAACCGGAACAGCGAGGGGAATAGCCATAGACGGCGTATTCCGCGCCGTAACCTCAGGCTGTACAGGCACAACGGGGACAGCCGTCGGCGGGGGAGTAACGGGTACAGACGTTACAGCCGCAGGAGTGACAGGCTGCGCCGCCGTTTGAGCAGAGGCGGGTTTTTTGAGAATTTCCGCGATAAGAACCGCCTGCTCGAGGGATACCTCGATAGTCATTTTGATGTTCATAAAAATTACCTACTTTCTTGATTTTTTATTTTTGGGCAGCAGCTTTTCGTAGCATGCCTTATGTATGTGAATCCAGCGACCGCGGAACTTGAGCGCACCCATTTTATTTGGCTTTACTGCGTAATACTCGTCATGGCGGCGAAGCTCTTTGCCGCACTCTACGCAATATACGACGTCCCCGGGTTGAATTTCTCCCTTGCCATTCACGACAACACCTCCTAAATTCTAATAATCTTAGCGTGCTGAACCGCGTCTTTCAGCACAGGCTTCCCGCCGACAGCGTTTAATAATTCCT